>NZ_JNKI01000014.1 GCF_000702005.1 Selenomonas sp. ND2010 | reverse complement strand
CGGGGGCCCCAGTACCATAAGCGTAGCCTTGACGTTCCGCGTGAAGCAAGAAATTTTTGCCTGCGTTCTCGTTGGAAAAGCAGTTTCGTCCAAGCGAAGCGCGTTTAACTGTTTTCCAACTCTTAATTAAAAGGCAAAAATTTCTTGTAGCGGGTTGTCACCGGTGGAGCGTTGGTACTGGGGCCCCCGCCGCCGGCGACTTACCTCGAACACGAACTGGGTACTACGCCCCTGCAAACTGTAATTTGTAAAAAATGCGTGGATAAATTCATAGAAGCCTCCATAAGGTAGATGAATCCATCTTATGGAGGCTTCTATATTTTATGCCAATATAAAGGGAATTTTCACATTCCCTTTCGATTTATTAAAAGACGTTAGCCCTTTACGACAATGTTGACGAGTTTTTTCGGCACGCAGATAACTTTGACAATCTGCTTGCCCTCCGTAAGCTCTTTGGCACGTGGCAATTCCATGACTGCCTTTTCCATTGCCTCGCGGTCAAGATCCGGCGATACCATGATCTTATCGCGAACCTTGCCGTTAATCTGCAGGACGATCTCGATTTCATCCTGTTTCATGGCTGCCTCATCATAGGTCGGCCATTTCTGCTGATGGACACTGCCTTCGACGAACAGATGGCTCCAAAGTTCCTCCGTGATATGCGGTGCGAACGGTGCGAGCATCTTCACGAGATTTATTGCCATCTCACGGGCAAGACCTGCATTGAGCTCCTTGTCCTGGAAGCCATAGAACGCGTTGACAAGCTCCATGACCGACGAAATCGCCGTATTGAACATGAAGCGGTCGCGAACATCCTCCGTTACCTTCTTGATGGTGACATGGAGGATGCGGCGCAGTTCCTTTTCGTCCTTCGTCAGCGCCGATACATCATAGCTGTCCTTGCCAGCCTTGATGGCCTCTTCGAAGTGGCCGAGGATACGCCATACGCGGTTGAGGAAACGGTACGCACCTTCGACGCCCTGGTCGCTCCACTCGAGGTCGCGGTCAACCGGTGCTGCGAACAGAATGAACAGGCGGGCCGTATCAGCACCGTACTTGCCAATGATTTCCTCCGGCGACACGACATTGCCCTTGGACTTCGACATCTTCGAACCATCTTTGAGGACCATGCCCTGCGTCAACAGATTCTTGAACGGCTCATCGAAATCGACCAGCCCGGCGTCTTTGAGGACCTTCGTGAAGAAGCGCGAATACAGGAGGTGCAGGATGGCATGCTCGATGCCGCCGATGTACTGGTCGACTGGTGCCCAGTAATTGACTTTATCCTTGTCAAACGGAGCTTTATCGTTATGCGGATCCGTATAGCGCAGGAAATACCAAGACGAGCAGATGAACGTATCCATCGTGTCGGTCTCACGCATTGCATCAGCGCCGCATTTCGGGCACTTGCAGTGCAGGAATTTCTCGCTGCTGGCCAGCGGCGATACCGAACCAGCCTCAAAGGATACGTCCGTCGGCAACATGACCGGCAGCTGGTCTTCCGGCACGAGGACTTCGCCGCAGTGCGGGCAATTAATGACCGGAATCGGTGCCCCCCAATAGCGCTGACGCGAAATCAGCCAGTCACGCAGACGGAAGTTGACCTTGCGCTTACCGAATCCCTGCTCCTCGGCATAGTCCATGATAGCCTTGACGGCTTCATGCATATCCATGCCCGTGAACTGTGCCGAATTAACCAAGCGGCCATCTTTTTCGACATAAGCCTCGGTCATTTCCTCGAGCACCAGCTCCTTATCCTTCGGCTGCAACGTCAGGATAATCGGCAGGTCGTATTTTTTCGCAAACATCCAGTCACGGGAGTCACCGGACGGAACGCCCATGACAGCTCCCGTACCATAGTCAGCGACAACATAGTTCGTAATCCAGAGCTGTGCCTTCTCGCCGTTGAACGGGTTAACGGCATAGAAGCCCGTAAACATGCCCTCTTTTTCCGATTCGCTCGAGGTACGCTCAATATCGGACTGATTGCGGACCTTCTGGCAGAACGCCTTGAGTTCCTCCGCCCTGTCGCTCTTTTCAATCAGTTTTTCAACGAGAGCATTCTCCGGTGCCAGTGCCACGAACGTGATACCATAAGCCGTATCCGGACGCGTCGTATAGACGACGAGTTTCTCATCGAGCTCCGGTACATCCAGCGTAATCTCCAGGCCTTCGCTGCGGCCAATCCAGTTGTCCTGCATCGTCTTGACGCGCTCCGGCCAGCCCTCGAGCTTATCGAGATCCTTTAAGAGCACATCGGCATAATCCGTAATCTTGAGGAACCACTGCGACAGATCTTTCTTCTGGACATCCGAATCGCAGCGCCAGCATTTGCCATCGATGACCTGCTCATTTGCCAGGACCGTACCGCAGGTGTCACACCAGTTGACCGATGCCTTTTTCTTATAAGCCAGTCCCTTTTTGTAGAAAAGCTCAAAAAGCCACTGCGTCCACTTGTAGTATTCCGGCGTACAGGTCAGAACTTCACGATCCCAATCGTAGGAGAGGCCCATCTTCTTCTGCTGCTTCTCCATGTTCTCGATATTGCTGAACGTCCAGTCCGCGGGGCTTACGCCATGCTTGATGGCGGCATTCTCAGCCGGCATACCGAAGGAGTCAAAGCCCATCGGATGAAGGACGTTGAACCCCTCCATCGTCTTGTAGCGGGCCATGACATCGCCGATGGCATAGTTGCGGACATGTCCCATGTGCAGATTGCCCGACGGATACGGGAACATCTCCAAGGCGTAATACTTCGGACGATTCGGGTCAGCCTCGGTCTTGTATACCTGCTCACTTTCCCATTTGTCCTGCCATTTTTTCTCGATCTCCTGCGGTGAATACTTCTCCAAAACGATCTCCTCCTAAAAGATAGAAAAACCCCCGTCTGCAAAATGCAGCCGGGGATTGAAATTCGCGTTTTACAGCTAAAGCCTATTATACCGTAACTATGGGCATAGCGTCAACAGTCAGTTACTCATGTCCATCCATGAGCTCCTTTTGTTTTTCCTGAGCTTCCTGCCATTTACGACGGGCATCGGCATACGACTCACATTCCAACGTAAAGCCCTTCCCTGACACTTCCGATGTATCCGAAACAATCATAAAGGCCTGTGGATCGTAATGATCCACGATAGTCTTGACGCGGCTTACCTGCGTGAGGCGCACGACGATAAAGAGGATGTCTTTGCGTTCCTTGGCAAAGCCGCCTTTCCCTTCGAGATAGGTGACGCCACGATGAACATTTTCCATGATATCCTGGCAAATCTGTTCGGCCGCCGGCGAAACAATGAAAATGGACTTTTCCCGATTAAGGCCAGCCGCCACACGGTTCGTAAGCTCTGCCGTCACATAGATGGATACCAGCGTATAGAGTGCCTCATTGACACTGAACATCCACGCCGATGCCATAACGATAATGAAGTTCAGCACAAACACCACCGTCCCCACATCAAGGGAATAGAACTTCTTAGCTACCGCACCGACAACATCCAAACCACCGGTATTCGCATTGGCACGGAAAATCATTCCAAAGCCAATGCCGGCCAGCACACCACCAAAAATGGCACATAACATGCCATCACCGGTGAGGTTCCAATCCACCATGAAATGCGTAGCGTCAAGGATGATGGACAAAACTGCCGTACCGACAATCGTATCCCAAGCATAGAGCTTGCCAAAAACCCGATACGCCAAATACAAAATCGGCAGATTATACAGGAGGTTCTGGGCACCTACGGGAAGACCCGTCAAATAGTAAATAATCAAGGCGATACCACTGATGCCGCCCGTTAAAAGGTGTGCGGGGATGATGAACAGATTGAATCCCAAGCATACGATAAAGCATCCCAGGATAATCTGTATATACCGTCCCATATGTTTCTTGATTTCCATTTTACTCATACTGCGTTCCCGAATCTTTCTCCATTCTTTTCACGCTTCCTTACCCGACAAAATCATACCACCGTAAAAAAATCTTTCGACGACTGATCCGCGATGACTTCTACGGTTCCCTTTGCCTCAGCCAGCTCCTCCGTGAGCCGGTCTTTCAACACCTCTACCACTGGAAATTCTGTACCGAAATGGCCAGCATCAATCACATGCATGCCATGTTCCACCGCCTGCTGGGCTTCGTGATATTTCACATCGCCAGTGACATAAACATCGGCCCCCATGAATGCTGCTTTCTGAATAAACTCTGCGCCGCTGCCGCTGCAGATTGCGACCTTGCGGACCGGACGGGCACCGGCATCCACCAAGCGCACATAATCGGTAGGCAGCGCCTCTCGAACCTGACGGGCAAAATCCTGTACCGTCATCGGCGCTGGCAGACTTCCCATCCGCCCCATACTGATCACCGAGCCATCCACATCCTGACTTTCCATCACAAAATGTGAAAGCTTCGAAAGACCAATGGCGTGAGCCAGCACATCATTGACACCGCCTTCGGCTATGTCGAGATTGGTATGCGCCGCCGCTACGGCAATATCATGCTTGATAAGCTGCTGTAGCCGATGCCCTAACGGCAAATCCGTCCGCAGTTTCTTGATGCCACGGAATATCAGCGGATGATGCGCAACAATCATGTCGGCCCCTTCAGCCACCGCCTGTTCCACCACTGCATCACTAACATCGAGGCAAACCAGGATTTTATGGATCTCCTGATTGAGTGCTCCCACCAAAAGTCCTGGATTGTCCCACTCTTCCGCCAATCGCTTCGGCGCGATTGTCTCTAGCGCATCCATAACTACCTGACATTTTACCATGTAAGCCGCGCCTCCAATTCTTCTACCTGTTTTTTGACGGCTGCGTATTTTTTGCTTTTCATCGCCCGCGCACTATTCTCCATCCCCGAAAGGATACGGCGCTGCTGAAATAACAGTGCCTCGATATGATGTTTGAGCAATGCTGGCTTCTTTTGCCAAAGCATCGGACCGATCAAAAGGTCTAATGGCGCGGGACGCTTTTTTTCCCCCGGTTCCGCTTTGATGATTTCATAAATGCGGCCATCGTCCACCGCCAAGGCCTCATCCACAATGTACCACTTGTGCCGATAGAGCCAGGAACGAAGCTCCATCGCTCCATTCATCGGCTG
The DNA here is from genome assembly GCF_000702005.1 of Selenomonas sp. ND2010. Classification (GTDB taxonomy): domain Bacteria; phylum Bacillota; class Negativicutes; order Selenomonadales; family Selenomonadaceae; genus Selenomonas_A. The sequence continues at coordinate 73,841 of NZ_JNKI01000014.1, read as the reverse complement.
CAATACGAGCGTCGTAAGCTTAGCGGTCACGTCCATCGACTGCTCTAAAATCTGGGTCATCAAAATTCCACCCATACCAGCAATACACACGGTATCGACTTCGCCCGGCACTAAGACCTGCAGGCCATTGCCCAAACGAACGGAAATCCGATCTTCCGCAATGCCGTTTTCATGAACGGTACGCTTAGCGGCCTCATAAGGCCCTTGGTTCAAATCACCAGCAACCACAAAAGTTGCTTTATCTTCTCGTATCAAATCAATGGCAAGATAGCCATGGTCCGTACCGATATCTGCTGCGCGGCAGCCCTTCGGCACAAAATCTGCCAATGCCTGTAGTCTGTCATCCAGCTGCATAGGAGTCTCCCCTCTTCACGAAAATAAAAAAGGGTGTAACATTTCGTTACACCCTTGTGCTCTCAATGGCTCCTCGAGCAGGATTCGAACCTGCGACAGCCTGATTAACAGTCAGGTGCTCTACCGGCTGAGCTATCGAGGAATAATTATTGAAGCTCGCGCATCAACAGTAACTATTATAGCTGTCTGTCGGATTAATGTCAAGAAAATTTTTAATCCAAGAAATCCTTCAATTTGCGGCTACGGCTCGGATGGCGAAGTTTGCGCAGTGCCTTCGCCTCAATCTGACGAATGCGCTCACGAGTAACGCCGAAGTTCTGACCAACTTCCTCCAGCGTACGGGCCCGTCCATCGTCCAAACCAAAACGCAAACGCAAAACCTTTTCCTCACGCGGCGTCAAGGTGTCGAGGACTTCCTCAAGCTGCTCTTTGAGCAGCATGAATGATGCGGCATCAGCTGGTGCTGGTGCATCCTGGTCCTCAATGAAATCGCCCAGATGGGAATCTTCTTCCTCACCAATCGGGGTTTCAAGCGAAACAGGTTCCTGCGCAATCTTCATGATTTCGCGAACACGCTCCACCGTAATCTCCATCTCTTTCGCAATCTCCTCCGGAGCCGGTTCACGGCCCAGCTGCTGCAAGAGCTGACGGGATACACGGATAAGCTTATTAATCGTTTCCACCATATGGACAGGGATACGAATCGTACGAGCCTGGTCAGCAATCGCACGCGTAATTGCCTGACGAATCCACCAGGTAGCATAGGTACTGAATTTATACCCCTTCGTATAGTCGAATTTCTCAACCGCCTTAATAAGACCCAGGTTACCCTCCTGAATCAAATCCAAAAACAGCATGCCACGTCCCACATAACGTTTCGCAATGCTGACAACAAGACGAAGGTTTGCCTCTGCCAAGCGCTTCTGGGCCATTTCATCGCCATCCTGCATGCGCTTAGCCAGAGCTACTTCCTCTTCTGCTGTCAAAAGAGGAACCCGACCGATTTCCTTGAGATACATGCGAACCGGGTCATCAATGCTGACACCTTCCGGAACAGACAGGTCAATTTCGACCTCTTCGTCCTTGTCATCGGGATCTACATCATCATCTTGCTGGTCACCGCTATTGGAATCATCGACGATTTCAATACCTTTCGTACTGAACATATCATACATATTATCAATCTCGTCCGGCGACAGATCCTGCGTCTGCAACGCCTCAACGAGTTCACCATATGTTAACGTCCCACCGTTTTTCTTACCTTTTGACAAAAGGTTGTCTACAATCTCCGAGCTGCGGTTCTTGCTGCCAGCCTCAGCTTGTTTTCTCTTAGCCTCAGCCATTCAGCATCCCCCTTTCCTCACATTCCATACCTGCTACTCTATACAACTTACAATTCATCCATTTCATTTTTTATTCTCATAACCTCATTCAATTCCTCAACATACGCCATATCCCCGGCCTGCATCATCTCATTGGCCTTGCGGGAATGTTCCATAAACAGCGTGTAGAGGTACGATTTTTTGAGCACTTTCAGGGAGTCGTTGTAGGCTTCGGTTTCCTCACGTCCACCCAAATCTTCTACCAGTGCCCGGGAGAGTTCTGCCGCCGCGTCCTCGCTGAGTTTTTCCGCGGCCGTTACATCGTCCGGAGCCTGCCCCTGGCTGCCCAATTCCTGCAGGAACTTCAGGATCTCCCGCTGGACGGGGTCTCCAATCCCTTCAATCGGCAGTACCGAACCGACATGGTAGACAAGCGAAACATCCTGCCATACCATGCGGATGACAATGCGTCCAGCCCGCCTGAGCGCATTGTCCTGTTTTTTTACCACCTGTCTGATGGGTACACGCGACGGCATTTCTTCTTGAAATTCCGTCCCACGGGCAAAGTGCTGAAGCTCCGTGCGCACGACACCCTCGTCCAGCAATAAGGTCTGCGCAAGCTTCTTTTCATATTCGCTGCGAACCGCTGTCTCGCGAATGCCAGCTAAAACCGGCAGCATCTCATGAAGTGCCTTGACCTTCCCTTCCAACGTATCAATATTGTTGTGGGCAAGAACATACTTCAAACGGTATTCCACCAACGGCAGCGCCGCTTTCACCAACTGGCGGAAAGCATCTGCGCCGTGCTTGCGAATATATTCATCCGGGTCTTTGCCATCCGGTACCACGATAACCTTCACTACGGCTCCTGTGTCCCGTACAATCGAAAGGGCCCGAATCGTTGCTTTTTGACCGGCTTCATCACTGTCGTAACAAAAATATATCTCCGGCGCATAGCGCAGGAGCTTCTTGCAATGCTCCACAGTAAATGCAGTTCCGAGTGATGCCACGACGTTGCGCACGCCAGCACCAAATACAGAGATCGCATCCATGTAGCCTTCTACGACAATGGCATAACCTGCCTGCTGGATTGCCCGATGTGAGCGATCCAGTCCAAAAAGGAGTTTTCGCTTATTGAACAGTATCGTTTCCGGTGTATTGAGGTATTTCGGCTTGCTGTCATCCAGTACACGGCCTCCGAAGCCGACCACGCGCCCGCGCTCATCCGCAATGGGGATAATCACGCGATTGCGGAACCGGTCATAAAGGCCACCGCCGTTATTGCGTTCAGCCGAGAGCCCACTTGCCAACAAAAATTCCTGCTTTACTCCACGCTTCAAAAAAGCTGTAGACAACTTATCCCAGGCATTCGGGGCATATCCCAACTTAAACTCCTCAATGGTCTCCTTTGAGATGCCACGTCCAGCATAATAAGCATTGCCAGCCTGTCCATAAGATGTCATCGTCAAACAGTTATGGAAAAAATCACGGGCCATCTCATTGACCTTGCGTAAATCCGTCAATTCCCGTTCCCGGGCAATCTCCTCCGGCGTACGCTGGCGTTCCGGCAACGGGATACCTAGCTTTTCAGCCTGAAGTTTGATTGCTTCAAAATAGCTGACATTTTCAATCATCGAAAGAAACTTGAAAACATTTCCCCCAGCATGACAGCCAAAACAATAGAAGAACCCTTTATCCGGAACGACAGAAAATGAGGGGGTCTTCTCGTTATGAAACGGACAACAGCCCCAATAACGATTGCCTTTACGCTTCAAGGGAACATAACTCTGAACAACGTTCAGAATATCAGACTGTGAACGAACCTGTTCCACAAATTCGTCCATTCTCTCGCTGCGCATACTTAGACCCCTCATTGACCAATCAGATACTTTATAATAAGGCACCTGTATACCATTCGCGACTCATAGAAAAACTCCTGCCAAAAGGAAAAAGTTATCTAGCCGTGATCAAGCATACAGCCCTTTTTACAATATTTATATTCCTCATAATTTGCCAATATCCTTTTTTCCCTTGACAAATTTGAAAAATAATATCTCAATGAACCATAAAACCAACCGGCGGCATAAAAATCTCGTTGAACAACTGTACCGCATAACTATCGGTAAGACCGGCTACATAATCGGTAACAATTTTCTGCCGGCCCCAGCGTTCTTCCCGACGGACAAATTCTGCCGGGAGTTCCTCGAAATGCTCCACGAACCACTCATACAGCGCCCGCAATACATAAACCGCCTGACGGCGCTCATGCGCCAGTGTCTCCGAATGATAGATGTGTTCAAACATGAAACTTCGGAATGTGTCCATCGCCTCTTTGACTTCAGCCGAAAGCGAAATGTCGTCCTTATCCATAGAACTTACAATCATATCGGAAACCATACTCGTAATCATCGCCGAAGTATCCTCTCCCAGCCGTTCATAGACGAGCCGAGGAAGTCCCCCTGGCTGCAACAATCCTGCCCGCAGACTATCATCATAATCATGACAAAGATAAGCGATGCGGTCTGCGGTGCGCACAATACGACCTTCCAAAGTCTTCGGCAGTACAGGCCCTGTGTGGTTCACAATGCCATCCTTAACTTCAAAGGTAAGGTTCAGCCCCTGTCCACTGCGTTCCAAAAACTCGACGACCCGAAGACTTTGCTCATTGTGCGCAAAATGACCGGTCAGCTTTGCCATGGCCGCCTCACCGGCATGACCAAAGGGCGTATGACCAACATCATGCCCCAGGGCAATCGCCTCAGCCAAATCTTCATTGAGGCGCAGTCCCCGCGCAATCGTCCGAGAAATCTGCGAAACCTCCAAACTATGTGTCATGCGGGTACGATAATGGTCCCCCGACACAATATAAACCTGGGTCTTATGCTTGAGACGCCGGAAAGACTTGGAATGTAAGATCCGATCGCGGTCCCGTTGAAACTTAGTCCGGAACTGACATTCCTCCATCGGAAACTTCCGACGAGCATCACGGCTTTTGGCAGCATACGGCGATAAGAATTCATATTCCTGCGCTTCCAAACGCTCTCTTACATTCATAGTCAATCCTCCTTTTACAGGGTTTCCTTTTTATATTACACTATTTGACTAAAAAAGTCTTGCTTTTTTGCCATTTTTTGCAAAAGTTTTTTCTTTACGCTAAAATATAAGAAACAGAAAGCCCCAAGAATAAGGAGGTTTCACCATGAGAAATTACGCCAGACTGTTCCTTGCCACAGCGATTGCCGGTCTTAGCCTGACGGCATTGCCGCCGGCGGTGAGCGCTCGTCAAACCATCACCGTGAGCATCACCGACAGCATCATCCAAGGACGCGAAAAAGCGATCGTAACGGCTGACCACAGCAGCTATAATCCAGATACAGCCCGCTATACCCTGCGTGGAAACGTCAACATCCAATTTGGCAGTCGGACGATTCGCACCGATACAGCCAAAATCAGCACCAAGACACTGCAGCTTTGGACCGAAAACAATACGCAGCTCATGGAAGACGACCTTCACTTCACCGGGGGTGCCGTCTACGCAGATTTACAAGCCAATGTCGCTTGGTTCTTCGGCCCAAACTGCAGTCTCGAGCGCCCCGGCCTTGCCATCCACTCCGATAACATGGTCTACAACTGGTGCACGCGAATCGCGTCCTTCGACGGCCATGTCCTCTGCATCCAAAAAGGAGAACAACGCACAGCCGGCCATATGGAATACGATTTGGATACTGAAAAAATACGATAATCGTACCTGTTAATTGCTTCTAAAATCCCCCCGCAGTAATCGACCATCGATTACTGCGGGGGGATTTCTATTAGGATCCCATCCCAATCGGTATACTGGTATTAATAACCGTATTGGCTCCCGAAATCAGAGCCCAAATAATCACGAGCTACATAAAATATATTCTTGGCAAGGGGATTATTTCGCAACGGGCCAATTCCATTTCTGTTAATTGCGACCCAAATTTCTCCTTCATCGGCACAAAAGGTCCAGCATTCAATGCGCGAATCATTATACCTGTTAACATTTTTTACATATACATACATGTAATGATATTTTACCGTAGTCCGTTCCGTCATCACATAATGCTGCATATATTCATCCCCAGCAGCCCAAACGTCCTGAGCAGATACCTTCCCCATGCCGAACGGTGCCATACTGAAAAGCAAGCTCAATATAGCAATTGCCATTAGTGTTTTCTTTATCTTCCCCATAATAACTTCTCCCTTGTCTTTTATAATGCCAGCACTTTTCTCAATTCTTCTTTGCGCGCTTCGGAAGTAAAGGCGGCCGCTACCGCATTCCCCAGCATACGTTTCTCTTCTTCTGGCGTTATGCCAAACTCGCGCTCAATATAGCGGAATTCATCAGCCAGCGTCGTTCCCTCAACCGCCATATCATCGGTATTGATGGTGACCTTTAACCCGTACTGGAGGAATTGTTTGAGCGGATATTCTGCCTTCATATCCACCACCGTTTTCGTTTGACGATTGCTGGTAGGAGCCATCTCCAGCGTAATGCCCTTTTCCTTGACCAGCTGCATGATGCGGTCGTTACCGGCAATTCGCACGCCGTGTCCTACGCGAAGAGCCCCCATTTCGATGGCACTCTCCACATTTTCCGGGCCACCAGCTTCGCCGCTATGAATCGTAAGCGGAATCCCCGCCCCATGAGCAGCCTGCAAAAGTTCCCGGAACCCCTCATTGGGAAACAGCGCCTCAGCTCCCGCCAAATCGACAGCCACGACACCGCCATCCGCTACCAGATATTTCTTGGCCAGTTCCACTGTCTCCTTATTCTGCGCGGCGTTGTCATCCCCGCGCATGCAGCAGAGAATCAAATTGGCCGGAATCGATGCTTCTTTAAGACCAGCCAGCGCCGCTTGTATGACTTCTTCCTGAGTCAGTCCCCTGAACGTATGCAACTGGGGGGCAAAGCGGATTTCCGCATAGACAACACCGCCTGCTGCCATATTCGCCAGGACCAATTTTACCGCCTCGCGGATTCCTATTTCCGTCTGCATGTATTTTCCCGGCAGCTCAAAGCACTGCAAAAATTCATTGAGACTCTGACAATTCTCCGACACCGTAATGAGTTTTTCCAGTTCGGCATCCGTTGCCACCGGCAGCTCCAGCTGCTGGATTTCCGCCAATTTCTTGAGGATTTCCACTGTAATCGAACCATCCAGATGTGCATGGAGATCGATGTATTTTGAAACAAATTTCCCGTTCATAATAGTCCTCCCTTTTTATAGAAAAAACTCCCCCGAAAACACGGGGGAGTTTTGAATAATCCCAAAAGAAATTACAGTACCACCTTCGAGAAATCCGCTACACGTTTTACCAACGTATCAATGGATTTCAACAAGCCAAGGCGATTGTTCTTGACTTTCTCGTCCTTGTCCATGACCATGACACCTTCAAAGAAAGCATCAATCGGAGCCGAAAGCTCCGTCAGGGCATCAATAGCACCTGCGTAATCATGACCAGCCACGAGGCTGTCAAGCGAACTTGCCGTAGCGGTGTATACCTGATAGAGGTTTTTCTCTTCGTCCGTGGTAAAGAGAGCCTCATCAATTGCTGCCGACTCAGATTTTTTCGCCAGATTAGCAGCGCGGACAAACGCCTGGATATTGGCTACAGCTGCATCGCTGGCAACAAATTTGGCTACTGCCTCAGCGCGCAGGCTGACTGCATAGAGATCATCGACATTATCAAGGACAGCATCGACAACATCATAGCGGACATCTTCGAGAACATTTTTGAGGCGCAGGCGCATGAAGTCAGCAACATCATTCTGCATCTTCGTGCGGGCAGCCTCATCCGTAATCTGGTAGAGGTCCATAGCCTTGGCGACGACTTTGGAAAGGCTCAGCGTGTATTTGGCCTCGATCATCATGTGTACAAGACCCAGTGCCTGACGGCGAAGGGCGAACGGATCCTGGGAACCCGTCGGAATCTTGCCGCGGCTGAACGTGCCGACAATCGTATCAATCTTATCGGCGACCGAGACAATGCGGCCGGCTTCCGTCTGCGGCTGATTGTCGCCAGCAAAGCGCGGCATGTAGTGCTCATCGATAGCGATGGCAACGTTCTCGCACTCGCCATCGAGTTTTGCATACTCACGGCCCATGATGCCCTGGAGCTCCGTGAACTCCTGAACCATGCCCGTTACGAGGTCCGCCTTGCAGAGCTCAGCCGCCCGTTTCGCATGCTTGTGCGTCTTTTCATCAGCACCGAGTTCATCGGCAATGAACGCAGCGAGCTCCATAAGGCGCTCGGATTTTTCGTACATCGTACCAAGGCCCTGCTGGAAGACAACCGTCTTGAGTTTCTCGCGATGCTCTTCGAGACTCTTCTTGCGGTCTTCATCAAAGAAGAACTGTGCATCTTCGAGGCGGGCACGCAGCACGCGCTCGTTGCCGTGCTGAACGATTTCGAGATGCTCGCTGCCGCCATTGCGGACCGTGATAAAGAGCGGCATCAGGCTGCCATCTGCGGCCTTGACCGGGAAGTAACGCTGATGATCGCGCATCGGCGTGATAACGGCCTCAGCCGGCAGCTTAAGGTATTTGTCCTCGAACGTGCCGCAAAGTGCCGTCGGATATTCTACGAGATAGAGTACCTCTTCGAGAAGATCCTCGGTAATCTCAGCCGTACCATTCTGTTTCTTGGCAACTTCTTCAATCTGCTCGCGAATCATCGCCTTGCGCTTGTCCTGATCGACGATGATGAAGTTTTCCTCGCAGGCCTTTTCATAGCTGTTAGCATCGGCAATCGTAAAATCGCCCTGCGACAGGAAACGATGGCCGCGGGACGTGCGGCCGGATTTTACCTCAGCTACCTCAAAAGGAATGACTTCGTCATCGAGCAAAGCAACAATCCAGCGCAGCGGACGGATGAACTTGAAGTCAAGGTCGCGCCAGCGCATGTTGTTCGGGAACGAAAGGCCGCAGATAAGGTCTTTCAAAAGATCCTGCAAAAGCTCAGCCGTAGCCTTGCCCTCCTCATGAACCATCGCATAGACATAGCCGTCTTTTTCAACGAGTTCTTTCGGGTCAACACCCTGACCACGCGCAAAGCCCTGAGCAGCCTTGGACGGATTGCCATCAGCATCAAAAGCAATCTGGACCGATGGGCCGCGGTTCTCACTGGAAATATCTTCCTGCTTATCTGCCAAATCTTTTACCAGAAGTGCCGTACGACGCGGCGTACCAATCGTACGAACGCTGCCAAAGGCAATGCGGTTCTCTTGGAATGCTTTTTCGGCATTCTCTTTCAGCTGGGCAAGGATGCCCGGCATGACGTGGGCCGGAACTTCTTCCGTGCCGATTTCGAGTAATAAATCCTTGCTCATGCTTACTTCTCCCCTCTATGCAACATCGGATAGCCAAGCTCCTCGCGCTGTTTCAGATAGCACTCAGCGCAAAGACGGGCCAGCTTGCGGACGCGGCCGATGAAGGCCGTGCGCTGCGATACGGAGATAGCACCGCGCGCATCGAGCAGGTTGAACGTATGCGAGCACTTGAGCACGTAGTCATAGGCCGGATGGACATAGCCCTCAGCGATGACGCGGACAGCCTCAGCCTCATATTTATCAAAGAGCTCGAACAAGAGCTTCTCATCGGAAAGGTCAAAGGCATAAGCCGACTGCTCATACTCATTCTGATGGAAGACATCGCCATAGGTGTAGTCATCCGTCCACTGGATGTCGTAAACGTTCTCGACGCCCTGGATATACATGGCCAGACGCTCGAGTCCATACGTGATTTCCGATGCTACCGGTTTGATGTCCTGGCTGCCTACCTGCTGGAAATACGTGAACTGCGTGATTTCCATGCCATCGAGCCAGACTTCCCAGCCGAGGCCCCAGGCGCCCAGCGTCGGCGACTCCCAGTTATCCTCGACAAAACGGATATCGTGTTTTTTCGGATCGATGCCGAGACGCTCCAAGCTCTCCAGATAGAGCTCCTGGATGTTATCCGGCGACGGCTTCATGATGACCTGAAACTGATGATGCTGGTACAGGCGGTTTGGGTTATCGCCATAACGTCCATCAGCCGGACGGCGCGACGGCTCAACATAAGCAACATGCCACGGCTCCGGGCCAAGTACGCGCAGGAACGTCGACGGGTTCATCGTGCCGGCGCCCTTCTCGACATCATACGGCTCAGCCAGGATGCAGCCCTGTTCCGACCAGAATTTCTGCAGTGCCAGGATGATTTCCTGAAATTTCATGGGAACAACTCCTCTTCTAAAATAAATCTGCTACGGAGGCAACAAAAAAGTCTCGTCCCCGTAACGTTATCGTTACAGGGACGAGACCTGTCTTTCCAAATCCCGCGGTTCCACCCTGATTGGTTTTCCTATCGAAAACCCACCTCAAAGTATTGGGTTCTGCTCCAAAGTGCCCTTCGTCTCGTTGACGGCCTTGCACCATCGCCGCCTCGCTAATGATGAGACTACTCCTCTTTATCATTGCTGGTTACGAGTTTAACAAAAACGCGGACAAATGTCAACTCACGGCTTCATCCCAACGCCTGGATAAAAGCCAGCGACTTCAGTGGCCGCCCCAAGAGTGATTGCAGATAATTGAGCAGGATCTGCTCTGCTTGGAGCAGGAGCCGCGAACGAATCGTAAGCACTTCCCCTTCCTGCCAGTTAAAATCGCGCAAGCGCAAAATAAACAAGCGCAAATCATCCGGGAAAGGCGCAGAGCCCGCCTCCCGGCACTCTTCGCAAAGGACGCCGCCAGCTGACTGCGAAAAGAACGCATCGCCGGCTATGATTTTGCCGCAATGAACACAATGCTCATAATGAAGCTGCATCCCAGTAAATTCCAACAGCTGATACACCGCAGCAGCGGCTGTCACCCGCGGATTGCGCGTTTCAAACGCCGTCAAAATCAGCAGCAGCTGTTCAAACATCTGGGGTTCCGGCTGGCCTTCGGGCAGGAATTCCCGTAAAAACTCCGCCACAAAACTCCCATACGACATGACCGTCAAATCTTCACTTAATTTCCGGTAATGCTGTTTGAGTGTACATTGCTTCACCGTATCGACCCGCTGTCCCTCAGCCAACTGCAAATCAAGATGGGAAAACATCTGCATGCCCCCCGCCAAGGCACTGCGCGGCCGCCGGCAGCCAAAAGCAGCCGCCCGCACCAGGCCTCGTTCCCGGGTAAAAAACGTCATCATCTTATCCGCTTCGCCCCAGTTCTTCGCCCCTAGGACTACCGCTTCCGTCTGATAAAGCGCCATTACTTTACTTCCTTCTTGGCAAGTTCCTGCAGGGCTTCCGGTGAAAGATTTCCAGCCGGATTCTCCTGGGGAGTTTTGTGACTCAACCGTTTGGGCATGACCGCACCTGCTGTAAGCATATACTGCAGCGCCGACTCACTGCTGATGTCCAGATAGATGACATCTTTCTTGAGTACAAAGAGATTCGTACCCGAAGTCATATTAAGGCTCCAAGGCACGAAGACACAGACATAGTCATCGCCAAGCTGCTCTTTGAGCATGGGCGGCACATCCGCCATGATGAACCCCAAGGCCTTGGACTGATGATAAGGCACCAGCACGACATGGTCAAACATATTATTCGACTCAAATACCGCCGTCGAAAGATGCTTGACACTGTTGTAGATAAATTTAACGACGGGAATCTTCCCGAGCAGCTTCTCACCCAGATGGATAAGCCGGCGGGTAGCCCAATAGGACGACGCCCAACCGGTCAGATAGATGAAGGCCAGCAGCGTGATAATCCCCATGCCAGGGAAATAAAACGGCAGATGTTTTCCGAGTACCCCTTCCGTAAAATGAAGCGTCTCCTCAATGACAAAAAAGGTAATGGCCACCGGAACCAACAGAATGAGGCCATTGATAAAGCGCCGGGAAATCCGGCCGGAAATACTGCTGCTATTTTTCTTTCCTTCGTGTTCACTCATCGCTCGTCACCAAATCCAAAATTACGCAAGATTCCATCGCGGTCACGCCAATCTTTGCGCACCTTGACCCAAAGATCCAAGAACACCCGCGATCCCAAGAGATTCTGGATATCCGTCCGAGCCAACGCTCCGATTTCACGAAGCATAGAGCCCTTCGCCCCGATGATGATTCCCTTTTGCGAATCACGCTCGACATAAATCGTTGCTCGGATATAGACATCCTCATTCGGACGCGTAGTCATCTCATCGACATCCACAGCAATGGCATGAGGAATCTCATCCCGCGTGAGATGCAACGCCTTTTCGCGGATAAGTTCCGCCACGATAAGACGTTCCGGCTGGTCTGTAATCATATCCTCTGGATAATACTGCGGCCCTTCCGGCAAATAGCCCTTGACCTCATCGAGCAGCCCGTCGAGATTCATCTTTTCCATCGCCGAGATGGGCACGACACCGGCAAAGGAATACTTGCTGGTATAGTGAGCGATAATCGGCAAAGCCTGCTCGCGCTCAATCAAATCAATCTTATTGACGACAAGAATAACCGGACGCTTCGTCGCCTGCAAACGCTCCAGGATATACATCTCACCCGGTCCCAGCTTCTGCGTAGCATCTACGACGAAGAGGATGGCATCGACTTCCTTTAACGTGCCTTCCGCCGCTTTTACCATGTATTCGCCCAGTTTGTGTTTTGGCTTATGGATACCCGGCGTATCAAGGAACACAATCTGTGCATCCGGCTGTGTCAATACGCACATGATACGGTTGCGGGTAGTCTGCGGCTTATCGCTCATGATAGCGATTTTCTGCCCGATAAGCGTATTGACCAGCGTGGATTTTCCCACATTCGGCCGGCCGATTACCGCAATGAAACCCGATTTATGCTTGCCTTTCTTCGCAGCTGCCGGCTGCTGCTTTTTCTCTGGGGAAGTCTTTTCCACCGCCTCATCGTCACGAGAGATTCCGAGCTGCTCCATGACATAGCGCTGCTCTTCCTCCATCTCCAGACGGTCCGCCTCTTCCATGTGGTCATAGCCCAGCAGATGGAGCATGCCATGAACCGTCAAAAAAGCCATCTCGCGGCGGACGCTGTGTCCAAAATCTGCCGCCTGTTCCTCCGCCCGTTCGACCGAAATGATAAGGTCGCCTAACACATCGACTTCTGGTTCCCCTTCGATTTCCGGCTCCTCACTCTCGTTGAGGGCAAAGGACAACACATCCGTCGGCCGGTCGATTCCCCGATACTGCTTATTGAGCGTGTGAATATACTCGTTATTGGTCAAGGTGACACTGACCTCGCCATTTTCTACATCGTACAGTCTGCCTACCATTTCGGCTGCGGCTTTGACGTTATCGATATATTCCTGCGGAAACGTAAGCTCCTCAGGGTAATTGCTAATGATTACTTCCATTCCTTATCCCTTTCCCTGTCTCTCTGCCTCAGCTTTTGCCTTGGCCTTTTTCTTTTTGGCTTCCCAATCGCCATACGCCTCAACGATGCGGGTAACCACCTCATGGCGAATGACATCCATCGGCGCCATCCTCACGATACCGACGCCCTTTACGCCCTTTAGGACTTCCGATGCTTCACGAAGTCCCGAAGTGACACCGCGGGGAAGATCTACCTGTCCCAGGTCTCCCGTGACCACCATACGGGAACCAAAACCAAGACGCGTCAAAAACATCTTCATCTGCTTGTCCGTCGTGTTCTGCGCCTCATCAAGGATAATAAACGCATCCTCGAGCGTACGACCGCGCATATAAGCCAGCGGTGCAATCTCAATGATGCCCTTGCTCATAAACTTTTGATACGTATCCTGCCCTAAGATGTCCTGCAGTGCATCGTAAAGCGGACGCAAATACGGGTCAACTTTATCCTGCAAATCGCCAGGCAAAAAGCCCAAACGCTCGCCAGCCTCGACGGCAGGACGCGTCAGGATAATCTTATTTACTTCCTTATTGCGCAGAGCAGCCACCGCCATGACAACTGCCAGATACGTCTTACCCGTACCAGCTGGGCCAATGCCAAAGGTTATGGAATTGCGGCGAATCGTATCGAGATAAAGACGCTGACCGAGCGTCTTCGGACGGACATGACGGCCACGCGACGTCACGAGGATCGTATCGCCAAATAAAGTGTGCAGAGCCTCGCCCTTGCCCCCCTTTACCAGCCCGATTCCATAACGCACTTCATGCATCGTAATCGTCGTGCCCTGACGATAGAGATACTGTAACTCCTCGAGCACCTTGGCCGCCGGCTCAACCATCGCGGCCTCGCCGAGTATCTCAATGCGATCGCCACGGCTTATAAACTGACAATCAAAATTATCCCGCATTGCCTGCAGGAACTCATCGCGCTCACCTAAAAGTGAATAAGCTTCTTTATGGTCTTGAAAGACAATCTGCTTTTCTAATGCCTGCTGCAAAGAATCTGTTCACCTGCTTCTTTCTTATCGAATAAACAATAAATACAGTCTCATTGTACCACATATCCAGCCCGCAACCAAAATACTTCCCAAAGAAAAAAGCCTGCACCTCCGACAGAAGATGCAGACACGTGAAAAGCCGCGAGAGTGACCACGCCCTCACGGCCTATACCATTACACTAGCTGATTTCTTCTTATCTGTCATGGCAGGCATAATCGCTCACTAGGTCTGCAAGTTTTCCACTGCTTTCTTTGCGTAACACGCCGCCAGTCTGCATTTGACAAGTCAATCTTTGACCGGTCAAGTTTGACTTGTCAAATTCTACACTCTAGCTTGCTAGTATTTCTTGCAGCAGTTCCTTGGCGCTTGGTTCAGCGGGGTCATTAGTGCCCAATTCGCCACGAAAGGCGCGGGCAAGGATGGATTTTTTGAGGGTGTCAATGGTGGTCAAGGCTTCTTCGCAAGCAGTGACCGTGGATTGTTCGCGGGAGAGCAGATTGTCCAGCAAGCGGACGATTTCTTGCTGTTCCGGCATGGAAGGTAAATATATTTTTTTCTCTCGTATTGCTTTTAAGCCAAGATTTTTTATCGTACTACCAGTAGCCTTTTCATTAGCATAATTGATAAACTCTAGAGTTTGAAAAAAATATTTTAACCAATATTTATTTACCATTGACATAACATTTATATAACAGGCACTCTTTCCCAAAATTACTGGCTCATTGTTATAAAAAGCTGTTTTTCCTAACGTTCCATTTATAGACAAGAAAACTGTATTACTGCTTGATAAAGCAATTTTATATTTATTATATTCTTTTTCATTTACCTTTTTTGTGTCCGGCTTAATTTCAATATGGTCATCGAAGAAATTATTGCCGTTTATAAAAAAATATTTTCCCTCAGCATCATATTCTGGGGTGCCATGTAAACCATCGCCAATAGCTGATGAAATTTCTTTTAAGGTAGTTTTTCTCCAATCTTCTAACCTTACGCCACGTTCCTTTCTCCACTTCGCCGTCAACTTGCCTGTAAAAGCTTGATGCAAAATAGCGGCGCGGCGCAGGTCAGCTCCATCGAGAACTTCCTGTATTTTTTCCTTGGCTTCATCCAGCTTGGCGAAAAGAGATTCGATACGGGCGACTATACGGGACTGTTCCGCGTTCTTTGGCAAAGGAACCATCAACGTCAATAATTTAGAGGAATTAACTCCCGGTTGCGCAATACCAGCTGCCAATTCCGTTATCTGATTCCAATACAGAGAAGATTGAAGAAACAAATAAATGTATGATGGCAAAACTTCTCGCGTTATCCTCAAACGAATCAGATATGAAGCAAATACTGCATTATCTGGATTCACCAGCAAATAACTTTTTCCTGTTGTAGCACCAGTCCTAGCAACAACAATATCATCTGTCTGCAAAAGATACTTTTCTTTAGTCTCATCATCTATAACACAGTTTGGAACTGACTTCCAATCCACGCCATCTTCTTTAATATCAGTAATTCTAAGCATTCTAGGGTAATTGCTGTCATAGATAGCCTTTGCAGAGTATCCATATTGATTTGTAGATATACTCCCCAATCTCACCCAGCACCAATTCTCCGGCACCTTATATGGCTGTTCCTCGACTGGCACCAGTGCCGCTTCTAATTTTTCTTCTATTGTCAGTTGCTTCTTTGCCATCTACACGTCTCCCAACAGGCGCAAGGGAAACCGCCCATACCGTTCGTTCCACTCTGCCACGCTCAATACTTCCAGTGAATCAATCATTTTTTCCATCCCGGCTACATCTTTCTGTAATTTAAACGGCAAGCGGCCAGCCAGATTCACGCGCACACTATTACGCAAAACGCTATCCCCTTTGACACATTCCAAAATATAGACATAGTGCTTCTTTTTTCCCTTGCCGCGTTGAATGGCTTGCAAGAAATGCTGACTATCATAATACTTCCGCGCCACACTATTCAGCTTCTTATCTGCCATTGGCTTGAAAGCCTCCGGATTTACTGCACCTCGCAAATTCGCATTTTTATACTCTATCAGCAAAAGTTCGTCATCCGTCTCAGCCACAAAATCTACATCGCTTAACAAGCTAAGTTTCGCTGCATGAAATATGTCATGAAGCTGGTCCGTCGCCCATTTCGCCCTTGTAAAGTCGATTTCACAGGAATGGTTCTCATCCGTAAAAATCCCAGCCATATCAATCTCCTACCTGTAAATCATAGACTTCATTCAATAGCGCATTGAAGGTATCCGCAATGGCATTATGCTCTAATTCCGCAAAAGTATTCTTCGTTTCACAATGAACGCCATTTTCTCCTGAATACAACGCATGGAAGAAAATTCTATCCGCCTGACGACGGCGTACATCAAAATACTTGGCAAAAATATAATTATGTGTACTGACAAAGATTTGTATATTATGTCGTGAAAGTTCCAGCAGGCACTCCACCAAATCCGGGAAAAATTCTGGATTGAGATTCGCTTCCGGTTCATCCCACAACAGCACCATGTCTTCATGAATATTTTCCGTCATCAGCAATTGCCAAAGCAACCCGATTTTTTTTAGCCCCTCCGCTTCAACAGTAAAGCTGACCATTCGCCCGTCATGTTTGCGAATATAGAATTCCTCATCCTGCACCACGACCTGACCATCCATCATACGCTCTAAATGCGGCAATATCGCCTTGGCCAGCAAGGTAGGTTCTTTCAATGTCCACTGATTCGCACGCTTGATAATATCCGTCAAGGTACGGTCAAAAGGAAAATCCCGATACTTTTCTGCCATCGCGAGCAGACCTTTCGCATGCGTCAACATATCCTTCACCGGAATATATAGTGCATCCAAACTGCTTTCTTCTTTATCCGTTACCAGATATCCCTGCACAGGATAATTTGACTTGTCAAACGGAACCCCATATTGACGCAAAAAATCAATATTGACTTTTGACTTGTCAAGCTTAGATGCTACATAGATATATTTCAAAAGATGCGTCTTTCCTGTTCCATTTTGACCGACAAGCACATTGACATTTGCCTCTGTATCTATTTCCATATCGGCAAATACAGAATAATTATTTACTCTTATTTTCCTCACAGACATAAACTTACCTCTCCCTTATACGCCGAGCTGTTTCAGTTCCTTCGCCACCGCCCGCAGCATATCCACGGCTTCTTCCAAGGTATCAGCGGCGTTTTCCGCAGCGGTTAGCGGGTCGGGCAGGTCCTCGTAATCCACGATGCTGTCATCTTTGATGAGTCCAAGGTCAAGGCTGTCGCCTTTAGCGGCAATTTCTGCGCGACTCACCACACTCCAGCGTTCGTCCTCCACTTTGGTTCTGTCCTCAGCCTCGTAAGCCTTCATAAAGTCCGCGAAGTGCTCCTGCTTCAAGGGGTTGGTCTTGCCGAAGGACGGCATGTTGGTGCGCAGATCGTAGAACCACACTTCCCTGGTATTATCCTTGTCGCTCGTTCCTCTGGTAAAGAACAGCACATTGGTCTTGACTCCCTGCGCATAGAAAATGCCTGTGGGCAGGCGCAGGATGGTATGCAGGTTGCATTTATCCATGAGATTGGCGCGGATTTTCGCGCCATCGCCATCAGCAAAGAGCACGTTATCGGGCAGGACAACAGCCGCCCGCGCTTTGCCATCTTTTTTAAGGCTCTTATAGATGTGCTGGAGGAAGTTGAGCTGTTTGTTGCTCGTGAGCACATCGAGGTCATCGCGGGAAGCACGCTCGCCGCCTTTTTTCGTCCCGAAAGGCGGATTGGTGAGCACCACATCATACCCATCCAGATTTTTGCCCAAAGGTGAGAGCGTATCGCCCAACATGATTCTGCCCTCGATTTCATGCAGCATGGCATTCATCAGCGCCAGACGATGCGTATCATGCACGAGTTCGCAGCCCGTGAACGCTTTTTCATATTCAAACTGCGCCTGGTCGCCGTCCAAATCCATAAAACCATTGGTATGGCTGTAAACGTACTGGAAAGCGGCAATCATAAAGCCGAAAGTGCCACACGCAGGGTCATTGCATTTCTCGCCTGCTTGTGGTTTCACGAGTTTTGTCATCACATCAATCAGCGGACGCGGCGTGAAATACTGCCCTGCACCGGATTTTTTCTCGTTGGCGTTTTTCTCCAGCAGGCCTTCATAGAGATTGCCCAAGCCCTCTTCTTTCGCGCTGAACCAGTCCAGTTCATCAATGGAAGTGATGAGTTTTTTGAGGTTGGCCGGTTCGTCAATGCTGGTGGACGCTCCATTATAGATTTCGCGGATGCGCCCCTGACATTCCGTACCCAGATATTCCAGAAGCTGCCGATAAAACTTTTTGAGTTCAATGCCATCTAATGCCGCCAAATCATCCCAGCGATAGCCTGCGGGAATGCTGTCCTCCGCCCCTGTTTCCTTGGCCATTTTGAGGAACAGGATATAGGTCAGTTCCGTTACATACTGATGATAGGTAATGCCATCATCCCGCAGTACATCACATAATTTCCATAATTTGCCTACAATATCCTGAGTTGTCACGCGCTTCTTCCTCCGTCGTCATACATATATTCATTAAGTTCTGCAATAATCCCATTTAGCTGTCCCTGCAAAAGTTTGTCCGCCCGTGCCGAGCCGCCCTTTTTGCGCAGACGGGAATCTTCGTCCAAGGCTTCACGGTTCAGCACAGGTTCATTGATTAGATAGTTTTTCATCAGCTCTATCCATGTATCCTGCATTTTGGTGAACTTATGGTTAGCCCGCAGGCGTTTCACGGCCCTTTCCACCTTTTCCCGATGATTCATCAGGCGGGCACCGATGGCATAGCGGCGGATAATGCTGATGATGTCGGCACCGGCTTCTTCCGCATTCAGGGCGGTAATCGCAGAATCCAGCTGTGTCGGGGCATAGCCTTCCCTATCGAGCTGCAGGGATAATTCCTTCAAACTTTTCCGCGTAAGTTCTGCCGGTTTGGTGCAGATGATATTGATTGCCGCTACTTCATTGATGTGTTCTTTGATGTAGCTGGTGAATTCGTCCAGATAATCCTCGGGCCGCTGTTGGGCGTTACCATAGCCCTGCACATGATAGGTCACTTCATCTGTGGCATCTGATACCACCTGCGGCCTGCCCGGACGGATATAGTTTTCCAAGTAACTGAATGCGGCCCTGTCTTTAATCAGTCTGTCCCGAGCCGTTTTATCATCCTGCTCGGCCAAGTCGTGGGCATAATCTGCATAGGATTTTGCCCCGGTCATAGCCATGAACTGCTGCTCCTGCTCGGTGGTCAGATTGCGGCCTTTGCGCTGGATTTTCGCCAACAGCTGGTCAATCTGATGCGTCAGTACAGACTTATCCTCTGACTGTGCCTCTGGCACTAACGTGTCAATCAGTTTGGTGATGGTAGCTGCCGGATTCGCGACCACCGGTTTCATCGTGCTAACCTTCTCCAAGCTGGCGAATGTGCCCACGGGGTCATAAATCTCGAAATGGTCTTTGCCAATAGCAGGACACAGGCGCGTGGCACGGCCCAGCATCTGCTCAAAGAGAATACGGGATTTCACTCGCCGCAGAAACACCAGCCGCGTAATGGCAGGGATATCAATACCTGTTGTCAGCAGGTCAACGGTCACGATAATGCTGGGATACTGGTTGTTGCGGGTCTGCCGGATGACTTCCTGTATTTTCTTCTGATTGCCGTTTTCGATACTGCCCGTGATTTTCATAATGGCATCCTGGTCAATATCCATATCGGCATAGATTTCCCGCAGAATGTCTACAATCATATCCGCATGGGCATCGTTGACGGCATAGATAAGGGTCTTGCCGCCGAATTCATCCGTGGGGTCAATATCCTTGGCAATTTCGGCCAGCACCTTGCGATTGAAGTCCGGCACGATAATCTGCCGATTGAAGCTCTCTACATCAAAGTCCAGCTCGTCTTCCAGTGCTTCACTATTGGTGATTTCCCCCGTAACCGGGTCATAGATGGCCACGGTGTCACCCTTGCCGTAATGAATGCCCGCTTCGCTCAGGCGCGTCTTGATGATATGTGGTGCATCGTAATCCACGAGAAAACCATCAATCACGGCTTCCCGATAGGTGTACTTAAAAATCGGTTCGCCGAAAATCTGCGTGGTATGCAGAGCAGGCGTTGCGGTCAAAGCGATTTTCACTGCCGTGAAATACTCAATAACGGCCCGATACTTGCTCTGGTAATCCCGCTGGTCGCGATAGACCAGTTCTTCCTCATCCATCATCTTGTCCAGCGTATAGCCGCGATGGGCTTCATCGACAATAATCAGGTCATAGTCCGATACGGCAGGCTTGCGTTCGTCATCGTTAAAGACAATGCGCTGAATCATGCCCTGTACCGTAGCCACCTGCACACGTGTCTCCCGGTCAATAAGTTTTTCATCCAGCCCCTTGATGTTGTAAATCTGATTCAGGGACATAAGCTCTTCGAGTTTCACATCCTTGAATACATCATGGGCCTGCGTACCCAGAGAATTGCGGTCAACGAGGAACAAAATCCGCTGAAAGCGATTGGTCTTGAGGAAGCGGTAAATCATCCCCAACACGGTACGGGTCTTACCGGTGCCCGTAGCCATGGCCAGCAGGATATTCTGCTGGCCGCTGAGTACCGCCTTTTCCGCTGCCTGAATCGCCGCAATCTGATAGGCGCGCAGATTTAAGCCATCCGGGTCTTGCAGGACAGCGTAAGGCATAGCCTGTAACTTTTCGTTGCCCTTGCCTGTATCGCGGGCCAATAACTCTACCAGTCCCAGAGGGCTGAACCAGCCTCGCAGCGGCTGCGGACGATTGGTTTTCTGCCGCAAATCCAGGAACCAGATGCCGGACTTCGTGCGCAGCTGCTCCAAATAAGGCTTGCCATTGGTGGCAAAGGTGAAGGGAACCTGATAATCGCCCCACTGCCCCACGACATAATCGCTATGCTGATTCTTGATGTGCTTGGGATAGTCCTTGCATTGGCCGTCAATCACTGCGGCTACATCTTTATGTTCAGCCTTGGCCTCGATGATGGCCACCAGCTGCAAATCGATGAACAGCGCATAATCGGCAAAACCGCTTTTGCCGCTCGCCGAATCCGTAGGCCATTCCGCTATAGCAAGGCACTTGCCCTTCTGCGGTCTTGTGCCCTTGCTGTAACGCAAGTTCTCCGTATCAGCCTCCCAGCCTACCTGCCGCAGCTGCTCATCAATCAACACGCGGGTTTCCGCTTCGGATTTGTACCGCTGATTGCTGGCCTTGCGGGCATATTTTTGACGGACCGCCTTGTTTACCTTGGGGGCTTTGGCGGCATTTTCCGCAGCCTGCTGCAGGAGGATTTTTTCCAGTGCCTCTT
Organism: Selenomonas sp. ND2010; assembly: GCF_000702005.1. Taxonomy (GTDB): domain Bacteria; phylum Bacillota; class Negativicutes; order Selenomonadales; family Selenomonadaceae; genus Selenomonas_A. The sequence continues at coordinate 52,436 of NZ_JNKI01000014.1, read as the reverse complement.
CCTCCCCTTTATCTTCCCTGACAGGGGCCGGCGTTTCCTGCGGCATCACAAACGGGCGATTCTTATATTGATAATCGCCATAAGTCTGCATAAACCATTCGGACAGACTGTACGTAATGCCTAAATAGTTGCGGGCATCCCTTACAGATTCATAGCCCTCATGTCCTGCCTGATTGCGTATCTTGCGCAGGGAATGGAAAAGCATGGCCGTATCTGCATCCAACAAATCTTCCCGCCGCAATTTATTGATTCGGTTTACCGCTTTATCTTCGTGAGGCAGTTCTATTCCATCGTAGTCAAACATGAGCTTAATCATCGTCTCGCCCATCATACCTAACTTGAACAGACAGGAATTCGAATCGCTGTACACATATTTTTCTGCCAGCCGTCCCAAATGAGCCAGCACCGGAAATTTTTCTGACAAGAAATCAAAATTGGAATATGCCATACGAACTGCCCCTCCTCTTATTATCTAATAATTTTATCATATCTTACAGCAAACCTCAAAAGCAGAAACCAGCAGCCGCCCCTTAAACGTTCCCTTTGGTTCGCTATTTTAGCTTACTAGGTTGACTGTCAACTTTTATAGATATAAAATGTTAACAATGGATTTTATCCTCAAAAATAATAAAGCGAGGCTGACTGCTATGAAAATCACGAACATCCAATTGCTTACCGATAAAATCATCGCCGGACTGCGCCTAAAACGCGGCGATGACCTTTCGTATCTTCTGACAGCGCCGCTAAAGGAGCTGCAGGAAGGGGCACGCCGGCTGCAGGATCACTTCTGTGGCAACCACATTGACCTTTGCACCATTATCAACGGACGCAGTGGCCGTTGTGGCGAAAACTGCAAATACTGTGCCCAGGCTGCCTGCCATCATACGGGCATTGATGAATATCCGTTCCTGGCCAAAGAGGAAATCATCAAAAATGCCAAAGCCAATCAGGAGGCCGGTGCCAATCGCTTTGCGATTGTGACTTCGGGGCGCGCATTAGCCGGTCAGGATTTTGATAAAGCCATCGACACATATAAAACCATGCACCACACACTCTCCATTGATCTCTGTGCCTCCCATGGGCTTTTAACCCGCCAGCAGTTCAAACGGCTTCGGGCTGCCGGAGTCACGAGCTACCATCATAATATCGAAACCAGCCGCCGTTTCTTCCCACAGATTTGTACTTCGCACACCTACCAGGACCGCATCGATACGATTAAGATTGCACAAGAAGAAGGCTTCTGTGTCTGCTCCGGTGGCATCATCGGCATGGGGGAAACCTGGGAAGACCGCATCGATATGGCCATCAGCCTTGCTGAGCTTGGTATCGAATCCATCCCCATCAACGCACTGATGGCGATTCCCGGCACAGGACTAGCTGACCAGCCAGCACTTTCAGCCGAAGATATCCTGCGTACCATCGCCATTTTCCGCTTCATAAATCCTACGGCCAATATCCGCCTGGCGGCCGGCCGCAAACTTTTGCCACAAAATGGCGCTACAGCCTTCCGGGCGGGTGCCTCCGCCTCCATCACAGGCAATATGCTGACTACATCCGGTACTACCATCAAAGAAGACATGGCAATGCTAAAAGAACTCGGTCTTACCAATCAGGACACCGTAGTTCGGAACAGTGGTACCTGCGGAGCCCATTAATCTCCAACGAAAAAGGTGCAACATAATGCTTTTGCATTTTGTCGCACCTTTTTCGTTATTTATGCTAACCGTTTTATGTTGAATTTTTCAATCATCTTAACCGGTTTATAGGACTCTTTTGCCTTGCGAAGCCCCTCATGCCCCATATCTTCTTCGCGATTGATATAAGTCATTCCCTGCCAGCAATTCTCAACATACGCCTGATTGATTGCAGGATAGGCCCCACGGATATTCGGATCGGCTTTTTCGACATGAACCACCACCGAATCCGTATTGAGCTGCTCTCCAAAGGTAAAGGCGATGATGCGCCCATCGAGACGAATCGCCCCGCCTTTTAACCCAAAGTAGGCATAATCCTCAAACACTTCGCGGATCGCCCGGCTTTCCCAACCGATAAACGGGTCATCCGGCTCATCCTTGATACGGATATCATACCAGCGCTGAAGTTCCTCCAAACAATCTGGCAAAATCTCCTCGGTAATCGGCAGATACTCCGCCTGCGGATAAAGCTTGCGAAATGCATTGAGATGATTCTTTTTGGAATGAAGCTTGCGCCCCGACAAACTTATGAGCTTTTCCGCCAAATAAACATAGTCGAAGTTGTCACGGTCGGCTTCAATCGCAAACGACGCACCGGTATAGTTCTCCAATACCTGCACATAGCTTTTCTCAATGCCAGTCATAACAAAGGGTTGTCCCTGCTGCTCAAAATAAGCCAGGAACTTTTCGGTAGCTTCCTTCATTTTCTCTTCCGGACCGTACGGTTGCAACGCCATCAGCTGACCATCCCACTGACAGGTCATATAAAGGACGCCATCGTCTTCGCACCACTTCACTTGATACGGCTCACGCCACATATAGAGATTTGTAAAATTAAAATGGGAATTTTCATAATAACGGCTTTGGAAATACCGATCCAATAATTTTTTATCGGCTTTCGTCAAATCATGGAATTCTATAATACTCATCCTCCTGATGATAATCGCTCTCGTTATTGATGTACCCTATCATTATAACAAATCCGTCAAGCCACTGCCGTAACTCACTCACTGAAGCTTCATCATCTCTCGTCCCGCTTGTGCCTGCCGCGCAACTTCTCTGACATCTGCACCGCCAGCAGCGGCTATAGCCGCCATCACAGCACCTTCAACCAACGGGCAATCCACCAGTTTCACTTGATCATCTTTGAGGTTTTCCTGTACCAATTCCGCCGTCATAACAGCACTGCCCATATCCATAAGAATCACAGCACCATCACGGCCACAAACATCTTCAACAGCCATCATTATTTTCCCATAACTAGTCCCCAGCATGCCATCGTCCAGCCCTCCAGCTGCTGCAATCTGTACATCCCTAGCCATCATCTCAGCCAACTCCTTGACCCCTTCCGCCAATTTCTGACTATGGGACACGATTACAATACCAACCAACGTATCCACCTCTCTTCAATTTATTCAAAAAGCGGCCAGGAACCTGACCGCCTAAAGCACTTTTATTATTGTAACATAAATTTTGTCAATTTTCGACTAAAAATTTTTTATATGCAAGTCTGTCAAAGTCACCTCACTATTCCGTGAGAAAATGCCCCACTGAGTCCTTGGCATAGCATTCATTCGTGTACTCAGTGCCATTTGATTATTTATATAGAGAACAGCCACGGTTCCATCAATAAGCAACGTAAAATCATAACTCCCCTCCGAATTCAAGCTGACTGGTACGGAAAGTTCTGGCTTAGTCTTATCGATGCACGCTGTATCGGTGTTATAAAAAGCCACCGTTTTTTCTTTCGCATCAAATACGAGATTCAACGATCCTGTCTCAGCCGGCCCGACATTAAACATCAAACCGAATTTTCCCTGCTGACTGCCAGGGGTGAAACACCCTGTAATTTTCTTAATACCATCTATTTTGGGCATCACTACCTTTGCTAGACCTGGACCACTTAAGTGATACTCATGACCATCATTTTTCACATCACCATTCGTTACAATTGGTACTAGCGCCTCCTCACGCTGCATACGATTCGTAACTTTATCTACGGGGACTGGGTATAGCGTACCATCTCCTCGTTGTTTTAATTGATGCGTTACCATATTGCCAGCCCAATCTGCCGGCTGATTATCCTTGCCATCCGCCTTGGTTGGCGTCCACCCAACCAGATAAAGGTCTTTTGTATCCCGAACCAACTTCCCCGCGTAGAAACCACTGGCATCAAAGGAATCCTGCGCTGGTTTCACAAATGGCCCCTTTGAATCTTTCGCCATGCGGTAATGCACCACACGAGAAGGCCACTGATCCGAGAACGTCAGATACCAGTAATCACCATATTTGACCAAGGTCGGACACTCCATATTCGCAGAACTTCCCATATCATTTTCAAAGAGAATACCTTTATCTTCCCAGTGCTTCAAGTCCTTCGATGTGTAACGGGCAATTACGCCGCGTGCCTTTTTGCTGCGCGTCGTAATGAGCATCCAGTATTCATCATAATCCGCATTATAGAATACATTCGGATCGCGGAAGGTATCATCATAAATATACGGTTTGCTGCCATGGAACGTATCCTCTGGCAGTTTTTGCCAACTTACCAGATCCCGGCTAACCGCATGCATGATATTTTCTTTGGGCATGCTTCGCCAGTTAAAGCCTGTATAGAACGCATGATAAAGACCATCTTTATCCTTTACCACCGAACCGGTTCCTAAAGCTGAGTCCTTGGCAAATTCATTTTCCGTATCATACGGAATAACCATACTATCCTGCTGGTAATCAACAAAATCTTTCGTGGTCAATAAGCTCCAAGGATGAAAACCGACCTCCCCATCACGCATATCCTCCAGATAAAAGATGCGGAACTGTTCTCCATCGTAATACGGCATCGTATCGCCTACCCAGCTGTAACCGGTATCGGGGAAAATCGACGGATAGGCCAACGCCGGAGAATTCATAAAACCAAAACTCGAAGCTGCCAGCATCGCTGCCAGGATTTGTTTTTTCATAACCTGCCATCCTTTCATCCTAAATACTGCTTAGAAATATACTTCCCACTGCGTACGGAAGAAGCTGTAATGATTCCTTTTCCCTGTAAGTTTTCCTTGACCTGCGTCAAATAGGCCTTGCTTGCCAAACGTATAATTGACCAGCAGCTTCGTATTGCGTACGGGTACGAAATCAGCACCAATGCGGATACCATTGAACTCACCGGCACGATACTGCCATGGCTTATTATCCGGAGCATCCGGATTCTGCTGTTTCAGTTCCTCTATATAATCGCCATGCGTCGGGTCAACGATATCATCGTTAAACCAATTTGTCATTCCGGTATGACCACGCTGCAAATACTTTTTGACATAGATATCAAAAGAACCAGGGATATCAGCCCGCGCCTCTTTGTATTGCAATTGCAGGACATGCGACTTATTCAACGAGTTTGAATCCGATTTGGCTAATGCGGCCCAGAATTTCAAATCGCGATTGAGTTTCGTATCAAAGCCGAGCGAGAACGTCTTGCGCCGCAAATTATCATTCCGCCGCGTTATGCGTCCGTAATGCGTATTGATATTGGTGTTTTTCGCCACAGGGATTTCCCCTATCAACGACAAAACCCGTACATTGCCACTGCCGCCTTCTGCCCAAATATCCAATTTATTTTCCGTATCGCCATAAAAAACCTTGCTATACGTATTACCAGAATTCAGCGTGAAGTTGGCCTTGCGTCCCCATCTTGTCGGTATGCCATAAGATGCCTGCCAACCATCGATTTTTTCATCAAACGTAAACTTATACGGGGATTGCAGATAATAGCGGCCGAGCTTGACATTCACATCTCCTACCCGGCCATCCGCATAAAGCTGCAGTACCGGACGGGAGTATTTCTTGCCTCCTGGTTTTTCAAAACCACCATCGGGTTCATACGCTCCATGATTCGTGGAAAGACTATTCTCAAACTCATGCTCACTATGAAAGGACCAACGCTCATTGATTCGATGATTGACAAACAGGTTGAGCCAGACAGACTTTCGATTGGTCCCCTTGAAATCTGTAAAATGCTGCTTATCCCAGCGGAAGCGTCCATATCCATGGATATCCACCCGCGGCTCATTGGTCTTTTTCTCTACCTTAGTCATTCGCTTTTCCAGGCTTCCCAACTGCGCATTCAGCCTTTTCTGCAATTCCTGTGCCTGATATAGCTGCTGCTCCAATTCCTTATGTAAAGTCTGCAACGACTCCTGCGTCACAGGTTCCGCCGCAGCTGCAACCTGTCCTGTCCCACCTTGTTCGCTCATCACATTTGCCGCTGCTAACGGCTGTGCTCCCACCGTTCCATAAGTCCCCAATGCGAGCGCCGGCACCAAACCATAAGCTAGAAAATTCTTCTTCATATATTTTCCTCCCCTGGCAGAAAACAATCAAAAACGTCCCTGCGGCCATTCGGCAGTCAGGGACGCTAGCTTCTATCTATCCTCTCAGGCTTCTAGCGGCTGACCTGCCACATCTTTATCGTCTTTTTTCAGGATGAAAAATGCATACAACGTAGCACAGATAACAATTCCTGCAATAATCAGGAACGTGTTCTGGTAACCGATATTATCGCGCAAGCTGCCGAGTGGCACCGAAAAGATAATGCCACCTACCGAAGCTGCAATTTGGAAACCTACCATATAGAGCGTAGCCGATACGCGCGTGTCAAAATGAAGCGTAAAGTAACGGAAAATAGCCAGGACAAAGAGAGCCGTTTCCGGGGCATGCAAAAGTTTGATAAGACCAATCCCCAGTGGCGTCGAAGCCAAACCGCATCCACCGATACGGCAGACCATGATCAGGCAGCCTAACAGCAGCGCACGACGCACGCCAATCCGTTTCATCAAGATTGGCACCAATCCCATCATGACGAACTCCAAAAACACCTGAACCGAATTCAAAATACCATAGGCCTGCTGTCCTTCCTCAGGCGTAGCAAAGAAGCGCGTGAAAAATTCAGGGAACATCTGCTGGTCAAACACGGTGTAAAACGTCCAACTCAGGATAACAAAAATGATGATCCGCCAAAGATCCATAATGCCAAAGACCTGAACAATCTCCTTGATGGATGGCGATTTCGTCGCCTTATCGCGCTCCTCACGATTCTCATACTTCGCAACATTTTCTTCTTTGTTTTCCGGTTTTACGAACACCAGGATAGCGAGCAGTACCGCCGACACCGCGGAACCAGTCCAAAAAACCAGATAAGGATTAATGGTAAAGAGGAATCCAGCTGCCAGCGCCGAGATGGCATAGCCAAAAGATCCCCACGCTCTAGCTTGCCCATACTCAAAGCTGTAACGACGGCTGAGTCGTTCCGTTACTGCCTCAAATACCGGGCAGGCTGCCAGATAAGCCACCGCCAAATATACCGCTCCTACCATCGCACCGACGTAAAAATTGCTGGCCAGCATCGGCACATAAACCCAGGTAAAAAATGGTGCCAAAAGGACTTGGCAGCCTACCATTGCCATGAGTAAATGCTTTTTTAATCCCAACTTATCCTGAATGGAACCATAAACAAACATCAACACCAAAGCTACGGCTGAACCAAACGTGTAGATTGTTCCCACTTGAGCTCCCGTAAATCCCTGCTTGGACGTCAGCCAAATCTGGAAAAATGACCACCAAATCCCCCATCCAGCAAAGAACAAAAGAATTTCCAGTGAACCCGTCCGATAAAACGGATTTTTTAGTGCCTTCATCAAAATGTTTTGCATGATTGTTGTTCCCCCTTAAGTTACCTCAATCAATAAAGATTAGATTCACTCTCTAACCGCCATGCTTTCGTCTGATTTGCCGACTTTGCCAGCAAACGGCAAGTTACATCATCTTGCCAATACATACGCTCGGTAAACGTCAATTCCCCATCATCAACGAATATTTCTGCTGAACTCTTATCAAGGAAAATCTGCAATTTGAGAGGCCCTTCTGACCGCCGCAAAGCCGCCCGTTCGCCATCCTCTGTATTGCGGTTCAAAACCAGCCGTCCACCGGGTTCCAGGCTGAGCTGCAGATTCCTGCTGCCATCGGTAAGCAGGAGCAGCACGCCTTCCGCCTTATCCGCAAAGGTCAGTTCCAATTCAGCCACTTTCCCCAGTTTATAATCCTGCTGCGCTTCGAGCTGTCCATCCAGCAGCACTTCCTGCCGCAGTCCCTTGAGCTCTGCTACTGGTTTTTGGACGAGATACCCATCCTTTACCGATAACTCACGCGGAAGTGTCAGAGCACCCGCCCAGCCATCTTCGATTTCCGGCATAGAGGAATCCCAAGCATTCATCCAAGCTATCATCACACGTCTTCCATCCGGTGTCAACATCGTCTGAGCTGCATAAAAATCATGCCCATGATCAATTTCCACAAAATCCTGATGGACAAGTTTTTTATCCTCGACCCGGCCCAGCAAATATCCCGTCTGATTCAGATTACGGAAACGATCACCATCTGCCTCAATTCCCTGCGGTGACATCAATAGAATATCCTGATTATCCAAATGGAAGAAATCAGGGCACTCCCACATGTAACCTTCCTTATCTTTGCCAACGGATTTACAAAGTTCCGTAGCCAACTGCCAGTGCAAAAGATCCGGCGATTGATAAACAAGTGCCCGACCAAGACCTTCTATATCCTGACTCCCCAACACCATATAAAAGGTCTCACCTTCCTGCCAAACTTTAGGATCACGGAAGTGTTTCGTATTTCCCACCGGCGTTTTCAGTACCGGATTAGCACCATACTTCGTGAAATGAATGCCATCTTCACTCCAAGCCACACGTTGGTCCTGATAAAAATTTTCCGGATCAATAGCATCTGGTGTATGGTGTCCCGTGTAGATAAGCCATAATCTATCATCATGAACCACTGCACTGCCAGAGAAGCACCCATTTTCATATTCATCGGGTGCTAACGCTATCGGCAAGGTCTCCCAATGAACTAAATCACGACTGCGCGCATGTCCCCAGTGCATGGGCCCCCACTCAGCAGCATAAGGATAATATTGGTAAAAAATATGATACCAACCTTTAAAAAAAGAAAAACCATTAGGATCATTCATCCATCCTCCTGGAGTCATCAGATGATACCCCAAACGATAGCGCCTATTCGTTATTGCTATCGGCTCTTTCATAGTCATACTCCCCTTCATTTTATATCACATTCTCTTATTGAACCGGTTCAATGAACCGGTTCAATAAGTATTTTAGACTTATTTCTTCTGATTGTCAACAGATTTATAATATATACTTTTTTTTTTTTATTCTGAAAAAACACAAAAAAAAAGAGACCTATTAACAGGTCTCTCCCTTCAGAACGGTTGGGGGTAATACCCAAGGCGAATCATCTTGACTGCCATTTATCAGACTGACAATTTTTTTTGCTGCTATTTCCGCTAATTCGGCAATTGGTTGACGCACCGCCGTCAATTTTAAAATACCATTCTGGGTGATATAGGTACCATCATATGCTACCAATTTTAACTGTTCAGGTACCTTTATCCCTCGTCGTACGGCTAACTGCAAACAACTTGACACCGATACATCCGAACCTAAAATGCCATCAACATCAGGAAATTCGTCAAAAATCCTTTCAGCCAATTCCATTGATTCCTTGAAGCCAAAACTATTCCATGGCAATGCAACAACATCCGTTCGCACTCCATGAGCCTGCATCACCTTATTAAACGCCTGATGGTATTCTCCAGCTGGTGTTTTTACCATCTGCGATCCAGAAATTTCCACAATATGGTGGCAATCATGTTGCAAAAACGCCTGTGCTGCCATTTCTCCCCCCAAAACATGATTGGTATGAACGATGGGGATATCCGGACTCAAATAGCGATCGAAGGCAATAATTGGCTGTTTTACCCCTTGATAAATCGCGGTATCTAACGAATGCGCCCCCATGATAATTCCATCCATATTCTGGCGTTGAAGCATCTCAAGAAAAACATGCTCAGCATTTTCTTTTTGTCGCGTACAACAAAGCATCGTCTTATATCCCAAATGATACAAAGCTTCTTCTAAGTCCCCCACCAATTCCGCAAAAAAAGGATGGGACACTGTCGGTACAATAATTCCTACCGTCATAGTACGCTTAAGCGATAAATTACGCGCCATTTCACTGGGGACATACTGCAACTTCTCAACAGCAGACTCCACTTTCTGGCGAATTGCCGGTGACCCGTAATCTGCATGATTAAGTACCATCGAAACGGTTCCTACCGATACCCCAGCTTCCCGCGCCACATCACGAATTCGTGCCAACCACCGCACCTCCTGTTTCATCAGCTACTTGCTAATTATTGTAAACCATAATCGAGCAAATTGCCAATGCCTATTACACAAGTCCGTTGAAATAAAAAATGACCGGTCATAGTAGTGACCGATCATTTCCCTATCGTTATGCAATATTATTTGTAATACGCCACACCAGCTTCAAAGAGTTGCTGATCTTTGCAGCCTGGTACATTGCGCGCGACATTTTCTCCAATGCGCTCCGAGTGTCCCATCTTACCCAAGACGCGTCCATCCGGGCTTGTAATGCCTTCAATGGCATTGACCGAACCGTTAGGATTGAACGGAATAGAAAGCGACGGATTTCCGGCCGCATCGACATACTGGGTAGCAATCTGCCCGCGTACACGCAGTTTCGCGATGATTTCCTGATCGGCAACAAAACGGCCTTCGCCATGCGAAATCGCAATCGTATGAGTATCTCCCACTTTGACGTTGTTAAACCACGGGGAGAGATTCGATACGACTTTGGTATGAACCATACAGGAAGCGTGGCGGCCGATGTTATTATGCGTCAGCGTCGGCGAAGATTCCGAAAGGTCCCGAATATCGCCATAGGGTACCAGCCCCAATTTGATGAGTGCCTGGAAACCATTGCAGATACCAAGCATCAGACCATCACGTTTGTTGAGGAGATTCATAACCTCTTCCTTGATGCGCGGATTGCGGAACATGGCCGCTATGAATTTTCCCGAACCATCCGGCTCGTCGCCGCCGCTGAAACCGCCCGGCAGCATAATCATCTGGGCTTTCTGAATCCCCTTGACGATTGCCTCCACCGTTTCCTCGACAGCCTGCGGCGTAAGGTTGCGGACAATCAGCGTCTCCGTCTCAGCACCAGCACGCTGCCAAGCTCTTGCCGAATCGTATTCGCAGTTCGTGCCCGGGAATACCGGGATGAATACCTTCGGACGAACGATGCTGTGCTGTGCCTTAATCACATTGCCCTTGTTGTAGGGAATGTAGGTTGCTTTATCTTTGGAACGCACCTTGACCTGCGTCGGGAAGATTTTTTCCAGCGGCGCCGTGAAAGCCTCCTCCGCATCGGCAATCATGACCACCGTATCACCACAGACAATACTCGGGCCTGCGGTGGTTTCACCGAGTTCACGATACCCGGTGCCAGCCAACATCGTTTCCACATCCGTATTGTCAGCAACTTCCAACAGGATAGAACCATAATCCGGCTTGAAAAGGTCTTCTTTGGCAATAAAGTTCGTAAATTTAAAGCCAATGCCATTGCCCAACGACATTTTCGTAACAGCAGCAGCAATACCGCCTACGCCAATGCTCTGCGCGGAGAACACTTTATGTCCTGCTGTCATCTCACTGATTTTCGCCCAATTGTGACGCATCTTGCCAAACAACGGCAAATCCTGGTCGTCCTTCGGGGCCGGTACCAGATAAACCTTATTGCCCGCGTATTTAAATTCCGGTGATATCGCAACATCAGCCTTCATGACATCAACAGCAAAAGCTGCCAGCGTCGGCGGTACATGAATATCCTCAAACGTTCCCGACATCGAATCCTTTCCGCCGATAGCCGGAATCTCCAGCTCATGCTGTGCCCAAAGCGCACCGATAAGAGCAGCAAACGGTTTGCCCCACTTCTCCGGCTCTTTGCCCAGGCTTTCGAAATATTCCTGGAACGTCAGGCGAATCTTATCTGCCCGACCGCCCAAGGCAACCATTTTGGCAGCAGCTTCAACCACAGCGTACAAAGCACCATGGAACGGACTCCATTCCGTAAAAGCCGGATTAAGACCAAAGGTCATCGCTGTAGCGGTATTCGTCTCCGCGCCAAGGACCGGCAGCTTCGCTACCATACCTTCGGCCGGCGTCAGCTGTTTCTTGCCGCCAAAGGGCATGAGCACAGTATTGCCGCCGATGGTAGAATCGAAGCGCTCAGCCAATCCCTTCTGGCTGCAAACATTGAGGTCGCGCAGATTTTCCAGCCATGCTTTCTCCACATCGCCCCCGCACTTTTTGACAGGCTCCGGGATTTCGCGCAGATAGCGTTTGCCTGCATCCGGCATATCGATAACAGCCGTGACATGCTGGCGAACACCGTTGGTATCCAAGAATTCACGGTTCATCTGGACAATCGGTTTGCCACGCCACTGCATGATAAGCCGCGGTTCTTCCGTGACATCAGCGACCTTGGTAGCCTCCAGATTTTCTGCATCGGCGAATTTGACGAAGGCATCCAAATCCTTCGGGTCGATGACGACAGCCATACGCTCCTGGGATTCCGAAATTGCCAGTTCCGTACCATCGAGGCCGGCATATTTCTTCTTGACGGCATCCAAATCGATAATCAGGCCATCGGCCAACTCGCCAATAGCTACGGCCACACCACCGGCACCAAAATCGTTGCAACGTTTAATCATGCGGCTGACTTCCGGATTGCGGAACAAGCGCTGAATCTTGCGCTCCGTCGGCGGATTACCCTTCTGCACCTCTGCACCGCAGCTCGTCAACGACTCTTCCGTATGCTCTTTCGAGGACCCCGTCGCACCGCCGCAGCCGTCACGGCCCGTCCGGCCGCCTACAAGCACGATGAAATCACCAGCTGCTGGACGCTCGCGGACAACATTGACTTTCGGCGCCGCAGCGATAACGGCACCAATTTCCATGCGCTTTGCCATATAGCCCTCATGGTAGACCTCGCGAACCTGTCCCGTAGCCAGACCAATCTGGTTGCCATAAGCACTGTAGCCAGCAGCTGCGCCCAGGGTAATTTTCTTCTGTGGCAGTTTTCCGGCCATCGTATCTTTAAGCGGACGGCGCGGATCAGCGGCCCCCGTTACGCGCATCGCTTGATAGACATAGGAACGTCCCGAAAGCGGATCACGGATTGCACCACCAAGACAAGTAGCCGCGCCACCAAAAGGCTCGATTTCCGTCGGATGATTGTGCGTCTCGTTCTTGAACATCACGAGCCACTCTTCCTCTTTGCCATCGATATCCGCCGTTACCACAATACTGCAGGCATTGATTTCCTCCGATTTATCCAAATCCGCGAGCTTGCCCTGCTTTCTGAGGGCTTTCATCCCGATGACGGCAATATCCATCAAGGTCACATCGCGCGGTTTATCGGCGTAAATTTCCTTGCGGTCTGCCAAATATTTCTCATAAGCCTTCGTGATAGCGGGAGAAAAGTAACCATCTTTAATATCGACCATATCGATTGCCGTCGTGAAAGTAGTATGACGGCAATGATCCGACCAATAGGTATCGATAACGCGAAGTTCCGTAATCGTCGGCGCACGATGCTCCTCATCGCGGAAATACTGCTGGCAAAAGAGCAAGTCTTCCAGACTCATCGCAAAGCCCTTCTGCTCCCAAAACGCTTTGACCCCAGCTTCGTCCAGTCCGTTGAAGTCTTCCAGCACTTCAACATCAGCCGGTTCCTCATAGGTTATATTCAGCGACTCTGGTTTCGTAAGGCTTGCCTCACGGCTCTCCACAGCATTGATGCAGTAATCCTTGATTTTGTTGAAATCCTCACGACTCACGTCTCCTACAATGACGATAACCCGTGCGGTGGCAATCTGCGGGCGCTCTTTCTGCGTAACGAGCTGCACGCACTGCGCTGCCGAGTCTGCCGTCTGGTCATACTGTCCCGGCAGATATTCGACCGCAAAGACCCGCGAATTCGGGAAATGCGGCAATTTCTCCTCATATACCACATCCACCGGCGGCTCAGAAAAAACCACCGACTTGACCGCAGCGTACTCCTCATCACTCAACCCCTCGATATCATAGCGTTTGATGATGCGGACGGCCTTGAGTTCTTCCAATTGGAAGGTCTCCTTTAGGTCGCTGCAGAGCTGCTGGGCCGGGATGTCAAAGAATCCCTGTCGTTTCTCTACGAAAATTCTTCTTACAGTCATGAGTGTTCTTTTCCTCCAATAGAATTAGAAATAATGAAACCATAAAGCTTTATATAGATAAAATAGGCATAGCAACCCCCGAAAGGCCTGCTATGCCTATTGCATCACAAACAATCCACCGAAATTTTAACCACCACTTTGGTTACAGGGCCCGGCTCGCCCTCTACTGCACCCTGCGGACGATGTACATCTTCCGGATAAAGCACAGCAAAACGCCCCGGCGTCAGCACGATATTGCTGTCCGGTATCAACTCTTCATAAAAGGTTATGTCCTTTTCCGCATCGTAAGGCTCCGCCACTTTAAGATCCGGGCTGAACGGACACCATCCCATGTATTCCTCGCCCTCAACGACAAACTGGATATCCACATACTTCTTATGGGTCTCCGGACGACATTTCTCAAGGACACGGGTCGTATACCGTTGCAGATTCGCCACGCATTTATCGCCATCAATCGGATAGCGTCCATCTTCTAATTTCGTGAAGTCATGGCTCCGCAGATACTCCAACGCCTTCTGTACAATCTCCGGGTAGTCTGCGTGACCGTTATCCAACGAATCAATGCTGCCGATAAACATGCAATAACCTTCTTCCTTATTTCTGCTTCTTTCTCCTGAAAATACTATTCGTGTTAGTATTTCATTATCATTTTACCTAAAACAACTGCGTATTGCAAGAACACACCGCCATCTTTATCAAAAAGACAACAATTTTTCAACAAAGGGACATATGAGCTGTTCGCCTTCGCCATCTGTCTATCACAAACAGACAGTGGCTAATTTTGACTTGTCAAAAACTGTTTCACTGTGATATGATTAGCTTATATGGTTAGAGGCAATGACTGAATAAGTATCTGAATTCTTTCCTTTCAGAGAGACGATGGCCGGTGCGAATCGTCAGACAGAACCAGAGAAAGCTGCTCACGAGCCTGCAGAGCCGAATAAGTTCTGCCGTTTGCCGCGTTAAGGCCTCGAGTGGATTCACAGCGTGAATCCGATTAAGGTGGTACCACGGGAATAAGCCCTCGTCCTTTTACAGGATGAGGGCTTTTGTTGTAGCGAACAATAAAGGAGGAATATTCATGCGCGAACTCTTGGAGCTTCTCGAACACGACGCCCGCCGTCCAGTAGGCGAACTTGCCTCCATGCTCAATCGCAGTGAGTATGAAGTCGAAAAAAACATCAAGGACCTGGAAAAGAACAAAATCATTCTGTCCTACAATACACTGATCAATTGGGAAAAATTTGGCGACGACACGGTCACCGCTATGATTGAAATCAATCTGACGCCGCAGCGCGAAGTCGGTTTTGATGCCATTGCCGAACGCATCTACCGCTTTGACGAAGTCCGTACCGTCTATCTCATGAGCGGCAGCTTTGACCTGATGGTCATCATCGAGGGCAAATCCTTGAAAGAAGTAGCAAACTTCGTTGCCAAACGTCTTTCCACCATTGAAGGCGTCACGCAGACCCGCAGCCACTTCATGTTAAAGCCCTACAAAAAAGACGGCACGATTATCGACGATGAAGAACGTGACCGCAGACTGGTGGTGAGCCCATGATAGAATCGCGAAAAGACTGGGCAGATCGTCTCTCCCCAGGAGTAAATGCCATTGCGCCTTCAGGCATCCGCAAATTTTTTGACATTGCCGCCCAGATGGACGATGTCATTTCCCTCGGTGTTGGCGAACCAGATTTCGTCACCCCATGGTCTATCCGTGAAAGCTGCGTCTATGGACTGGAACAGGGTTATACCTCCTACACGGCCAATCGCGGCTTGCCAGAGCTTCGGGAAGAAATCTGCAACCATTATCAGCAGAATTACCACGTAACCTATGATGCCGCCACCGACGTACTCGTGACGGTAGGCGTCAGCGAAGCCCTCGATATCGCCATGCGTGCTATTCTAGCGCCAGGCGATGAGGTCCTGATTCCGGAACCATGCTACGTTTCCTACCAGGCCTGCACCACGCTGGCCGGTGGCGTACCTGTAGCGGTACCGGCAAAGATTGAAAACGAATTCCGCATCACGCCGGCAGAACTGGAGGAACACGTCACGGACCGCACCAAAGTCCTGCTGATTGGCTATCCGAACAATCCTACCGGCGCTATCATGACACGAAAAGACCTCCTAGCCATTGCCGACTTCGCCGAAAAACACGACCTCATTGTCATTTCCGACGAAATCTATGGAGATCTCACCTACGGCAGTGAGGAACATGTCTGCTTCTCCTCGCTGCCCCGTATGCAGGAGCGGACCATTCTTTTGAATGGATTCTCCAAAGCCTATGCCATGACCGGCTGGCGCATCGGCTACGCCTTAGCCAATCCCACGCTCACCGCTGCCATGACGAAGATCCACCAGTACACGATGCTTTGCGCACCAATCACCGCGCAAATTGCCGCCGTCGAAGCGCTTCGTCACGGGGAAAAATACATGAAAAAAATGGTTGCCGAATACGACCGGCGCCGCCGTCTAATCTATGATGGCCTGACCAAAATGGGGCTCGAATGCTTCGAGCCGAAAGGCGCCTTCTACATTTTCCCCAACATCAGCTCCACGGGCTACACTTCCAACGAGTTTGCGGAAGAATTGCTAAAAGCCGAACACGTTGCCCTCGTCCCAGGCAGTGCCTTTGGCACCTGCGGAGAAGGTCATGTACGCTGTTCCTATGCTACTTCGATTGATAAAATTTCCGAAGCATTGAACCGTATCGAGAACTTCTTGAAAAATCACAAAAAGTAAATAAAAAACGACAACGAGGTATTGCCAAAATTCTTGGCAATACCTCGTTGTCGTTGAGCACAATCATTCCTCTTCGGCATGTCGCGGATTTTTATGCACAACCTCGATAGCTTGGGCAATGGCCTGTATGACTTCCACCTCATACTGAGCGCTCATTTCATCCAGTCGCGTAAAAACATCGCCTTTATGCGAGGAAATATAACGCGGCTTCAGATGATTCAACGCCAAGGTGGCAATATCCCGCTTACACAGATCGCACGTGCAGCAAACTGGATACTGCGCCATAACATCATCCAGTTTCTCGAGGACCAAATCTTCCATATAATTTTTAAGTTCCATCTTAACCCCCTCCTAGCACATTCTAAGGTAATTATATCATGTTTTGTCTCATTTCCCTAATATTTCAACAAATCTTTCTCCGTTTGACATTAAATTGCAACAATGATATAATAGTTACTGTTGTTAAACACAACGTCGCGCTCGTAGTCCAGTGGATAGGACGTTGGCCTCCGGAGCCGAAGGCGGCAGTTCGACTCTGCCCGAGCGCACCATTTTGAATGTTAAAAGCCATCCTTGATTTTATCATTAAGGATGGCTTTTTTGTTTGTTTTCTATCAGTCTTTGATAAGTTCGAGAATCTCTTTCGCCGAAAGATTGTTGGCCTGCATGTATTCCAGCAGTTCTGCGTACTCTACTTTTGCCTGTTTCTCCTTGACCGTTTCCAACTCAGCTTTAAGCGCCTTGATTTCGCGCTGCTTCTTCTCAATCTTTTCCGAAACCTGTTTCATCTTTACTTCGTAATTGACTGTTCTTGCCATTTTCTACATCCTCCACATCTGAGTTATTTATGATAATTATTCATAAATGCTATTATATAAAAATACTACACCGTTTGTCTACTTTCTCCTGCCACTTTTATGGAAACAACGACAAAAGGAGTTGCGAAAAAGCATGTGGAAAAACCACACACTCTTTCTGCAACTCCTTCTTGATCTAAGTTTCGCTAGTTAACGCATCGTTTCCTCAAGCCGTAAAGGATACGTTATCCGCCACTTCGAGTCTATTTGCATTTGCCGGAGCATTGGACGTGCTCTCGATGGCAGCAGCCTGGCCTCTGACATCTTTATCCTCTGCATCGACCGATTCTGCCGGAGCAGCCTCCTGGTCTACAGCAGCGACTACCATATCATTTTCTTCCTCAATGGTTGCCGCCATCTGTTCTTTCGTCTCCTGCGTTACCGAAGCCGGCAAAGTATTCAACCCTTTATTTACCGCCTCATTATGACTCAACGGTTTGGTGTTCGGATCAACGCCTGGATCATCCGACGGGTCCGTTCCCGGTTTATCACCTGGATCATCATTCGGTAAATCCGTTACCGTAAAGCCGCTGATATCAACGCCTTCGGCTGCCTCAATCGGCGAAGAGGATTTCTTAGTCGCAGCATCAAATACCGTACCGCTGGCTGCCGTGATTTTCGGGCTGTTGAGGTTGATGCTTCCCGAACCAGCTGCAAATTTCCCACCGTTTATCGCAATGCTGTCCGTACCATTTACCGTTATCGTGTTGGCATCATTATATAAATTGAAATTCATGCCTACCGTATATTCCGTCGTTTTGGTCGGCACATTGAACGTCACATTTTTGCCCGAAAACGTTGCTTCAATAGGACCTTTTGCGCCATGACCAGCCACATCCCCCTTCTGATCGATCCAAGCCGTATCGAAATAACCATTAAAGGTAATATTATTCTCCGCATGGAAGGTTACCGTCGAACGGTCCCAAGTTTTGTCGTAGGGCACATTTACCTTATTGGGATCATCCCACCATGAAGAATTGCTGTCCTCGGTATTGATTTTAAAGGACACTCCATCGGCTACTTCTAAATTGACGCTATTGGTCGTAAAGTTGCCATAGACATCAATGACGTTCGGCGTGGAAATCTTGATATCGCCTTTGGCTTTTGCATTGTCCCCAAAGGATAAGCTTTTCCATTCTGTATCGCCAGCCTCTACGGTCGAAAGAGTCAGGTTCGTAGCCGTTAAATTAGCCGTATCCGCCACATTGATGCCATTGGGATTTACCACATACACTTGATAAAGCCCCGTAGTTGACAAGGTGCCGGCAATATTTGACATGGACCCGCTATTGACAATGTTGACAAAGGGCACCCCCTGACCATTTAAGACCAGACTCTCACCATTTGCAATATCGAAGGAATCCCATTTGATGATCAACGCTTTATCATTGGCGTCATAGACCTTCTGCGCTTGGAATTCATCACCAGAAATGGCATCAAACTTCCCACAGTTATTGTCGAGATATCGATTCGATCCATTGACCCAAACACCACCATTTAAGACTTCACCGCCCTGAGGCATCGCCTGTACCAGCGGAGCACTCATGGAAAATACCAGCCCGCTGGCCACAGCAAAACGAAGAATCTTTTTCGATAAGGTTGTTTTTTTCATCTTACTTCCGCTCCTTACTTAGAAACTCAATCCAGCCCAGAAATTCCAACGGCGATGACCGGCAGGATCTTTTTTGACATGATCCGGCTCACTGAGCACCCAGGCATAATCCGTAGCCAAGGAAAAGTTTGCCGTATTGTAACGAATTCCAAGCCCCGTCGATGCCAGATTCGTTGCCGTATTGCCATGATGATTTTTGATGCGGGCGCCATCGACAAAGGCGATTCCACGCAGACCACTCTTCTCCGGCGTGTAGAATTCCACACTTCCCGATACGCCATTATCGGCCGTGCGGATATTCTCATCAAAGCCACGGACACTGTCCATACCGCCTACGCCAAACTTCTCACAGCTGATGAGGTTCTTATTCGCCAACTGTCCAGCAGCGCGCGTATTTAAAAGCCAGGAATTTTTTTCCTTGCTCAGGCGTTTCAGATAGTTCGCATTCGCATGGAAAATCAGATATTTCGTATCGGCATCTGCCGTCATGGCCTTGAAGTCCGTCTTATTACCGGCGACATTTCCCTGAAGGCCAAAACGATAACCGAAATTATGGGATGCCCCGCGGTCGCGATGATAAAATGCTACCGTTGCATCTTCATGATGGAGGTCATAATTGATTTTGGCACCGCCGCCACCAGGAAGAGCCAATGCCAAACTATTATCCGTCTGATGATAGTTCAAACCGAAATCCAGGAAGTCGCGCTCACGCTGACTGTGTTTGAAATAATGCTGATACGATACGCCAGCACGGGTGCTCTTACCCGTAGCCGACAAATCAAACAACGGCGTAGTGGACAGGTTCGTGAGTTTCGAATCCGAATGGCTGGCAGAGAAAGTCAGCGTATCGCCAGAGCTTGGCAGATTCCAACGGTAGGAAACAGCCCCCTGCCTTACATTGCTGTCCTTATCGAGTGATGTCGTGCTGACCAAAGCCGCACCAAGCGTATCCCCACGCCCCGTAAGATTGCGGTTAACATAGGTAGTCGTCCCACGCCAATTGCCGCTGTATTTGTTACCATTGTTGGCAAACTGCACGCCAACTGCAACCTTTTTCCCCGTTACGGCATTTACTACTGCCCGGTAGCCGTCACCATCCGGCTGGAAATTGACATGCAATTTAATGGCGCCTTCTTCGTTATACAGGGCGATGGTCCGACTGAGATCCTGTACATTTACCTTATCCCCTTTGAGCTGAGGTACCAGCAAGAGAATTTTATCTTTATCGTAAGCCGAGCCATCCGCGACATCGACTCCGGTAAGCGTTACTGTACTATGTGCCAGGCGCTGTGCCTTTTCGGAAAGCGTCTCATGAACCGGTGACTCCAGCTGTTTTTCCAACGCTTCCTCGGCCGTCGTTTTCGCAGCCTCCGTCGACGGCATATAAGCAGCCGAAAGACCAAGCAAAACCGTCAGCGCGAGAGCTGTAGTTCTTTCTCTCTTCAGTTTCATCGTTCTTCTCCCCCTGTTTCTCTCTTTTGGTATTGTAATGTATTCTTTAATTCGGTTTAAGCTTACCACTAGCAAATAATATTAAACAATCAATAACCGACGAACTGAAACGCTGTTACATAAAAAATCTCTTGCCTGCCAGCAAAAAACCCCGCCCCTGAAACACTGTTTCAAAAGAATCAATCCCTTACCGAAACAAACAATCAAAAATAGAACGAAGCGGTCTGCTAAGAGACCGCTTCGTTCTATTCCTTCGTTGTATTCTTTTGTAGCGGCATAAAGGACTGACGGATGACCGGACAACCATAACAATCCGCGCCATCAAAGGTTTCCTGTTCCGCGAAGTGTTCGCGAAGATGCTTCTTGCAGGCCGGCGATACCACCTCTTCCTGTATTTCCTCCTGCGTTTTGGGTTCCTCTTTCCCAAACTGCAGCATCCAGGCCTCCCATTTTTCGTAGAGGCGCAGCAGTTGACGATGCTGTAATTCATAACCCTCGCCATCGCCGCCCTGCGCGAGTCTCGCATTGCGAAGCACGCTGCAGCGGGAACACTCATACGTAGTAACCCCGCCATTTTTCGCATGCTGTACGCAGGATTTTGGCAAAGACCAGGCATAATACCCAATCTTTTCGGCCATGCGCATGATTGCCGCATGTTCCTTTGCCAGCCTCTCCCGTTCACGTGGAATATACTGCCGAACGGTTGCCTCCATATTTTCCCGAGTAGGACGGACGGGGAAGGGAATTAGCTTTCCCCCTTCTTCTTCTGATTCCAACGCATTGACCTTGTGTACCATGCCGAGAATCATCAATGTGCGCTGTTGACGCATAAGATCCAGGAACTCCTTACTGTGTTTGATTCCCCTTGGGTCTTTATCTTCCTCCATGGCCTTGTGCAGCTCAATTGCTGTCAGCAGCATTTTTTTATGCTGCTCCATCATCTCTTCGAACAAATCCCGCATACGTTCCCGCCGCTTTCGCCACTCTTTATCCTTCGCCATAGTCACCCCTCGCTTTTAGCTTTTGCCGCCCGCATTTCCCCCATCATCTCTAGGTATGAATTCGTCACGAAAAGACAAAATCCTTTTTGCTTGCCAAGGAGAAGGCAACTATACCGATTCCTCATCAACTTTCGGGAGTTTTGTTTTGCATAGTTTTCTCAGTAGTTTCCGGAGCTACCTTGCGCCCTTCACTTTTCAGATACTTCGATATGGTCATAGCCGAGAAGTTATTGCCGATGTTGGCTGTCACATAAGTAAGGATACGTTCTAGCATATCCACATCCCGAATCTGTTTGCGGCGGATAATGTCTTTCAGCTCAACAGCATGGAATAAATCCCGAAGGTACTGCTTGACAGGTTGCTCCTGGTATTGAAGGTTCCAAAGGTATGGCATCCCTCCATAGAAGCACATACTGCTGAAAAAGTTCTGCTACGGAACGGTCAGGCTGTGTCTCTCGATTCAAGTCCATAAATTCATATATTTTATCAGTTATATCTGATAAAAACAATATACCATATAAAATCATCAAGTATATCTGATAATTTCCCCAAAGCATCCCCCTACATATCTTACATACCAAAATAAAAACGAGGAACACGACAAAATATCTCGCGTTCCCCGTTTGCGTTAACGTTTCATATTAATCATTGTTTCAAGCATCTCATCACTGACCGTGATAATCTTGGAATTGGACTGGAAGCCACGCTGGGTGACAATCATATCCGAGAACTCGTTGGCAATATCGACGTTGGACATCTCAAGAGCCGACGGCGTAATCGTTACACCCAAATCGGTTGCCGTTTTCACATTTGCCGTACCAGAGTTGTTTGATTCTTGATAGAGACTCGTTCCCGTTTTTGTAAGACCAGCAGCATTGGTAAACTGCGCTATTGCTACCTGTGCCTCAGCTTGTTTAACACCATTCGTATAGGTTCCCGTGATGATTCCCGAGCTATCCACCGATACACTACTAAGAGTACCCGCCGCATGTCCATCGGCACTTGCATTTATCGTACTATTTCCTGCAAACTGAGTAATTGCCGCCAAGTTTAATGCCACTTTGCTTTCTGCTGCACCATTCGTATAGTTCAACGTAAGATTTCCACTTCCAGAAATATATTTACCATCAGAAGAAAACTTCAAGTCTTTAGAACTTAAGTTTACCGTTGTAGTTGTTCCATCACTTTCCGTTATAGTACAGCTATCCGAACCACCTTTTAGCGATAAAGCCCATTCATTATCACCAGTTTTCGTAAATAAAACTGGTACATTATGCGATGACCCCAGACTATCATAAACAGTCACGGTAGTTGTAACGGAAGGATAAAACGTTCCACCAGAAGAATACTTCGAATTCACTAAACCAGCAAGCGATGTTCCATCAGCTGTATTAATCGTTACCGACTTAACCCCCGGAGCATTCGTTATTGCCTCTGGTGTTCTTGTTATTGTATAATCTTTTCCTAACTCAGCATCAACATCACCATAAGCCGCTGAAATCGTCACTACATTTCCTGTCTCAGAATCTTTCACTGTTGCCCCTGTTGTAGCCTTTCCACCTGTTACCTTAAGACTTAATGAAAAAGAATCTCCCACAGCGAATTTTCCATATGGATCTGGCACAACTACACTGGATATCCCATCTGAATTATCACTAAAAGTAAGTTTTATATTATTATTATCATTCGCTAAATGTTCTACTCCACTTATTGTTTTATTAACATTATATGTACCACCAATCGAATAAGTACCACTACTTATAGCACTACTTGGAATGGTAACAGAACCGCTTGTACGATTATCATTTATAGCAACATATTGTCCTGGAGTATTTACATCAAGAGTTACTTGCCCTGTACCATTAGCGGTTATAGAATCTATTGCAGAATCTCTACAACAGATAGAAAATGTCGCAGTACTTCCTACATTATAAGCTGGATTAATCGGAACTAAAAATTTGCCGTCAGGACAATTCAACCATAAATCCCCTGTATAACTCTGGGGATTGTAAGACGAAACCGTCTCTGTCGTCCCATCTGTTTTCGTTACCAAGATACTGCTGATTTCATATCCTGCCGTAGCGGCATTCAAATTATTTGTATATGTAGCTATACTCGTTGCTTTTGATTCCATGGATTTCCCTGCGGAAATGCTTATATCGCCAACAGCACCAGTTGTATTGAGCACACCATCTTGAGACATCCATCCCTGCACTTTGAGACCACTGCCCGGCAATACATAGTTTCCCTCTGCATCGAACTCAAAGGCACCATCGCGGGTGTAGAAGGTCTCACTGCCTTTTTTCACGACGAACAGGCCGTTGCCCGACAGGCAGAGATCGGTATTCTTGCCCGTTGCCTGTACGGACCCGTCGGTAAAAATCGTATCAATGCTGGCAACGCCTACGCCCAAACCGATCTGTTTCGGGTTGGTACCACCCAGATTGCCCGATGGTGCCGCTGCACCGGCCTGCGTCTGAAGCAATGTGTCAGCAAAGGTCACGCGGCTGGATTTGAATCCTGTTGTATTGACATTGGCAATGTTGTTGCCTACTACATCCATTCTCGTCTGATGTCCTTTGAGTCCTGAAACACCGGAATATAACGAACGCATCATAATAAATCACTTCTCCTTTATCCCTTGTGCCTTAGAGTATGGCGGCACTGTCTATATTCGTGAAAATGTTTTCTTTGGCACTTTCTTCGTCTACTGCGGTAATGACGGTGCGATTCTTCACGCTGACAACCAGCGCGGTCTGTTTCATCCATATCAGCGCGTCGCGGGAACCTTTTTCCGCCATGCGCTCCACCGCATCATTCAGGCGATTCATATCGCTGTCACTTAGTTCCACGCCACGCATTTCGATGCGTTTGGCCGCATGATGCGAAAATTTAACGCCATGTTCCGCCGCATGCAGTTCACGGTCAAATGCCTTTTCGTCTGGTCTTGGCGACTTTCCCTGTCTCCTGCCGATTCCTGCCATTCCCTGCTCGGCCTTAGCTGGTACTTTGCTGATTTCTTTCATATCTGCCTCAACCTTCATCTGGATTTTTAAAACCTATACTTTTTGGAATGACAAATTTTTATTTAAGAAAAACAACATTTTCACCGATAGATATAGTAGATTAATAAAGAAAAAGGCCTATTCAGAAAAGTATACCTTTCTGAATAGGCTCAAGGCGCGAGCGTTTACCGTTCGCGCTTTTTTCGTTGCTGACATTTGTTGTAAAAAGTCGATACAGGCATATTGATTTGTCTTGCGGCCTGATTCATTGACATCCGCCCTTCCCGCCACGCAGCATAGGCCTGCAAAAATCCCGGAGGCAGCGGCTTGCAGGGGCGTCCGAAGCGTACCCCGCGCTTGCGAGCCTCGGCAATGCCTTCGGCCTGCCGCTTGCGAATGTTGCGCCGCTCATTCTCCGCGACAAAGGATAACACCTGCAAAATTACATCACTGACGAAAGTTCCGAGCAAGTCACGCCCCTTTCGCGTATCTAACAGCGGCATATCCAGAACGATAATATCTGCTCCCTTGATTTTCGTGATTTGACGCCATTGTTCCAATACCTCTTGATAATTTCGCCCAAGCCTGTCAATCGAATGGATACATAGGATTGTTTCCGAATCGATGCGCCGCATAAGTTTTTGATACTGGGGCCGGGAAAAATCCTTGCCGGAAAGTTTATCCATATAAATATTTTTCGGTTTTATCCCCATGCGTTCCATTGCCGCCAATTGGCGGTCTAGATTCTGCTCCCTGGTGCTCACCCGCACATATCCTAATAACTGCTGCATAAAATTCCTCCCTAAAAAAATCGGGCTATGCCGGAAGCCGCAACTACCTGCATAGCCCATTAGGGAAAAATGTTTATCGGATAAACCATGGTTTGAGGACAATCGTCACAAAAAACACCAGCGATGACAGCACCACGATGGTTGCCCCGGCTGCCATATTGAAATAATAGGCCAGGATCAGGCCGCTGACTCCTGTGACCAGGGCCAAGCATACCGACACCGCATGATATTGTTTGACGTTATTGGTCACATTGCGGGCGGCTGCCGCTGGCAGTACCAACAGGGCGTTGATAATCAGAATGCCGACCCACTGGATGCTGATGGATACCACCACCGCCAAAATCGCCGCAAACAAACCTTCCACCCAAAACGTCTCTATCCCACGGCTGCGGGCAAAGGACGAATTAATGGATAGGACCAGCAGTTTATTATAGAGGAAAGCCCAGCCAACCAACACCAGACCAAAGACAACAACCAACGCCTGCAAATCCTCCTCGGTGATGCTTAGGACATCGCCAATCAAGAAGGAAGAGAATTTGTTAAAGCCGCCGCCACTCGTCATAATCATAAGCCCCAGCGCAATTGCCGTCGAGGAAAACACCCCGATAATCGTATCCGTCGAAGCCGTACTCTTATTTTTGATATACGTGATGCACAGCGCAAACAAGATGGAAAAGACGACCAAGGATACCAGTGGTGATACCACCCCCAGCAATACCCCCAGCGCAATTCCGGTAAAGGCGCCATGTCCCAGCGAATCCGAAAAGAAGGCCATGCGATTCGAAACCACCATGGTGCTCAAAAGGCCAAACAGCGGCGTAACTAGCAGGATAGCGAGTAATGCATGTTTCATGAACATGTGGCTAACCCATTCGAAGGGAAGCACCATATCCATGATGTCATATAGTAATTCCATCAGTCTTCCCTCCCAGTCTTTTCCGCTTGCGCATCCATTAAGGCTGCATCGCCCCCCGCGAGCATCCCGAAGATCCGGCGGGTACGCGAATCACGGAATACCTCCTGAGGCGTGCCACTCATGACGACACTCTTATTCATCAATACCACCTGGTCAGCATGCCGTGCGACCATATTGAGGTCATGCGAAATCAAGATAATCGCCATATCCTCTTTCTCACGCAGTTCTGTTAATATTTCATAAAAGAGTTCCAATCCATTCTGGTCAACGCCTGACACCGGCTCATCCAACAGCAGTAAATCCGGCATGGGATCTAGCGCCAATGCCAGCAGTACCCGCTGCAGCTCACCACCTGAGAGCGCGCCGAGGCGGCGATCGATGAGATGCTCCGCATGAACCCGTGCCAGGCTCTTTTCGACGCGCGGACGCAGACTCTTATCCGAGCAGAGCCAAACGGGACGCTTGGAAATGCACGCCATGAAGATATCCATGACGCTCGTCGGCGCACTGACATCAAACCGCAGGTATTGCGGCACATAACCAATGACCGGATGTCCCGTATGCTTTCCCTTGGCATCGACATAATGGAGTTTTCCCTCATGAGGCACTTCGCCCAAGATCGCCTTCAAAAGCGTACTCTTGCCCGCGCCATTCGGACCGATTATGGCCGTCAGCTGTCCACAATGGATATGGATATTCACATGGTCAAAGATAGTCAATCGACCAATTTTGACCGCAAAATCTTCGATCCGGGTGCAGCATAATTTCGTGCAGTCTTCACTCGAAGCTGCATGATGATGCATGATATTCTTAAACAAATTCGTTACTCCTCATAATCAATGGGTCAACTGGCGAAAGGCCCGGCTGCCGATGGCAAAGCCCAACACCGCATAAACGGCCAGCACCAGCACTGACCCCAGTGCAATCTCACTGCCGCTGCCTATCCCGCGCAGCAAATAACTCGTATGGGTAAGCGGCAAAATCTCGATAATACAGCGCAGAAAAGCCGGCAGCGCCTGGGTGGAAAAGAAAGTTCCACACAAAAACGACATGGGCAGCAGAATATAGGTGTTTACCTGGCTCATCTCCTCATAAGTCCGGATTTTCATCGCCGCAATAAAGCCGATTTCCGCAAAGATGATGCAGTTTAGGATTAGCACAAACAAAAAGAGCGGCGTAAGCGTGAAATGCGCTCCAAAGGCCAAGGCCAGTATCACAATAATAGCCGATGAAATCAAGCCGCGAAGCACTGCGGCCAGCACCTTGCCAATGACAAAGGCATCCGGCCATATCGGCGCCAGGATGTATTCTTCCAGACTCTTATGATAGATACGCTCGGCATGCACCGGCGTAATGCTGTTGAAGCTGATATTCATCGAATTGAGCGCTAGAATGCCCGGCACGAGAAAATCAAGATACGTCCCCGAATCCACCGAAATACTGCGCCCCAGCCCCCAGCCAAAAGCGACCAGATAGAGCATGGGTGCCACCATACGCGACAGGATAAATTTCGTCATCCGGCGCTTGAGTACCACCCAGTCACGCCAAAACACCGTCCAGATATCGTAAAGCATCAGATGCCCTCCCTTCGGCCCGTGAGTTCGATGAAGGCGTCCTCAAGATTCGTCGGCCGGATGAGAATGGAACCATCCCCTTCTTGCTGACCGGCAAATTCCGCTGCCGCCTGCTTTTCCGCGAAGAACTCATACTGACGCCCCTCGCTGCCATCCCACTCCACCGTATAACCGCCGAGCGTTTCACAAAAATTCTGCGGGGTATCCAGGGCTACGAGTTTTCCCTTATTCAAGATGGCCACTCGGTCACAGAGCGATTCTGCTTCTTCAATATAATGCGTCGTCAAAAAGACCGTAACCCCATCGCGGGCCATTTGGCGGATTAGCTGCCAGATGCGGCGCCGCACCTGCGGGTCAAGTGCCACCGTGGGCTCATCCATAAACAAAATCCGCGGACGATGCAAAAGTGCCCGCGCAATGAGCAGCCGGCGTTTCATGCCGCCCGACAGACGGCGCACGCCATCGTTTACCACCTCGGTAAGTTCCACATAGGACAATAGTTCGCGGATTCGCTGCTGACGCTCCGCCCGCTTTATATGATGCAGCCGTGCATGGAGCTCCAAATTTTCCCGGACCGTCAAATCCTGGTCAAAATTCACATGCTGTGGCACCACGCCAATGATGCTCTTTAGCTTCTGTGCATGCTCTACCAGCTCCATGCCCTTGTACTTTATTGAGCCACTCGTCGGCTGCGTCTGCATCGTCAGCAGGCGGATGGTTGTGGTCTTGCCGGCACCATTGGGTCCCAACAAACCAAAGATTTCCCCCGCTTTCACCGAAAGCGACAGATTGTCCACCGCCGTTTTCTCGCTATTTTTCCCCGCCTTTGTCTTATGGGGGAATTTCTTCACCAGATTTTCGATTTGAATCATGGGTTTTCTCCGTTAATATATCTACCATAGTTATTGTAGCAAACTCGTCAAGGTCTTGGACTTTCCACCCAAAATCCGCTACAATAGATTCTATCAGAATCGATAAGGAGATGTAAATATGACCGATAAACAAATCGACCTTTCCCCGATGGAAGCCCAGCGCATGACCCGCAATATTCAGGCCCTGCAAAAACGCCTCCGCGATATGCATGCCATGCGTGACGATATCAATACAGCCCTTTCCCGAGTAACCGAAGACAATCTCTCGCTGGCACTCACCCAGAAAAAAAACCTCAAAGCTCTCTCGCGCGAATACGATAAATTGAGCCAGGATGTCAAATGCCTTGATCCGTTCGATGCAGCTCAAATCTTAGAGGAAGAATATAATTACATCCTGACCATCGGCAATGTTTTGGAAACCACACGCGAACTCAAAAAGACTGCCGGCCTCAAAGATACTGACCGCGATGCAATTCTGGGCGGCCTCATCCAATTCTACCACGGTCTGCGGCAGGAACTTTCCACAGCCCAGACGACCAAAGAAAATCAGCCGCTAAACGTTACGGCAAAATAAAAGAAGCCAGCCATCTTTGAAGATGGCTGGCTTTTGTCGTTCTTGTTACAGATTCTCCAGCAGGCGAATCTCATTCTTCATGATGTATTCCCGTTTTTCCGGAAGTCGTCCATTGACCAGATACGCAAAAGCGATATCGACTGCCAGATGCCCCTGCCGGTAAGGATGCTGATAAATCGTCGCCCGCACGACACCGAATTTCATCATCTCCACCGTTGTGGGCACACTGTCGAAAGCAATGACCATCGGCCGCTTCTCCTCCGGCAGCTGCATAACAGCCCGACCGATGCCGTATACGCCGGCCGCCAGCGAACAGATTGCCGTTGTCTCTGGATGAATGCGCAGGAATTCCTTGGTCCGCTCATAGGCAAAGATCTCATCATCGTCATGCTCAATCACATCGATAGCACAGAAGTCCTTGACCCGTTTCATGCGGTGAAAGAACCCCTCCAATCGCAGCTTATGACCCAGTACCTGTCGACTTCCCAGGATAAGCCCGATTTTGGCCGAGGTTCCAATCATCGCCTCCAAAAGCGCACAGGCAGTAATTCCGCCATTATAATAATCACTGCCCACATAACAATGGCGTTTTGACCCATCCACATCATTATTTAGATTGACCACAAAGACCCCAGCATCCACCAGCTCATCAATCTTTTGGACAATCCGTTTATCATTGATAGGATTCAAAATCAACGCATTGACATCCGACTGAATGGATTCAATCAGTGCCAATTGATCTTCGGGCAGATAGCCCTTCATGGTATGGATTTCAACCTGCAGGCCGTAAATCTTATATTCTTCGGCTGCGTCCTTGATTCCCTCAATCACACGATCAAAGAAGGCATTTCCCTCCGAGGAAAGGATGATACCGATTACCGGACGGTGTTTGCGGGCTGCCAGCGCCTTGCCGGCCGGATTTGGTTCGTAGCCAAGCTGTTTGGCCATTTTACGGATATTTGCTGCTGTCTCGGCGTTTACGCGTCCACGTCCATTTAAGGCACGGTCGACAGTTCCTCGTGAGACGCCACAGAGTTCGGCAATTTTCTTCATTGTAACCATACTATTTCTTCCCTGCTATCTGCTTCTCATAATCTCTTCAGTCGTATTTTAGCAATTTTTTTATCATTCGTAAATAACGAAGAATGCGAAAACCAGTACGAGCCCTCCTCCGACGAGGACGGCTCGTACTTTTGCCAATTACTGGCTTATAACGTAAGATTTTTCCCCTTTAGTCCAATCCAGGCTCCATCCTGTTCCAGGCCACTTTCTTTATGAGCGATCAACCATTTATTCTCAGCAAAGAGCAGCCGATCTTCTGCTTCTTTTCCCACGGGTTCATGGAGCTCTTCATTCGTTCCCTTCGGCAGTACCACCCCGCAGCGGAACTCCTGGCCTTCCTTGCCACACGGCGCATAGTGAAGCGTCGTTGCATAGAGCTCGACAGCTGTGCCGGCCGGCACAAAGAACACTTCCATCTTGCTCGTGTCATAGGTATTGGTCTCATAATCAATATCCTGCTGGCGTCCCAGAATCAGATAAAGGTCGGTAGCCGCAATATCGATTTCCGAAGAACGATGATATTCGACGGCATTGAGCTTCTCATTCCAGCCGCTGCAATGACCGAACTCGATAGCCTGCTCACCATACGTCTTGTCCTTGAGTTCCTGATAGAGAGGCAGCTCCTCAAACTCACGCACCGATGGCTCATAGACCACCTCGCCTTTCTTCACTGCCGGACGAGCTTTGATTGTCTTTACAAAGCCCTCGACATCCAGCGGCAGCACACGGCCATACGGACGAAATTCTTTTTCCTTAACATTACTGATTTTCATGTTCTACACCTCGCGATTCTAGTTAACAATCATTCTTCGATTTCTTTATAGCTGAAATAATCAAAGTCAGCGGGCAGCGCCGTTCCCGTAATGTCGATGCAATTCATGCCGACAAACGCGCCGGTAAAAAAGCCACCGCCCCGCACATAGTCATCGGACAGTTTCCAGCTGTCAAGGGTGACCGGCAGATATGTAAACGCCTTGCCATCAAACGAATACGCATAGCGATAATTCCGTCCACGGACCTCCACCTTGAAATGGACGGTCTTTACGTCCTCCGGCACCGGGATTTCCTGACCAGCCAGCGGCATCGAGAAGCTGCCATTATCGGCTACGACCAAATCGATACAGCGCCCCTTGCTCTCATTCCAGGTCACATGGATGCTCGACCAATTCTCTGTGTTGTAATAACAGGTCATCCCAGCCATCTGTTGGAACGATACGGGCTGGAACTCTACGCTTGTCTGTGCATCGAACTGGAACGACTGCCAGCGGCGGGCCACATGGGCCTGCGTGAATTTCGACTGCAGGGATTCACGGCCATAGAGCCGCAGGAATCCCGGCCGAGCCGAAAGACTGCCGAGCTTTTCCGTAAACGGAATCCTGAGCGTCTGGAAGTTGATATTTAAACTTGCCGCATCAAAATCATCGACTTCTTCATAGGTGGCAGCCCATTCCTGCGCTGGAAGATTCGGAGCTTC
Organism: Selenomonas sp. ND2010; assembly: GCF_000702005.1. Taxonomy (GTDB): domain Bacteria; phylum Bacillota; class Negativicutes; order Selenomonadales; family Selenomonadaceae; genus Selenomonas_A. The sequence continues at coordinate 20,638 of NZ_JNKI01000014.1, read as the reverse complement.
GACCTCCAGACTGCCCTGACGGCCGCCGACTACGATGGGCCAGCCATCGCGCCATTCGATTTTCTCGAGTGCCGTCTCCCGGCCCAGCGGACAATAGGCATGCTGCTCGCGTTCGCGGCTCGGGAAACCAGCCGGCGCCGGCAGCGGACGCCCCGTCAGATGCGCCAGATACCACTGCCCATCCTGCGTTTCTACGAGCGACGCATGGCCGCATTTCTGCAACGGATTATGGATATCCGTCCAGGCCGACAGCAGGGGATAATCTGGCTGGATTTCATAAGGGCCGTGAATATCCTTGCTCCGCGCAATCGTCTCCGAATGCTGATACGTCGTACCACCTTCGGCCGTCATCAGATAATACCTGCCATTGATGTGGTAAAGATGCGGCCCTTCAGTATAGGCGATATCCGTGCCTTTATAGATGATTTCCGGCTGGCCAATGAGTTTTTCTTCCGTCACCGAATATTCCTGCAGGGCAATGCCATAAAAATTATGGTGATAAACACGCTGATCCCAATACATATTGACCAGGTATTTGCGGCCGCTCGGGTCGTGGAACAGCGACGCATCAAAGCCAGCACCATTCAAAAGCACCGGTTTTGACCACGGCCCCTTGATGTCTTCGGCCGTCGTAAGATAGTTGTGGCAGTCCTTCCACATGCCATCGACAACCTTGACATCGGTGTAAATCAGCCAGAACTTGCCATCGGCATAGCTAAGGTCTGGCGCCCAGATTCCACCCGAATCCGGATTGCCCTTCATATCGAGCATTTCCGTGGTGTCAAGGGGATGGGCGATGAGCTGCCAATGCACCAAATCTCTGGAATGATGGATCTGCACGCCCGGAAACCATTCGAACGTCGACGTGGCAATATAGTAATCATCGCCGGCCCGCACAATGCTCGGGTCTGGATTGAAACCTTTCAAGATTGGATTCTTTATCTTCATGGTAAGTGCTCCTTTTACTTACATGGTTCCCGTTGCTGGCATGCCCTCATGTTCCTGCTCGTGTTCCTGCGCATGACGGCTCTCAAGCTCTGCTACAATCTCATGATAGCGTTCATCATCCAAGCCATAGAAGCAGATGTCAATGAATGCTACTGCCAAGAACAGCAGCGGAATCAAGGTCGTCGTCAGCAAGATACCCTGCAGGGCCTCCGGCGTCTGTACCTGATTGGCCACATAGCCAAACCGCGCCAGCATGAAGCCCGGGACGATGCCGCCCAGGGCCAGACCGAACTTGAAGAAGAAGCCGATAATGGCATAAATCATACCGCTTAACCGCTTGCCCGTCTTGTACTCACCATACTCGATGGTCTCCGGAATCAGCGCCCACATAAAGCCGCCTGCAACGATGATGCCGCACGAACCGATAAAGCGCGCGATGAGCACCAGCGTGATATTGTCTGCCGGCACCAGATAGGTGACGATGCAGCCAATCATGCCCAGCGCCAGGGAAATGCGCAGCAAATTGATTTTGCCGACGAGCTTATTGAAGGTCGGCACCAGCGGCAGCAGGAAGAAAGCCGGCAAGGTACCGATAAGGCCATACCACTGGATGAGATCCGGACGGTTGCAGTTATAGGTAACAAAGTACGTGCCAATGGAATTCATAACCGCCATCATGCCGAAGAGGATGATGAAGAACAGGCTGAGGACAACGAGCGGACGATTTACCTTGAACTGTTTGAACACATCGACAAACCGCAGCTTTTCATCATTGGACGGGTCAATCTTGATGCGCTCCTTCGTCTGCGAGAAGCAGTAGAGCAGCAACAGCGCGCCAATGACACTGTAAAGTCCCATGGTCACCTGCCAGCCGAAGCGGGACTCCTCCCCCGTATAGCTGCCAGAAATCATCGTAACCAAAACCGGGATGCCAAACGAAACGATAAGGCCGCCCAGGTTGGCACAGAGCATGCGAATCGAAGTCATGCTGACGACTTCCTTGTTATCACGGGTCATCGCCGCCGTAAGCGCACCATACGGAATATTGATGGTCGTGTAAACCAAGGACAGGCCAATATAGGTTGCATACGCATAGATGACGCTCGCCCCCTGCGTGAGCTCCGGCGTGCTGAAGCAAAGAATGCCGAGCACCGCAAACGGAAACGCACCGTAGAGCAGATAAGGCCGGAACTTGCCGTACTTGAAGGTATGCTTATCCACAAACGTGCCGACAATCGGATCGACAATGGCATCCATCACGCGCACGACGAGGAACATCGTCGCAACGATTTCCGCCGGCAGGCCATAAACATTGGTATAGAAAAACAAGAGATAGGTGCAAACCGTGGTATAGATGAGATTGCAGGCCAGGTCGCCCATAGCGTAGCCCGTCTTTTCCCGCATGCTCAGCTTATAATTTTTCAAAGCTTCCATTTTTCCCTCTCTCCCTGCAGATACTCAACAGCCAATATTGCGCAGTTTTTTGCCTTCCATGAGGTTTTTCTCGATATTTTCCAGTGTGACATTCTTCGTCTCCGGCACATACGCCATCGTCAAAACGATAAAGAAACCATTGAGCAATGCATAAAGCCAGAACGTATGAGCCGAGCCGAGCGTATCGACCAACGTCAGGAACGTTGCCCCGACAATCGCACAGGTAATCCAGTTGGTCATCGTCGAGCAGGCGACACCGAACTCACGGGATTTAAGCGGCTGAATTTCCGAGCAGAGCACCCAGACAATCGGGCCTGCACTCATGCCAAAACCAGCAATGCTGACCATCGTCATGATGGCTGCCAAATACGAAATCGACACATCGGCCGTGCCAGCTTCGAGCAGCGACATGCAGACACCTACCACCGCCATGGAGAGCGCCATAACACCAAAGCCAATCTTGAGCGTCGGTTTGCGACCGTTTTTGTCTACCATGAAGATGGCAATAAACGTGGACAACACGAAGACGATGCCATTGATAACCGTACCAATCATCTGATCTTCCGTGGTCGAGAAACCTGCAAGACTCAAAATTTTCGGCGAGTAATACATGATGACGTTAAACCCGGTAAACTGCTGCATTGCCTGCAAGAGTACCCCTAAAAATACTGCCCGGCGGACATTCTTATTTGCCTTGAAAAGCCCCCAGCCATCCTGTTTGATTTTCAGGGCGTCTTTAATATCTTTCATTTCTTCCCGAGCGATTTCGACACTGCCATGCAGTGCTTCCAAGACACCCGAAGCTTCCTCGATGCGTCCTACAGCTGCCAGCCAGCGTGGGCTGTCCGGCAGGCGGATAACCGTCAGCAGCAAAAGGACAGCCGGCAGGGCAATGACCATCAGCATCATACGCCAGTTGCCACTGTAACTGAATGCCGTATCGGAAAGGAAAGCGGCGAGGATACCCACGGTAACCATCAACTGATAACCGGATATTACCCGTCCACGGGCATTTTTATCCGACATCTCAGCCAAATAAAGCGGCGCCGTATAGGATGCAATACCAACGGACAGGCCCAAAATCAACCGGAAACCGATGAGCATATCCGCACTGACAGCAAAACCGGAACCGAGCGAGCCGACGATAAACAGGGTCGCGCCTATCATCAAGCTCTTTTTGCGGCCAATTTTCTTGGCCATAACCGATGCTACGATTGCACCAGTAGCCGCTCCTACCATCATCGAGCTGACGACCCATTCCTGCGCCGCACTGGATAAATTCCATTCTTGACTGATAAACGGCAAGGCACCGGATATGACGCCCTGGTCAAGACCAAAAAGCAAGCCAGCCATCCCTGCGGCAAAATAGATGAACATGCGGACATGCGCAGCAGCCCGCCCGGCTGCCTTATCGGCCATATTCTTAGGTAACGAAGCATCCATTGATAATTCCTCCCTTATAATACTGCTAACTCGCTATAGCACTCCTTGAGCTGGCTATATAGTTTCTGGTAAAGCTTATGCCCTTTCTCATAGTAAGCATGTGCCGATGGTTCTGGCTGGCACCAGGTATCCTGCTCGATAAACTGCCGGCAAGCCGTCGGAACATCCGTGAATAAGCCAGCACCAACCCCAGCCAAAATGGCTACGCCAAGAGCTGGACCTTCCTGCGCTTTGATGGTTTTGACCTCGCAGGCATACATATCGGCCAACATCTGCCGCCAAATACGGCTCTTGCCACCGCCGCCACAGGCCATCATTTCTTGGACGTCAACCTTCATTTCCTTCAACACATCGAAACAATCGAGCAGGGAATAGCTGACCCCTTCCATAACCGAACGCAGCATATCTGCCTTGGTATGAATGGCCGACAGCCCGAAAAATACACCCCGGCAATCCGGATTGAGATGCGGCGTACGCTCGCCCATCAGATACGGAAGATAGAAGAGCCTGCGGCTGCCGATTGGCACCTTGGCTACATCCTGATTGATAAGGTCGTAGGAATCGACGCCCTTCAGGACAGCTTCATCTTTGTACTTCTCTGCCAGAGTATCCCGGAACCATTTGAGGGACAAACCAGCAGCCTGGGTGACACCCATAACATGCCAGCACCCAGGTACCGCACAGCAAAAGGTATGAACCCTGCCTTTGGGATCGATACGCGGCTCACTAGTATGTGCAAACACTACGCCACTGGTACCGATTGTCGTAAAAGCCCTGCCATCTTCTACGATACCTGTGCCAACGGCAGCCGCCGCATTGTCTCCAGCACCACCTACTACTACGGTAGCCGTCGTCAAGCCAGTTTTTTCCGCAAATTCCTCCGATACATGCCCCGTCACCTCCGGCGACTCGTAAACTTTTGGCAAAAGCGATTCATCAATCTCGAGCTTCTCCAAGATCTCCTTGGACCAGCAGCGATTCGGAACATCCAAAAGCTGCATGCCGCTCGCATCCGAAACCTCGGTTGCATAATCCCCAGTCATGCGGAATCTGACATAATCCTTTGGTAAAAGAATATGACGACAAGCTTTGTAATTATCCGCTTCATGATTACGGACCCAGAGGATTTTGGATGCCGTAAAGCCAGTCAAAGCCGGATTCGCCGTAATCTCAATCAGGCGTTTTGCCCCCACACGGCGTGTGATTTCCTCACATTCCTTCCCCGTACGCTGGTCACACCAAATGATAGCTGGACGAATGACCTCATTGGCCTCGTTCAACATAACCAGGCCATGCATCTGCCCGGAAAGCCCAATCCCCTTGATTGCCTCAGCGGGTACACCAGACTCCTGAACCACTTTCTTTACGGTACGCACCACTGCACTGTACCAATCCAATGGTTCCTGTTCTGCCCAGCCATTCTGTGGCTGATACAGCGGGTATTCTTGCGAAGCAGATTGTATCACCCGGCAGGTTTCGTCAAAAAGCACCGTCTTGGTCGCGGAAGTACCAATATCAATGCCAATCAGATAGTTCATTGCTTTTGCCCCCCATTTTTTTGCTTTCGTGTCTCTATTGCGTGCTCATGCACGCTCAAGCTCGTAATCAATATAACACAAGATAAAATACGAGTCAATACGATTTTGTATTTTTCTAAAAATTTAATAAAGTGAATGATTAATAAAAAATTAGGGCTATAATAGGTAGTTTTTCCGAAAATCTTGTTATTTTTACGATAAATAAAAATAAAACAATTGACAATGCGATATTCCGGTGTTATCCTAGGAATCGTGATAAGCGTGCACATGAACGCACGTAAAAGTTATCTGTGTTAATATTTCATAAAGGAGCGTTTACCATGACCATGAGCAACATTCCAACTGTCAAATGCGGCATCCTCTCTGTCAGCCGCGACTGCTTTATTATTTCTCTTTCCGAGAACCGCCGTCACGCGATTGTGGAAAGTTATACCAAAAAATACGGTTCCCTTTACGAAGTAAAGAAAACCGTTGAAAATGAGACAGATATGCTCGAGGCAGTAAAAGAAGCCAAAGATGCTGGCTGCAACGCCTTGGTAGTATTCCTCGGCAATTTTGGCCCGGAAACGCCGGAAACACTGATTGCCAAGGAGTTTGATGGTCCCGTTATGTACGTATCGGCTGCTGAGGAAAGCGGCAAAGACCTCATCAACGGGCGTGGTGATGCTTATTGCGGCATGCTCAACTGTTCCTACAATCTGGGCATGCGTCACTTGAAAGCCTTTATTCCGGAATATCCAGTAGGTACGGCCGACGATATCGCTGCGATGATTGCCGAGTTCCAGCCGGTTGCCCGCACCCTCATCGGTCTTTCCCATCTGAAAATCATCACCTTCGGCCCACGCCCGCAGGACTTCTTCGCCTGCAATGCTCCGATTCAGCCGCTCTATGACCTCGGTGTGGAAATCGAGGAAAATTCCGAACTCGATTTGCTCGTTTCCTATCGAGCTCATAAAGACGATCCGCGAATCACAGCTATCGTTGAAGAGATGGCCAAAGAACTAGGTCATGAAGGCAATCCTTATCCGGAAATGCTGCCACGCATGGCACAATTTGAGCTCACACTGAAGGATTGGATGAAGGAGCACAAAGGTGCTCGCGATTATGTCGCCTTTGCCGATAAATGCTGGCCGGCCTTCCCGAAGGAATTCGGCTTTGAGCCGTGTTATGTCAACAGCCGCATGGTTTCCCAGGGCATCCCCGTATCCTGCGAAGTCGACATTTACGGTGCCCTTAGCGAATACATTGGTCTTTGCGTCAGCGGCGATGCCGTAACGCTGCTCGACATCAACAACAGCGTACCAAAAGATCTTTATGAATCCGATATCAAGCCTTCTACCAGCTACAAACTCGAAGATACCTTTATGGGATTCCACTGCGGTAACACGCCACTTTGCAAACTTCGCAAGGGCGGCGTAAAATATCAGCTGATTCAGAACCGTCTGCTCGAAAATGGCGGTACGCCTGATTTCACTCGCGGTACGCTCGAAGGCGATATTGCCGCCAGCGACATCACGTTCTTCCGTCTGCAAAGCACCTCGGATGGCAAACTTCGTGCCTATGTTGCCGAAGGTGAAGTTCTGCCTACTCCGACACATTCCTTCGGTGGTATTGGTGTTTTCGCCATCCCTGAAATGGGCCGCTTCTATCGTCATGTACTCATTGCCAAACGCTACCCGCATCATGGTGCCGTCGCTTTTGGTCACTTTGGAAAATCCCTCTGGTCGGTCTTCCAATACCTCGGCATTGCCGATATCGCGTTCAATCAGCCCAAAGGCATGCTCTATCCCGACGAGAATCCCTTTGCCTGATTCCCCGAAAATCCATACTGCCATAAAAAAAGCAGCTGCCTACGCAGCTGCTTTTTTGGGGTTGGGAAAAAATATTATAGGGAAAAAACAGGAAAGTCCTCATAATGATAAAGGGGATTAATCATTATTCGAACTGTAATTGCAACAGGTTAGCCTGTCTTTAATTACAAGTTTATTATAATCATAGCAAATTCCACGAACAACCGTCCCCTTTCATCTTGAACGAACGTTACAAGAAAACACTCATATTTAAAACAATGCTACAATTTTCTCAATATGCAAGCACCATGATTTTTTCTGGTGGCAAATATAGGTAGAGGTCAACGCCAGCCGCTTGGAACTGCTGCCATTTCTGCTTGGGCAGCTCACAACGGATAGCCTTGCCATCACTGCCAGCTTTTCGAACCATAACCAGCATGGAAAACGTATCCTCAATCACCTGAACAATATCGACCGGAATGGTATTTTCCCCCGGCAGTTGGCGAAATTCCAAAAAATGTGCCCGTATCCCAACATATTTTACTTTCGCCGGCAAATCGGCTATCATGAGATCCAGCTGCCACTCCTCGGCCCGAACGTGATGGTCATCGATCCGACTGGCGACAGAAACATTTTTGCAACCGGTCAAAAGTGCTGCCGCCAATGTCTCAGGACGCTGAAAAAGGGCTTTTTTCTCATGAACCTTCTCCATCTTTCCCTGATTGATGACCGCCACCTTATCTGCCAGACGATACACCTCACCTCGATCATGAGAAACCAGCAGTGCTGTCCCTTCATAGGATTGCAGCACCTGCCTAAGCTCCAACTCAAGCTGCCATTTCAAGTAACTATCCAAAGCAGAAAAAGGCTCATCCAACAGCAAAAGCTCTGCATCAGACGCTAAAATCCGAGCAAACGCCACGCGTTGCTGCTGACCACCCGAAAGCTCTGCGGGATAAGCTTCCGCCAAATCCAGCAGGGAAAAACGCTCCAGATTCGCCTGCACTTTTTGCAGCTTTTCCGCATCATTGCCACTAGCGGCAAAACGGATATTATCGCGAACTGTCATGTTGGGAAACAACGCATAATTTTGAAACAGATAACCGATCCGACGCTTCTGTGGGCTCAGATTGATTTTCTGCTCACTATCAAACAGCACACGCCCATTCAAGACAATGACCCCACTATCCGGAGTCTCAATTCCTGCAATGCACTTTAAGGTCATGCTCTTGCCACAGCCAGAGGCACCCAGCAGGGCAAACACTTCCTCTTTCACGGCAAAATCGACATCGAGGGTAAAATTGCGGAGCTTCTTCTTTATCCGCACCATCAATTCCATAGACAGCCCCCCCTGCCACTGCGGGCAATCCACCAATTCATCAACACCACAAAGAACAGGGAAAAGAACACAATTACCATTGCCCAATCAAAAGCCAAAGCATAGTCATTTGCCTGAACAGCAGCATATATCGCCGTACTCATCGTCTGCGTCTTCCCTGGGATATTGCCCGCAAACATAATGGTTGCACCAAATTCACCCAAGGCACGCGTGAACGACAGCACCAATCCGGCCAAAATTCCCGAGCGGGCATTGGGCAGCAACACCTGCCAGAAAATGCGCCACTCCGATACGCCCAGCGTCTGCGCTGCATAAATGACATTGGGTTCCAACTGCTCAAAAGCGCCTCGCGCCGTCCGATACATAAGTGGCAAAGATACGACGATTGCCGCAATGACAGCCGCCTGAAAGGTGAAAACCAGCGAGACATCCCACTGCAACAAAAATCTCCCCACCATACTGCGCTTTCCTAGGAAAAGCAATAAGAAAAAGCCAACCACAGTAGGTGGCAGCACCATCGGCAACGTAATAATGGCATCAGCCAGACCTTTGAAGTGGTTCATGCGCACCACCATCCAGGCCAGACCGATGCCGGCAAAAAACGTCACCACTGTTGCTACCCCTGCGGTTTCCAGCGTAATAATCAGCGGTGATAATTCCATATTATTTTACCTCAAACCCATATTTTTCAAACAATTTCCGGCCCAAGCCGCTGGAGGCAAAGGCGAGAAAATCCTTGGCCACATTGGCCTGCTTTGCTGCCTTGAGAACTGCCGCCGGATAGATAATCGGCTTATGCGTCTCAGCCGGTGCTTTGGCCGCTACCCGCACCTTATCCGACACCGCCGCATCGGTCGCATAGACTACGCCGCATTCCGCTTCTCCGCTCTCGACCCAGGAAAGGACCTGACGTACGTCCGAACCGTAAACGGCTTTCGCCTTAACCGCATCGAGAATACCGAGTTTCTTGAACACTTCTTCCGAATACTGGCCAACGGGCACCCCTTTGGGTTCCCCGAGCGCTATATGCGAAATCTCATTCCCCGTTACCTGTTTAAAATCCTTGAGGTCTTTGCCCCCATCTTTCGGCACAATGAGCACGACCTCATTTTGGAGCAAATCCCGCCGTGTTTCTGGAGCCAGCAAGCCAGCTTGTTCCAATGCATTCATCTGCTTCTGTGCTGCTGAGAAAAACAAATCCGTCTCTCCGCCATTTTCGATTGCCTGCTGTAAAGCACCCGAACTGCCAAAGTTAAATACAATTTTGACGTTCGGATGCTCCTTTTCGTAGGCAGCAGCTAGTTCCTTCATAACATCGGTCAAGCTTGCTGCTGCCGAAACATGCAATTCGATCGTTTCGTTTCCAGCAGTCGCTGAGGATGTTCCCGCCTGTTGGCTGCCACATCCTGCCAGTACTGTCATGGCCACGGCCATCATCCATACCAAAATCTTTTTCATCCGTTATTTTCCTCCTTTTCAAAACGGAAGGGAGCGCGGTTTCCTGTGCTCCCCTGTGGGTATTACCCAGGCGCAGCATCATAGCGCATGACCTTAGATGCTTTTGCTCGGAGTTACGGTATTCATTATACGATAATGGCGAAAAAAAAACTATACCAAATCTCACAACAAACAAAAAGCTCCCACCCGAAGGCAGGAGCGAAAAACCTCAATGATTCAAGCCATCATTATCTTTTACACCACGCAAGCGGCGATTAATCGAACTCAAACCACGATAAACCGTACTGATGTCAATCTCATCGCCACGGTTTTCCATGTACTTTTCTAATTTGCGTTTTACACGCTGAAGCGCATTATCAATCGATTTGACATGACGATCCAATTCTTGGGCAATCTCCTGATAGGATTTTCCATCAAGATAGCTCATCAGGACCTTCCACTCCAAGTCAGACAGAATTTCTTCCATTTTTTTCTCAATATCAACAAATTCCTCTCGACTGATAACGAGATCTTCTGGGTCAGCCGCCTTTGCACCAGACAACACATCCAGAAGGGTTCTGTCTGAATCCTCATCGTATATCGGCTTATTAAGCGAGATATACGAATTGAGCGGTATATGCTTCTGACGAGTCGCAGTCTTGATAGCAGTGATAATTTGACGCGTCACACAGAGCTCTGCAAATGCTCGGAACGAGGACAATTTATCGTTACGGAAATCCCGAATGGCCTTATAAAAACCAATCATTCCTTCCTGAATGATGTCCTCATGGTCCGCTCCAATCAAGAAATAGGACCGAGCCTTGGCACGTACAAAGTTCCGATACTTATGGATAAGATAATCGAGTGCGACCTTGTCGTCATTGTCTCTGATTGCTAAAAGAATTTCTTCGTCTGTCAGTTTAGCGAATCCCCCATATAAATCATCACTAAATAGTTCTGTAGTACGTTCTGCTTCCATCGCACTTTCCCCTTTGCTGAAAACCCCCGTTTTCAATTTATAACTCCCCTAATAAGGAAATTATACTCCCTCTTTGTTGGTATCGTCAAGAAATCCTCTAGGACTTTATGACTACTATTTAGCAATAAAAGGATAAAACTCGTCATAAATTCATCAATGACGCATTTTCCGTAAAATATCCAATTTTTTGACGGTCTCGCTATCCAAACGGTCTTCAACTTCCAATCGTGTGACGGGAAGGGTAACATGACCTAAGTATTCCCTCTTCAATTGCTTTTTGGCCCGGCGGACTGCCTTCCGGAATTCCAAGGAAGGAATCCGGTAAGCCCCGGCTCCCAATATCACACTTTGCTCGGCTCCATCGGAAGTGACCACATGAACCTCTCGTCCCTGGCGAACCGAATCATACGCCAGCCGTTCTATGCGGCTGTCGGCAGTTTCTCCCTCGCCGGTATAGATGATTTTCATATGCGCATTCACCTGATCGCAATGCTCTTCATCATCAGTGAACATCGCGTCGAATACAATGGTGATATCGTATTTTTCGTATGCTCCATATTCCGCCAGCTGATGAATCAGCTGGTCCCTGGCCTCAGATAAATCCTTGCGCAGGCGGATAAGTTCCGGCCAGGAATTGATGACATTATAGCCATCAATGATATAGTGCTCCCTTTTCCTGCTCATAAGAATCAGCCTTTCTTTGCCAAACGCTGACGCATGGATTCGTACATCAGGATAGAACCAGCCACCGATGCGTTTAGGGAATTGATTTTCCCCACCATCGGCATTTTGACGATAAAGTCACAGGCTTCCTTTGTCAGGCGGCTCATCCCCTTGCCTTCGCTGCCTACCACCAGGACTAAAGACCCAGTTAAATCAGCTTCGTTATAGTTTTGACTGCCATCCATATCGGCTCCGGCCACCCAGAACCCCTTATCTTTGAGTTTTTTCAGTGTCTGGGCTATATTTCCTATACGAGCCACAGGTACATATTCAATCGCCCCGGCTGAGGTCTTGGCCACCGTTGCCGTAAGCGGTACACTGCGCCGTTTGGGAATCAGCACGCCGTGAACACCAGTCGCATCGGCCGTACGCAGCAAAGCACCGAGATTGTGCGGATCTTCCAGCTCGTCCAGCAACAGCAAAAACGGCGCCTCGCCCTTTTTCTCAGCTGCCTTCAAGATATCCTCAAGTTCTGCATAAGCTACTGGTGCCACATAAGCCATGACTCCCTGATGGCGCAAACCGCCAGCTACGGACTCAATCTTACTGCGATCCACGAACTGCGTGATAACTCCGCGCTCCTTTGCGAGCGCCAGGATTTCACCGATAGAGCCCTCCCGATCGCCATCAGCCACCAACAACTTGTTGATGGTACGGCCAGCCTTCAAGGCTTCAGCAACAGCATTACGGCCAATCAATACATCCTCTGGCAGCTCCCGATCCTTGGCCGGATTATCCCGGCGCTCACCTGACGACCGCACAGGATGTCCAACATGCTTCTCACGCTGCTTGCCCCGTTCACGTCTTTCCATCTGTTCCTGACGGCTTTTCCCACTGTGAAGGGACTTTTTCTTATTCTCACGAAAATCTCTCATATCAATCCTTCTCCCGAAGTTTCAGCATTTCCTGAAACTTGCCGCAGGTCATAGCCCCCTCCGGGCAGCGCCCGGTATTGACACAGCTCGCTCCCGCATTGTGGAACAGCGTCGGCGCTACTTTCTTGACCTCTGCCAGCATCTTGTAGGCCATATCACGAATCTCCCACTGGGCACGGTTGCAGCAGCGCAGATTGAAGAAATGGAGCAGCGAACGGGCATTCATCGTTACCAGAATTTTTGTCTCGGTCGCATTGGCCAACACGTAACGGGCATCTTCCTTGGGAACTCCCATCGCCGTGAGTTCATCATAAGTCTTGCGGATTTCCGCCAACAGCGCCTCATACTTTTCCTTAGCCTCCGGCTTTTCCGCAATCGTCGGCGGCGTAATATACTCAAACCCATGCGCCGCAACATAGCGCTGCGACTGCTGATCGTAAGAAGCGATACGATGGCGCACCAATTGATGGGTCAGGACACGGCTTACCCCTTCGATACCAAAGGTGAACGTGACATGCTCAATCGTCGAACCATGGCCCAGCGTAACCATCTTGCGTACCATTTCCTTCGCCTTTTCGTCGCTGATTTTCTCGGCCAGCTCTTCCGCCCCAGCCGAAGAATAGCAAAGGCGGGCAGCCATTGCCACCACATGTTCCGGATTTGGCGTATATTCCAACAACTTGACTTTTATCATAAACTTATTTCTTACTCCTTATTTCCTTCATCATAGCCTTTGAAATCACCTGGAACGAGGCTTCAGCCAATTCATAAAGCCGTTCATTCTGTTCCGACAAGTAGAGGCTTCCCAAAAGAGCCTCAAAGCCGGTACTTGCATGATACTCCGCAACACTGGCACTGCGCGGCGCATGACTTTTGGCATTGCGTCCACGACGATAGATTCCCTTTTCTTCCTCCGTGAGCATTTCTTCGATGCCACGATAGGCCTTTGCCTGCCAAACCGCTGATACAATCTGAGCGCTAAAGGAATGCAGTGCCTGCACCTTGCACTGTTCATACGAAAGCAGTCGGGTGCGGACATAGAGATGGAAATACGCATCGCCCACATAAGCGAGTACCAACGGGTTAAGCTGCTTGACATCCACCTCACGGTAACGCTGCAGAATACCGTCATCCCCATCGGGTTCAAACATCATATCGACGAGTTTTTGAAAATGTTCAAACTTCATGCTTTTTTCCACCGTGCCCCATTTGGCGTATCTTCGATAACGATACCCACTTCCTTGAGCTCATCGCGAATCTTATCAGCAATCGCCCAATTCTTTTCCTTGCGGGCGTCCTGACGGATGCCAATGATAAGTTCCATAAGTTTATCGGTAAGACCATCATCGACAGCTGCCTCTTCCTGTTCAAAAATACCGATAATCGAAGCCATTTCCAGATAAATCTCACTTACCCGTGCAAAACCAGCCGCATCGTAATCTACGCCTTTGTTCATAACTTCCTGGTAATAGATGTTGATGTCCTTCGAGAGGCCAAACAACTGACTGATCGCCAAAGCGGTGTTGAAATCATCATCCATAGCCTCATAGAAATCCTGGCGGTACTGTGCGGCTTTTGCAGCCAAATCCTTGGCAGTATCCGAGCTGCCTTCTTTCTTCCGAAGTTCATCCATAAAGGCTTTGGACTGTTGCAAACGGCCCAGGCTTACCTGTGCCTCCTTGAGGCGTTCGTCACTGAAATCCAACGGACTGCGGTAATGCGTCTGCAGAATGAAGAAACGAACCACTTCGCCTGGATATTCCTTCAGAATGTCCTTGACCGTAAAGAAGTTATTCTTCGATTTGGACATCTTTTCGTTATGAATCGTAATGAAGCCGTTGTGCAGCCAATACTGGGCAAAGCTGTGTTCATCGCCCAGGCAAGCCTGCGACTGTGCAATCTCGTTTTCATGATGCGGGAAGATCAAGTCACTTCCGCCACCATGGAAATCAAATTTCTTGCCGAGATATTTCAGCGACATCGTGGAGCATTCAATGTGCCAGCCCGGACGACCTTTTCCCCAGGGGCTGTCCCAGCTCGGTTCGCCTGGTTTGGCCGATTTCCAAAGCGCAAAATCCATCGGATGCTGTTTCCGCGTATCGACTTCGATACGAGCCCCCGCCTGCATATCCTCCAATTTGCGGCCACTGAGTTTACCATAGCCGGCAAATTTCTCTACACTGTAAAAAACATCGCCGTTATCCACAGCATAAGCGTAACCATTGTCGATAAGCTGCTGTACCATCGCAATGATATCCGGAATGGTCTCACTGACACGTGGATATACATCTGCGCGCTTTACATTGAGCGCATCCATTGCTTCAAAATAGGCCTTGATATAGCGGCCGGAGATATCACTCCACTGCAGTCCTTCTTTGTTGGCCGTATTGATGATTTTATCATCCACATCCGTAAAATTCTGGATGTAATGGACAGTATACCCCTTTTGGGCAAAATAACGGCGAATGACATCCCAAGTAACAAAGGGGCGCGCATTGCCGATATGCGGATGATTATACGGCGTTACACCACAGCAGTAGATGCTCACTTCGCCCTCTTTGAGCGGTTTGAACTCTTCTTTCCTGCGTGACATGGTGTTATAGACTTTCAGCATATTTCTTCCTCCAACTATCTTACCGGCGCTGTTTTAGGCGTCAGGCTTTTTCAATTCCGGCTACAGCATAAGCAGAAATGCCCTGCTCCGTTCCGGTAAATCCTAATTTCTCTTCCGTAGTTGCTTTGACATTTATCTGGTCGGATTCCACTCCGAGCACCCGTGCAATATTTTCATTCATCTGGGGGATAAAGTCCTTCATCTTCGGCTTCTGAGCCACAATCGTCGCATCAACATTGCCGACCTTATATCCCTTTTCCGTTAAGAGTTCCACGACATGCGCTAAGAGCTTCATACTGTCAGCCCCCTCAAACCGCGGATCTGTATCGGGAAAGTGACGGCCGATATCTCCCATAGCTGCCGCTCCCAGCAGCGCATCGGCTACCGCATGCAGCAGTACATCGGCATCCGAATGTCCAAGCAGCCCCAGCGTATGTGGAATTTCCACCCCGCCAATAATCAGCTTCCGCCCCTCTACCAGGCGGTGAACATCATAGCCCATTCCAAATCGCGTCATCACTTTTCCTCCTTCTGCCAATGAGGCAGTTTTCCCTTCATCGTTTCCTTGGCAAACTTAGCCGCTGACCGAACGGCAGTCAGCATACTTCCCTGCTCCTGTCGCAGGAAAGCCTCTGCAATCAACAAATCCTCCGGCGTTGTCACCTTGATGTTGCTGTATTCACTCCTGACGACATGAACCGGACGCCCCAAGCGCTCTACCAGGCTGGCATCATCCGTACCGAGGAAACCATCTGCCTCCGCCTTGATATTCGCCTCGAGCAAAATCTGCTTGCGAAAGCCCTGGGGAGTTTGTACCGCCCACAGCGTCGAACGAGCTGGCGTCGATCTCACAACACCATGTTCCGATACGACCTTGATGGTATTCTTCTCCGGGACCGCAGCGATTGCACCGCCATGTTCTCTAGCTGCCGCAATGACCGCTTCAATCGTCTTGACTGTTACCAATGGCCGCGCGGCATCATGAACCAGAACGACATCTGCCTCCGCTGACACCTGTTTCAAACCATTCCAGACGGAATACTGACGCTCCGATCCGCCTTCCGTCACCAGCCAGGGTTTTAACTCCGGGTATTTCTTCAATAGATTCGTCACCGGCTCTACTTCTTCGGCACCTACCACTACGATGAGTTCCCCCACCTCTGGAACTGCCGAAAATTTCTGCAGGGTACGAATCAGCATCGGCCTATCGGCCAACTCGAGAAAAACCTTATTGACTCCAGCGTTCATCCGCTTTCCCTGTCCTGCTGCCGGGAAGATGACACTGACCATTCCCATCACTCCTAATATAGCCTCAGATAGCCTTCTCCCATTTGGCGCGCAAAACGCATCCTAGGAGAAGGCTATAGCTTCAATTTTTTGGTTTTGCAAAAATCATTCGACCCGCTGCTGTCTGCAAGGCCGATGTAACTTCCACGTCAATCATCTCATTCATATAGCGATGACCGCCTTCAATGACAATCATCGTCCCATCGTCAAGATAAGCGACACCCTGACCTGGCTCTTTTCCCGATTTGACCACCGTCACCCGCATGTTCTCACCAGGAATAACCACCGGCTTGACCGCATTGGAAAGCTCATTGATATTGAGCACCTCCACGCCACGCAGCTGCGCCACCTTGTTCAGGTTAAAATCGTTGGTGATAATCTTGCCACCGACCTGCTGGCCCAGGCGAACCAGCTTAGAATCTACTTCGGCAACATCCTCAAAATCCACATTGGTCACTTCCACCCGCACCCGGGTTTCCTGACGAATGCGCTGAAGGATATCCAATCCGCGACGACCTCGCGTACGTTTGAGAACATCCGAAGAATCTGCAATATGCTGCAATTCCTCCAACACAAAAACTGGAATGAGCAGCGTTCCTTCGATGAACCCCGTATCACAGATATCGGCAATGCGGCCATCGATGATAACGCTGGTATCCAGCAGTTTATACTGGGTATTTCCTTCTAGTTTCGGTGCCGTTTCCACCGAAGATTCTTTTGCTGGTTCATGATTTTTGGCCACAGCCTTCATAAATTTCGGGATAAAATCAAACGCTCCTGCCAGCTCTTTGCGCTTGCGGATCATAATCGTGATTCCCAAATAGCCAAATACGATACTGAAGATGACCGGGATATATTCGCCGACAACGGGGATTTTTGAAAAGGCATAGCCCAAAAGATTAGCAAAGATAAGTCCGAGAAGCAATCCCACTGCACCAGCAATCACATCATGAGTCGGCATCTTATTCAGCTGTACTTCCACCTTAGCCGAAAAACGCTTAAGCTTATGGATAAAATACGACGACAGCAGAAAACCGATGACTCCACCCAAAACTGCCCCCAACAAGATGCACACAAAGCCAGCCACCGTGAGTTTAATCCACCCCATATCCGCCTGGAGTATTTCCGTGCTGATAAACGAGGTCAAAAGTGGCGAAGCCAGATTTAAGAGTGCGCCGCCAGCGATTGCCATAAACAACGTGATAAAAAAACGCAACACACGATCCAACATACTTTCCACCTCCTTTCCTTCTTATATATTTATGGATACTATAAAATCAGTATAGACAATTTATCCCTGTACTGTCAACCTAACAGTACCGATCCCGGCGATTCTTAATCAAACGCCAATCTAGGCAGCGTACCAATCCCTTGAAGCATACAAAAAAGAGGGCTGTACCATTGGGTACAGCCCTCTTTCCAGGCGGAAATCAATGTTTGTATCGATTCTGGGATAAAATATCTTCCAGCCAATTTTCGACTTCCTCCGGAGTCTTATGACAGGCGTATACTAATTCACTGACCAGGATTTGTTTGGCAAGGTCCAACAGACGGCGTTCCCCAGAGGAAATCTTCCGCCTCTGATCCTGCAAAATCAAATTGCGAGCAACAGCGGCCACATCACGGATATCTCCACTTTTCATCCGGTCAAGATTCTCATGGAAGCGCTTATTCCAGCTTCCCAAGGCCCGTTCAGGCTTATCCTCAAGCACATTCCGAACCTCATCCACCTGGGAACTCGAGATGACGTCACGCAATCCAATGTTATCCACATTGTCGGTTGGAATCATCACCTTCATATTCCCCAGCGGCATCTGTAGAACATAATACGATTTTCCTTCACCCAGAACTTCACAATTCTCGATTCCAGCAATCACTCCGGCGCCATGCATCGGATAGACTACCTTGTCTCCTACCTGCAGCAAACACACACCCCCTATATTCAATATGACGTGGCAACCTAAGCGCTGCCTGCTTCTATATTATAGCATTATTCCCAGATTTTTTCAAAAGTAAATCTTGTATTTTAGCATACAAATATAGCAACGTCAAGGGATGTATGTCATAAACATCATAAATTGACGAAATTAATCTTAGAAATACGAAAAATCAAGCTTGTTCCGATTTTGTCTGCCGCAAAAAAAGTTGGGTCAACTGCTCTTTGGGATCCTTATGATGATGGACGATTTCATAAACCGTCGCCGAAATCGGAAGCTCTACCTGATATTTCTGTGAGAGCTCCATCAGAGCCTCTACCGTATACACACCCTCCGCCAGTTTCGCAAAAGGCTTTCCGATGATAAGGTCTTCACCAAAACGGCGGTTATTGCTATGGGGAGAGAACAGCGTCGCTTCATAATCGCCAAGATGCGAAAGACCATAAATCGTCATTTTATCTCCCCCCATCTTTTCAATGAGCCGGGATAGTTCTCGCGTACCACGAGCCATCAAAGCGCCCTTCAGACTGCCATAGCCAAAGCCATCCAGCATTCCCGCCGCAAGCCCCACGACATTTTTCGCTGCAGCGCCAATCTCTGTCCCCAAGAGGTCTTCCCCATAATAGAACCGGATCAGCGAACTGGAAAACGAATCGACCAATTCTTTGGTCAAATCCATATTATCCGAAGCGATTACCATGCAGTTGGGAATCTTCCGGATAAAGTCCTGCACATGGCCAGGGCCCACCCAAACAGCCACCGGCACCTCAGCACCAACGGACTCATGGAAAACCTCCGACAGACGTTTGCCCGTACCAATCTCCAGACCCTTCATGCAAAGGATAAAGCGTTTGCCCGCGAGATCCCCCAGTGCCTTCAACTGAGCGCCAAAGCTGCGCAGCTGCTGGCTGCTGATAGAAATCACAAGGACATCCGCATACTCCACCGCTGCCCGCAAATCATCCGTCAACACCACAGATTCCGGCAGCTCCAGGTATTCGTTTTTATGCGTTTCCCTTAATTCCTGCAAATGCCTGGAGCCCTCACGCCCCCAAAGCATCACATCATGGCCGATAAAATCTGCATACCATGCATGAAATGATCCCCAGCGACCACAGCCTAAAACTGTTACCCTCATGCTGATACCTCCGTTTTGGCACCTGTTATATCTCGTACAACCTCACCGGCAATAATCATGCCAACTACCGACGGAACAAAAGAGATGCTGCCAGGAACCGCCCGTTTCTTATCGCAATTATTGGCACTTCCCGGCGGACAGATGCAATTGCCACCACAGCCGCCCTGCTTGACCACCAGCGGTTTTTCCTTGGAGTAAACCACCTTAAGCTTCTTTACGCGATTTTCTTTCATTTTTTTGCGCATAACACGAGCCAGCGGATCCACACTAGTTTTATAGATATCCGTTACCTCAAACTTAGTCGGGTCCAACTTATTGCCAGCCCCCATGCTGCAGATAATCGGAATCCCCAGCTCCCGGCACTGCAGGACCAGGTTGATTTTCCCTGTAACCGTATCAATAGCATCCACCACATAATCATAATGCTGTGTGAAAAACTTATCCGCATTTTCCGGCAGGTAGAAATCCTCAATGGTATCAACTACCGCCTTGGGATTGATATCCAATATACGCTCTTTCATCACCTGCGTCTTTGCCTGTCCTACCGTTTTTGACGTAGCATGAATCTGGCGGTTGATATTGGTCAAACAAATCAGGTCATTATCGATCAACACCAAGTGCCCAACACCCGCTCTGGCCAGACCTTCGGCAACAAAAGAACCAACACCGCCGACGCCAAAAATCGCCACCGTGCTGTTTGCCAGTTTCTCCATTCCCTCTTCTCCCAGCAAAAGTTCCGTACGGGAGAATCTACCTAAATTACTCAACGCATTAATCCTTTCTCGTCCTCTAATAAACACTATAATTATAACGCCGTTGTTCTAGTTTTTCCACCAGCAAAACTTTCTCATCGATACGATCAAAAAGGGCTGTGAAATTACAGTTTATCGGTTAGTGGAGCCTCATTCGAAGCAGCTCTTCGCCGCCGCTAGGGGCAGTGCCAACACTACGCGGGAGATGTTTTCCTAAACGAAATTTTTATCTTAAATTAAGCATCGAAAAAGTTGCAAAACGCGCTTCGCTTGAACGGTAGCAATTTTTCGACGAACGGTGAGGATAAAAATTTCGTTCTTCACGGAAAACATCAAACGCTTCGTTTATGGCACTGCCCCTAGCGGCGGCTGAGGATGTGGCGAGTTTCCCGAGCTTCACCCTC
>NZ_JNKI01000013.1 GCF_000702005.1 Selenomonas sp. ND2010 | reverse complement strand
GATAAAAATTTCGTTTAGAAAAACATCTCCCGCGTAGTGTTGGCACTGCCCCTAGCGGCGGCGAAGAGTTGCTTCGAATAAGGTTCCACTAACCGATAAACTGTAATTTGTAAAAAGTGCGTGGATAAATTCATAGAAGTCTCCATAAGGTAGATGAATCAATCTTATGGAGGCTTTTATATTTTTATGTCAATATAAAGGGATTTTTCACAGTCCCTTTTGCATGAAGAAGATTTTGCCTTTGGCAAAATTGGAACAATGGCGTTATAATATAGAAGATTATATGGTAAGGGAAGTGTTGAGCAGGTGAAGCGGAATAATCCCATAACGAAAATCCAGCAACATATTGTTGAATTTTATCATAAAAATCCATTCTTGGAATATATTCATGCGGAGGCAGTGCCAGTGGCAGATGGCGGCGTTCAGTTAGAACTGAACGTGGAGTCTGAGCATACCAATCTTTATGGCATCATCCATGGTGGAGCTTTGATGACCCTGGCGGATACAGCTATGGGGGCAGCTGCACTGGCACGAAATAAAAAAGTCGTAACCATGAATCTTAGCATGGATTTTATGCATTCTGTACCGATGACAACCCGGATTATTGCTACGGGTGCGGTTCTTCACGATGGCCGCCATACGATGACGCTGGAGAGTGAAATCCGTGATGAAGCAGGAAAACTATTTGCCAAGGCGCATGGTACTTTTTATGTATTGGGGCGTTTTGTTGACGATTCGGCCGAATAACGCGTATAATTATTTACATAATTGCAGATTTCGACGTCTTTTTACTGGGGGGTTGTACAATGACTGAGTTAACCTTGTCCAAGGCAAAAGAAATACTTGCCAAACATACGACGGAAGCACACCTTTTCACGCATGCAGCTGCTGTCAGTGCCGCTATGGGGGCAATGGCAGATCATTTTGGGGCCGATAAAGAATATTGGGAAGCAATCGGGTATCTGCACGATGTCGATTATGAGAAGTTTCCCGATGAACACTGCCATCATGTGCGGGAATTACTGGAACCGGAAGGTGTGGGAGAAGAAGTAATTCAGACGATTATTTCCCATGGCTGGGGAATCACTACGGATGAAAAAGAGCCTGTAACCGATATAGAAAAGAGCCTCTATACCGTGGATGAGCTCACGGGAATTGTTCAGGCTTATGCACTTATGCGCCCAGAAAAAATGGATGGGATGGAATTAAAATCCTTCAAGAAGAAATTCAAGGATAAGAAGTTTGCTGCCAAATGCAGCCGGGATACGATCAAAAAGGGAATGGAGATGCTTGGGATGGAACCGTCAGCGGTGATGCAGTGCTGCATCGACGGGATGCAGGCCCATAAGGAGGAGTTAGGTTTTTGATTGATGAACATGAATGGCGAAGCGTATTGCAGGTCGCAGAGGATGGGACATTTTCTGCTGCCGCTAAACACCTTTATGTTTCACAGCCGTCGTTATCGCAGTGTATCAAGAAGATAGAAGGAGAATTGGGGGAGGCTCTTTTTGATCGCAGCCAGACCCCCTTGCAGCTCACGCCTGCTGGAGAGATTTATGTGGAAAAGGCGCGGCAGATTCAGCGGTTGAAGCAGGAACTGGTAAAAGGAACGGCGGACCTTTCGGAGCTTCGGACGGGAAATCTCTGCATCGGCAGTTCGCGGACGCGGTCTTCCTGTTATCTGACTCAGCCGCTTATCGATTTCCATCGGACTTATCCTGGAATTCGTCTGACGGTGCGGGAGCACAGTCTGCGAGAGCTCAAGGAAGATGTGCTGGCAGGAACGGTGGATTTTGCGCTGCTTTATGAGCCGCTGCCCGATAAGAATTTTGCCTCGATACCGCTTTTAAAGGAAAGAACTCTGCTGGCAGTGCCGATGGACCATCCCTTTGCTGCCCGCTTTGGCGGCCGGCAGGTGACGCCTTATCCGACGATGTCGTTTGCCCGCCTGCACAAGCAGCCCTTTATAAAACTACAGGAAAGCCGGCGGATGGCGCAGATTTATCGGAATCTTTGCCAGGAAACACAATGTGAACCTGATGTGGTTTTTGAGGCCAACAGCATCATCGATGCCGCCGAGCTTTGCATGGCAGGACTGGGCATTACCCTGGTTACGGATATGCTGGTGCGCGGCTGGCACTGGAAAGAATCCCCGTTCTTCTTTGAATTGGAAGAAAATGTGGAGGAGCGGCAGTTGGTGGCAGCTTATGGCCGGGGACAGCATCTCTCTCAGGCGGCCAAAACATTTATTTCGCTGTTGAAGCGATAGGAAAAATTTACAAGGAAATTTTTTTCGAGGAGCATTTGCTCCTCTTTTTTTACTTATAAGAATTTCGAATAGTCAATATAAGCAGCATGTATTTCCCCGATAGCTTTTTTTTATGTAAAATAATTCTAGTTAATGATTTGAGAAAATTGTTGTGTATTGGGAAGTGTTTAGGAGGGAATACTATGTCGAAGGAGATTTCACGTCGTACCTTCATAAAGGGCGCGGCAGCAGCCGGTGTCGTTGTGGCTGCAGGTTCTTACTTCACCTGGAATGGTAATAATATTCCAGAAAAAGTCAAAAAAGGTGACGTTACCTATGATGTTTTGATCATCGGCAGCGGTGGTGCTGGTATGCGTGCAGCTTTGGCTGCGGCAGAGAACAAGAATCTTAAAGTCGCTGTCATGACGAAACTCATTCCGACGCGCTCGGCTTCGACGATGGCTCAGGGTGGTATGAACGGCGTTACTGGTGTTACCGATAAAGCAGATACGGTTGAATCGCATGTATTCGATACCATCAAGGGCGGCGATTATCTTTGCGATCAGGATGCCGTAGAATATTTTGCAGAACGTGCTGGTGCTAACATTTACGAGCTTGACTATATGGGATATCCCTTCAACCGGCAGAAGGACGGCTGCTTCCATCAGCGCAAGATGGGCGGCCATTCGCATGCACGTGCTTCTTATTTCGAGGACCGTGCTGGCCATGCTATGGTTCACACGTTGTTCGAGCAGTGCCTGGACAAGGGCATTGATTTCATCTCGGAGTGCCAGATGCTTGAGATCAGCATGGGCGGTGAGAAGAATGACCAGCTCAACGGCGTTATCGCTATGGATATGCGTTCGGGGAATCTCATCGGTGTTCCGGCTAAGGCGGTTGTCATTGCGACGGGCGGCTATGGCCGTGTCTATTGGATCCGTACGTCTAATCCGTACAGCTCCACGGGCGATGGTATCGTTGCCGGCATGAATGCGGGTATCCCGTTCAAAGATCCGGAGATGGTACAGTTCCATCCGACGGGCCTTTCGGCTAACGGCGTCCTGCTCTCCGAGTCCAGCCGTGCCGAGGGTGCACAGCTCAAGAACAAGAATGGCGAGCGCTTTATGGCGAAATATGCACCGGAAAAGATGGAGCTGGCAACGCGTGATATCGTAGCGCGTGCTATTGCAACGGAGATCGAGGAAGGCCGTGGTATCGGCGAAGGCATCCATGCCGGCGTCTACATGGATTTCACAGTTATTCCGGCTGAGCGTATCCGCGAGCGTCTGGGTCAGGTGGCTGACCTTTCCAAACGCTTTGCTGGTGTCGACATCACGAAAGAGCCAGTTCCTATTGCACCGACCTGCCATTATTCCATGGGCGGCCTCGAGATGGCTGACTTCCATACGGGTGAGTCCCGTGTACCGGGCATCTATGTTGCCGGTGAGTGCAGCTGCGTGTCCGTACATGGTGCCAACCGCCTTGGTGCAAATTCCCTGTCGGAGGTACTCGTCTTTGGTCATACGGCCGGTGATGGTGCAGCCGCTTACGCAAAAGAGCATAATTACGCTGGCAGCCAGGACAAACTTGCTCAGGATTGCCAGAAATGGAAAGATAAATTCGAAGAAGTCACGAACCGTCCGGAAGGCTGCGGCAAGACCGTACCGGAGATTCGTGATGCCATGGTCAATACGATGTGGTACAAGGCTGGCGTATACCGTCAGGAGGACCAGCTGAACCAGGCTACCCAGGAGCTCAAGGCTCTCGAGGAAGAGTACAAACACTGCTATGTTGGTGACTCTTCTCATGTTTACAACACGGCTTTTGAACAGTATGTGGAGCTCGGCAACTTGCTGCAGATTTCCCATGCTATCGTACAGGGGGCACTGGCTCGTAAAGAGAGCCGCGGTGGTCATTCCCGTCGCGATTACCCGAAACGTGACGACAAGAACTTCCTCAAGCATACGCTTATCTTCAAAGATCAGAAGACGGGCGAATATCGTGCCGAGTATAAAGATGTCGTTATTACGAAATATCAGCCGAAAGAAAGGAAGTATTGATCATGGACGTAAAGCTTAGAATCCATCGCTTCGTTGAAGATAAAAAATGGGTGCAGGATTACACGCTCCCAGTTACGGTTGGCATGACGGTACTTGAGGCCCTGACGCAGATCAAAGAGCATCAGGATCCGACCCTTTCGTTTACCTGCTCCTGCCGTTCCTCCATCTGCGGCGCTTGTGCTGTTCGTGTCAATGGCAACGCCGAGCTTGCTTGCGAGATCCTCGTGGAGAACCTCATGAAACGCTATGATACGGATGAGCTCACCATTGAGCCGTTGGGCAACTTCCGCGTTATCCGCGATCTCATTGTCGATTGGGATCCGAAATATGCCCGCATCAAGAAAATCAAACCGACGGTTCATCCGAAAGATGAGTTCTCGGCTGAGGAAGGTTGCAAGCAGTCTCCGGAAGATTTCAACAAGTATAAGAAACTCGCGGGCTGCATCCTCTGCGGTTCCTGCGTATCCGAGTGCAACAAGAATGCGTTGAATCAGGAAGACTTCCTCGATCCGTTCGTTTTCGTCAAAGCTGCGAAGATCACGCGGGATTCTCGTGACAAAGATCCGAAAGAGCATCTCAAGGCGGTGGTTGATGCTGGTCTTTGGCGTTGCTTCAATTGCCAGGAATGCACGGCCAAATGCCCGAAAGGCCTCGACCCGGCCGGTGCCATTGAGAAACTCAAAGAGGCAACGTTCAAAATGGGCCTCGATGATAACGTCGGTGCCCGCCATGCGAAGGCTATCTATGATGATATCAGTGATTCTGGTACGCTTGACGAGTCGAAGCTCAACATCAAATCGGAGGGCTTCTTCGCCGCCGGTCTGCGTGCGCCGATGGCTCTGCGCCTCATGCGTGTTGGCAAGATGAATCCGCTGGACAGCCATCCGGTCAACAAAGAAATCGATACGATCCGTAAAATCGTTAAGAACGCAGAAGCAGCATCGAAGGAGGAGAATTGATTATGAAATACGCATTATTCCCGGGCTGCGTCCTCGAAGGCGCTGCTGCTGAAGCATATACTTCTCTGAAAAAAGTTTGCGAGAAGCTCGAGATTGAAATCGAAGAGATTCCAAACTGGACCTGCTGTGGTGCATCCCACGCTCAGGGGGTCGATGATTTGGCGGCATTGGCAGTCAATGCCCGTAACATTTCCATTGCTGAGAATATGGGCTGTGATATTATGACGGTTTGCAATACTTGCACGCTGCAGCTCCGTACGGCAAAAGCCCGTTTGGACAAGGATGAGAAACTTCGCGAGAAGGTAAATAATATTCTCAAGGAGTCCGGTCATCCGTATGAATACAAGGGCACGAGCCAGATTACGCATTTCCTTTGGATCCTTGATGACCATCCGGAACTCTTGGATGGCAAGATTGTAAATCCGCTTAATGGTTATAAAGTCGCTGCTTACTATGGCTGCCATATCCTGCGCCCGCAGGAGGTTATGGACCATGGTGACGGCAAACATCCGGAGTACATGGAACGTCTTGTTCGCAAACTCGGTGCAGAGCCGGTTTGGTTCGATGCAAATCGCAAATGCTGCGGTTTCCATGCACAGTTGGCTGCTGAGCATGATGTGCTCAAGGCTACGGGGCAGATTGTTGACAGCGCAGACCGCGCTGGTGCTGGCGCATTGGTTACGCCGTGCCCGCTTTGCCAGATGCAGCTTGATATGTACGAGCCGGAAGGCCGTGAAGCAGTTCATTCCCAGGCACAGGTTCCTATCCTGCACCTGCAGCAGCTCGTTGGTTTGGCCCTTGGCTTGACGAAAGAAGAAGTTGGCTTCAACCGTCATGTCTCTGCACAGGACAAACTGAAAATCGGCTGATAAATTACGCGTACCCTTTCCTAAATTTAGATAAACACACACATCACAACACAAAAGTGACAGGCTCACAAAGAGTCTGTCACTTTTGTGTTATACTGAAAAAAAATACAGGAGGTATGGGAGATGGCAAAGGTAGTTATTATTGGCGCGGGGCCTGCTGGTGTATCGGCAGCTCTTTATGCACGCCGGGGAGGCGCTGAGGTAACGGTGATTTCCAGTGAGAAAGATACCGGTAGTCTCATCAAAGCACACCAGATTGAAAATTACTATGGACTGGCCGAACCCGTAAGCGGGGCAGAACTGATTCAGCGTGGCATCCAGGGGGCCAAACGCATTGGGGTGGAATTTATCCAAGGCGATGTGGTGGCTGTGGCTTTTTCGGAAGATTTTCATGGGTACCAGGTGGAAACCGAGCAGATGAAATATCATGCGGACAGTGTCATTTTGGCTGCGGGAGCGGCGCATAAAACGTTGCCGATTCCTGGAATTCGTGAATTTGAGGGCAAGGGCATCAGTTATTGTGCAATTTGCGATGCGTTTTTCTATCGCCAGAAGCAAGTGGCCGTCATTGGCGCCGGGGAATATGCTTTCCATGAGGCGGCCGCTCTTCTTCCGCATGCGGCACAGGTAACTTTGCTGACCAATGGCGAAGATATTGCCGGCCGCCCTCCGGAGGCGTTAGTCCTTCGAAAGGAGAAGCTGGCAGCTGTGGAAGGCAGTGGACGGGTGCAGCGGGTTCGCTTTCAGGATGGTTCGCTTTTGCCTGTTGACGGTGTGTTTTTGGCCGTGGGGGTCGCTGGCAGTACGGAACTAGCCAGAAAGATGGGAGTAATGCTAGCGGGAAATGCCATCAAGGTAGATGAGCGTATGGCAACGAATATCCCAGGAATTTTTGCGGCGGGTGACTGTACTGGCGGATTACGGCAGGTAGCCAAAGCGGTTTATCAGGGGGCTGAAGCTGGATTGGCTGCTGTGCGTTATTTGCGGGAAAAATAAGTGTAAGCAGCATTAGACGCACCTTATATGTTTATGGTAAAATCAATACGAGCTTTTGAATGAAATAATGGATCTTGGTAGAATCGGGAAATGAGGAACGTGCAATGATCAAATTAATCTTGTCAGATATGGATGGTACCCTTTTGGATGAGGCAGGCCGGTTGCCGGCAGAATTCGATGCGATGATGGAAAAGCTTCAGGATCGCGGGGTTATGTTTGCTCCGGCCAGCGGGCGCCAATACCATTCTTTGGTGGACAGCTTCCATAAATATGCCGATACGTTCCTCTTTGTCAGTGATAATGGCACGATGGTTCGCCAGCATGGCGAGGAGCTTTTTTCCAATGTCATCGAGCGGAATAAGGCCCTGGAAATTGTTAACAGCATGAATGACAAGCCGGATATCTACAATGTTTTCTGTGGCAAGAAGAAGGTATATCTCTTAAAAGACAAACGGCCGGAAAAGTATATGGATGAACTCATGAAATACTTTCGCGAAATCGAGTTGGTGGATTGTTTCGAAACGATTGACGATGATCCCATTAAGATTTCTTTCTTCACGGCCGCAGGAGATGCGGATACGAAGATCTTTCCCCTGCTCGAGCATTATGCCGATTCGATGCAGGTGGTGTTGGCAAGCGCCTTTTGGGTAGATATTACCAATATAGGCGCGAATAAGGGTATGGCAGTGCGCAAAATCCAGGAACGCCTCGGCCTGGCACCGGAAGAATGTGCGGCCTTTGGCGACTATATGAATGACAAAGAGATGCTGGAGTCGGTTTACTACAGTTATGCGATGGCCAATGCTTATCCGGCTATCAAGGAGATTGCCCGCTTCACGGCTAAGAGCAATGCTGAGGCTGGCGTTATGGATAAGATTCAGCAACTGTTGGATGAAGGCTTATGTTGATGCTGTGGACTGGAAATTTCGCTTTAATGATATTATAAGGGAAATATAAGAAAAAACATCATTTTCGTTTAAGGAAGCTCCAATTCTAACTTCCTATACTTTAAATTGAGGAAGGGAAATACCCGAGATAAATAATTTGAGGTAAAGGAGTCAGGAATATGAAATTTGATAAAAAGAAAGTTACTGCATTGGCAATGGCTGGCATGATGGGATTTGGTATTGCTACGGTTTCGCTGTCGGGAGTTTCGGAAGCGCATCGTCACCATGCTCAGCAGACCTTCGAAGATGGAACCAGCAATAAGTATAGCCATCGCATCAACGAAGAGGATATGACGCATAAACAGAATGTCCGCGCGCTCAGATATCAAAAGCGCAAGGGACAAATCAGCGAGAAAGAGTACAACCGCCAGCTTCGGCAGGAGCAGGAGCGTCATGATAAAATCATCGAGGGAATCAAAGATGAATATGAGGCGCATAATCCGCATAAAAGCAAATGATTCAAAATGCCGGTTTTGACCGTCAGGCAGAGGCCTGACGGCTTTTTCTTTATATTGCATATTGCCAGATGAAACGGTATAATCAATAATAGGAAACTATGGACAAGTATACGCTTTAGGACTTATTCAGGGAAACGAAAAGCAGGTGATATATTATGCCGATGAAAATAGATAATATGACGACGAAAGGGCCGTCGATCTCGTTGAACCGCAGCAGCGAGGATGAGCGCGTCCGCGATATGGATACTGATTTTGGTACGGAATTGCGTAATCAGGAAGAAGCGGTGACGACCGAGCAGCTCGACAAGCTGCTGCGGCAGATTGATGAGCAGGGTGCGCGGCTTTCAAAGACGCCAACGTATGATGAATTGAAGTCTTATCGCACCCTCATCAAGAATTTTGTGGGGGAAGCTGTCAATCATATGTATGAGCTCCATACACAGGTTGGCTGGGACCGCATGGGACGGCAGAAGGTGTACACCACGGTCCGCAAGATCGACAAACGGCTAGAAGAGATGGCGGAGAAAATCCGTCTGGGGCAGGCCAGTCAGCTGGATATTGTAGCCAGTCACGATGCAATCCGCGGAATGCTCGTGGATCTTTACATGTGATGGAACTCAATTGGAATAAGATTATCGGGCATGAGAAGCAAAAAAATGAGCTGCGGACCATGCTTCGGGAAGGCCGGCTTCCTCATGCCTTGCTTTTCACGGGACCTGCTGGAATTGGCAAGAAGATGCTGGGGCGGATGCTTTCGGCGGCAATTCTTTGTGAGGTAGACGATGGTCCCTGTGGTCATTGTGAATCCTGTCAGTCGATGCGGCTGTCCAGGCATCCCGATTATTATGAGGTATTGCCGGAAGTTCGTGGCAAGTCGGCAAAGGTAATCCGCATAGAACAGATTCGTGAGATGCAGACGATAGCTTCCCGTTATCCGGTTATGGGCAAGAGCCGGGTAGTGCTCATCGATGAAGTGGAGTGTATGAATGAAGCGGCAGCGAACAGCCTCTTGAAGACTTTGGAGGAGCCAGAGGGGCAGGTTACGTTTATTCTGGTTACCAGTGCACGAAGTTCCCTGCTGGACACCATTGTTTCCCGTTGCATGCCGGTAGCGTTTGGCATGCTGCCGGTGGAGGCAATGACGACTGCCTTGCAGGAGCGCGGTGTTCCGGCAGAAGATGCGGCTGAGTTATCCGCGTTGGCGGATGGAAGCTTGGGCCGGGCGGTGACACTTTTCGAAAATGGCGGCTTATCGCTTCGCAACGATGCCTTGTCGGTCCTATCGCAGCTTGATGCGATGGATATGGAGAAATTATGGCAGTTGGCAAAGGAAAAAGGCGATATGGAACGGGAAAAACTCGAGGAGTGGTTCCTGTATTTTAATATGCTCCTCCGCGATATGCTGGTACTTTATGAGGATGGAGCGAGTCCGCTTCTATATCATCAGGATTGCCGCGTACAGCTGGCACAGCTTTTGCCGCGTTTCCCAGAGTATAAGATCTTTGCGATGCTGCGGGAAGTTCGTCAGATGCAGCGCCGCTTGCAGGCGAATGTAAATCTGCGGTTGCAGATGGAAGGTTTTTTATTGCGTATACGCGATTTGACATAAAGGTTGTAGGAGGATAATTTTGCAGAAAATCATCGGAGTCCGCTTTAAAAAAGCGGGAAAGATATATTATTTCGGCCCGGGCAATTTGGAGATTGAAGCAGGACAGCGCGTTATCGTAGAGACTGCCCGTGGCATGGAGTGCGGGCTGACAGTCCTCGGCCCCCGGGAGGTAGAGGACAGCGAGGTCATGCAGCCGCTGAAGATTGTCCATCGGATCGCCAATGCTTCCGATCTTCAGCGTTTGGAGGAGAACAAGAAGCGGGAGAAAGATGCTTTCGGCATTTGTGAGAAAAAGATTCAGGAACACAAATTACCGATGAAGTTGGTCGAAGTCGAGTATACCTTCGATATGAACAAGATTATCTTCTACTTTACGGCCGATGGCCGTATTGACTTCCGCAATCTGGTCAAGGATTTGGCGTCGGTATTCCGTACCCGTATCGAGCTGCGCCAGATTGGCGTTCGCGATGAGGCAAAACTCATGGGCGGGATTGGCTGTTGTGGTCGTCCCCTCTGCTGTGCCTCGTTCCTGGGGGACTTTGAGCCGGTTTCTATCCGCATGGCCAAAGAGCAAAACCTTTCCTTGAATCCAACCAAGATTTCGGGAATTTGCGGCCGCCTGATGTGCTGCCTTAAATATGAAAATGATTGTTACTGCGAGAACTGCCATAAGAAGCCGAAAAAGGTCTTGGCACCGACGCAGGGCAGCCGCGTGGTATCCCTGGAGGGGGAAGGCAAGGTTATCTCCCTCAATCAGCAGCGCCGCACGGCAACCATTCTCTTGGATAACAGCCGTACCATTGTCGCTTCGTGGGAAGATGTTATTGAAAAGGACGAGGACAGCGACCTGATGGATGGTTTCGAGGTTCCGCAGGAGGAAATCATCGCGGCACCGGAGACGCGGGAAACCAGCGGCAAAACGCAGGAACAGCAAGAGCGTCCGCGCCACGAACGCAACCGCCGTCCGCGTGAGAAGCGGAAAGACGATGGCCGGCGTGAGAACCGTGAAGGCAAGGAAAATAAAGAGCATCGCGGTGGAAATTCCCATGGTCGTCGCCGTCCGCGGGGCGAGCATGAGAAACAGAACCGCGAAGGTGGCAATCGCCAGCGCCGTGAACGCCGTCCACGGGGAAACCGGGAAAAGAGCACGAGTGGCAATAATGGTGGAGGAAGAGAAAACAAAGAATGAGAGACGTCAGCCTGAAAGAAAATGAACGGCTTGACGATTTGATGAGGAGCGGGCGGCACATCATCCAGAATACGCAGGAATTCTGCTTTTCGCTGGATGCAGTGCTGCTCGCCCACTTTTTATCGTGGAAAAGCCGGCAGCGGGTCTTGGATTTGGGGACGGGGACAGGTGTGATTCCCTTGTTGATTGCGGATGAAGTAGCCCGTGTCGATGCCATTGAACTGAACGAAGTCATGGCGGATGTAGCGGCCCGTAATGTTTGGATGAATGAACTCGATGAGAAGATTTTTGTGAAAGCTGGCGATTATCGTCAAATCCGGGAGCTTTATGCCCCGGAATCTTTTGATGTGGTTGTTGCCAACCCTCCGTACCGCCCTGTAGCGCATGGACAGGTCAATCAAATGTCAGGTGTTGCCAGAGCCCGTCATGAGTTTACGGCTACGCTCGATGACGTGGTCCGGGCGGCGCGTTTTGCCCTGCGTTTTGGAGGCAGGTTCGCCATGGTTCATTTGCCGGAACGGCTGGGAGAAATTATCGTAAGTCTCCATGAGCATCAGATGGAACCCAAAAGACTGCAGATGGTTCAACCGAAAGACGGTAAGGCTCCGAATATGATGCTGATTGAAGCTGTGGTAGGTGCTGCTCCTGGCGGGCTGAAGGTATTGCCGCCACTCATTGTTCATCGGGAAGATGGCAGTTATACAGAAGAAATCCTGCAGATTTATGGCATGGAGGAAGGGAAAGAATGACAACGGAAGAGAAGAGGGGCACGCTGTATCTGTGCGCAACGCCAATCGGCAATTTGGAAGATATGACTTACCGTGCGGTGCGAATGCTGGGGGAAGTGGACTTGATCGCAGCTGAGGATACACGGCACACGCGGCAGCTGTTGACGCATTTTGATATTCATACGAAGCTGACGAGTTATCACGAACATAATAAATTTACCAAAGGACCAGAACTTATCGAATACCTGCAGCAGGGCCATGACTTGGTCTGTGTCAGTGATGCAGGGCTGCCGGGGATTTGCGATCCTGGCAGTCATTTGGCGGAATTGGCCATTGCGGCGGGGCTTCGCGTGTCTCCATTGCCCGGATGTAATGCCGGCCTTTCGGCACTGATTTGCTCGGGGCTGGATACGACGCTGTTCACATTTGTGGGCTTTTTGCCCAAGACGGCAAAAAAACAGCAGGAAACCTTGACACGAGTCAAGGGCTATGAGGGAACCTTGATTTTCTATGAGGCACCGCATCATCTGAAGGCAACGCTCAAGCAACTCGAGTCTGAACTGGGGAATCGCCGGGCGGTGCTGGGACGAGAGCTTACCAAGAAATTTGAGGAATTTCGCCGTGGCAGCTTGCAGGAACTTTTGGCATATTATCAGGAAAATGACCCGCGGGGAGAATATGTCATTTTGGTGGAAGGTGCCAGTGAAGAGACGTGCAGCATGGAAGAAGATACGCTGCCCAAGGACCCAGTAATTCTTTGCCAGCAATTGATGGCAGCCGGTTTGGATAAGAAGTCGGCTATGCGGGAAACGGCCAAGAGATTGGGAATTAGCCGGCGGGACGTATATCAGGCGATGCTGGCGGATGAAGCAGAATAAACGAGAACAGGGATTTTTCAGAATAATGCTGATGGGCCATTTTGCCTTTGGCAAAATGGCAGCAATGGCGTTATAATAGAAAAGATAGACGAAAACCCGAATCATTAGCGGGTTATTATAAGGAGGATCATTTTCCATGACAGAGAAAAAAACATTTTACATTACGACACCGATTTATTATCCGAGTGCGAAGTTGCACATCGGTCATGCGTATTGCACGACGATTGCGGATTCCATTGCTCGTTTTCATCGTTTAGCTGGTGAAGATGTGTTCTTTCTGACCGGATCGGATGAACATGGTCAGAAAATCCAGGAGAAAGCAGAAGAACAGGGAATTAAGCCAATCGAGTATACGGATAAAATCGTTGCCGGCTTCCAGAATCTCTGGAAACGCTTGAACATCAGCAACGATGATTTCATCCGCACGACAGAGAAACGTCATGAGAAAGTGGTCCAGGAAATCTTCCGCCGTATTTACGCCAAGGGGGATATCTATAAAGGTTCCTACAAAGGCCTTTATTGCACGCCGTGTGAGAGTTACTGGACGGAGCACCAGCTCGATGAAAATGGCTGTTGCCCGGATTGCCATCGCCCCGTTCAGGAGGTGGCGGAAGAAGCATACTTCTTCAAAATGAGCAACTATCAGGATAAAATCCTTGATTATATCGAGACGCATCCGGATTTCATTCAGCCAGCTTCCCGCCGCAATGAGATGATCAATTTCATCAAACAGGGCTTGGAGGACCTCTGCATTTCGCGTACGTCTTTTGACTGGGGCATTCCCGTTCCTATCGATGAAAAACACGTTATCTATGTTTGGTTCGATGCACTGACGAACTATTTGACGCCAATCGGGTTCCTCGATGATCCGGAGAAGTTCAACAAGTTCTGGCCGGCAGATCTGCACTTGGTCGGTAAAGAAATCGTCCGTTTCCATACCATCATCTGGCCGTGTATCTTGATGGCACTGGATTTGCCACTGCCGAAGAAAGTCTATGGACACGGCTGGTTGATTGTCGATGGCGATAAGATGTCCAAATCGAAGGGCAACGTAGTGGATCCGATTGGCCTTATCGATGAGTTCGGCGCAGATGCTATTCGCTATTTCCTGCTCCGCGAAATCAATTTGGGACAGGATGGCAACTTCTCGCGTGATGCCCTTATCCAGCGCATCAACAGCGATTTGGCTAACGATTTGGGCAATCTGCTGCATCGTACCTTAAATATGATTGGCAAGTTCCAGGACGGCGTCGTGTTATCCCCGCAGGGAGAGAGTGAAATCGATAAGTCCCTGAAGGCTGATGCTGCGGAAACGGTTAAGTTCTTTGATGAGAACATGCAGAAGATGGAATTGTCCCTTACCATCAAGAAGGTTTGGGCCTTTATCAGTCGTGCCAACAAGTATATTGACGAAACGGCACCATGGGCCTTGGCAAAGGATGAAACGAAGAAACAGGAACTGGCGAACGTCATGTACAATCTCGTGGAATCCCTGCGTCATATCAGCGTGCTGATTGAACCGTTTATGCCAATTACGGCTGAGCGCATTTGGCAGCAGCTCAACCTGCCCCAGGCTTTTGCCGAGGTACAGCTTGATGACATTCGTGCGTGGGGCGGCACGCCGGCGGATCTCAAGGTTGGTACGCCGGAACAGCTCTTCCCGCGCATTGAAGTGGAGAAAGAGGAACAGCCGAAACCGGCCAAACAGCCAAAACAGAAAAAAGAGAAGAAGGCAGAAAAGAAGGCAGACAGCGGCGAAGTTACTTTTGATGAATTTAGCAAGGTACAGCTTCGTGTCGTCAAAGTCTTGGAGGCTGAGCCAGTTCCGGAAACGGAGAAACTGCTGAAACTCAAGGTGGATTTAGGCACAGAACAGCGTGAGCTGGTATCGGGAATTGCCAAACACTATGCTCCGGCTGATCTCATCGGCAAAAATGTCGTCATGGTGGTAAACCTTAAGCCGGCGAAAATCCGTGGCGTTGTTTCGCATGGTATGGTTCTGGCTGCATCGGCAGGAGAGGATTTAAAAGTTCTGTCCGTGGATATGCCGGTAGGAGCTATCGTAAAATGATAGAGTTTGTCGATACGCATACGCATCTGAATGATGCAAAATTTTGCGGGCATGAGCAGGAAGCAATCGAACGAGCTCGGGAAAACGGCGTGACGCGTATCATCAATATGGGCGACACGTTGGAATCCTCTGCGAAAGCGGTGGAACTGGCAGTGGCCTATGAGGGCGTTTATGCTGGAGTCGGCATTCATCCTGAAGAGGCTTTTTTGCTGTCAAGCCGTGAAGATGATCAGTTGGCAGCTTGGACGAAACAGCCGCGAGTCGTGGCCATTGGCGAAATCGGCTTGGATTATTACTGGGAAAAAGACCAGGAGAAACGCCAGCTGCAGCAGCAGGTGTTTATTCATCAGCTCGATTTGGCCCGTCAGCTTCATCTGCCAGTTTGCGTCCATGACCGGGATGCGCATGGGGATACTCTTTCCATCATCAAGCGGGAAGGCAAGGGAATTTGCGGAGTCATGCACTGCTTTTCAGGAAGTTGGGAAATGGCGCAAGAGCTTTTGAAATTGGGCTGGTACATTGGTGTGGATGGCCCGCTGACCTTTAAAAATGCTGCCAAGCTGCCGGAAATCGTTCAGAAATTCCCGTTGGAGCGCCTGCTGATAGAGACGGATGCCCCTTATATGGCTCCGGTCCCTATGCGCGGCAAACAAAATGAACCAGCGTATGTTCGGTTTGTGGCTGCGAAAGTAGCCGAAATCAAGGGCATTTCGATGGAAATCGTGGCAAAACAAACCTCACATAATGCGGAGGAATTATATGGGCTTTAACCCCTAAAAATCATGGTTTTTTAGCAAAAGTGGTGGACAACCTCACGAAAGAGGCCTCCACCACTTTTCTATTCCCATTTTTCAGCTTATTTTCAGCGTAAAGTGGGAGAATAGATACGTTGGATTTGACAATCAAGTTTGCCACATGGTATACTTCTTGAAGTTCTTCACGCGAATTTAAAAGGGGGCTTTCAATGAGTTTAAAGAAACTTATTACATTCAACAAAAAAGAAAAGAAATTGGTGCTGTGCTTAATGCTGGCAGCCATGATGATGATGACCACGGGTTTTACCCGCAATACGATTCCAACGAATATTCACCAGGTATCCATCGAAGTGGATGGACGTACCATTACTACCAATACTACCCATACGAGCCCGGATTACATCCTTGCCCGGGCTGGCGTGAAACTTAGCGCCAATGACGAATTCCATATGGAAAAAATCAATGATAAGAACACGAAAATCACAGTTTACCGTGCGGTCCCGGTAACTGTATCGTACGAAGGTCAGAAAAAGGAAGTTATGACCAGCAAACAGACCGTAGGTGACGCCCTGATCGAGTTGGGCTACAACCTGGAAGACGTGGAGGCGGCTCCAGGGCTGGATACGAAAATTGAGGAGAACTTAGACATAGTTGTTAAAGACAATGCCGCTAAACTTCAGGCATTGGCTCTGAAGCGTGAAGAGATGATGAAACCCAAAGTACAGACGGAGAATGGCTCGACGAGCTATCGCGCGGTCTATACGATGGAAGCAACAGCATACCTGCCGACGGATGGCAGCCCTGAAGGCCTTACGGCGATGGGGATTCCTGCTACGCGTGGTGTGGTTGCCGTTGACCCGCGCGTTATCCCGCTGGGTTCCCGCGTGTATATTCCGGGGTATGGCATTGCCATCGCTGCGGATACGGGCGGAGCAATCCGTGGGGAACGCATCGACCTTTGCATGGAAACTTATAGTGAGTGCATGAACTTTGGTCGTCGCGACGTACAGGTCTACGTATTAGACTGATTGTCAATTTAAAAGGGAAGCCTTTCCGAATAAATCGGAAGGGCTTTTTTTTTATTGGCAGGAAAATAGTATGAGGTGTTTTCGGTGAAAATGTATTAATTAATCTACTTTTGTAACATTTATTAACATTTTTTAAAAGAATTATGCTATAATTATTGTTAATTGATAGCAGCTGGTTATCTTGACGGGTTCAGCTGTTCAAACCACCGAAAGGACGCATGTTGATGGACCAAAGCAAGACCGTCGTCTTGACGAAAAGAATATTGAGGGAATACTACGAGTTTGGGAATATCGTTGACATCCAGAAATTATTTACGGAGGATGTCATTCTTTTTGGTATTCATTCTGAGATCTACGCGACGGGGAAGCTAAAGGCAGAACAACTCCTGAGGAGGATGCATCAGGATATCGATTCCTGTCGTGTTACCAAAATGAAATGTGTGGAAAGTGACACGGAGGAAGGTATCACCGTTCGGGTCAATGTGGTTTATTCGACGAATGAGCGCATGCGCAACATGCATCAGGTGTTAGTAATTTTCCGTGACACCGAAGTGGGCCGGCAGATCTGTGGGATGCACTTCCAGCGGGATATGCGTCAGGAATTGACGTATCAGGTGGTAAGTTCGCGGATTTTAAATCGTGGTGGTGAAAACGAATCCACGATGGAAGAAATCGTGGACATGGTTTCCTCCTATGTTAACTGTGCCTACGTGCAGTATCGCCCGGATAAGGGGCTGCCGCTTGACTATTACAGCGAGGAATTGTGGCGAATGCTGGGTTATGCGTCAAGTACGGATTTTGGCGCGGGCCTTGAGGGACAAATCCAGCGAATTATCCATGCCGATGATTTGGTTCCCAGCCGGGAAGAAATCAAACGGCAACTTCTCAAAACAGATACCTATCAGGTGGAATACCGTCTTTGCCGCCAGGATGGCAGCTATATCTGGTGCATGGAGTGTGGTCGTTATGTTTTTGACAAGCGATCAGGGGTAGGGATATTCAATGCGGTTATTACGAACCTGTCGCCACTTAAACAGACCCATGCGACGTTTTTGTATAATCTTCGCCATGATCGTTTGACGGGGTTATATAATAAGAAAGCTTTTTGCCGGCGTACGGCGGAAATCCTTGATGAGAATCCCCATACGGAGTTCGAAATCATGCGGTTCAACATTGCTCGGTTCAAGGTCATCAATGACTTGTTTGGTGAGGAAATTGGCGATAAGCTTTTGAAATATGTGGCGCATTTTCTGAAGAGTATCCGCTTGGAGCCCTGTGCTTATGGGCGGCTTTATGCGGATAATTTCCTGCTTTGTTATCCGACGGCGAATAATGTGCGGGAACATCTCATTCACTCGCTGCAGATGCTAGCGGAATCCTTTGCTTTGGATTATCGGATTGAATTTTATTTTGGTGTTTATACGGTACGGGATCCAGAGCTTTCCGTTACGACTATGCTGGATCGTGCATCGATGGGACTTTCCCGCGCCCAGCATAATGGATTGGTGCTATGCGGTGAATACGATGAAGATATGCGCGAATGCATTGTCAACGAGCAGGTTATTGTAAATAACATGCATGGGTCATTGCAGCGGGGAGAATTTTTGGTTTATTTACAGCCGAAATACGAACTCATGAGTGAAAAGGTCGTAGGTGCTGAGGCTTTGGTGCGTTGGCTTCATCCCCAGTTGGGCTTTATTTCGCCAGCAAAATTCATTCCAGTTTTCGAGCAGAACGGATTTATTTACCAATTGGATAAATATGTCTGGGAACGGGCTTGTCAGCTTCTGCGCGAAGATATGGATAAGGGGCGTCCGATTCTGCCGATTTCGGTCAACGTATCGCGAATTGATTTGTATAGTCCCAATATCGTTCAAGTATTTGAGAATCTCATTCGGAAATATCGGATTCCACCACGTTATCTGGAATTGGAGCTTACGGAAAGTGCTTATGTGGAGAATCCGCAGCAGATTATCGAGATTGCTAAGCAGCTTCAGGGAAAGGGATTCCCCATTTTGATGGATGACTTTGGCAGCGGGTATTCGTCACTCAATATGCTCAAGGATATGCCCGTAGACATTTTGAAGATTGACCTCAAATTTTTGGCAGACAGTGACAAAGAGGATAATGGCCGTGGCGGCAATATATTGAATTCCGTGGTTCGCATGGCCAAGTGGCTTCATATCCCGGTTATTGCTGAGGGCGTTGAGACCCAGCAACAGGCTGATTTTTTGCGGACGATTGGCTGTGAATGCGTTCAAGGGTTTTTCTATTCCAAGCCGGTGCCGGTGGACGTCTATGAAGGTTTGGTAGACCAGGGGTATAGCAACGAACCGGTACTAGTGCCGCTGGGAACGGATGATACGGCAGATATGATGACTATGTCGGCGCAGTTGACCGTGTTGTTTAACAGTTCGGGCGGAGCTATCGGACTTTATGAGCTCGTGGGCAACAGTTTGGAAATCCTGCGTGTCAATGATGGCTATTTCAAATTGTTTGGGGACCCGCGGGAAAAGGTTTATGGTCCCGATAATCAGATTATGGACCGGATTGTGGTAGAAGATCACGACAAATTTTGGCAGTTGATTCATGAGGCAGCCAATAAGAAAACTGGCTGCGAAGGTGAGATTCGCCGTTGTTGCAGTGATGGCCGCGTTGTTTGGATACGGGTTCGAGCCAGCATCATTTGTGTTGAGAACATGCGGACGCTTCTGTATTTGGTCATGGAGGATATCACACCGCTGGCCAAGGAAAGGGCCCAGCTGAAAGAACTGCGGGAACGCCTGCGGGCAATCAATCCAGAGGCAGTAGCAAAATTTGAGCAGGAATATCATTTGTAGGTCAAAAAAGGAGCGCAATGATGCGCTCCTTTTTTGACGGTTAATTTTTGACGATAGTCATGTCGTCATGATCGGCCTCGGCCTTTTGAATCATGACTTTTAGCCGTTCGATATTTTTCTTGTGACGGTTGATGGCAAAACCGATACGGATGTGTTCTTCTTCGGTGAAATCTGGGTTTTCGTAGGATTTTTCGATGCGTTTGAGACGTTCTTCTACTTCGTGCAGTTCATCCTTCATGGGCTTTACGTGTTCCAAGGCAAAGCCGTAAACGGCGCGAATCTGATCTTCGACATATTTGGCATATCCTGGTTCGCCGGAGACGTCTTCAAGCCGTTTGGCAATATGATAGATGATGTCGAAAGGACTTTCGCCGCTATGTATCATGTTGAGAATTTCCATTTTTACCTGTTGTTGTACGCCATGGGCTTGCGTGACGATTGGATCTAGTTCTTGTTCATTTGTATTTTTAGTGGGGACGTTTTCCTGTCCAGCTTGTTCTTCAGCCATATTATAAGTCCTCCTTTGTAACACTTCGGATCTTATGATTAGTATAGCATAGTATAGCAGAAAAAGAAAAAAAACGTAAGTTTACACATTTACAGTAGACAAAGAATTAAAATGTTGCATTGTAAAGTACATTTATGCTATAATGCATTTATCGCTTAAGAAAGACAGGGCCTCGTTCATGTTCGCTCGGTTTGGACATGGATTTTTTTGTGCTTTACAATGTTCACTGTAAAAGGACAAAAGGGTTCTTCTGCAAAAAGAAAAGGGTGTTAGTATGAATCAAATGTCTAAAGGAGAAATCTTAACCGTTGGGTTCATGATGTTCTCGATCTTCTTCGGTGCTGGAAATCTTATCTTTCCGCCGGCTCTGGGGCAGGCCGCTGGTGACCATGTACTGACGGCAATGATTGGTTTTTTGGTAACGGGGGTAGGTTTGCCACTGCTGGGAATTACGGCAATTGCCTTGCAAGGTGGAAAATATATTGAATTTATCCGCAAGATGACCTATCCATGGATGGCGACAATGCTGCTCGTCATTCTTTATCTGACCATTGGGCCGTTGTTTGCTATGCCTCGTACTGGTGCGGTTTCTTTTGAAATTGGCATCCGGCCTTTTTTGACCGCTGACAACATGACGTTGGGGCAGGCCATTTACACGGCAATTTTTTACGCGGCTTCCTATTATTTAGCGCTGAATCCCAATAAGTTGATTGACCGCGTAGGCAAGATGCTGACGCCGGTTTTGCTCGTATTCCTGGTTATCCTGTTTGCCAAGGCCTTTGTGACGCCGCTGGGAGATATTCTTGATGCGACGGGGGCTTATATCAAGACGCCGTTTGTCCAAGGCTTCCAGGACGGTTATCAGACGATGGATCTTTTGGCTTCTTTAGCAATCGGTACGTTGGTTGTCAATGCAATCCGCATGCGTGGGGTTACTTCGAATCGCGCAATCAGCCAGGTTTGCTTGATCGCTGGACTTATTTCGGTAGTATTGATGTCCATGGTTTACGGTTCCCTTTCCTATATTGGGGCAACCAGTGCCAGTGTCCTGGGGCATTCGGAAAATGGTGGCCAGCTGCTGGCGGCGGCAATCTCGATTTTCTTTGGTCCGGCGGGCAACCTGTTGGTGGCAGTTATCATTTCGTTGGCCTGCCTTACCACCTGCTGTGGCATAACTTCGGGGACGGCCTGGTTCTTCAACAAGCTCTTCAAGAATAAGATTTCGTATGAGCGCTTGCTGCTCTTCAGCATCTTGTTCAGTTTTGTGGCATCCAATGTCGGCTTGACGCAGATCATTACGTTGACGATTCCGTTCCTGGTGGGAATTTATCCACTGGTTATCGTATTCGTCCTGTTATCGTTGTTTGACCGCTTTATCGGTTGGCGCCGCAGTGTGTACCGCGGAGCTATGAACTGCACCATGATATTTGCCATCATCGATGGTCTTAACGCAGCCAGCATCCAGCTGCCGGGAGTCAATGAATTCTTGACTGCGTATCTGCCGTTCTACAGCATTACGATGGGCTGGGTAATTCCGGCTCTGTTGGGGGCTGCTCTCGGCTTTGTTTATTCCTTCTTTCAGGAAAAGCCAGCCGATGTAAGTGTCGCAAGTTAAGGAAATAGGGAAATGCCTCTGCATGAGCAGGGGCATTTTTTAGTACCAAAAGTAGTTATCCACAGAAACACTGTGGATGGTTGCTTAAAAGCTGTGGATAAGATGTTAAAAAGTTGGAGGATTATCCACAGCTATCCACAGAAAGGGCCAGTAACATTTGCTACTTAGTGGATAGTTTTGGGTATGGTATAATTGCTGGGAAAGAAGGGGAGGGGATTATTATGCAGGTAGAATGGAAACGCAGCGAAGAGCGAAAAACAGTACGAGAGATTGTGAAAATATACTGTCGTGGTCATCATCATGTCCGGGAATCTGGACACGAACTTTGTCCGGATTGTGAAGCTATTGCGGCTTATGCGGATATTCGTATTGCCAAATGTCCGCGTATGGCAGCGAAGACTTTTTGTAGTGTTTGTCCGATTCATTGTTATGCGAAGCCACAGCGGGAATTGATTTTGGCGATTATGCGTTATAGTGGTCCACGGATGCTTTTGCATCATCCAATTATGGCTATCCGCCACATCTTGATTCAGTGGCGGACGCGACATGGACTTAGAAAACGTGAGAAATGATGTTATAATAAACTTATTCGCAAACAGAATCGGAATAGGAAGGGGAATGCGGTTTGAAACCTTATGAAAATATTTTGCTGATAAGTGACCTCGATGGCACGCTGATTCCACGTGGCGGGGTGATTTCAGAGGAAAACAAAGAAGCGCTTAACCGCTTTGTCGAAGGGGGCGGTCGTTTTGCGATTGCGACGGGCCGTACGCCGGAAGCTGCGGAGGGGTATGTAAAAGATTTGCCGATCAATGCACCGAGTATTTTCTTTAATGGTTCGATGCTCTACGATTGGAACAGCAGAGAAATTTTGGCGACTTGTCCTTTGCGTTTCGCTGAGGATAAGTCCGTTTGGCCGCGATTTGCTGAAGCGGTGCGGGATTCTTTTCCGCATGCGTGTATTGAGGTATATACGGCCGATAATTGTCATATCATCAGTGATGAAAAGTATGATGATCCCCGTCTTCCTTTTGAGTATTATAAGTACGAGCATTGTACGTTGGACAAACTCCGGGATACGGAGAAAACCCCGTGGCTTAAGTTCTTTATTTGTGCGGAACCGGCCGTGCTTCATCGCGTGGAACGTATGGAAAAGAAATTTGGTATCGATGCGTTAACGAATAGTTTTTATTCTGAAGTGAATTACTACGAATTTGTGGCCAAGGGCGTATCTAAGGGGACAATGGTAGATAAGATTCGTCAATTGCCGGCGTGGAAGAATTATCGGATTATCGCGGCAGGGGATTATCTGAATGATAACGAAATGCTGGAACGGGCTGATGTTGGTGTTGCATCAGGAAATGCGCATGAGG
The DNA here is from genome assembly GCF_000702005.1 of Selenomonas sp. ND2010. GTDB lineage: Bacteria > Bacillota > Negativicutes > Selenomonadales > Selenomonadaceae > Selenomonas_A. The sequence goes on along the minus strand of NZ_JNKI01000013.1, from coordinate 62,150 downwards.
ATACCAAGGCTGTTGCGGATTATACGGGTTGTAAAGTGGAAGAACATTTGATGGCCTGGATATTGGAGCATATCGTAGAAAACGGGGAGGCTTGAGTATGAAAAAGATCTATGTATTGGCAACCGGCGGTACAATTGCGGGCAGTGCGGAATCGGACACGGCTACGACAGGGTATCAAGCGGGGGCTATTGGCATCGATTCCCTGCTCGATGCTGTGCCGGAAATTCGCGAGTTAGCGGAGGTTTCCGGTGAGCAGATTGCTGCGATTGACAGTAAGGATATGACACAGGAGATTCAGCTCAAACTCGCACGCCGCTGCAATGAGCTTTTGGCGTTCGAGGGAATGGACGGTGTGGTCATCACCCATGGTACGGATACCTTGGAGGAGACGGCATATCTGCTGAGTCTTTTGACTTGTACCGATAAGCCCATCGTCTTGACGGGGGCGATGCGGCCGGCTACGGCTATCAGTGCGGATGGTCCGCTAAATCTGCTCGATGCTGTACGCGTGGCAGTAAGCCCGGAGGCTCATGACCGTGGGGTGTTGGTCGTGACGAATAATCAAATCGACGGTGCGCATGATGTTACCAAGTCACATACGATGTCTGTTCAGACGTTCCAATCGCCGAATGGCGGTTCTTTGGGGAGTGTGGACGACGGAGTAGTGAAATTTACCCGTCGCAGTGAATTTACGCATCTTGAGGGAAGCCTTAAGTTTTGCGAAACGATTCGGGAGCTTCCCGATGTGCGGATCCTCTATGGCTATGCCGGCGATGATGGCCTTTTGGTTGAGGCGGCGGTAAAGGCGGGGGCCCAGGGAATCGTTTATGCTGGTATGGGAAATGGGAGCCTGCCTGCTCCGGTCGAGCAAAAGCTGGCGCAGGCAGTAAAAGCTGGTGTGACCGTCGTGCGCAGTACGCGTGGTTATGCAGGACAAGTAACTTATGCGGAGAAATCGTATGAAGAAGCCCAAATACTTCGCAGTGAAAGTTTAAATCCGCAAAAGGCGCGGATCTTGTTACAGCTGGCCTTGCAGCAAAAAATAAAACGTGAGGAAATACAGGAATGGTTTAATCGTTTCTAACCGTTTGAAAAGAAAAATTTTTTGTCTTTTTAAGGATAATCTTGTATAATAAAAAAAGACTAAAGGTAATCGATTCTAGATTATTTTAAAAGGAGAAATTCAAATGGCTAGAACTGCAAATTACGAAGAAAAAATTGCTAAGATCGAGGCGAAAATTGCTAAGAAACAGGCGGAGCTCAAAAAACTGAAAGCAGAGCTTGCAGACCTTAACGAGCAGAAAGCAAAGACCGATTATAAGGAACTGCTGGAGTTCATGAAGAAAGAAAACATGAGCCCGAGCGCTGTATTGGAAACGCTCAAAAAGTAAAAAGAAATTCTTGGAAAAACGATGCTGAGCCCTTGATAATGGACCTGGCATCGTTTTTTTATCAGCTAGGAGGTTTTATCCCATGGCAGAAAAGATTCATGTTTCCGAAGAAGAGCTGAAAAAAATCAATCCGGAGAAATACGAGAAAAAATTCTCGGAGGAAGGATTTTGGAATAAGATAAAAAAGAATGCAGCACAAATTGGCGTGAAAGTTCTTTATCAAGCCCTGCAGCTTTATTATGTGACGAAACAACCGAATTGCCCGATGAAAGTCAAGGTGGGAATCTATGGGGCGTTGGGGTATCTGATTTCCCCGATTGATGTGATTTCTGATTTTATTCCGCTGGTGGGCTATACGGATGATGCATCGGTTATTGCCGCTGCGATTGTATTGGCACAGCTCTATATCACTGAGGAAGTCCGCAGACAGGCAAAGGAAAAAATTCGGACTATCCTGGGGGATGAATATGCGGATAAACTGGGGTAATTAAGAGGCTTCATATAGTTTTCATTATCAACCAGTTTGTTTCAAGAATCGTTTTCTATAATAAATGTCGTAAGAGAAAGCCGAGAAAACCAGTATTGATGGTTTGGAGGTAGAATTATGAAATACGACATGAAAAAGAAGGTATCGAGATATTCAGCCCGTAAGCTGCTTTGTGCGGGCTGGGCAGCCCGTACGCTGACAGCGACGGTCATGCTGATGATGGCGGTAGTCGCGCCGGTGAATGTTTCCCATAGTTATGCTGCAGCAACAAATGACGAATCGTTAGCTGCAGTTGTGGAGCTGGCCGATTACAGCGATGAGCGCGAGGCGAAGCGCCGGGAACGACGCGAGCAGGCAGATATCCTGGCGGCGCAGCTTTTGCTCAAGGCCCGTGAGGCTGAGGACGGTATCACGGCTGCCATGCAGCAGCTGGAAACAGATGGTGCTTATCTGGAAGGTTTGGAAAACCGCTTCAAGCGCGCCGACAGCCTGTCGGGAAAAATCCTGGCGGATGCAGAGGAAAAACACGAGAGTTTGGACGTGGCAGCCGCGGCAATCAGTGATGTGCTGCGGTATACGCTGGTAGTCGATGAAAAGTCTTATGCACTTCAGGTTCCGAAGGCACTGCATCAGCTAGAGGCTGCGGGATTTACGGTGATCAAATTCCGCAACGCCTGGGGCGGTAAATTCTATCAGGGCATCAATGCCCAGCTTATGAGTTCGGAGGGCGTAAGAGTGGAGCTTCAGTTCCATACGGCACAATCCTATGCGATAAAACAGGTTTCGCATGAGGTTTATGAGATTCGTCGCAATCCCCAGGCTACGGAGCAGGAACGGGCAGAGGCGACTCGTATGAGTATCGTGTATAACAACCATGTCATTATGCCTGCTGGGGCGGACAAGGTGACTTGGGGGGGGAAAAAAGGACAGGCAGCATAATTATCCACATCCTCTTGTGTATAAATCTGTCGATTGGCTTTGGCATTGGCTTTAGTAGTCAATGTCAGGGCTTTTTTTATTGCACGAAAGCCAAAAAATCAGTAGAATAGAGGCAGAGTATGGGAAAATTCTTGAGGTTATCCACATTTTTATCCACAGTCATGTGGATAAAAGAAAATTCTTGGGGATAACAATGCGTTTTATGTGGATTAGTGGATGAATTCGAGGAATATATGGATAATCAGAAAAAAGTATTGAAATTATTTGATTATATCCGGCAGGTATGCAGCTTACGTCAGCAATTGATTCGAAATATCAAGGATCAGGAATGGACGCTGTTTTTTGATGAGCTGCCGATTGACCCGAAGCGCATCCATGTTTGGAAAAATTCCGGGGAAGAAGGCCACGAGGGCGTACTGCTGGAGGTTGAGAAGCCGGAATTTACAGCCTGCCCCGAAATGCCGTTTGATTTGGTAGGTTGGGTGCGTACTCCGGATTGGCGAAATTTTGAGACGGTGGATATTGAGGTTCGTGAAGAACGGATGCGTAAGGATCCGCGGCTGGGGGAGATTACCGAGCGCTTTGTTGATTCGGGGGTGCGCATTGCCGCGTTTGAGGACTGGAAGCGCCGGCGTACTTTATGGCGGGCGGGAGAAATGGTCAAAAGCCGTACGCAGGCGTTGTTCATGACTCTTTATGAATTATATGACCGCTGTCGTCAGGAACCAGAACAACTGGAGCTAATGGTTGGCGACGGGATGTTTTACAGTGGATTGGATGCGGCCATTCATCACCCGATTGTATTGAAGCGAGTGTGCCTTCATTATGATAAGAAGGGGAAGATGCAACTGCTCGATACGGATTATCCAACGGAACTCTATGGGGACATGTTTCAGGATATGCCTGGGATAGAAGGCGATGGAATCCGTGCCTTTTCCACGCAGCTTGATGAGGCGGATCTTCATCCGTTGGATGGGGAGCTGGTATCGTTCCTGCAGGAGGCTGTTCCGGCATTGACCCCTAATTGCCGTTTTGCCGAGAAGCGCTTTGATATTTTGCCGACGGATTGGTATTTGGTTTATCCGCGCCAGGTGATGTTTCTGCGCCGTCATAATGCTGGGCTGGAACGGGCGATTGCCGGAATGATGGCGTATGTGGATAATCATGGGGGAGTGCCGACGGCACTGCTGGAGATCGTGGACCCTGCGTATGGCAAAGCGCCGTCGGAGCCAATGACGGTAAGTTTGGAAGATATTCGCGGTGAGGCAGAAGATATATTACTCACGAAACAGGCGAATGCCGAACAGTTGGCCATCGCACGCAAAATAGAGCAGGCATCGGCTGTAGTGGTTCAGGGGCCGCCGGGGACAGGCAAGACCCATACGATTGCAAATTTGTTGGGGCATTTTTTAGCCAAGGGACAGCGGGTGCTGGTGACTAGTGCTACGTCAAAGGCGCTGGCGGTGCTGAAAGAAAAATTGCCGGCCGGTATACAGGATCTCTGTGTGTCGCTGCTGGAGGATTCCCGCAAAGATATGGAGCATTCGGTTAGCGGGATTTGTGATCGGCTTTCCCGTTCTTCGGCTGAGGAAATGTATCAGGCGGCAGAAACGCTGACCGTTGAACGTCATGAGCTGCTCCAGCAGTTGACAGAACTGCGCACGCGACTGGAAAATATCCAGCGTATGGAGGCTCGGCGCGATTATTTCCTGTTGGATGGAAAGGCCTGGTCGCTTTCGCGGATGGCAGCATTTTTGCATGAGCATGAGGAACTGGCAGGGGTGATCCCCGGAGAGATTGAGGAGGGGGCATCGCTGCCACTTTCTGAGGCGGAGTTTTTGGAGCTCTATGCGTCAAATGCCGCATTTGATGCGCAATTGTTGGCGGAACTTGGCGAGAAATTGCCGGACCGATCGGAACTGTTGCTACCAGCAGAGGCAGCGGCGGCTTTAGGGCAGGCGATTTCCCGGCAACAGGAAAAAGAAGAATTGTTGGCAGGTTTTGCCGAGGTGTCGCTGGATGGTGAAGGTCATGTCCTGCGGAAGGGGCGCCGGGTGACGGAGGAGTTTTCCGCCGATATGCTCCAAGAGACGAATGCGTTATATCAGACAATCGATTTTTCAAGGTTTCAGCAGGAGTGGGCCCGCGAGGCTGTTTTGGCAGGTCAGCAGGGAGGCGCTCATCGTGAGGTTTGGGAGATGCTCGGCCGGGATATCCGCAGGGTTCAGCAGCTCAAGCAACAGTCGATGACGCGTTTTTTCGGGCGCGAGTTCGATTATAAATTGGATCGGCCATTGGATAAGGATTTAATTCAGTTGCTTTCGGAGCTGGCCGAGGCGTTTGATGCGGATGGTCATCTTTCCCTTTGGAACCGGTTGCGTCATCGGGAATGGAAGGCCGTACAGCTTGGTTTCTGCATTGATGGCAAGCCATTGGCGAGCCGCAGGGATTGCCAATTGGCGATGCAGTATGTTTCGCTGCATCAGGCCCGTGAGACGGTGCGCCGTGAGTGGTCGCAACTGCTCGTACCGTATGGCATGATTTCCTATGAGGAACTAGCCCAGAACGAAGATGATATTGATGACTTGGTAAGTGCTCGCTGGCAAGAAATACAAGAGCTCCTTGATTGGTATCCAAAGGTTTGGGATGAACTGATGCTCCGCTGGCGTCGTGCAGGGGTGATTGCGGATGTCGTTTACGAGGGGGGCAGTTATCTGACCCCACACCAGAAATTGCAAGAGCAGCTTTCCTGGTTGGAGAATGATTTTCCCCGTTGGCAGAGACTCTTGGCTCTTTGTGAAGAAGAGAGCCGGGAAGAAGATCCTTTGGAAAAATCCCGACTGGCAGTCGTCGCAGCGGATGGTATTGTGGCCAGAATGTTTGCAAAAGCCCTCTTGGAAGGGGATGCAGAACTATATGCCGAAGCCTATGAGCGGCTGGCAAAGGATGATCGGCTTAAGGAGAGCTACCTCCGCCGTCAGGAGCTTATCGACCGATTGGCGACGGCAGCACCGCTTTGGGCGCAGTATATCCGTGAGCAGGCTGATGGCTTTGCGGACGCTGTTCCGCCGGATAATCTGTCTTTGGCATGGCTTTATTTACAGTTCAAGCAGGAACTGGAAGATGTGCCACAGGATGATATGCGGGAACTTTCGCAGCAAATTCATGATTTGACGGCACGACTTCATCAGACAACAACGGAATTGGCGGAAAAATTGTCCTGGTATCATCTGCTCAAAGATGTATCGGGGAGCAATCTTCAGTCCAGTCTGATTGGCTGGAGCAAAGCGGTAGCTAAGATTGGCCGGGGGAAAGGCAAATATGCAGCACGTCATATTCGCGAGGCACGCCAATGCATGTTGGAGGCTCAGGCGGCGGTTCCTGCTTGGATTATGCCGCTTTCGCGGGTATGGCAGAATTTAAAGCCGGAGAGTGAGAAATTTGACATTCTTTTGATTGATGAAGCCAGCCAGGCTGATATCACAGCTTTGCCACTGCTCTATTTCGGAAAAAAAGTCATCATCGTGGGAGATGATAAACAGGTTAGTCCATCGGCTGTCGGTGTGATGGCTGAAGACATCACCCGTTTGCAGAATGCCTCCATACAGGGGGTTATCAAGCATGCTTCTTTGTATACGATGGATACTTCGCTTTACGATATCGCGCAGATGAATTTTGAAGCGCGGATGCTCACCGAGCATTTTCGCTGTGTGCCGGAGATTATTGGTTACAGCAATCAGTTGGTTTATGATGGACGCATTCGTCCCTTGCGCGAATCCGGCAGCAGTCCTTTGATGCCGCTGGTTGATGTAAAGACTGCAGGCGAGCGTACGCAAAAACACAATTATCGGGAAGCGGAGGAAATTGTGGCAGTATTTGCGGCCTGCTTAGAGCAGCCAGAATACCAAGGAAAGACATTTGGGGCGATCTCTATGCTGGGGGATGAACAAGCGAAAGTTATCCGGGAAATGGCGGTCCGGCGCCTTGGAATTACCGTGTTGGAGGACTATCAGTTCCTCTGTGGCAATCCGGCTCGTTTCCAGGGAGACGAGCGGGATATCATATTCCTTTCCTTGGTGGATAGTGGGGAAGACGGACGTTCACTGCGGCTGCTCTCGGAGGGGCACAATGGCAGTAATAGCAAGCGCTATAATGTAGCGGCCAGCCGCGCACGTGACCAGCTTTGGATTTTCCATTCCATGGATGTCGAAGATTTGAAAACCGATGATATTCGCCGTGGTCTTATTGAGTATGCCAATAATCCGGTACGGGATATGGTGCGAAGCGAAGAGGAGGAGTCCTCACTAGCTGCGGCAGTATATCGCGAACTGGTACGTTATGGCTATCATGTAGAGAAGCACTTTGCCGTTGGTGCCTATACGATTGATATGGTGGTTTTAGGCCAGGGGCAAAAGGTGGCTATTGATTGTGATGGGGAACATTGGGTGAGCAGTGTCCAGCAGGCAGCGGAAGAACGTTGTCAACAGGCAGTGCTCGAACGTTTGGGATGGAATTTCCTGCGGATTCGCGGAAGTCATTGGTACCGTGATCCCGAAGAAACATTCCGTCGCTTGATGGCCGAATTGGCTTTTCAGGGGATTGAGCCAGAGGCCGCCGAATCGGACGGTCCGCTTGTGGGACAGCTGCGTGAAACGGTACTGGCAGCAGTGCGTCAGCGCGCAGCGGAAATCCTGAATCAGTGGCGTGCGGAGGCCGAGGAACAAGAAAAATAATTTTTTTTACGATTTTTGTAAAAAAATGTTTGACAAAGTATGGAGGAATGGCTATAATATATTTTGTCAGTCAGCGAGACACAGAAACTTCTGAGTTGAGCGGTGACAAAATGCGGAAATAGCTCAGTGGTAGAGCACCACCTTGCCAAGGTGGGGGTCGCGAGTTCGAGCCTCGTTTTCCGCTCCATATTGCGGAAATAGCTCAGTGGTAGAGCACCACCTTGCCAAGGTGGGGGTCGCGAGTTCGAGCCTCGTTTTCCGCTCCATTTTTTGATTAGTAGCTGAAAAGCTTCTATATACAATGGGCCTATAGCTCAGTTGGTTAGAGCAACCGGCTCATAACCGGTCGGTCCTTGGTTCGAGTCCAAGTGGGCCCACCAATTCCAACTTTATATTTTTTAACCAATGTTATGACTCAGTAGCTCAGCTGGATTAGAGTATTTGACTACGAATCAAAGGGTCGGGGGTTCGAGTCCCTCCTGGGTCACCATTGTGGGTAGGTGCCCGAGTGGTTAAAGGGAACAGACTGTAAATCTGTCATCTTCGGATTACGATGGTTCGAATCCATCCCTGCCCACCACCTTGAAAGACAGCGTCGCTTAAGCGGCGCTTTTTTGTTGTCTAAACGGCAAAAGGATAGGCCCCCATGGAGTAAGTCCGTGGGGGCCTGTAGTTATTGGTCTGTTATTGGCCGTTTACTGATCGATGGGGCAGGATGGTGCTTGCCCGCCGCGTTCTGCGGTGTGCTTGCCTTCGAACAGTGCCTGGCTTACGCGCCGCATGAGTTCGTCCTCTTCGGCAGCGGCATTGAAGACTACCTGTTTATCTTCTGGCAGGGTTTCTCCCTCAAGTTCGGTGATGGCCAGTTGCAAGCGGTGTTCTTTATCGAGACGGAAAGAATAGGAGAGGCGGGTAGCCAGCCATTCGGTAATCATCTCGATATTCTGAAATGAAGCGACTTTGTTATAGTTTTTGTAGACTTCGGCAGCAATGGCGGCAGCTTTTTTTTTGTCATCGACGGCGCCGATGACAGAGAAAGCTTGTTTGTTCCCTTCGGTGACAAGTTTCGTGATGATATAAAGCATGGCGTAGTTCCTTTCTATTTTGACGTGAAAACATACAAGGATAATTGTAACAAAATCCCGCTACTTGTCAATTTTTGCTAATTTGACATTGAAACAGCCGGATGTTTTTTGATGTATTCAATATATGGACATTTTGCAGATATGTATGAAAAAGATTACAACATTACGGATGGATGATAATTTTTGTTTTATTTTTCACTAACAGCAAATGGGGAAAATGGAATAATAAAGGGACTTATGTCCTTTCGTACTGATATACTGGTATAAGTGTACTTAAATTAAAGAAATATGGAAGAAGCAAGGTGCCGAGTAACAGTTTTTACACTTTGGCCAGCTTTGCGAATGCTTCTATTTGTGCTATAATGTCTCCTGGTAAAACACAATAAACGAGATCGATGGAGAAGATAATCCATTGGGGAAAAAGTTAGGAGATTAATTATGGTTGAATCACATCCAGTAAACCGTAAGAAAGCATTCAATATGCTATTCTTCATTGAGTTCTGGGAACGCTTTGGTTATTATGGTCTTCAGGCCGTGTTGGCGGGGTTCTTTGTAAAGTCCCTCGGTATGGAAGACGCAGAATCCTTTGTTGTCTTTGGCGCGTTTAGTGCGATGGTATATGGTTATGTATCGTTGGGCGGCTTCCTGGGCGATAAGATTCTGGGAACCCAGCGCACGATTACGCTGGGCGCTGTCGTATTGATGATTGGCTATGCCATGATGGCTTTGGCTGGTGCCGATAAGACGATGGTATTTCTGGCATTGGGTGCTATTGCCTGCGGTAATGGTATCTTTAAGGCCAATCCTTCTTCGCTGCTTTCGAAGCTCTATGAGGGGGATGAAAAGGACTTAGACAGTGCCTTTACGATGTATTATATGGCGGTCAACATTGGTTCTTTCCTCTCGATGCTGCTGGTTCCTATCATTGGTGCACAGTATGGTTTATCGCTGGGCTTCATGATTTGCGCGATGGGCCTGATCTTGGCGATTGGCGGCTTTTTGGGCTTCCGCTATTTGGTTCGCGGTATCGATTCGCCGGCAGGTGCTGAACCGCTGACGATGAAGAAAATCGTTCTGACGCTGATCGGTGTTGTCGTGATGACGGTTTTCTCCAGCTGGCTGCTTTCGCACCTCTCGGTGGCTCACTGGCTGTTGTTTGTCATTGGCGTTTTGGTCTATGGTGTATTCTTTAAGATGATTATCCAGGCCAAAGGTGCTGAGCGCAGCCACATGGCAGCAGCGATGATTTTGATTGTCGAGGCGATCATCTTCTTTACGTTGTATCAGCAGATGCCGACCTCCCTCAATTTCTTTGCCATTAAGAATGTGGAGCACTCGGTTCTCGGCATTGCGATTCCAAATGCGGAAGTATTCCAGACGCTTAACCCGTTTTGGATTATGCTGGCAAGTCCGGTGCTGGCTTGGGCTTATTCGCACTTCGGCAGTGAAGGCAAAGACCTTTCGATGCCGGCGAAATTCGCGCTGGGCATGTTATTGACGGCCGCATCGTTCCTCGTTGTCGGTTTCTCGGCTAACTTTGCCAATGAAGCTGGTATCGTATCGGCTTGGTGGCTGATTGGTTCTTATTTCTTGTCTTCCATTGGCGAGCTGCTCATCAGTGGTCTGGGACTTTCTATGATATCGAAACTGGTTCCGCAGAAACTCATCGGTTTCCTCATGGGAGCATGGTTCCTGACTACGTCGATTGCGGCAATCCTCGGTGGCTGGGTGGCAACGCTTACGACGGTATCGAAAGATGTTGTGGATCCGTTGCAGACTTTGCCGGTATACAGCGAGGTGTTTACGCAGATTGGTCTTGTTACCCTTGGCGTAACGATTATCATGGCACTGACGGTTCCCATGCTCAACCGCCTCATCAACAAGACGGATGAGGAAGCGTTTGAGGGTGAACCGGAGGCGGCGGTCGCTGACAAATAAGCTTTTGAAAACATGAAAAATGCGATGAAGTTTCTACCGATGGTAGTGACTTCATCGCATTTTGCTTTATGGGACAGCAATTATTCGGCGTCGGCTGGCTGATAAGCCGTCGGTTCTTGTTCCTTATTCATGCGGCTGGAAAGGTAGTTGGCAGCCAGCGAACCGGAGATGTTATGCCATACGCTGAAGATGGCACCTGGGATAGCAGCGGCAGCACCAAAGTGCAGCATGGCAAGGGACGTAGCAAGTCCGGAGTTCTGCATGCCGACTTCGATGGAAATGGCCTTGGCTTTGGCAACGTTCATGTGAAGGGCCTTGGCGATAAGGAATCCGATGCTGTAACCGAGCAGGTTGTGGAGCATGACGACGAGCATAATTAGGAGCCCCGTTTCGAGAATGCGCTGTGAGCTTACGGAGACGACACCGCCGACAATCAGTACGATGGCGATAACAGAAATGAGCGGCAGCAGTTTGACGATTTTCTGTACGGTTTTTTCAAAGAAACTGTTGATGACAATGCCGAGGACAATCGGCAGGATGACGACTTGCACGATGGATATCATCATGGCGGAAAGGGAAATATCGACCCATTCGCCGGCCAGTCCCCAAGTGAGGAGCGGCGTGACGATCGGTGCAAGGACAGTGGTGGTCATTGTCATGGATACGGAAAGAGCGACGTCGCCACGGGCAAGGTAGGTCATGACGTTGGAAGAAGTACCACCCGGGCAGGTACCGACAAGGATGACGCCTGCTGCTAGTTCTGGCGGCAGGCCGAAACCTTTGGCGAGCAACCAGGCCAGTGCCGGCATGATGGTGAATTGTGCCAGCGCGCCAATAAAGACGTCTTTGGGGCGTTGGAAAACAAGTTGGAAGTCGCGCAGGCGAAGGGTCATGCCCATGCCGAACATGACGATGCCGAGCAGAATGGTAATCTTGGGAGCAGCCCATTTAAAGGTCCAGGGCTGGATGAGGGCGATGGCTGCCACGAGAATGACGAAAACAGCCATGTACTTGGAGATAAATGCGCTAAGTTTTTCTAATGATTTCATATAAATGACTTCCTTTCATAGATTGTTTACAATGTTACAGCTATATTTCATAAAAGTCAATATAAAACAGGTAGTATTTATCCGGTAAAAATACAGAGTGAGCGGATATGATAGCTTTTTGTTTACATTATTTTAAGAAAAGAGCTTTATTTATTACAAAAGTGTTGACAAAAGCGGATAAGATGTTATTATATTGATATAACATATATGACAAGTATGAATGGAGGGGCAAGTTATGCTGGACGATGGATATCGAGAAGAAATCAAGCAGAAAATCACAGAAACGTTTTATTGGCTTCACCAGCACCCGGAACTGTCGTATGAGGAATATGAAACGACTGGCCGCTTAAGGGATGTCCTGGTGTCAGCAGCTATTAAAATCCTGGACCTTCCATTGGCAACCGGTCTGGTAGCGGAAGTCGGTCAGGGAGAGCCGTTGATAGCCTTGCGGGCGGATATCGATGCATTGCCGATTGCGGAGCAGACGGATTTACCCTATCGGTCGCAGCAGACAGGAAAAATGCATGCCTGCGGACATGATTTTCATGCCGCTGCTCTTTTAGGAGCTGCTCTGTTGCTGAAAAGGGAGGAAGCTCAGCTTCCGGGAAAAGTGCTTCTTATCTTTCAGCCAGCAGAAGAAGCACCAGGCGGTGCCAAAAAGATTTTGGAAACGGGAGTGCTTGATGGCGTGCGGGCGATTTTTGGCTTGCACACGTCGCCACTGTTTGCTGTTGGTGAAGTAGGGCTTATGGCAGGTCCGGTTATGGCCACCGTGGACCGGTTCAACGTGGAATTTCAAGGCAAAGGAGCTCATGCGGCGCATCCGGAACGGGGAAACGATACGATACTTATGGGAGCATCCTTTGTTACGAGCTTGCAAAGCATTGTCAGCCGCAATGTAAGCCCTTTGGAGGCGGCGGTGGTTACGGTTACCCAGTTTCATGGTGGCAACACCTGGAATGTTATTCCGGGGAAAGTACAGCTCGAGGGAACCGTACGGACTCAGACGCCTGAAGCGCGGGCGTTTATCAAGCGGCGGCTGCAGGAAATCGCACAAGGTGTGGCCGCATCCTTTGGCGGGACGGCAGTGGTCAATTATGTGGCTGGTCCGCCAGTAACCTATAACGATGCGCATCTCTATGAATTTGCCCGTCAAACGGCGCAAAATACCAGTCTGATTGAGCGGCAGGCGCCTGCATCATTAGGCGGTGAGGATTTTGCGTATTATCTGGAAAAGATTCCGGGGATGTTTTCCCTTATCGGTACAGGTATTGGTCCTGTCAATCATAACCCGAAGTTTACGGCAGACCCGCAGGCACTTTATCCTGCTGCGGATTATATGGCCCGGTTAGCCCAAGGGGCACTCAGGCAGGAGGTGTGGAAACATGATTAAGATTTCGCATGTCAGCAAAAGTTTTGTGAGTGATGCGCAGAAGGTTAAGGCGTTGCGTGATGTTTCGCTCACGATAGAGAAAGGACAGATTTGGGGGATTATCGGTTTTAGCGGCGCGGGAAAGTCCACGTTGCTGCGCATGGTCAATGCGCTGGAAGTGCCAGACCAAGGTTTTGTCGAGTTAGATGGGCGCAAGCTGGCAGATTATCCCGAGAAGGAACTTCGCAGCGTGCGTAAGCGGATTGGCATGATATTTCAGCAGTTTAACCTGCTGGAATCCCGTACCGTTTACGAAAACATTGCCATTCCGTTACGGCTCAATCACACACCGGCAGAGCAGATAGCCGCGCGGGTCGAGGAGCTGCTGGCGTTTGTGGAACTGGAGGGCAGGAAAGATGCTTACCCCTGGCAGCTGTCCGGCGGCCAGAAACAGCGCGTGGGGATTGCCCGTGCCCTGGCTACCAATCCGGAAATCCTGCTGTGCGATGAGGCAACTAGTGCGTTGGACCCGGATACTACGGAATCCATTTTGCAACTGTTGGCACAGATTAACCAAAAGCTGGGAATTACCATTATTCTGGTTACGCATCAGATTCAGGTCGTGCAGCGCATCTGCAATCGCGTGGCGGTGATGGAAAACGGCCAAATCGTAGAACAGGGATCGGTGCTCGATGTGTTTGGCAATCCGCAGCAGCCGATTACCCAGCGATTTGTACGGACAGTTATTCCCGACGAATTGCCAGAGAGTTTGGTGGCAGATTTGCAACAGGAAAAGCGGGAATACAAATTGCTCAAACTGCGGTTCCAAGGCGAGGTGGCAAAGGAAAATATTCTCTATAACATAAACCGCCGGATTCCAGTGGAAAGCAGTGTTTTATTTGCTGCGGTAACGGAATTGCAACAGGTGATTCTGGGAATATTTATCGTGAAATTTATTGGGCCGGCAAAATCTCTGGCCGCCACAACGGAATATTTGGATCGTCATAATGTAGTCTGGCAGGAGGTGGCCGTATGATAAATTGGGGTGTATCGCCGGAACAGCTCGTATTATCGGCAGAACAGACATTATATATGGTTTTTGTGGCACTGGCCATTGGCACAGTATTGGCCCTGCTGATTGCGGTGACGCTGGTGGTAAGCCGCCAGCAGGGACTTATCCCGAACCGGCGCATTTATGTGCTCTTGAATTCGTTGGTGAATACCATCCGCAGTGTGCCATTTATCATTTTGCTGGTCTTTATTTTGCCACTGACGAAGTTGATTGTGGGAACACGTATCGGTACTACGGCGGCCTTGGTGCCATTGGTGGTTTTCATCACGCCGTATCTGGCCCGGCTCTTCGAAAATTCCTTTTTGGAGGTCAACCCGGGGATATTTGAAACGGCAAAATCGATGGGGGCATCGTACTGGGAGACTATCTGGTATTTCCTGCTGCCGGAGGCAAAGGCTTCGCTGATTTTATCGGTCACGACCGGAACGATTGGCCTGCTGGGAGCTACCGCGATGGCCGGGGCAATTGGTGCCGGCGGCGTAGGCGATTTGGCGCTGACCTATGGGTATGAGCGCATGAATTTTCCCCTGATGCTATTTACCGTTATTGTTTTGGTGGTGTTCGTACAGCTGATTCAGTCAGCGGGAAACTTTTTTGCGGCAAAAGCTCGTGGTCATTGATGTTATGATTGGGAAAGGATGATATATCATGAAACTTAGAAAATGGATAGCAGCAGCTTTGGCGATTACGACTTTATTGGCAGCAGGCTGCGGCTCGCAGAATGATAATGGTGCGGATAAGAAAGAACTGGTATACAGCAAATCCCAGGGCCCGTACTCGGAATTGTTTGAACAGGGAGTCAAGCCGATTTTGGAAGCGAAAGGCTATAAGCTGGTCGGTAAGGATATGTCGGATTTGCTGCAGGCGGATGTGGTGCTAAACGATGGCGAAGTGGACTTTAATGTCGAGCAGCACACGGCCTATATGGAGAATTTTAATCAGAAGCAGGGCGGAAAATTGGCGGCCGTCACGCCGATTCCTACGGTACCGGCAGGAATTTACCCTGGCAAAAAATCGAATCTGAAGGAAATTGCCGCCGGTGACCGTATCGCCGTGCCTAATGATGCGGCCAATACGGCTCGAGCGTATGCGCTATTACAAAAGGCTGGCTGGATAAAACTCGACCCGCAGAAAGACTTGTCGACGGTGACCCAGGCAGACATCATCGAAAATCCTTATAATCTGCAGTTCACGGAGATGAAGTCCCTCAACATTCCAGCTGTGCGTACGGATTTTGACTTTATCGTTATTACCGGTTCGATTGTCTACAATGCCAAAATCGACCCGCAGACCGCCCTGCTGACCGAGGACATCCTGCCACATCTGCTGCTCCAGCTCGTCGTGCGCGAGCAGGATAAAGACGCCAAATGGGTCAAGGACATCATCGATGCCTACCATTCGGCAGAGTTCAAAGAGTATTTAAAGAAAAACAACAATGGGCTTTGGTATGTGCCGGAGGAAAAATAATTCGTCAAAAGTTGGCTATTGCATGGATGTGTGCAATAGCCAACTTTTTTAGTTGAGGAAGGCAGGCTTTTATTGTTTTGTATCTTTATTTATTTTATTGTTAAGAAAAAGAGGAAATAATACGATAATAAGATTGTAGATATGTGTCGTTTTTATGGGGGTCATATTATGTCAATGGTTATAAAGAACAATATGGCAGCTCAATTGGTGTTGGGGGAGCTCAATAAGAATAATAAGGATTTGTCGAAGAGCTTGGCAAAAGTATCATCGGGGATGCGATATACTAGTGCACAGGATGGTGCGTCGGAGTATTCGATATCGGAAAAGATGCGTGTTCGGCTTCGTGGCTTAAATCAGGATATTGTCAATTCACAGACAGGGGCTAATTTAGTTCGCACAGCAGAAGGTGGAATTCAGGAAATCATTGATAATTTGCGGGAAATGAAGGCTTTAGCAATTAATGCTGCCAATGACCACAATTCGGATGTTGATCGGCAGATTATCCAAAAGGAGCAAGATTCACGGTTGGCGGTCATCAATGAAATCGCAGCTACGACCAACTATAATGGCCGGTTGTTGCTGAATGGTAGCTTGCGCCAACCGGCGGAGGCGATGGAAAATGAAGTCGGTGGTATAACCGAACCAACCGGCGTGACAGTGATGATGACCACCGGTGATTATACGATTTCGCAAGATGGCGTTTATATGATGCCGCAAAATTATAAAGGGCGAATCACGATTAATGCTGCCAATGTGAAAATTGTCCAAGAAAATTCTACGGATATTCATTATGGTGTGGCTATCGAATGTACGCAGCCGGGAGCAAATCTGTGGCTTGATGATGTAAAGATAACAAACGCAGGAGGAACGACGGATTTAAGTGAAGCACATGGCCTTTATGATGTCACTGGGCAAAAGAACAACAACATCGTGAAATTCACGGGAACAGGGAATCATCTAAGCATTCGCAACGAAGTAATTTTACTTGGGGGCGATAATGGTGATGAAAATTACTCGATTCGTGATTATGTGGCGATTATACATGCGGGTGGCGGATTGGCAATTCATGGTGCAGATGAAGATAGCAAACTTTCGGCAATAATGATGGATGGTGGAAGCGGAAGAAATACACGGGCGGCTGCTATTGGTACAGATGCCAGCGAGAAGTCGAATGCAAATCTAGAGATTTCTGGCTTGTCTTATTTGGAGGCGTGGTCCGAATGGGGGGCGGCAATTGGTGCTGGGGCTGGCAGCAGTTTTGGTAATATAACGATAAAAAATGTAGATGAGATACGAGTGGGCACTTGTCATGGAGCTGGTGTGGGAGCTGGCTGGGGGGCATCGTGCGGGAATATCGCGATTTCTGCTCATAAGATATATGGCAAAATAACAACCGACAGCAATGGACGGGGGGTATCAATTGGGCACTCTACTTTGGATGGGGCGAGTTCGGGAACTGTTGCGATAACAGCAAATTATATTTTTTTGGCGACAAAAGAGGCAACGGCATCGAAGGGGAGCTTTTCCGCAGGAAATTGTTCGGGGGCAACTATATGGACAGATGGCGGCGCTACCGTTAATGGAGAAGCGTTTAATCTTGATGGCAGGAGTTATTCGTCGTATACGAATCGATACGTTTACGAATATGATGACGGAACCGTAGATGAAAATGGAGTTTATCTTGGTGAGGCTGGAGATGAAGAATATCCTGGTTTGATTATTCATACAGGGACTAAGGCCAATGAAAATCTTCGTATCTTCATCAACAGTATGGATACAGATACTATGGGGATTTCGGATATCCAGATGGATCCCTTGGAGAGAGCGCTGGAGGCATTGTCAAAACTGGATGATGCCCTGGAATATTCACTAAATGAAAATACGCGGATGGGTGCTTATCAGACCAGATTGTCTTTTGTTATCGACAACTTGACGGTGGCCAGTGAGAGTACGCAGGCGTCCGAGTCGGTAATCCGCGATGCCAATATGGCGAAGGAGATAACAGCATATACTAAGAATAATGTCTTGACTCAGTCGGCACAGGCAATGCTGGCACAAGCTAACCAAAATAGCAGTAGTGTATTGAGTTTGTTGCAGGGATAGGTAATTGAGTTGAGCACCAGCGGCTTCGCCGCGCGGTTTCTTTTCGTATGGAAGGGTTTCTGCTATAATAGGGGCTGGAATGAATTGATACGGATTGAGGTGCGGGGATGGAGTTTTTGGATATACAGACGCTGGGATTTCTGGTGTTTTTTGGTTTTATGGCTTCGTTTATCGATTCGGTAGTCGGCGGTGGCGGACTTATTTCGATTCCGGCACTGATGTGGACCGGGCTGCCACCAGTGACCGTGCTGGGAACCAATAAGGCGGCGGCTGTCATGGGGGCGCTTACGAGTTTTGTGACTTTTGTGAAGTCGGGCAAGGTGGATATGTGGCTGATCAAGCGGCTGTTTCCGATTTCGCTTATCGGGTCGGGAATCGGTGTGTTGGCCGTGCGCATGATTCCATCGGATATCCTGCGTCCGTTGGTGGTGGTCATGTTGGTGGCCGTGCTTATCTACAGTATCGCCAAACGGGACTGGGGAAGAGAAAATCGCTATGCGGGTATGTCGGCACGACTCTTGATGCTTTCGTGTCTCGTGGCGTTTTTATTCGGTTTTTACGATGGATTTTTCGGTCCGGGAACGGGATCGTTTTTGCTGTTTGCTTTTTTACTGGTCGGATTTGATTTCATCGGTGCGGCGGCCAATGCGCGCGCACTGAATTTTGCCAGCAATATTTCAGCAGCGGTGCTTTTTACGTATTTTGGACTGGTGGATTTTTCTTATGCGATTCCGATGGGGCTTTCGATGATTGTCGGCGCTTGGTGTGGAGCGCGGATGGCGCTTTCTAAGGGTACGGGATATGTGCGGCCGCTGTTTATCCTTATGACGACAATCTTGATTGGTAAGCAGTTGTTGGATTTGTTCAAATAAGGGGCGATGGTTTTGGCCGGGATACCGGATTATATGACATATGATTATTTGCGCAACTTGCGCTTGAATAATGCAGCCTGGCGGTTACTTACAGCCGACCAGGCTGCCTTTATTGCGGCTTTTTTTTACCGGGAGTTTATTGCCGGCAAGCGTCGTGGCATTGAAGCCCAGGAACTTTTGGAACATCTGGACATGTTCCTTTACGATGCGCAGCAGCAGACGGCAGGCGAGGCGTTTGGGCGTTCTCCTCAGGATTATTTGGAAATATGGTCAGACACCGAGCATGGCTGGCTGCGGAAATATGAGTACCACGATGATTGGTATTTTGACCTCACTGCTCCAGCGCAGAAGGCGGTTGAGTGGCTGGTCAGCTTGCATAAGCAGGATTTTGTCGGTACGGAGTCACGGCTGCGCACGGTATTTAATCTGCTGCACGAAATTGCCCGCGAGACGGATACCGATGTCGAGCATCGCAAGGCGTATCTGCAGGAGCAGCAGGAAAAGATCGCAGCGGAACTGGCGGAAATCGAGGCAAGTGGTGTAGTAAAGCCGCAGCTGGATGATGTACAGATAAAGGAACGATTCCTGCAGGCTGAGAGTACGGCGCAGGCAATCTTGGCCGATTTTCGCGAAGTTGAGGAGAATTTCCGTGAGCTAACGCGTAAGGTCCAGGATGATGTCGTCAAGTGGACGCGGGGCAAGGGGGAGCTGCTGGAAAAGATATTCACCGAGAGTGATATCATCCGTAAATCGGAGCAGGGGCGGAGCTTTATGGCGTTTTGGCGGTATTTAATGCTTTCGCAACAGCAGGAAGATTTTCGTGCGACGATGGCACAGCTGAGCCAAACGGAGTCCATTCGGGAAATGCTTCCTAAGCATCCGCTTATGTCGATCAATCGGGATTGGGTGCGGGCGGCAGGTTCGGTGCAGCAGACGCTTGGCCAGCTGTCGGCTCAGTTGCGCCGTTATGTCGATGAGGCGTATCTGCAGGAGGAACGGACCATTTATCAGTTGATTCAGCGAATTGAAACGATGGCGGTGGATCAGCGTGGGCAGCTGCCTCACGGAGAGTTTACGGAAATTCGGGAGATTTCACCGGCGGTGCAGCTGCCGATGGAGCGGCGGTTATTTGCTCCGCCACAGGCAACAAAACTCGTAAGTCCGGTATTGCAGGCGGGTAGTGGAGAGGATGGAGAGCTTTCGGCTATTTTCAATCAGGTTATTGTCGATCGGGAACAGTTGCAGGCAAATGTCCGTGATCTTTTGGCGGAACGCCCCGAAGTCACGCTTTCTGAGGTGCTGGCGGTACATCCGCTGCAGCAAGGGCTGTCGGAGCTTTTGGGATATCTGGTACTGGCCAGTCATGAGGAGGCTGAGGCTTTTGACAACTGTGCTTTGGAGCGCATCTTATTTGAGCGCGATGGGCAAAAGCTTATGGCCATTTGTAATCGAGTCGTATTTCGGAGGAAATAAAGGATATGGATTTGGACAATACGGCAGTCGCGAGTGGGGAGAATCCTCAGGAACAGGCTTTTTCGCGGGCGGCTGTTATGCTTTTAAAGGGAATTGTAAGTCGAGGTCGGGACGAGATCCTTTGGCAGGATATTATAGGCAGACAGACGGAACTGCGTGATTATTTCCGCCGCATTGGCCTGACGCTTATTATCAATGAGCTGGATGAATACGCCTATTTGCGGCAGGAAGAAGGCAGTGGTCTGCCGCATATCGTGCCGCGCTATCCGCTGAGTTATAATTTATCGATGCTTTTGGTGCAACTGCGCAAGGTGCTCGCGGAGTACGATCGGGCGGCTGGTGGTGACCGCGTAGTCATCAGTTTTGAGGATATTTTACGCCGTATGGAGCCGTTTTTGCCAATTCAGATCAATGAGATGAAATATCGTCAATCGGTGGAGCATCTCGTGCGGGCGGCTGTGCGCATGGGATTTTTGCTGAAAATCAAAGGGCAGGATACCGATTATGAAGTGCGCCCAATTTTGCGCAACTTTGTCGATGCGCAGTGGCTGGATGATTTTGCGCAGAAACTAGAAGCCTATGAAAAGTATGGACAAGCCCGTCATGACGAGACTGTGGAGGGCGAAAGGGAGGAAGGAGAGATGATGGATGAACTTATTCGAGACGACGACTGAATTTAAAGACATCCCACTCGGTTTCCGCCTGCAGCGTCTTGAGGTCTATAACTGGGGCACCTTTGATGGGAAAGTCTGGACGCTGGACCTGTCGGGGGATACGTCGCTTTTGACCGGTGATGTTGGTTCCGGTAAATCGACACTTGTCGATGCCATCATCACGCTTTTGGTGCCGCCGCGCAAGGTGACGTATAACAAGGCGGCTGATGCAAGTGCAAAGGAACGCAGTCTGGCTTCGTATGTGCGCGGTTACTATGGTCAAAAGCGCACGGAAGATGGCGGTGGTCGCCCCGAGGCTCTGCGTGGCAAAGATCAGTATAGCGTCGTGCTCGGGGTGTTTTCGGACCGGAATTTTGGCCGTACGGTGACGCTGGCGCAGGTTTTTTGGTTTCCGGATGAGGCGGCCGCTTCGCCTAAGCGTTTCTATGTGCTCGCCCAGAAGACGCTTTCAATAACGGAGCGGTTTTCCGCTATCGGCGGGGATATGCGCGCCTTCCGCAAGCAGCTCGAACGCGATTCGTTTATCAAGACGTTCGATGATTATCCGCAGTATGGTCATGAATTCCGTAAGATTTTTGGCATTCGTCAGGTTCAGGCGATGGATTTGTTCCAGCAGACAATTTCCATGAAGAAAGTCGACAGTCTCACGGGATTCGTTCGTCAGAATATGCTCGAAGTGCCGGATGCGGAACAGGAGGTCGAGGTCATGCTGCGCCAGTACCATGACCTTGAGGCAGCGCATCAGGCAGTGGAACGGGCCCGCGAGCAGCAAAAATACCTGCAGCCGATTGAAACACTCGGTCAGGAATATGCAGCTGTTGGTCAAAAGCAACGAGAGAATACGGTCATGCAGCAGCATTTGGCCAGCTGGTTTGCCGGTAAGGCTTATAAGGTTCAGGAGAGCATGCTGCAGCAGTCTGAGGCATCATTGGCCGAACTGCAGAAAGCCTGGCAGGATGCCAAGGACAACTGTGATGGCCTGCAACAGCAGCTGGATGGCGTCCGCCGGGAAATGGCCCGCAACGGCGGCCAGCAGTTGGACGAGGTGCGTCACCAGCTGGAACTTTGTCAGCAGCAAAAGGGTCAGTGCGAACTGGTGCGGGAAAAATATCAGCAGCAGCTTGATTTGATTGCGCTGGCGATGCCATCCTCGGCGGAGGATTTCCGCGCGAATCAGCAGGCCATGAAGGAACGTCAGCAGTCTATCGAGCAGGAGCTGGAAGACCTGATGGCCGACAGTGGCGCTATCGAGGCCAATCGCAAAGAGGCTATGGTACTGGAAACGCAGTTGACAGAGGAAATCGAATCGCTGGCAAAGCGCAAATCGAATATCCCGAATAAATATGTCAAGATTCGCGAACAGCTTTGTAAGGATTTGGGATTAGCGGAAGATGAGATGCCCTTTGCTGGAGAGCTTATGGCGGTCAAGGAAACGGAAGCCGAATGGGAAGGTGCTTTGGAGCGGCTGCTTCATGGCTTTGGCATTTCTTTGCTGGTTTCCGATGCTCATTACGGTGAGGTCGCTGGCTGGATGGAGCAACACAATCTTCATGTGAAATTGGTGTATTTCCGCGTTTCGGACTATGTAGAATCGGTGGATATGGATACTCTGCCTGAGGATGCCGCTTGCCGTAAATTGCAGCTAAAAGAAGAGTCGGCCTATTGCGATTGGTTAAGCAGTGAGCTTTATACCCGATTCCGTCATACTTGCTGTGAGACGATGCAGGAATTTCGTCAGGCGAAGTTCGCCCTGACCCGCAAGGGACAGGTCAAGATTAACGGCCGCCGTCATGAAAAGGATGACCGTCGGGATCTCGATAACCGCCGTGATTATGTGCTGGGCTTTTCTAATCTGCGCAAAATTCAATCCTTGCAGGAGGAGCGCGAGAACATCCGTGAGGAGCAGAAGTTCTTTCAGCAGAAGTTGCGTAAGAACAAGATGGCGCAGAAAAAACTGCAGGGAGAAAAAGATGCTATCATGCTGGCCGGTCAGGTCCAGAACTTTCAGGAGCTTGACATTGCGCCGCTGATTCAGCAGCTGGCAAAACTTAAGCAGCGGGTGGAAGAACTGCGGCAAAAGAACGATGTTTACCGCAAACTCCAGGAGGAAGAGCAGGGGCTGGTTCGTCAGGTGGCACGTTGTCAGCAGGATGTAAATTCCAAGCGGGATGAAGCTAGCCGGATTCAGGAGCGCTGCCGTGGTACCCGGGAACAGATGATAGTAGAAGCTGAGCTGATGAATGAGACGCCTGCTGAGGTGCAGTCCACGGTATATCCGCTGCTGGAACGCTATATGGCGGAGGCTTTGCCCAACCAGACTTTTGAACTGTCCAGCCGGCAGAAATTGCAGGCCCGCTTTGGTGCTTGGCTGCAAGAGGAAGGCCATCAGCAGGAAAATCTTCTTCGCCATCATGGCGAGGAGCTTACCCGGCTGATGACGGGGTTCCGACAGCAGTGGCCGGAGGTGAGTGCAGACCTTCTCTGTTCCCCAGAGGCAGCAGCGGATTATATCGCCGTGCTCAATCGTCTGCGCACCGATGACCTGCCGAAGTTTGAAGGGCGGTTCCGCGAACTCTTGCGGGAAAACACCATTAACCAGATTGCGCTTTTCCAGACTCATTTGGAAAATACCTGCCAGGAAATTGAAGACCGTATTGCGCGAATCAATCGCTCGCTGGCGGAGATTGACTACAATGAGGGTCGTTATATCCAGATTGAATGCAGTCATGCAGTAAGTGATACGATACAGCAGTTCCGTCGGGACTTGCGGGCTTGTACCGATGATGCATTGACGGGGGCGGTGGATGACAGCTACAGTGAGCAGAAATTCCAGCAGGTGGCAAAGATATTAGAACGCTTGCAGGGGCGGCCGGGAAATACGGAATTAGATGCCCGCTGGCGGCGCGAAGTCATCGACGTGCGCAATTGGTATACCTTCGCGGCATCGGAGCGCTGGCGTGACCCAGCACCTGGAGAGGATGCCGAATACGAGCATTATACCGATTCGGGCGGTAAGTCAGGCGGTCAGAAGGAAAAACTTGCCTATACAATACTGGCGGCAAGTATCGTATACAATTTTGGCCTTGAAGGGAAGCGGGCAAGCGAGCAATCGTTCCGATTCGTGGTGATCGATGAAGCCTTCCTCAAGAGTTCGGATGAGTCAGCACGCTTTGGTCTTGAATTGTTCCGTAAAATGGATTTGCAGTTGTTGGTAGTAACACCGCTCTTAAAGATTGCGACGATTGAACCTTTTGTGCGCCATGTCGGTTTTGTCTATCAAAAAGATGAGGAGCATAAGTCTTACTTGCGAAATTTAACGATAGAACAATTGCAAGCAGAAAAACTGGTTCATGCCAGCCAAAAGTGAAGAAAATCAAGGCGTTTAAGGCATCTCATTTATGGGATGCCTTTTTTAGTATAAATAACATCAACTATAAATAACATCAACAAGAAAAGTGATAGTTTTCAGAATAGCGTAATGTAGATTCCTATCGACAAAAGTCCTAAAACTTGTAGAATTGTACTATTGTGGTAGGTGCTGGTGCAGAGTATAATGAGCAAGTATTGTTTTTCGAATGCGAAAACAGTTGAGTGTAGGAAAAAGGGGCTGGGGACGAGAATTGTCAGTAAAGAGAAAGGTAGAGTGAAGGAATGCGATTAAAAGACGTTCGTATTGGTTACAAGATTATGGTGCTGGTTATTATCGGCGTCATTGGTATGGTATCCCTCGGTTTATCGAGTTACCAGGGAATGAGCAAGGCAAGTGATGATCTCGACAATATGTATAGTCGCAAATTGCAGGCCACTCGTTTGCTCGGAACGGAAATCAGTCTCATGCGTGCCGTCAAGGTAAGCACTGTTGAATATATTTTAGAACCGAATGATGCCAAGGTAGAGGAATCGATTGATGTAAACATCCAGAAGTACGAAAGCTACTGGAGTGAATATCGGCCACTGGGCATGCGGGCGGACAAAGCTGCCGCGGAGATCCCGAATACGGAAGCCAAGTGGAATGAATTTAAGCAGGGGGTGCAGGAAGCACGTCGCCTGGTGAAGGAAGGCAAGAAAGAGGAGGCCTGGAAGCATTTTCGCAAGGTTGAACTGACGACGGCAGAAGATTTGCTCAAGAGTCAGCAGGCTCTGCGCAAGGTAGCCGATGATAATGCAGATATTCTCAACCAGGAAATCAAGGAAAGCAATACCAATCATATCGAGTTCTCGTTCATGGTAAACTTGGTAGCGCTGGCATTGCTCGCTGGTTTGTCCGTCGTTATTATCCGCGATATCACGAGCTCGCTTCATCGTGGCGTTGCCATTTGTGAAGCGATGAAAAAAGGTGATTTCCGCACTGATGGGGTAAATCGTGTTGACCGTGGCGATGAGCTCGGGGCAATGGCTAATGCACTCTTTGCTATGCGCAAGGAACTCAATGATCTCATGCGCAGTGTCAGCGAGTCGTCCGAACAGCTTGCTGCGTCGTCGGAGGAGCTTACGGCCAGCTCGAATCAGGCCGCTCAGGCATCGACTCAGGTGGCTCAGTCGGCGGGCGATGTTGTCAATACGATCGAGAATCAGCAAAAGGCCGTAGCCAATAGTAATGAGTCGGTGGCACGAGTTCAGAGTGCAGTGGCTCATGTCAAGGAACAGTCGCGCATGGTAGCAGGCAATTCTGCTTCAGCTGCTGAGCAGGCTGCTGCTGGTTCGGTGTCGATTGACAATTCGGTTGAGCAGATTAAAAGTGCAGAGTCGACGGTAAAAGATTCGGCTGAGGTAGTCGATCGTTTGGGTGAGCGTTCGCGAGAAATCGGTGAAATCGTTGATACGATGGCAGGTATCGCTGAGCAGACGAATCTTTTGGCACTCAATGCCGCTATCGAGGCTGCTCGTGCCGGCGAGCACGGCCGTGGCTTTACGGTAGTAGCGGAGGAAGTGGGCAAACTCGCTCATGAATCGCAGGAATCGGCAGAAAAGATTGCTCAGCTCATCAAGGGAATTCAGCAGGATACCGATGCGGCGGTCAAATCAATGCAGAATGGCCGTGAAGCGGTAGTATCAGGAGCTCGTTCCGTTGAGGAACTGCGGTCGATGTTCGATGAGATCAGCAACCTTGTCCAGGGCGTATCGAATCAGATCCAGACGGTTGATGAAGCGGTCGATGCAATGACGCAGGAAGCCAACTCCATCATGGGTGAGGTAAATAACATCAGCGGTTACAGCAATAAGGTATCTTCGGAGATGCAGGCTGTATCGGCGGCAACGGAAGAGCAGTCCGCTTCGGCTGAGGAAATTGCCTCGGCTAGTGATTCACTGGCAGTGCTGGCTCAGAAACAGCAGGAAACGCTGTCTCACTTCAAATTCTAAAAATACGATATACGATAGTAGAAAAGCTGTCGTCTCATGCGTTTATGAGACGGCAGCTTTTTATCGTTAGAGTAATATGTAATAATTAGCATAACTTTTTCGTATAGGTAAAATAGGACTTTTGTACAGGTTTACGCTTGTAATAGTTTTTGTTTTCCCTTAAAATTGGCAATACAACTGTTTTGGGAAAAAACAGGACTAACAGGGGGCAGAGGACGAGTTGGGATGTACGGACTACTGCAGAAAGGCGTGTGAGAAAATGAGATTGAAAGACATTAAGATGGGGTACAAGATTCTCGTCTTGGTACTGGTAGGAATTATCGGCATGGCTGCTTTGGGCATTTCGAGCTATAGGGGAATGAGCAAGGCCAGCGATGATATTGAAGATATGTATAGCAACAAATTGAAAGCTACGCGTTGGATGGGTTCGGAGATGAGCTTGATGCGTGGTGTTCAGATGAACGTCGTCAAACATATCCTGGATCCGAAAGATAAGGCTATTGAAGATGCCTTGGCAGAGCGTATCAACAAATACGAAGAGAACTGGGCCAAGTATAAAGTCATCGGTATGCAGTCTGAGCGTGCAGCTGCGGAAATCCCCAATACCGAGGCTTTGTGGGCGAAGTATATGAAGGAAGTCCAGAACGTCAAAAATCTGGTGGCTGAAGGCAAGCAGGATGAGGCTTGGAAAGCGTACAAAAAGATTGAGGATACGACGGTAAAAGATCTGCTCAAGAGCTTGCAGGGCTTGCGCCAGGTGGCCGATGAAAACGCAGAGAACCTGAACAATGATATCAAGGCTAGAAACAGTCAGCAGATTGCATTCTCTACGATTCTCGTATTGGTGGCGTTTGCCATTTTGGGCGGCCTCTCGGTTATCATCATCCGTGATATTACGGAATCCTTGGGAAGAGCAGTAGCTGCCTGCAATAAGATGCGTGATGGGGACTTCCGTACGGCTGGCCAGAGCATTGTAGATCGTGGCGATGAATTGGGACAGATGCTTACAGCACTGGCGCAGATGCGTGGGGAACTCACGAAGCTTATGTGCAATGTCAGCGAGTCTTCCGAGCAGCTTGCTGCATCGTCTGAGGAACTCACGGCTAGCTCGAACCAGGCAGCTCAGGCGTCTACGCAGGTGGCTCAGTCGGCTTCCGATGTCGTGAATTCGGTTGAGGATCAGCAGAAAGCTGTGGTTAAGAGCAACGAGTCTGTCGAGCGTGTTCAGCAGGCTGTAAGTCATGTGAAATCCCAGTCGGCAAAAGTTGCCAATAATTCGGCGTCTGCAGCTCGTCGGGCTGCGGATGGTTCAGTAGCTATCGGGGAATCGGTGGAACAGATTCGCAGTGTAGAAAAAACGGTAAATGGTTCAGCAGAAGTTGTTGACCGCCTTGGTGAGCGTTCAAAAGAAATCGGCGAAATCGTTGACACGATGGCTGGTATTGCCGAGCAGACGAATCTCTTGGCCCTTAATGCCGCTATCGAGGCTGCCCGTGCCGGTGAGCATGGCCGTGGATTTACGGTAGTGGCAGAAGAAGTCAGCAAATTGGCGCATGAGTCGCAGGAGTCTGCAGAAAAGATTGCTCGGCTGATCAAGGACATCCAGCGTGATACGGAGGATGCTGTTGATTCGATGCGGAATGGCCGCGAAGCAGTTGTTGCTGGTGCGCGTTCGGTGGAAGGCCTGCGCTCGATGTTTGAAGAAATCAATGGTTTGATTAATGGCGTATCGCAGCAGATTCAGACCGTTGATGAAGCCGTTGAGGCAATGGCTGCAGAGTCGGCAGCTATCACGACTGAGGTGTCTAACATCAGTGAATACAGCAATCAGGTTGCATCGGAGATGCAGGCGGTGTCGGCGGCAACGGAGGAACAGTCGGCTTCGGCGCAGGAAATCGCTTCGGCTAGTGATTCGTTAGCCGTTCTTGCCCAGAAACAGCAGGAAGCTCTGGCAAAATTCAAATTCTAATCGATTACTCAGGGCTTTCTTCCTGGCAATGCCAGGAGAAAGCCCTTTTTTTTAAAATGTAAACAAATTAAAACAATTTTAAATATCGGATAATCCTATTGAAAAACGATGAAAGTAATATTATAATATAAATTGAAAAATATACCTATTGAATAATGGATTAAGGAAATGTACAAGGAAAGAGAGGGATAATCATGGGTATATCGGCGGTTAGCATCACGACGCTGACCAGTTTCCCTCAAATGAATCGCGAGGTAACCGCGAGGGGACAACAGGTAGCGAAGGAGCACAGTGAGGCTGCGGCTTCGTATACGAAGGTTTCTAATTTTGGAAATGAGACGAAAATTGGCAGCAGTGCTTTTCAGCAGGCGAATCGGACGATCGTTAATATTGGCGAGCAAAAAACATCAATGCTCATGGATCGGAGCAAGTCATATTACGAAGTTTCGAATTTTGGCAACGAAACTAAGCTCGGTTCCAGTAAATTCCAGCAGCAAATCAAAGCCGATGCGGAACAAGGTGCTCAAAACCTGTCCAAGGGAATGAAAGCGACAGCAGACATCACGCGTGTATCAAATTTTGGTACGGAGACGAAACTTGGCAAGAGTGGCTTCCAGCAGGTAAATGCGCAAATCATGCAGGCCCGCCAAAAAGCCTATACGCAGTTTGCGGATTTCCAGAAACAAGCTGGCAGCAGAGTCGACATTGGTGCGTAAAACAAAATAGTTAAGACCTTCTTCTTCGGGAGAGGGTCTTTTTTTGTACTGGGAAAAAAGGCTGTGTAGCGAATGTTACAGCTTGGAGAGAATAGCTCCGCTATAATGAAATTTGTCAAGAAGAGACAAGCTTCGTTTGGGTATTATGGTTCCGAAGGTAAACGGAGGAAAAGGAGAGATATTTTATGGAGAACAAGATGTTTTGCTATCAGTGCCAGGAGACGGCAGGCTGCAAGGGCTGCACGCAGGTTGGTGTCTGTGGCAAGAAGCCGGAAGTGGCAGCGATGCAGGACCTTTTGATTTATGTGACGAAGGGACTTTCGGCTGTGACGACGCGCTTGCGTGCCGAGGGCAAGAAAGTAGCGGCAGAGGTCAATCATCAGATTACGCTTAACCTGTTCGTGACGATCACCAATGCGAATTTTGACCGTGAAGCAATTGTAGAACGCATCAAAAATACTTTAGAAGTGAAAACAGAACTGTTAGCGGGCCTTACGAATCGTGAAAATTTGCCGGATGCGGCTCTTTGGAATGATACGGAAGATGGGTTCGATGCAAAAGCTGCTAAAGTCGGAATCCTGGCAACGGAAAATGAGGATATCCGCAGCCTGCGCGAGCTCATCACTTATGGTCTCAAGGGCTTGGCAGCATATCAGAAACATGCGAATGTACTGGGCTACGAGAATGAGGCAATCGACGCATTCGCGCAGTCGGCATTGGCCAAGCTCCTCGATGACAGCCTGACGGGCGATGACCTTACGGCGCTTACGCTGGAAACCGGCAAGTGGGGCGTTGACGGTATGGCGCTTCTCGACAAAGCGAATACGGAAACTTATGGCAATCCGGAACTTACGAAAGTAGACCTTGGCGTACGTAAGAACCCAGGTATCCTGATTTCGGGCCATGATCTCAAGGATCTCGAGATGCTCTTGGAGCAGACGCAGGGGACAGGCGTTGATGTTTACACGCATGGCGAGATGCTGCCGGCTCATTACTATCCAAAATTCAAAAAGTACGAGAATTTTGCTGGCAACTACGGCAATGCCTGGTGGAAACAGAAAGAGGAGTTTGAGGCATTCCATGGCCCTATCCTCATGACGACGAACTGTGTCGTACCGCCGAAGGCTTCGTATCAGGATCGTCTGTTCACGACGGGGGCTACGGGGGTACCGGGCTGTTCGCATATTGCCATGAAGGAAGATGGCACGAAGGACTTTTCGCCGATCATTGAGCTTGCGAAGAAATGCGAGGCGCCGACGGAACTCGAGCAGGGGCAGATTGTTGGCGGTTTTGCGCATGAGCAGGTGTTTGCCGTAGCTGATAAAGTCGTCGAGGCTGTTAAGTCCGGTGCCATCAAGAAATTTGTCGTCATGGCTGGCTGCGATGGCCGCATGAAGTCCCGCGACTATTATGCGGAGTTTGCCAAAGCGCTGCCGCAGGATACGGTTATCCTGACGGCTGGTTGTGCGAAGTATAAATACATCAAGATGAATCTCGGCGATATCGGTGGTATCCCGCGTGTTCTCGATGCTGGACAGTGCAACGATTCCTATAGCCTGGCCCTCATCGCGCTCAAGCTCAAGGAAGTATTCGGCCTTGATGATGTCAACGAACTGCCGATTGCCTACAACATTGCTTGGTATGAGCAGAAAGCTGTAATCGTCCTGTTGGCACTCTTGCACCTTGGCGTCAAGAACATCCACCTCGGCCCAACGCTGCCGGCCTTCCTGTCCCCGAATGTAGCGAAAGTCCTGATTGAGAACTTCGGTATTGGTGGTATCACGACGGTAGAAGAAGACATCAAGAAAATGATTGGCTGATTCCCAGCTTCATTAGCGATAAATTCGCGATAAAAAAATAAAGAGAAAGCTCATTGGCTAAAAGGAAAGTGCCGATGAGCTTTTTTTTGCCTGAATGGATGAGCCTCATGGGGAGGGGATGAAAAAATGTTTGTAGCAACTGGCGCTATTGATGAATATATATGCAGGAGGTTGGGGGGAGGGAAGCGAATATTCCTGACATAGGTTGCTTGTGCAACGTATGTATGTGACTTTCGATGATATAATGAAGCCAGTTAAAAATGGAAGATTTTCTGGAGGGGATTGGATGCAGATCTATCATTTGGATTTACAGGAACTGCCCTTGTTTCGAGATGTTTCCGCTGAGGAAGTAGATCGCTTTATTATGAGTACGGGGGCGGCGGTCAAGCGTTATGAAAAAGGAACGCGGATTCTTAAAGCCTATGAGCCCAATGCCAATATAGGGGTTATGGTTGAGGGAAAGGCTCAGGTTATTGCTGAGGATCGCTTTGGCAATGAATCGATTGGCCACATATTGGAACGTGGTGCGATGATGGGCAGTGCGTCAGCAATTCTGCCGCGATTCCAGTCCAATAACAATACGTCGATTGAGGCGTTGACTGATGTGCTCGTGCTTTGGGTGTCGTATCGGTCGCTTTTGGTAGCAGGCCCTAAGCTGGGACATACGCACGGCATGGTCATGCGTAATCTATTAGAAGCGTTTTGCCGCAAGAATGTCATGATGATGGAAAAAATTGAACTCTTATCGCAGAAAACCTTGCGTGAACGACTGATTCTCTATCTCTTGCAGCGTGAGGGGCGCTATCAGAGTGAACAGGTCAAAGTGCCGGGGCGCGTACAATTGGCCAAGGAAATAGAGTGCAACCGCAGTGCCTTGACGCGCGAGATTGCGGCGATGAAGACTGAGGGCATGCTGACGGTCGGTGAGGACTGGTTGCAGCTCAATAAAGATAAGATTGGGTGTTGAATCATGATAACGATAAAGTTTGAAGCGGTTACCCAGTCGTTTTACGGCCGAACAATCTTTCAGGACATCAACGCCAAGCTGCGAAGCGGGACGATTACGGCTGTGACCGGCCAGAATGGCAGCGGCAAGTCAACGCTGCTGAAGCTGGCGGCGCATTTTATGCTGCCAGCGGCTGGCCGCGTAAGCGTTGTGGAGGATGCGCGGGAGCTGCGGCGGGAAGAGCTGCGCAACCGTCTGGCGATGGTAACGCCCGAGCTAAGATTCTATCCACGACTGACGGCGCGGGAGAATCTCGCTTTCCTGCTGGGGCTTCGGGGCATAGAGCTGACGGAGACAAAGTTTCAGGCGTTGCTGGCACGCGTAGGTTTGCGGGATCAGGCCGTGGCGACAACCGTTACGGGAGAGTTTTCGACCGGCATGCGCCAGCGTCTGAAGTTGGCGGCACTTTTGGCCGCAGAGGCGGATATCTGGCTGCTCGATGAACCCGGGGCGAATCTTGATGCAGCTGGCCGAGAATTGGTGCTGCGTGAGGCTCGGCAGGCGGCCGACGAGGGACGTCTGGTGCTATGGGCGACCAATGACGAACGAGAGGAGGCGGCAGCCGATGCAGCAATCCATCTGGCGGGGCATTAAGCTCGTATTCTGCAAGGAACTTACCATAGGAATGCGGTTCAAAGCGGCATGGGCGGCGATGTTCATGTTCGCGCTCACGACGCTGGCCTGTGTCAGCATGGCGATGCAGGGGGGCGCGGTAGAGCCGCGCCTGCTGGCGGCCCTTTTGTGGGTCAGCTTGTTTTTTGCAGCGATGGCTGGCGCTGATCGCGTGTTTGCCGATGAGGATACCGCAGGAACGTTGCTTACTTTACATATTTTTGGCCCTGCGCAGGCGGTGCTCTTGGGAAAGATGCTCTATACCTTATTCCTGCTAGTACTGCTGGCTTTGTTTATAACCCCGTTGTTCCTGGTATTGATGGATGTGGCGGTGGCCGCACCGCTGGTATTGCTGGGAACTGTGCTGCTGGGCTGTTTTGGCATAGCGGCGGCGGGAACGCTGATTGCGGCGCTGACTACCGGGGCTAGTGTCCATAGCGGCTTGTTTTCGATATTGATGCTGCCAATTATCCTGCCCGTGTTTTTGCCGGCGATATCGCTTACGGCAGGGGCCTTCGGTGGGGGTGCAGTTACGGTTTCGTATCTTGGTGGCATGGCACTTTACGATTTTATTCTGCTCGTCGGGGCGTCGATTTTATTTGATTATCTTTGGTATGAGGATTAACTAGCGGATTGTATGATATGGGGAGGATAAAAGTGATACAGGCTAGAATCCTGCCGTGGCTGATTGGCGTGCTTACGGCAGTGCTGATATATCTGGTTTTCTTTGTGGTACCACCGGCGCAGGGGCTGGGAGACTATGTGCGCATCGCATTTTTCCACATTCCCATGGCGTGGGTATCGGTGCTGGCATTCCTTATGAGTGCCTGGTGGGGCGCAAGGTATCTACGGCGGCAGGAGATGGAAGCGGATCGTCTGAGTGCGGCGTCAGCCAAGCTGGGCTTGGTATTTGTCGTGCTGGCAACGCTCAGTGGTGCTATCTTTTCCAAGCTGACATGGGGCGCTTATTGGAACTGGGATCCACGGCAGACGACAATTTTCGTATTGCTGCTGATTTACGGGGCCTACTTGACGCTGCGGGCTGCAATGCCTGAGCCACGGCGGCGGGCGCGGGTGACAGCAGTTTATGCGTTGTTTTCGTTTCTGACGGTACCATTCCTGGTGTTCATCATTCCACGGCTGTATTTTTCGCTGCATCCATCGCCAGTCATCAACGGCAGTGGTTCGCTCGATATGGACCCGGTAATGCTGGGGACGCTGCTGGCAGGGCTTATCGATGCAACACTGCTCTATGTTTGGCTGGTATGGCGGAGCGTTGGCCGTGGGGATAAGGAGGCGTTATCATGAACCGGAAAATATTGCTGGGAATACTGATTCTGGCGTTTATCGGCTATGCGGGGTATAGCTTCGTCGATTCGGTCACGCCGTATGTCGGCATTGCTGAGGCGCGGACGGCAACGAGCAGTGTCCAGGTCAAGGGGCTGTTGGACAAAAAAGCTGAGGCTCCGCATATGGAAGGCGAATACTTTGTGTTCACGTTGCTCGATGAGGACACGGGGGAAAATATGCTCGTGCGTTATCATGGGACAAAGCCGGATCAATTTGATGAAGCCCATCATATTGTCGCCGTGGGCAAGTATCGGGATGGTGCGTTCCAGTCCGATAAACTGCTCATCAAGTGCCCGTCGAAATACGAGCAGCAGAAATAAAAAGGAGGCTTCTTCTTTTGGTTGGTACGATATTTTTAGCGATTACGCTGGCGTTGGCCTTATGTGCCCTTCTTTGTTATGCAGTGCGTACGGAGCACATGGAGCATTATGGCCGCTGGCTAACGATTTTGTCGTTTGCCGGTACGCTTTGCGCCAGTATTTATTTGCTGGTTTTGATTTTTGGCAATCACTTTGAAATCGCCTATGTGGCAAGCTATTCGTCGGTGGAATTGCCGGTGATGTATAAGTTCTCGGCCTTTTGGGCTGGTCAGCAGGGCTCGTTTTTGCTCTGGCTGCTGTTCCATGCGGCGGCTGGTGTTGTCCTGAGTCATCGTCGGCGTTTGTCCGCTGTCGGCATGTGCGTGTATATGATCTTGCAGACGCTTTTGACTATTCTCGTGCTGGCCAAGAGTCCGTTTTTGCTGCAGGAGGTTGCGGTCGAAAATGGCGTCGGACTGAATCCGCTGCTGCAGGACCCATGGATGGCTATCCATCCGCCGATTATCTTCCTTGGCTACGCGCTTTTGGCGGTGCCATTTGCCTGCTCGGCAGCGGCTCTTATCGAAGGGCAGCCGGCAAAAGCATGGCTGGAGACGGCGCGCCGATGGGCGCTGGCAGCATGGGCTTTCCTCGGTGCCGGGATCTTCATTGGCGGTTATTGGGCCTATAAGGTCCTGGGATGGGGCGGCTTTTGGGGCTGGGATCCCGTTGAGAATTCGTCGCTCGTTCCCTGGCTGGTGGCTGGTATCTTCATCCATGTGCTGCGCGTGGCCCGCGTGCGGGCTGCGGCACTGTCGATGGTGCATCTGGCGGCGATTTTTGCCTTTTCGCTGGTTCTTTATGGCACGTTTTTGACGCGCAGCGGCATTCTAGGGGATTTTTCGGTACATTCATTCAGCGGCACGAGCATCGGCATGACGATTGCGGTCGTCAATGCGCTGGTCCTTGTCGGCGGTTTGCTGCTGTTGACCGTCCGGGCAGGCAAACTGCCACAGGGGGAGATGTATCCTGCCTATGACAGCCGTGAATTTCTGGTGCTGCTGGGGGCCTTGCTGCTGGTCTTTATCGCGGCCGTCATCTTTCTTGGCATGTCGATGCCACTTCTTACACAGCTTTGGGGCAAGCCGGCTGCTGTGGATACGGATTTTTACGTGCGCACGACGCTGCCGCTGGCGATTGTCCTGATGCTTTGCCTCGCTGGTGCAAGCCTGCAGCGCTATGGAGTCGGTCAAAAAGCGGCACCGCTGAAACCGTTGGGCGTATTTTTCCTTTTGGGCGCTGCACTGGCCTGGCTGATGGGAATCCAGCAGATTATGCCGCTTTTGCTGGCCGGCGCAGCCCTTATGGGCGTTGCTGCATCCGTTTGGAGCTGGCGCAAGCAGGCAATCGGTTTGGGCGGCATGATTGCGCATGCTGGCTTGGGGCTGGCGCTGCTGGCCATTGTCTTGTCTGGCAGCGGCAGTAAGACGACTTCGCAAGAGCTGGCAGTTGGTGAGCCAGTTACCCTTTATGGTCATGAAATTGTCTTCAAGGGGCAAGAGTTTGCTGGTGATATGCGGGCGAAATACTACATCTATACCGTTGATGGCCGTGAGGTGCGCGCTTTGACGAAACTTCATGCCAACGGCGAAGATGCGGCCCGCGAGCCAGCCATCGACAAGACGATTGGCGGCGATATCTACATCGCGCCGACGCCACCGAAGGATAGTGGCAGGCAGGAACTTATCTTGAAATATGGCCGTATGGATATGGATGATCTCTTTGCCTATCGGTTTGAAGGTGTGACGCTCGAGGAACAGGGCGGTGGCAAGATGCTTGTCAAAGCGGTTATCGCCGTGACTGATGGCGATACGATCGAACGTGTCGAACCGACGATACAGGCAACCCTTGAGGGCGGCACTTCAAAGCCTGTCGATGTATTTGGTGGCGAGAAACGCGTGCGCCTGACTGGCGTATCAGCTGACCAGAAACAAGTGCGCCTGGAAATCCTGCCATCAATCGAAACGGAAACACAACAGGCAATTACAACAAGTGTCAGCACCAAGCCGTATATATGGGTACTGTGGCTTGGCAGTGTGCTGGTTTGTGTGGGTACTTTAGTGGCACTAAGAAAGTAAAAAAGGGCTATGGCATTATGCGTACAATGTAGGCGCGGGAATGTCATAGCTTTTTTCATCATCAGTTCATGGACAACTTTTCTATTATTTTAATGCGTTCCAATAGCTCCTGTAGCATAATGCTTATATAAACATGTCCATGGACAACTTAATTGAAATGGAGGAGCCGATGGAGGTAAAGCGTAATACTTATTTAAATAAGGTCATAGAAGGTTCAGTATCTTATGCGCTTGTTCCGGGAAACGTACATCAAAGATATCGTCGAGAGGAATAATATCGAAAAACAGCAGGAGTTGGAGGATTTGCTGAATGTCCTGGCATCATCTATTGGGGCACTGACTAATCCTACGAAGATAGAAGCTACTTTCAAGAGCCGGCTGTACTCATCGATAAGCAACAATACTATCAGCAAGTATATCGGCAGTCCCTTGAAATATTATTTTGAGGATGTTGGTTTGTGCAATGCCCGCTTGGATTTTCGCTAGGTTGAGGAAACCCATCTGATGGAAAATATCCTTTACAACGAGCTTCGGATGCGCGGTTATAATGTCGATGTGGGCACCGTAAACCAGCGTTATATTGATAAAAATACAGGGAGCAAACTGACCAGGCATTTGGAAATTGACTTTGTAGCCAATCTGGGCAGTAAGCGCTACTATATCCAATCTGCATTTCAATTGCCGGATGCGGAGAAGGTCAAGCAGGAAAAGGCTTCCTTATTGGCGATGAGAGATTCCTTTAAAAAGATTATCATCGTAAAGGAGGTAATCAAGCCGTTCCAGGATGAGGACGGCATATTGACCATGGGGCTCTTTGATTTTCTACAGAATGCTAATAGCCTAGAATGGTAAGAAATAGAGATGAACTATTGATTTTTCCGGGTCAAGCGGGACTGCCTATGTACGCATCGTGGATGGCAGTTCGATAACGCGTGATTCTATGTCCGGGATTTGGTTATCCATCATACCGACAAAGCCAGTATGAACATTCATGTCCAGATTCCGCAGACCTCAATGGATCATCTTTTCAACTATATACCTGGGATAGCATCCTACAAAGACTATAACGTCTTAACGCAGGCCAGCCGGGAGAAGCTTTTAGGCAATCAAGGCGGGCGGATGTCACTGGATGGGACGCGTATGGTGAAGAACGATGAGCCGGGGCTTTTGGACCGGGCAATCGAGTATTTGCTGGATGCCAGCACGCTACCCAGTCTGCGCAGTCTATGCTGGCACAGGCAAACCAAAATAACAGTAGCGTTTTGTCTTTGCTGCAAGCATGATTTTAAATACTGTCATCGACAGTTACAATTTGATTTAAGAAAAAATGCGTAAGAACGATATAATAAATAGCAGGTTTTGTCTTTGAGGATAAGGATAGAATTCTATTTCATAGGGACGTGAGGGATTGGCTATGACTATGACGGTAATGAAT
Source organism: Selenomonas sp. ND2010 (assembly GCF_000702005.1). Lineage (GTDB taxonomy): Bacteria > Bacillota > Negativicutes > Selenomonadales > Selenomonadaceae > Selenomonas_A. Next base: position 24,790 of record NZ_JNKI01000013.1, on the reverse strand, counting down.
AACCCATCGGCTATGCTTTCATTGGGAGAGTTGAACAAGAATGTTTCCTCTTTGGGAAAGAAGCTCAAGAAAGTGGCGACGGGAACCAAAATAACTGGCGCAGGTGATGGTGCATCAGAGTATTCGATTTCTGAGCGTATGCGGGTACGGCTAAGAGCACTTGAGCAGGATGCTACGAATGTGCAGAATGGCAAGACTATGTTGAATGTGGCGGCAGGAGCCATTCAGGAACAGCTGGAGATTATGAGGACAATCAAGGCCAAAGTTCTTGATGCGAATAATGATACGAATACGGACTTGGATCGGCTTACGATACAAAAGGAGATTTCGCAGGGGTTTGATCAGGTACATGATATTGCGTACGAAACGAACTACAACGGTAAGCTGCTCTTGGTGGGCGACAAAAAGGTGGATGAAATCTACACCTGGCGAATCCTGGACAAGCCAGAGCCGGTGCCGGAAAGCGGTACCTTGAATCTGATTGCTGATCAGTATGATACGCTGGATGGTCAGACAGGGCCGTTTGCGGTATTGCCGTTTTATAGTACGACAGCGGTAACGATAGAGCCGCTGTTAGGGAATCTGACCAGTAAGAATCTTGAAGGTGGTGCGGATGGCTACTATGATCCACCTACGACAGCGTCCCCAGCTTCCTTTACTGTTGATTTTTCTGGTTATGATTCGTCGAATGCGGAAGGCGTGGGCTTTTATACGGCCAGCAATAGTTCAGGTTCAAGTGCTACTTATTATGTACTGACGAATAATCCTACGGGCAAGAATTATCGCCATGGTGCAGGTTCCAGTGAAAATGTAGTGGAGATAAATATCAACGGTTTGGATTCTGCTGGTATAGCGAGTGCGGTGGCATCAGCTATCAGCGGTAAAGGTGTAGTAGGCAGTGCGACTAGTAGTGGCAATGTTGTCAGTGTCACTACAGCTTATTCTGGTTCAGCAGCTAATAATGCCACGGTGAAGGGATGGAGCCAATCCGCAGGTTCAGCTGAGAAAACTATAGGTGGCGGTGAGAGCAAGAAGTATGGGCGCAGCAGTGCTACGTCTACAGGTTTAGGGAATAAAAGTGCTAAGGGTGTGCCGGCTTCGGCGGGCACCTATGTACCAGCAACTTATAAGGAGTATCATGATCCTGCTACCGATATTACCACGCAGGTAGTGGATGTACCAGCTCATTACGTAGGCGGCAGCGGTGGCAGCCCGGCTAGCCTGGCGTTGAATGTGGGTGGAGCGCCTACAGGTTCTGGAATAGCGATTAATTGTTCTGGAACAAGCGGGACCGCTTATGTACGTATTGTGGATGGCGGTTCGATAACGCGTGATTCTACGGGCGTTTATGAGGTAGGCAGGGATGCCAATCTTTCCGATTACAAATTATGTACTTGGGATACCTATAAGCCAGACAATGCCGTGGATAGTTATGTCAGACTGTCTATGGCTAATGGTCAGATGACACTTACGTCTGTTTATTCGGGTGCTACAATAACAACTACGGATGGTTTTTCGTCAGTGGCCGGGGCTGATGCGATAGCGCCGACAACGACGACTGTGAATTTTGAAACGGTAACGGCTTATAATGGTAATGTGACGGTAGCTAATGGTGGTGTTGATAGAGGTGCTTACCATGAGGGGCCGCGTGCGAGCTACACGATGGACCTCACGGCTTATGATACCACGGACAGTGATAAGCTAGAAGCGTTTATTGAGGCACTTCAAGGCAAGGCTCTGAGTACTAGCGGTGTAGGAACGATTGAATTCATTGACAGCAAGGTGCCAACATCTTTTGAAGCTTTGAAGCACTTGCCGAGCGGGATAACTTTCGATTTGAATTCCCTCAGGTCATATATGGCGAATGACAATACGAAGACCGTGGCTGATGCATTTATTTCGCTTATGTCAGCACAGAGCGCGTATCTTAGTGATGGCAGCGATGCAGTGGCAGGAACTAAAGGATTGAAAGTAACTGCGTATGCTAGAGAATCTGCTGGTAACAGCCAGGTCATCAGTTTGTCGCAGGGCAATATGAGCGCTTATACGATAGACTTCAAGGCATATGCCTCGAGCAACAGTTTGTCATTGCCGGATGATTTGGATGGTAAGGGCTTTCGGGTATACTGTGCTACCTGCGCAGATCAGTGGTTTAATTTCCAGTTCAAGTCAAAGGATGATCCCTCGGATGCAGATCGGCCGGCCAGTGGACAATCTGGAGCGGATATCAAGACTACCATCATAGATATTTCTGGGGTAACGGATGTAAAATCTCTGGTACAGGCTCTTTATGATCAGGGTGGCAATGCTATGGAACACATCATAAATGGGCACTCGCATATGCTGCATTTTGCGGCGGATCCTGAGGCGGGAACTTTAACCGTTTATGATGACCGCAAATTTGATTTGCGGAATTATTCCAGCCAGTATCCATATTTGCAAGAGAAAGGAGCTAAGCTGGCGGATGGTGTTTTAGATGATGTGCAGAAGGCTACGCGGGGAATCTATGTCCGGGATTTGGTTATCCATCATACCGATAAAGCCAGTATGAACATTCATGTTCAGATTCCGCAGACCTCAATGGATCATCTTTTCAACTATATACCTGGGGTAGCATCCTACAAAGACTATAACGTCTTAACGCAGGCCAGCCGGGAGAAGCTTTTAGGCAATCAAGGCGGGCGGATGTCACTGGATGGGACGCGTATGGTGAAGAACGATGAGCCGGGGCTTTTGGACCGGGCAATCGAGTATTTGCTGGATGCCAGCACGCTGGTGGGGGCACAGACCAGCCGTCTGGGAATGACGTATGATAACATCATCGCGCAGCAGGAGGGGACAACCGCTTCGGAATCTACCATAAGGGATGCGAATATGGCCAAGGAAATGACAGAATACACGAAGTATAATGTCCTTACCCAGTCTGCTCAGTCCATGCTGGCGCAGGCAAACCAAAATAGCAGCAGCGTTCTATCTTTGCTGCAATAAGGAGAAAACCACGTTTATCGCTGGAGAACAGCAGATGAACGTGGTTTTTTTTTGTGTAAAAAATTCTGAAAATGGTTGCGTGAGCAACATCACATCGTTTTGACAAATGCTATAATGGGCGTAGAAGTGAGAGGAGGGGAGCGGAAGTGGATTTCAAACAGCTTATTCAGAAGCATACATTAGCATGTCTGGCGGGGGGATTCGTCCTTGGTATTGCAGTTTGCGGATTTAGCGCGGCAATGATGTCGTTTTCGGGCAGCCCGGAATTTTGCGGTACTTGTCATGCAATGAAAACGGAAGCGTGGACGTTTGCTGAGTCAACCCACAGTAAACTGGAATGTACGGATTGTCATCTGCCCCATGATAACATGGCGATCTACCTAATGGAAAAGGGAAGAACCGGCATGGTGGATACCTATCATGAGGTAATGCGGGATTATCCGGCTCACATCAAGTTGTCGGCCGATGCTAAGAAGACGGTCAATGCGAATTGCTTGCGCTGTCACGAGAATACCATGAAGAATGTTCATGCTCAGGTTGGTGTTGACCTCGACACTGGTGCTGACTGCCTGAAATGCCATAGCAGTATCGCTCATGGCGCGAACCATCTCGAAGGGGGGATAAAAGTTGAGTAAGCTACAGAAAATATTAGCGGGAATCGCAGCTGTCTGCCTTGTATTCTTTGGCTTTGTGGTGGTTCGCATTGGTGCGGCGCCCAATGATGACAGCGTAAAACTGGCTAAGATTCCTAAGGATCAGCAATTGACAAAGGATGGGTATAAGGATGCTTACCCGCTGGAGTACGAGTCTTTTATGAAGAACAATGAGATGCATCCATCGCCAACGGGGTATGGTGGTTCGGATAAGGTGGATCATCTGAAGGAGCAGCCGGAGGCGGTTCAGAACTTTAAGGGCTATAAGTTTGCCATTCAATATGATGATGACCGAGGGCATACTTATGCTGGAATCGATATCCTGGAGTCGAAACGCCGTCCGGGGCAAAAGGGATCGTGTATCGTCTGCAAGGGTTCTTATATGTATGATGTTTACTTCAAAGAGAGTGGCTGGGACTTTGCTACAAAGCCATTTGATGAAATTGCTGCGCCAATAAAAGACGATGAGTGGTTTGGCTGCTCAAGCTGCCATGATCCTGAGACGATGGAACTGCGCGTTTATCAGCAGGGCTTTGTCGAGGCTATGGCTCGCCGTGGCGTTGATATCAGCCAGGCATCCCATAATGAGATGCGTGCCTATGTTTGTGGCCAGTGCCATAACGAGTATTATTTCTCCAAGGAAGATGGCCGGGTAGTTGAGCCATGGGATAATGGCTTCGATGCCGAGCAGATCTATCAGTATTATCAGGATGGACATGCGGGTGGTTTCACGCAGGACTGGATTCATGCCGATTCCAAGACGCCGATGCTCAAGGCTCAGCATCCGGATTATGAAACTTGGCAGGATTCCATTCACGCGATGAATGGGGTTACTTGTGTTGACTGCCATATGCCGTATATGCGCAAAGATGGGCAGAAATACACGTCCCATTGGATGACGAATCCGCTGCTGACGGCACAGGAGTCTTGCCAGAAATGCCATCAGGAAAGTGCGGAAACGCTGACGAAGCGCGTCAAGACAATTGGGGATAATACCTTCAGACTGCAGCGGATTGCTGGACAGACCGTAGCAAAAGCTCATCAGACAATCAAAGCTGCTATGGATGCTGGGGCGACCGATGAACAGCTCGCTGCAGCACGTCAGACGTTGCGTGAAGCTCAGTGGTATTGGGATTTTGTAGCTGCCGAGAGCAGTATGGGATTCCACAACCCAGACAAACAGCTGCGTGTCCTAGGCCTTTCGATTGATAAGGCACATACCGCCATTGCGCAGGTAAATGCAGTAGTAAAGGGAAGTTTATAACGCGGAAGAAGGTGTCTCCCACCTTGGTGAAACGCCAAGCGGAAGTTTTGCCTGTGGAAAAAACAGAATAACGGCGTTATAATACGATGAGACGAAAGCTGTGAGGCATGAAAACTAATGCTTCGCAGCTTTTGTTTTGGACAAGGTTTCAGAAAAATATGATATAATATAAGAATGAATATAACGATTTCAGCTGAAAGCGAGGGATAGATATGAAAAAGAGATGGTATGGACTGGGCGCGTTGGTTTTAGGTGCAGTGGGCATCCTGGCAACGGGAAGTTTTGCTGCACAGGAGCAGACGGCTAATCAGGTAGTGCAGGAAAGCGTCAAGATTATGCAGGCGGAAGCAGAAGCTGGCAAGAATATGATAAAGGCTCCGAAAGCGGAGGCAGCCAGCCAGCAGCCGGATATGGAAACAGCGGTCCAATGGGCAATGGCGATTGCCGATGATCCGCGTCATGGATACTCGCAAGGGGCAGAAAATGCTACGGCAAGCTGCCCCTATACGGGGTCGCGGGAGGGTCCGGATTATGATTGCTCATCGCTGGTTTATCATGCGCTGGATCATGCGGGCTTCCCCATTATTGCTGCTTGGCAGCAGAATCCGGATTTTTACCGTTTGTATAACGGCAAACAGGAAACCGGTGATGCCGATACGATTTGGCCGGACATGCAGCGAATTGGCGGCTTTACGCGCTATTCGTGGGCGTCAGTAAAAGACAATCTCAAACGAGGAGATATCCTTTGCAAACCGGATGCGCATGTGGCTATCTATATCGGGAACGGCAAGACCGTGGAAGCTCGTGGGGTGAATAATCCACGGGGAGGCAGCTGGCGCACTGGTGACCAGGGGGGAGAAATCGATTATTACAGCGCCTATGGTCGCAATTGGACCGAAGTGTACCGTTATACGGGAAAATAAATCTACAGGAACAGGAAACTAGTATAGCTTGAGAGGAGTAACGGATGGAGAGTAAAGACGGACAGAGTATTGCAGTAGCCAAGTTATACTATGAATCCGATATGAGCCAGCAGAAGATTGCCGAAACCATGCAGTTATCACGGCCGACGGTTTCCCGCCTGCTTCGCTATGCCAAGGAACAGGGGTATGTGGAAATCAAGATTATCGACCCGACGGAAAGCATGACTGCTTTGGAAGACCGGTTGCGGGAAAAATATCGACTGGACTATGTCAAAATTGCAGCAGCGCCCATGGAGACGGAAAGCGAGCAAAAAAAGGCGATTGGTGCGATGGCGGCCGAATATCTCAGCGATGTCATCAAGGAGGATGACATTGTGGGCGTAGGCTGGGGAGAAGTTCTCTATGAGATGGCCAAACGACTGCCGCACAAGAATATGCCGCATGCGAAGATTGTTGAGCTCAAAGGCGGTATCAGTCTCAACAACAATCGAACCTATGCGCAGGAAATTCTTGATTTGTTCACCCAGGCATATTCGGCGCAGGGGTATTATCTGCCTTTGCCAGTGATGTTTGATACGGTTGAGGTGAAGAATATCGTGTCGCAGGATAAATTCATTCGGAATATCCTGCAGTTGGGGCGTGATGCCAATATTGCGGTGTTTACGGTGGGGTCAGCCAGCAAAGAGTCAACGATATTCCACCTGGGGTATTATATCAACGATGAAGAATGCAAATTCATTCAGAAACATGCGGTAGGGGACGTATGCTCACGTTTTTATAATGAGCAGGGGGAAATTTGTGCGCCGCATGTTGATGAGCGTACGGTGGGAATTTCCCTGGAGGATTTGAAGGCTAAGCCGCAGCGGCTTATGCTGGCTGGGGGGAAACACCGTCTGCCAGCAATCCGGGCAGCACTTAAAGGTGGTTTCGCCACGGCCTTTATCACGGATCAATATACGGCAAAATCTTTGGTTTGAAAAAAAGTTCAAAAATATATTTACAAAATTTCACAACAGGATTATAATAAGAACCGTAAAGAATGCACTACCGAGAAAGGGGATTTTTAAATGAACGCAAAGGAAATTATGTCTCGTGTTGACCACACGTTGCTGAAACAGACGGCTACCTGGGAGGATATCCAGGCTATCTGTGATGAGGCGGTAAAATATCAGGCAGCTACTGTTATGATTCCGTCCTGCTTTATTCCGCGCATCAAAGAAAAATATGGTGATGCCCTGAAGATTGCAACGGTTGTGGGGTTCCCGAATGGTAACTGCAATACGGCTGCCAAGATTGCTGAAACGGCACAGGCTTTGGCCGATGGTGCGGTAGAAATCGATATGGTCATCAACATCGGCATGCTCAAAGCTGGTGAGACGGACTATGTTACGGAAGAGATCCGTGCTCTGAAACGCGTTTGCGGTGACCGCGTGCTCAAGGTCATCGTTGAGACTTGCTTCCTCACGGAAGAAGAGAAAATCGCTGCTTGCAAATGTGTCAATGAGAGCGGTGCTGACATCATCAAGACGTCCACGGGCTTCGGCACGGCTGGTGCAACGTTGGAGGATATCGCCCTCTTCAAGAAGCATATCAACGAAAATGTTGGCATGAAGGCTGCTGGCGGCATCCATACGCGTGAAGAGATGGAAGCTTATATCAATGCTGGCTGCTGCCGTCTGGGCGCAAGCGCAGCGGTTAAAGTTCTGAAAGACGAACTGTAAGAAATAAAAAATTCCGTTGGTCTCTCTAAGGAGAGTCAACGGAATTTTTTTATCAGCGGATGAATTCGCCGCTTTTCCCCCCGGTCTTTTTATCGAGGTGGATATATTGGATTTCCATGCGTTTGTCGATAGCCTTGCACATATCGTAAATCGTCAGCAGAGCAACGCTGACGGAATGAAGTGCTTCCATTTCGACCCCGGTCTGGCCGGTTACCTTGACAGTAGCTTTGGCTTCAACGGCGCATTCCGTGGGCAGCATCGTGAAATCGACGCTGCATTTGGCAATGGGCAGCGGATGGCAGAGGGGGATGACCGAGCTGGTGGACTTAGCGGCCATAATGCCGGCAACGCGCGCGACGCCGAGAACGTCACCTTTTTTTGCGGTTCCCTGCTCTATGGCATCGTAGACCGCTTGATTGACTTTTATGCGGCCGGTAGCGATGGCCGTGCGGCTCGTTTCTTGTTTTCCGCTGACGTCGACCATGATGGCCTGGCCTTCTTCGTCAAAATGAGTGAGACCTGTGCGTGGGTCCATACAATATCGTCTCCTTTTTTTGTAGCTAGCAATATTGTAACAGGATTTATCGCGAAACAAAAGCCTTCTCCGTATTCGGGAAGGCTTTTGTTTTAGCAGTTCATTCCGGAGCCTTTGCGGTCGTAGAACCACCAGGTAATCAGGATGGTGCTGGCCGTGAAGGCGATGAGCAGGTAAAAGGCTGGGGTTACGCTTTGGAAATTGGCGTAGGACCAACCGAAAATCTTCGGAATCAGGAAAGCACCATAGGCAGCAATGGCTGCGGTGAAACCGGTGACCAGCGAGGAATGAAAGGGATTGTTGAAGATATAGGGAATCATGCGGAAGGAGGCGCCGTTGACAAAACCAGTAGTCAAAAACAGCAGCAGGAAGGCTGCGAAGAACATGGCGAAATTATGGGCCTGGATTCCCGCGAGTACAACCAGGCTGGCTGCCAGCATGACGAAAAGGGACAGCAGGGTAACGCGGGAGCCGCTGTTGATTTTATCGGCCAGCCAGCCCCCAAGGGGGCGGACACTGGCACCGATAAAAGGGCCGAGGAAGGCGGCCATGGAGAAGGAGACTTCCGGAAATTCTTTGGTGACGAGAAGTCCCAACGCCGCAGAAAAGCCGATGAAGGAACCAAAGCCGCAGGTGTAAATCCAGCACATGAGCCAGGTGTGTTTGTTGCCGAAAATCGAAAGGATGGATTTGGGACTTTGCTTGGGCAGCGGCAGGTTATCCATGAACAGCCAAATCAGTACCAGGGTAATAATCGTGGGAATGGCCCAGAAATAGCAGACATTCTGCAGGAAAATCGTTGTGCCACTATTGGTTATGAGACCAGGGCCGAAAAATGAGGAAAGATTCCAGCCCAAAAGAAGTGGGGCCGTCAGGTAGATGAGTGAGACGCCAAGATTGCCGACACCAGCATTGATGCCGAGGGCAAGACCTTTATGGGCCTTGGGGAAGAAGAAGCCGATGTTAGCCATCGAGGCCGAGAAGTTTGCTCCGGCGATCCCGATGAAGGAAACAAGCAATACAAAGGTATCGTAAGAGGTGGCAGTATCCTGCAGGGCGTTGCCCAGGCCGATGATGGGCAGCAAGAGCAGGGCTGTGGTGATAAAGGTGGAATTTCTGCCGCCGATAAGTCCGGGTAGATAAGTATAGAGGAGTCTGCCTGTAGCACCAACGAGTCCGGGCAGGGCGGCCAGGGTGAAAATCTGCTCGTCGGTAAAGTGAAAGCCGACACTATTCAGCTTGGCGGCAATCGTTGCCCAGAGCGTCCAGACGACAAAGGACAAGGTCAGAGCCCAGGTGGAGGTATAGAGATTCTGGTTGGCAATCTTTTTGCCAAAGGCGTTCCAGAAGGCTTCGTTTTCTGGTTCCCAGTGGGCCAGGATTTCCTTGCGGCTTGGTCTATCGCCAAGCAGTTGCAATACATTGTTTTCTGCCATAGTAATACTCCTATTCGATGAAAAGAATAATGAATACGTGTAAATCAGTTTATGATTTACATCAAGTATAATTAAAAAACATCAAGCTGTAAGTAACAAATCTCACGAGTGCTGTGATAAATGTTACAGGTGAAAATGCATTTTTCTAGTAAACTATTCTTAGAAATAGGAAATGAGGTAATTGCCATGGAATCTATGGAATCGTTAGTTCGTCAGCTTTATGAAATCCCCGGCAAGGTTGTCATGCTTCATGATGGAGAGTACCTGTTTCATGAAGGGAATCCTGCCAAGTATTTTTATATTGTGCGGACGGGACAGATTTTTATCACGAAATACGCATCGTCGGGACGGGTACTCAGCTTGCGGTTGGCAACGCGCAGCAGTATAATTGGTGAATTGCCACTGTACGAGAGCAGCCCCGTTTACATCTTCAATGCGGTGGCGCAGAGTGCAGCCGAGGTCTATGCCATTGAGTTTCCTGTATTGCAGGCGTATCTGGAGAAAAAGCCGCAGCTGGCAGTGAATTTGCTAAAACTTATCAGCGCGCATATGCGGAAACAGCATTCAAAATTCCGGGATCTGGTTTTGTATGGGAAGAAAGGTGCCTTGTATTCGACTTTGATTCGCCTGTCAAACAGCTACGGCAAAGCGGTGGATGGAGGAATTCTGATCTCTGTGCCGCTGACGAATCAAGAATTGGCCAATTACTCGGGAACTGCTCGCGAGAGTCTCAACCGTATGCTCAGTGAATTGCGCAAAGCAGGAATTATTGAATACCGTGGTCATTTGATTTTTATCAAGGATTTGGAGTATTTGAAAGAGGCAATCCAATGTGAGAATTGTGGCCGGGAAGTCTGCAATATCGAATGAGCATTTGAACGAAAACGTTGAGAGAAACGAAATTGCGTTACAAGCTATAGGCAAGGGGATTGATTGTGATAAGGCAATCAGGTATCGTTAGCTTATAGCTTTTTTATATTGTGCGGAAAAACGCTTAACGGATTGAGCAGAATAAAAAATAGGAAGTGAGAGATAAAAAGAATAGAGATATAAAAAAGAAGAATAAAAATGTGAAAATACTTCCAATATCTCGGAGATTTTTTATTGATTTTAAGGAAAATGTGCATTAATTATGATATAATTAGAAGAGATTATCAACAAGTAAGGAGTGGGTAATGTGGATAAGTTGACGATTCGCCAGAAATTGTTTTTGGTTTTTGGTGTGCTCATTGCAATCTTTTTGGCCAATGGGCTTTATACGGGGTATAGTTTGAACAGCATTAATAGTGGTGCGTTGCGCATTGCAACGGAACATCTTTCTAGTGTGCTGGCTGGTGTGGAAAGTAGCCGTACATTGGCAGATTATCGTCAGGGAGAATATGCGGTGGTGACGGCAACAACGCTTCCGAATCGCATTCATGCAGCTCAGGAGACGATGAAGAAAGCTGATCAGCTGGATATTGCCTTTGATACCATCGAACCGGCAGTAGCACCAGATGCGCGCGATGATTTCAACGATATGCGTGGGACTTGGGAAAAATATAAACAAAATACCAAGGAAATCATCAAGCTGTCGAAGGATGGCAAGAAGGAAGAGGCTATCAAACTGCTGGATAAGTCAAACGGCCAATATGCGGATATGACTAGTAAGCTAAATCGTGTAGTCGATAGCAGCAAGGATTTCATCCACAAAGAGAGTGCGGAAGCCTCGGAACAATATGAGCATACCAAGTGGACGCTGATTGTCTGCATTTTGTTCGTCGTTCTGCTCGCTGGCTTTATGGCATTTTATCTGAGTGCTTCCATTATGAAATCGATTCAGTATCTCATGGTGGTTTCCAAGGAAGTGGCAGCCGGTAATCTTACGGTTGAGGCGGTGGCCAAGACGCAGGATGAGTTAGGACAGCTTACGACTGCTTATGGGGATACGATTAAGAATTTGCGGGCGCTGATTAAAAATATTCAGCAGACGGCAGATGAAGTATCGACGTTTGCTACGCAGCTGACGGAAAACGCCAGCCAATCGGCTCAGGCTACCCAGCAGGTGGCAGTATCCATCACGAATGTAGCTGGCAATACCAGCGTTCAGGGAGAGTCTGTCAGCAAGTCGCTAGAAGATATTCAGGAAATGTCGGAGAGCCTCCATGGTTTTCAGGATAAAGCGTCATCCTCGGCCGATGCGGCCCGCAATGTGGAAGGGATTGCCGCCGATGGTAAGAATGCCATTGCTGGTGCGGTAGATCAGATGGCTGAAATTGCCGATTCGGTAACCGATTCCGCAGAGGTTATCAAGAAATTGGCAGAACGCTCCGAAGAGATTGGGCAGATTTCGGTTACGATTTCGGGAATCGCGGAACAGACCAATCTGTTGTCGCTCAATGCCGCTATCGAGGCGGCTCGGGCTGGCGATGCCGGTCGAGGGTTTGCGGTTGTTGCCGATGAGGTTCGTAAGCTGGCCGAGGAATCCAATACGGCTGCCCAGAAAATTTCGGAACTCATCACGACAATCCAGAGGGATACGGAGCAGGCGGTTATGCGCATGCAGAAGGGGACTGAAGATGTCAAGAGCGGCCGTGAAGTCGTTTCAAAAGCCGGCAGTGCCTTTGAGACGATTTCAGCAGCGGTTTCTAATCTTACCAAGCATGCGGATGACATCCTGATGGAAGCACGTAAATCTACGGCTAAGGCAGAAGAGCTTGTCGATGTGATGGAAGGGATTAATAAATCCGGTCTCGATGTAGCTTCGGAAACACAGTCGGTGTCGGCGGCAACGGAAGAACAGTCTGCAGCTATGGATGAAGTAGCGAATGCCAGCCGCAATCTCGCCAGCCTGGCCGAAGAGCTTTCCGAACATGCGGCGAAGTTCAAGATTTAAGGAGGCCTTTCCATGAAGAAATATATTACAATTCTCTGCCTAGCGTTGCTAGCTGTCAGCACTTTGGTGCTCGGAGGCTGTGGCGGCAGTGATAACAATAGCAAAAAAGTAGCAGTAGCCTTTGCCAATTCTTCGAGCAGTTGGCAGACGAATGGTCAGACCATCAAGGAAAAGCTCGAAAAAGAGGGCTATACGGTAGACCTGCAGTTTGCCGATACGCCCGAGCAGCAGATTGAGCAAATCAAGAAACAGTTGGCGGATAGTCCGAAATGCCTGGTTATCGGGGCGGTGGACAGTACCGCATTAAAAGACGTGTTGACCGAAGCCAAAGAGAAAAAAGTGGCTGTTATTGCCTATGACCGTCTGATTATGAATACCGATGCGGTATCGTATTATGCATCCTTTGACAACCTGGCCGTAGGGCAGGCTATGGGCGAATACATCGAGGCCAAACTTCAGCTCAAGACTGGTGCCGGTCCATTCAATATGGAAGTATTTGCTGGGGACCCTGCCGATAATAATGCGCATGTATTTTATGACGGCGCTATGGAAGTGTTAAAGCCGTACATCGATAAAGGGCAGCTCGTAATTCCCTCAAAGGAAACGAGCTTTGACCAGGTAGCCGTCAAGGGCTGGAAGGCAGAAGGGGCAACGGAACGCATGACAAAGCTTTTGCAGGGACCGGATGCAGGCGTTAAGCTTGATGTGATCCTTTCTCCTAATGATGGTTTGGCTGGTGGTATTCGCGAGGCGCTGTCGAAAGGCGGTTATAGTGAAATGCCGCTATTAACTGGTCAGGATGCCGAGAGCCAGGCTCTCGATGCGATTCGGAATGGCAAGCAGGCCATTACGATTTACAAATCTCCATCGCTGCTGGTGGCCAAAACCGTCCGCATGATTAAGGCGGTGGTCGAAGGCACTCAGCCGGATATTAACGACGTCAAGTCGTATAATAATGGGGTAATCGTTGTTCCCGCTTATCTTTGCACGCCCTTGATTATTGATAAAGATAATCTTAGTGAAGTAAAATAATAGTAAGAATTATGGTTGGGGATAGAGCCTGTACGTCTAGGAGATGTACGGGCTCTATTTTGTTGGGGATTCATGGAAGGTTAGAGCAGGAAATGTAATGCTGGTGACGAAGTAAAGAATAAAGTAATGTTGGTAGATGATAAGGAGGTATGTATTATGATGAAACGTTTATTTTCTTCGGTTGTGTTAATGGCAGCACTGCTTTTTATGGCAGCACCGGCAGTTCCCGCTGAGGCCAGCGATTATTACATGGGAACGTATAGCGATGGAACGCATGCGTATCTTATTACGCAGTCGGTTAGTATTTCCAGCCGTAGCCCGTACACATTCCAGTGTACGGTGAAAAATGCGGGCAATTACCTCTATTATTCCTTCTATCCGTCGAATGGCAGTCCGTATTATCGCAATTCCGAAGGTTATCATGGCTATGTATTTGGTGGTGCTTCCCCGGTAGCGGCAAATATTTATCGTTTTGTGGTCAATAATTACTGATGTGGGGGCTGGCAGATGCGGCGTTTAATAGTATTCGGGTGTTGTTTAATTGGGCTGATGCTGGCGATGCTATTGCCTTTGCGCAGTGCTTGGGCAGCTGCGAAGGTGGTGCCAGGCAGCGGTAATGAGTCGTTGGCACAGGCGGTGGAGGCCCTGTCGAATTCGGATAGTACGCAATATGCATTGTTTGTGGCCTATCCGGGAGAAAATCGCGCGGTGTACAGCTACCATTCCACGCAGATGCGGTCGGCAAGCATGATCAAGGTGTTTATTCTAGGTACAGCGATGGAGAAGATTCGCGATGGCAAGCTATCCCTTTATCAAAATCTGATATTGCATAGTTACGATAAAGTGGGAGGGGCCGGCGTATTGGCTGGTTATGCCAGCGGCACAGAGTTTACGTTGGATACGATTATGCGGCTGATGATTACCGAGAGCGATAATACGGCCACGAATATGATGATTGATTTGCTGGGGATGGATGAGATAAATGCTTATATCAAGCGGCAGGGGTATAAGGATACCATATTGCAACGCAAGATGATGGATAGTCAGGCGGTGGCAGCGGGACGCGAGAATTATACCTCTGTAAATGATTTGGGCGATTTTTTCGTGAAGCTGTATCATAGGAATTGCGTAAGTCCTGAGCTGGATGATGTGATGCTCGGCTATTTGGAAGGGCAGACCGACACCGAATGTTTTCCAGCGGCACTTCCCGGCGTTATGATTTGTCATAAGACGGGGGAGCTTTATGGCCTTTATGATGATGGTGGCATCGTTTATCAGCCTGGCAGGCATTTTATTATCGTAGGGATGACAGAGAATTATTCCAGCCGTGGGCGGGCGATAGCCATTCTTCGTCAAATGGCAATAGCGGCCGCTAACCATTGAGTTCCAAAAGAAAAGTGGATTGACATGTCAAACGAAAAGGACAAGTCAATCCACTTTTTATTTGCCGATCATCATGTTGATGATTTCTTTATCGGTTTCTTTCATGCCGATGCGTCCTAAACGGCTGATGTTGCGGATGGTGTTTTCCACGCCTTTTAATACGAGTCCGTCACCACCGTAGAACTGTTGGCCGTTGCGATACATCTCAAAGCCGAGGATGCCGGCGTCGACAGCTGCGGATATTTTGGCGGCGCAGGAGGCTTTGGCGCCGTCGCAGACAATGCCGGAGGTGATGGCCAGGGCATTGACGATGGTGTGGATGACGGCTTTATAGTCGCCACCACAGAGCCAGGCGATACCAGCGCCGGCACCGGCTCCGGCACTGACCGCACCGCAGTAGGCGGAAAGCCGGCCGATGCCTTCTTTTTCGTGAAGGGTAACGAGGTTGGAAAGAAGCAGGGCGCGCAGCAGTCGTTCTTCGCTGGCACCGAGTTCCTTGGCGTATTCGATGACAGGCAGTGAGACGGTCATGCCCTGATTGCCACTGCCGGAATTGATGATGACCGGTAGTTCGCAGCCGTTCATGCGGGCGTCGCTGCCGGCAGCCGCTTTTGCCCGGGCGCGGATGCGTATGTCATTCCCATAGGCCTTGAGCAGAGTCGAGCCGATGTTAGCACCATAATTGTTTTTGAGGCCTTCGTCGGAAATGGCGGTGTTGTATTGGATTTGACGCGTGAGGATATTGCGGACATCATCCAAGTCGCAGGTCGTGGCAAAGTCGTAAATATCCTCGATGGTCATGCTCTCATAATCGGGTTTGTTCGTTTCGGGGGTATCGATGATTTCTTTTTGGAAGAGGATTTTTCCATTGCGGGTGATTTCCACGATGTTGGTGTGTTCGTTGACGATATGGACGCAGGCCGTATTACTGCCTTTGCTGGCAGTCACGAGGATGTCGAGGACGTGATCGGAGTCAGCCGATACGACGGTGATGGTGGTATTTTCCATATAGTCGGCAAGCTTTGCTTTGTCTTTTTCCTGGGCATGGGCGATGACTTCAAGTTCGGCTGTTTCATCACCCGCTACGACGCCGATGGCGGCGGCAGCTTCAATGCCTTTGCGCCCATTGGTGTTCGGTACGATGACGCTTTTTACGTTTTTGATGATGTTGCCGCTGGCGGTAATTTCCAATTGGTCGGGCAGTTCGCCTAGAGCTTCGCGGGCTTTAGAGGCACAGTAAGCGATGGCAATCGGTTCGGTGCAGCCCATGGCTGGTACGAGTTCCCGCCGGAGGATTTCTACATAGTCTTGATAGATTTTCGACGTTTTTTTCACGTGGACGCTCCATTCTTTTCCATATATACAGCGAATAAGTTTATTATAACGCGGTTGTTCGAGTTTTGCCAAAGAAAAAAAGCCCTCCCAAACGTGGGAAGGCTTCGTTGCCGATTCTTAACTGATGCCCAGTTTGCGGCATTCGTTGAAAAAGAAAATCGCATTGGTGTCTTTGGGATTTTCATTCCAAAAATGAATGAGTTTTTGGGCCATATTGTATTTGTCGAGCAAAAAGGGCAGAAGATTGTCCGCGGTTACCGGTCCGCCCACAGACATAAATACATCGATATTATGACCGAGGGCGTCCAACATTTCCTCGGTGCATTCTTTATTGGCCAAGGCTTGGGCAAAGCGGATGCCCTGCTCAAGGTCATCGGCATAGCCGCGCTGTAAAAGCCAGACGGCTATTTGCTTTTCCATAGGAATCCCTCCTTCAGCATTTTAGGTATTTTATTATTTCGTGATGAAAGGAGAAAATCCTTCTTCTGGATCGCATCCTTTTTATGTATTTTTCGCTTGCGGTCATAAAGCTGCTGGTCGGCGGCGTGGAGGGCTGCGGCGGCGGTTTCATAGGCGTGAACGTCAGCTAATCCGTAGCTTATCGAAACGCGAAAACAGGTCGATTCGTTGCAGAGCAGGCTGCTGTGCGTCTGGTGGTCGATGTCATTTTTGATGGCTCGTAGCAATTTCTCGCAATAGGCTCGGTCGGTCCGGCGGAATAGGATCATGAATTCATCGCCGCCAAAGCGGGCAGTGATGCCATCTTCGGCGGTGATGCCATGCTGCAATGCCTGAGCAACACTTAGCAGGATTTTGTCGCCCATATCGTGGCCGTAGGTATCGTTGACTTGTTTGAAATTGTCGATATCCCAGATGGCAAGGTATAGTGGGGCTTCTGACTGAGATTGCGTATGACGCTGCTGCAAGGCTTGTGTCAATTCCTTTTGCAGATAGTTTTTGTTGAATAAGCCGGTAAATGGGTCTCGGGAAGAGACCCGTTCGAGTTCATGGATTAGATTCATGACAAAATTCCCCTCGGTGGGACTGTTTTGGGTGAACTGGTTGGTAACATCCATCACAAATTCCAAGGCATATTTTTTCCCTTGGAGCCAGATGGGGCGGGCTATGACAAAGTAGTACCGGTTATGGGCGTATTCGAATTTTACGTGTTGGCGCTCCTCGTTATAGGCTTGCCGCGAGACACAATTGCTGCAGCGATGGGGTTTTCCCCAGACGGAAAAACACGTTTCGTTGGTGATGGTGCAGGAACCGTCGTGATTGCACTTGCAAATATAATGACCGTCCTGCTCGACCAGACGAATAACATCAAACATCTGCTGGAAGATACCTTCCTTGTTTAGATAATTTGCTAGTTCCTTATCCAGTGCCATGGTAGTTCCTCCTAAAATGCATACAAAATCAATTCATGGGATATGCTCTATCGTAGTGTAATAATCGGCGTTGAAACTGTCGATGCTTTTTGTTACAAAGGCAGTCCGTTATTTTGGCAGCTTTATCAATAGCGAGTGATGTTTGTCACATGAAAAATCAACGAAGTCGAATAAAATAAGAAAAAAATGATGTTATGTTTTGGGAAGGAGATTAACGTGAGCAATATCTTTAAGAAGTTCAAGTACCTTGTTCCGAAAGAGCAATCGGAAAGTGGTCATCAAGAGCTCCATGAAGGCGGGCGTGATTGGGAAAACCTGTATCGTGACCGCTGGTCTTTTGACAAGTGTGTACATTCTACGCATGGCGTCAATTGTACGGGGTCCTGCAGTTGGAATATCTATGTCAAAAATGGCTTGGTGGCCTGGGAGAACCAAATTCACGATTACCCGGAGACCGGGCCGGATATGCCGGAATTTGAGCCGCGCGGTTGTCCGCGCGGGGCGTCGTTTTCGTGGTATCTTTACAGCCCGCATCGCATTAAATATCCGTATCTGCGCAGTGAGCTGGCGGAACTTTGGCGTGCGGCGAAAAAGACGCATAAGACGGCTTTTGATGCTTGGAAGAGTATCGCCAGCGACCCAGCCAAGATGAAGCGGTATAAAGAAGCGCGTGGTATGGGTGGTTTTGTGCGCTCGAACTGGGAGGAAGCGGCGGAAATCGTGGCTGCATCGGTGCTGTATACGGCGATGAAGTACGGTCCAGACCGCATCTTTGGTTTTTCGGTTATTCCAGCGAAGTCCATGCTGTCCTATGCTGCTGGGATTCGCTTCGTTCAGATGCTGGGAGGTGCCGGCCTTTCGTTTTATGATTGGTATGCCGATTTGCCACCAGCTAGTCCGCAGGTTTGGGGGGATCAGACGGATGTACCGGAATCCTCGGATTGGTATAATGCCGGTTATATTATGACCTGGGGCTCGAATGTACCGCAGACTCGCACGCCGGATGCGCATTTTTTGACGGAAGCGCGTTATAAGGGGACGAAGGTGGTCTCGGTATCGCCGGACTATGCGGAGTCGACGGCGGTGGCGGATACCTGGATCCCGCTCAAGGTGGGGAGTGACTCGGCCTTTGCTATGGCGATGGGGCATGTCATCCTAAACGAGTATTATTGGGGGGAACCTTGCAAGTTCTTTTTGGATTACACGCGCAAGTATACGGATTTCCCGTTCCTCGTGCGTTTGGTAAAAAAAGAAAATGGCAAATTTCATACCGATCGCTATCTGGTCGCCGCTGATTTGGGGCGTGAAGATGCGAATTCGGAATTTAAGTATTATGTCATTGATGAGAAAACCGGCAAGCTGGTCATACCGAATGGCACGATTGGGGATCGTTGGGATCGTCAGGAGAAGTGGAACCTCCGTGAGGAAAATGCCGATACAGGCGAGAAGATTCTGCCACAGCTTTCGATACTCGGTTGCATGGATGAGGTGGCTGAGTTGGAACTGCCCTATTTTGGCAATGAGCGGGAATCGCGTACGCTTACCCGGGCTGTTCCGGTCAAGCGGGTCAAGACGAAGGACGGAGAAATACTCGTAACCACGGTTTATGACTTGACTTTGGCCAACTATTCCATTGACCGTGGGTTGGGCGGCGATGCTGCTGCTTCCTATGAGGAAGATATTCCCTATACGCCGAAATGGCAGGAAAAATATACGGGTGTTTCGATGGATACGGTTATTCATACGGCGCGCGAGTTTGCGGATAATTCCATCAAGACCAAGGGCCGCACGATGGTCATCATGGGTGGTGGTATCAACCATTGGTTCCATGCGGATATCGTCTATCGTGCGATTCTTAACAACCTGTTATTCGTGGCGGCTGAGGGCCGCAATGGCGGCGGTTGGGCCCATTATGTCGGGCAGGAAAAACTCCGCCCCGCCGAGGGCTGGCAGCGCATCATGACGGGCCTCGATTGGAAAAAACCACCAAGACTTCAGAACTCGACGTCGTTCTATTATTTTGCCACGGACCAATGGCGAAGCGATGAGATAGATGTCGCAGACATCACCGCACCGACGGAAACACCGCGTTACCGCCATGCCGGGGACTATAATGTCATGGCGGCAAGGCTCGGTTGGCTGCCGTCCTATCCGACGTTTAACAAGAGCGGCCAGCAGCTCCATGAGGAAGCAGCTGCCGCTGGCAAGAATGTCAAGCAGTATATCGTCGACAGTCTCAAAGATAAGAGCCTGCAGTTTGCCATCGAAGATCCGGATGCGCCGGAGAATTTCCCGCGCAATCTCTTTATGTGGCGCAACAATCTCATTGGTTCCTCCTCTAAGGGGCATGAGTTCTATCTCAAATACCTGTTGGGGACGAAAAATAGTCTGTTTGCGGAGGAAGAGTGTGCCACCCGTCCTACAGAAATCAAATGGCGCGAGGCGGCCGAGCTCGAACAATCCGGTGGCGCAGCCGACGGGAAATTGGATCTTTTGGTGGACATCGATTTTCGCATGGCATCGTCGGCTTTGTACGCTGATGTGGTTTTGCCGACGGCTACTTGGTATGAGAAGGATGATCTTTCCTCTACCGATATGCATCCGTTTGTGCATCCGTTCCAGGCGGCAATTGACCCGATGTGGGAGTCGCGTACGGACTGGGATATCTTCCGCACGCTGGCCAAGAAGGTTTCAGAGGTAGCCAAAGAAGCTGATCTCAAACCGCTCAAAGATGTGGTGGCGATGCCCATCCAGCATGATACTAAAGGCGAGATTGCTCAGCCTTATGGCAAAATTCGCGACTGGAGCAAAGGCGAGTGTGAACCGATTCCCGGGAAGACGATGCCCAATCTCATTGAGACGGAACTTGATTATACGAAGCTCTATGAAAAATGGATTGCCCTGGGACCAGGAGTGGCCGAGACGATGGGCGCGGAGGCTATGACCTGGAGCTCAGCGGATGAGTATCAGGAAATCGGCAAGCGCAACGGTCTCGTAGATAACAAAGCATACATTTCCTATGGCTGTCCGTCCATCTATTCGGCCAAGCAGGCCGCTGATGCGGTCTTGGGACTTTCCTCGACGACCAATGGCAAGGTGGCCGTTAAGGCATGGGAAGCCTGCGAAAAGGAATCCGGCCTTAGCAATCTCACGCGGCTGGCCAAAGACCGTGAAAGTGAGCGCTTTACCTTTGAACAACTGACGGTACAGCCGAAGGAGTCCATTACGTCGCCGACTTTTACGGGGTCCAATCAGAATCGCCGGTATACGCCCTTTACGACCAACATTGAAGAGCTGCTGCCCTTCCGCACGAATACGGGCCGTCAGCATTTCTATCTCGATCATGAACTGATGCGTGAAGCCGGCGAAGCCATGGCGACCTATCGGCCAATCCTTGACTATGCGCCTATCAAGCAGAAACTTGGCGGCTGCAAGGAATTAACGCTCAAATATCTGACACCGCACAATAAATGGAGCACGCACTCGATGTATTTTGATAGCCAGCAGCTCTTAACCTTGTTCCGTGGGGGACAGTCGGTTTGGTTTAACGAGAAGGATGCCAAAGAGTTGGGCGTCAAGGATAACGATTGGGTGGAGCTCTATAACCATAATGGCGTGGTAGTATCAAGAGCTGTCGTAACACCGCGGCTGCCGCAGGGCGTAGTCTACATGCATCATGCCCAGGATAATCACATCAATGTCCCAGGCTCAAAGATTTCTGGTACGCGTGGAGGAACGCATAATACGCCGACGCGGCTGCACATGAAGCCGACGCATATGATTGGCGGTTATGGTCAGCTTAGCTATGGATTCAATTATTATGGTCCGACCGGCAACCAGCGCGATATGTATGTGGTAGCCCGCAAAATGCAGGGGGAGGTAGATTGGCTTGAAGATTAAAGCGCAGATTTCCATGGTCATGAATCTTGATAAGTGTATTGGCTGCCATACGTGCTCCATCACCTGCAAGAATGTCTGGACCAACCGCCAGGGGGCGGAATATATGTATTTCAATAATGTTGAGACAAAACCTGGAATTGGGTATCCCAAGCATTGGGAGGATCAACAGAAGTGGAAAGGTGGCTGGGAGCTTAAAAATGGCAAGCTGCAGCTTCGCTCGGGATCCAAACCGGAGAGGCTCTTAAAGCTCTTTTATCATCCGGATCAACCGGAAATGGATGACTACTATGAGCCGTGGACCTATGACTACGAATCCTTGATTACGTCAAAGCGCAAGAAACATCAGCCGGTGGCACGTCCGCGTTCGCTGATAACGCAAAAGCGCATGGAAATCAAATGGGGCCCGAACTGGGAAGATGATTTGGCCGATGGCGAGTCGGTTCGTCAGGATATCAATCTCAAAAATATGGCAGGCGAAATCACCATGGAATTTCATGATTTGTTCATGAAATATCTGCCGCGGGTCTGCAACCATTGCCTGAATCCGGCCTGCGTAGCAGCCTGCCCTTCCGGGGCAATTTACAAGCGCGAGGAGGATGGCGTCGTGCTTGTTTCGCAGGATGGCTGCCGCGGCTGGCGTCACTGCATTCCGGCCTGCCCCTATAAGAAGGTCTACTTTAACTGGAAGACCAATAAGGCCGAAAAATGTGTATTCTGTTTCCCCCGGCTGGAAAATGGACTGCCAACGGTCTGTGCGGATAGCTGTGTTGGCCGCCTTCGTTATATGGGAGTCCTGCTCTACGATATGGATAAGGTCAAAGAGGCAGCCTCTGCCCCAGAGACAGGCGACATTTATCAAAGCGTTCTCGATATTCTGCTGGATCCGCACGACCCCGCGGTCATGGAAGCCGCTCGCAAGGAAGGAATACCGGAGAACTGGATCAAGGCAGCCCAGGATTCGCCGGTTTATCAGCTGGTCAAAGAATGGCAAATCGCTCTGCCGCTTCACGCGGAATATCGCACCTTGCCGATGGTTTGGTATGTACCACCTCTTTCGCCAATCACGCGCCGTGTCGAAGCTGATGTGTATTTGCCGGAGGTAAGTGATATGCGCATCCCAATCGCTTATTTGGCAGAGCTTTTCGGTGCTGGTAATACGCAGATTGTGGAAGCGTCCCTGCAGAAACTCTTGGACATGCGTCTTTTGATGCGATGCTTGGAGACAGGTGAAGCAATTCCGGAGCGGCTGGTGGCGGAAAAAGACACCTATCAAAAGATGTATCGCTTGCTGGCGATTGCCAAATATAAAGACCGTTTTAAAATCCCAGCTGGCATGCAGGAACAGTCTGCCGAGAAACTCCGTGAGCTGCAGGGAAGCTGCGGGTATAACTGCCCGGGGGGGTGCTGATAATGGCAGCGCAGGAATATAAAGATACTTTATCACTGGTGGCGTATCTTTTTGGCTATCCAGATGAAGAATGGTGGAGTCACCTTACCGAGGTGCGCCGTATTGCTGCTGAGATTACGGTTAAACAGAAGCGTGAAGAACTGCTGGAGGTTATTGATTACATCGAGGATATGGGGCAGAAAGAATACGAAGAATTCTATGTCCGCATCTTCGAGTTTTCGTCCAATACGAATCTTTATTTAACGATGCATGATCGCACGGATTTTGGCAAGCAGTCAGGCGAAATGCTTACCTTTAAACGGCTGTTTTTGGATAATGGTTTCGATACGGATAAGGAATTGCCGGATTATCTGCCGGCAATTCTAGAACTTGCGGCGGCTCTTTCTCAGAAGCGGGCGCATAGCGTTCTAGCGGTGGCCGCTCCGAAAGTGGAGCTGCTTCGCAGTCGTTTTACCGAAGCCAAACTAGCGCATACGTTTTTGCTGGATGTCATTTTGATGACGGCAGAGGAATTGGAGAGTGAAACTGCATGAAGGCGTTTTTATATGGCGTGCTGCCTTATATCGCTTTGACGATATTTATTGGCGGTACGATTGTCCGCTATGTTTATTTCGAACGGAATTGGACGACCAAGTCCAGCGAGTTTTTGTCCAAGCGTGACAGTCAATGGGGGAATCCACTATTTCATTTGGGGCTTTTCATGGCGTTCGGCGGTCACTTCGTCGGTGTCCTCGTGCCGAAATTCGTGACGGAAATGGGGGGGACCGATGAGCATACGTATCATCTGATGTCGCTGGCTGGTGGCATCCCCGCAGGGATATTGTTCTTGGGGGGCTTCTTGCTGCTGCTTAAACGGCGTTTTGCTGGCAGTGCCCGCCTGAAGGTCAATACAAGTGTTATGGATCGGTGGCTTTATCTCGTGCTGCTCCTGGCGCTGATGTCTGGCATGTTGGCAACGCTGTCGAATATCCCTGGAACCTTTGACTATCGGGAGACGATTTCGCCGTGGTTCCGTTCCGTATTGATGCTGCAGCCGGATATTTCGCTGATGGAGGGGGTACCAGCTGTGTTTCAGCTGCACATGGTATCCTGGATGCTGTTGGCGATGCTGTTTCCTTTTACGCGCTTGGTGCATTGCTTAAGCGTTCCGGTTGAATATCTTTTCCGTCGGGATATCATCTATCGCCGCAAATGATCGGCAAGGTCGCAAGACTTTTTTGTGGTATTCTTGTATAATAGGTAGCAGTGAATGACAACAGAGAAGTTTTGAGGAGAGATAGAATGGGTGAAGAACATTGTTCCTGCGGGCATCATCATGATCATGCGCATCAGCATACCCCAGGAGAGCTGGCTGGACTCAGACGCAAGAAGGAGCAGCTCAGCATGCTGCAGGACAATATGCGGGAAATCCAGCAGCTTCATGATAAGATTGATGGAACCCTGGCTCGAGTAGAGCGTGAAAATGTTGGATTTATCCTGACGCAACGAAAGACGTTGAAGGAGCTCAAGAAATTGGCTGAAAAAGTCTTGGGAAAGGGAAAGGAGCCTATTTTTGCTACGCTCTACGCTGCGGAACGGGATTATATCGAAAACATTGAAGATATTATGCACCACGCCCAAATCCTAAAGCGTGCGGGCCAGGGAAATGTCACGCCGGAAGTTCTGAGCAATATGGAAAAGAGTCTAAAGGCGGCGGAAAAAGCCGCCAAATAAAGGGACTGTGAAATTACAGTTTGCAGGGGAGTAGTACCCAGTTCGTGTTCGAGACAAATCGCCGGCGGCGGGGGCCCCAGTACCAACGCTCCACCGGTGACAACCCGCTACAAGAAATTTTTGCCTTTTAATTAAGAGTTGGAAAACAGTTAAACGCGCTTCGCTTGGACGAAACTGCTTTTCCAACGAGAACGCAGGCAAAAATTTCTTGCTTCACGCGGAACGTCAAGGCT
>NZ_JNKI01000012.1 GCF_000702005.1 Selenomonas sp. ND2010 | reverse complement strand
CAGATTTCAAATTAAGTTGAAGTGCCAATTCGTGGTAAGAAATCTCTGTACTTAAATATAACTCTACAGCATTTACCTTGAATTGGAAAGAATATGTTTCATTTTTTCTTGACCGCTGAAGCCCATCTTTCCCCATTCTACGATATTTTCCGACCCACTCTTGAATGCATTTTGGGGAAGGGATGTCATATTTTTTTGTTAAGGCAGTATATCCTATATGTCCATTCAAATACTCTTGGACTACCTTACATTTAAATTCTGCACTATATTTTGCCATAAAAAGACCCCCATAAGTTAGATTCCTTGGTCTAACTTATGGGGGTCTCTACAAAAAACACGTTTTTTCTATTCTATTTTTTCCTCCCTTATCCCTTAGCACGAATAAACAAACTCGTAAGATGGTCGACATCTTTCTGACGATCCAGTTCGTAAAGCGGAATCTGCCGGATGGATTCATCCGGTAAGGCCAGATTATGGATATACGTAACTTCATATTCATCCGGATATAAATCCATCAGCATGAGCTTGGTATCCGAAGCAATCTGCTGATTATAGACCTGGGTAATGACCAAGGACTGTGCCGGCATTTCCCTCAGCGTTTCCACATCTTCGGCATCAATGATCGTCAGCCCGTCAATCGGATCAATTCCCAAACGGGTATACATCACTTCGACAAAGCTCATGCCCGGACGAATATCTACCGTTACCGTTGAATCTCTCCCAATCTCACGCAAAAGCACAACAGTGCGTTCTGCCACCAACGGACTACCGGGAACTGCATAGACAATGTCGCCTTCTGCTGCCGCCCGTTCCAAAAGGTCTGCCGCAATCTTCTGGTACAGCGTCTCAAAATCCTTCGCCTCATCATAGAACCCATCATACGTGGAAAAATCCATCCCTGCGTTCTCTAACGCCTCAACAGTAGGATGGATTCGCGTACGCAACACCAATCGCTCCGCCTTTTCCATAAGTTCCCAACTCTCCCGGGTAATAAGGCCGGCACGTCCCGGGCCTAAACCTACTACTGTAATTGTTGCCATATTCACACACTCTCCTGCCTTATTCGCTCTTGGTTGTTTCTTTACCGCTTTTCCCTGCGGCCTCATCGCCCGCAGCAATCATAAGCAGCCGCGTGACGAAGTTCGTGATGTTTTTCTTGTATTTATCGTTCAAGACAAAACGGAACCCATTTTTATCCGGCAAAGCCCGCATACTGCGGCCAAACAATTTGTCCAACGAAATCATGCCTTTAACCGGCATTTTATATCCGGGAAGCAAGTAAATATCCAAAGCGTTCGGCATCTCCGCAATCGAACGAATCGAAAGGTCCCGCGCGTAATTTTTGATGCGCGCTACCTCCAATAGATGCATAACCGGCTTGGTCGGCTCCCCAAAACGATCGATCAATTCGTCCAACAGATTGTGAAGCTCTTCATTTTTGCGGATGGCGGCAATACGCTGATATATTTCAATCTTATGCATTGCATCGTCGATATACCCGCCATCAAGATAAGCCTCCACCTGCAAATCAATAATTGGATCTGGCTTTGGCGGTTCCACTTCCTTCTTGCCGCTTTTCATTTTCTCTACCGCTTCTTCGAGCAGCTTGCAATACATCTCAAAACCAACACTTGCAATATGTCCGTGCTGCTGTGATCCCAGCAGGTTTCCCGCTCCACGTATTTCCAAATCCCGCATAGCAATCTTGAACCCTGCCCCCAGCTCCGCAAACTCCTTCATCGCCTGCAGTCTTTTCTCAGCAGTTTCCGTCAGGATTCTATCGGCCTGATAGACAAAATACGCAAATGCCATATGATGCGAACGTCCCACTCGTCCACGCATCTGATAGAGCTGCGATAAGCCGAAATGGTCGGCATTGTAGACAATGATTGTATTCGCATTGGCTACATCCAAGCCGTTTTCTACAATGCTGGTTGCCAACAATATGTCATAAGCGCCCTCATAAAAATCCATCATAACCTGCTCTAGCATATCCTCAGGCATCTGTCCATGCGCCGTCTGAATCCGTGCATCGGGAACCAGCTGCTGGATATGGTCCCGCATCCGGTCGATGGTATCGACGCGATTGTAGACAAAATAAACCTGGCCACCGCGTTTCAACTCGCGCTTGATGGCATTAGCCAAAACGGTATCGTTATTTTCCACCACATAAGTCTGTACTGGAAAACGCTCTGCCGGTGGCGTTTCGATAATACTCATATCCCGAGCTCCCACTAGTGACATGTGAAGCGTTCGGGGAATTGGGGTAGCCGAAAGCGTCAGCACATCGATTCCCGCCGCCAGGCTTCGTATTTTATCTTTCTGCTTGACACCAAAGCGCTGTTCCTCATCAACAATCAACAGCCCGAGATTTTTGAACTGAACCTTATTTTGATTAAGGATGGCATGAGTGCCAATCAAAATATCGACTTTGCCCTCCTTGACCTTGGCAATGGTTTCCTTCTGCTCCTTGGCAGAACGGAAACGGCAGATTACATCAACCTGAGGCGCAAAATCCATAAACCGGGAACTGAACGTCTTATAATGCTGCTGCGCCAGCACCGTAGTCGGTACTAATACGGCCACTTGTTTTCCATCCATGGCAGCCTTGTACGCAGCCCGAATTGCCACCTCTGTCTTGCCAAAACCTACATCCCCGCACAACAGTCGTTCCATCGGCTTCTCTTTTTCCATATCTGCCTTGATTTCAGCAATCGCTCTGAGCTGGTCCTCGGTCTCCTGATAAGGAAACGAATCTTCAAAGTCCTGCTGCGTCGCATCATCAGGCGAAAAAGCAAAGCCCTTCGCCTGACGACGTTTGGCATAAATCTCGATAAGCTGCTTCGCGATGTCCTCTACGGATTTTTTAGCCCGAGCCTTTGCTTTGACCCACTCGGTCCCCCCCATGCGGTGCAGCCGGGGAACATCGCCCTCCGAACCGATGTATTTCTGCAACAATCCTACTTGATCGGTGGGTACAAAGAGTTTATCGTCGCCACCATACTTGATATGTAGATAATCTTTATGAATGCCACCGACATCCAGCGTTTCAACCCCCAGGTATTTGCCAATACCGTGATTGACATGAACCACATAATCCCCAGGTTTAATTTCCCGAAAATGAGAAATTCTATCCCCTTTATGCGACGCCCGGATCGTTTTGCGCTTCTGATGTCCAAAAATATCCTTTTCCGTTACCACGACGAGACGTGCCGAAGCCATCTCAAAACCAGAAAGGAGCGTTCCCTGCTGGATGTTGATCAAATCTTCACGCAGCTCAGCCGATTCCTCCATCACGGCCGATGGTACCCGATGACGAGCAAAAAGCTCACGCATGGAATTGGCCTTTTCCCGATCGCCGAGCAGTACCAAAACACGCTGCTTTTGTCCCAGCCAGCGATTTGCCTCATTCTCCAGCAAATCCATCTGTCGCTGGAAAGGCGTCATATTGGTAGCCGTAAAGCTGATTGTCTGCTCCGGCTCCGCTCCATGGACTTGCTGCAGCATCAAAGCCGAATAAAATACGTGATTGCCCTTTGCTGCAGCCAGCATATCTTCCCAACGAAAAACCTTCGATTTGATGTCAGGGTTTTCGCGTATCATTGTCTTGATTTGTTCCCGAATTCTTATCGGCTCATCGAAAAGAACCGTCCCACGCTTTTCCAAATACGTTAAGAAAAGTTCCGGCCGGCCGGCATCATCCGTCTGTGCTAATGGCAGGATAGCCGTACTGCTGATATTACGGATGGAACGTTTTGTCTCCAAATCAAATTCCCGAAGAGAATCCACTTCGTCATCGAAAAATTCAATGCGCACGGGAGCAGGGCTGTTGATCGGATAGACATCCACAATCCCCCCTCGGGCACTGAACTGACCAACCCGTTCGACATCGATTGCATTCTCATATCCCAACTGTACCAAATGTTTCAACAAATCTTCCCGCGGAAACCGCTGCCCGATCTGAATCCGCAGGCTTAACCGCTCAAACTCATTGCGGCTCATGCCCTTTTGAACGGCTGCGGCCGCTGTTGCCAGCACAATAACCGGCTCATGCCGCATGAGCCGTCCAAGTACATCCATGCGCCGCGCCGAACGTTCCAGGCTTTTCGCCGCCGCCTGGACATTCTCTAGATCTAATTCCGGCAGTTCTACCACAGCAGTGGCAGGGAGCAGGGCCGTTAAATTTTCCCGCCAAGCACTCACCATTTCGCGGTTATGCACCAATATCACCCATGGCTGCGGAACTTTTTCGTAGCAGGACGCGAACGCCACATGCTTCTGAGAACTTCCCAATCCATAGGCCAGCACCTCACAGGCCTTGCCGTCAAAGCAGGCCTGCAGCTTTTGCACTGCAGCATCCTGCCCAATAGCTGCCAATAAAGAATTCATCCTCACACCTCTGTCTGTTTTCATTACGCCAAAATGGGACTGCCGGCTGCTCTAGCAGCCGATAGTCCCTGTAAAAACAATTCAATGCTATTTATAATAATCCTATTTTCCGCGGACGTCAAGAAACGACCGCGGTTTCCAATCAAACGCAGCTGCCATGCCGGGACGCAAATTCTGTAAATTCTCGGCATTATGTGCAGGAAGGATGCAATAACTTCCACACGCCTGGCATTCAAGAATAATCTCTTCGCCACGCACCGCCGCCGAAATCTCAGAATTGCCGCAGGGACATTCAAGCTCGCCACTGCTTGCCAAATCATGGAGCCGATTCAGGGCCTCTAACAGCGTCTGCTGCCGCTCCAAAAATCTATCCCCATCATTGGGGTGCAGGGAATCGTATTCTGCATCATTGAAATCCAGGAATTCGGCAATATCCTGCCATTGCCCCATATAGCCTAGTTCAAAATTATCATGCTCGCAATAAAGCTTTTCAAATCGCAGACGACGCAATTGACGCCAGGTAAACTGCTGCTGATTTTCTCCCTTGCAAGCCCCACAGACAGTTTTTAAAAGCAGCCCTTTGCGCGGTTTCCAAGTTATTTCTCCCATCGTATGCCCACAGTTGCCGCATTCCATCACGAAGTGCTTCTGCCCGCTGAAGAGCGGCACATCCTGGAGCTGTATCCGGCCGCAGCGTTGGCAGTAGAACGCTAATGAACAGGCCGTATCGATAAGCATCACCATCTCCTCCTTTCTGTCTTATCCCATCTCCATCATCATTTGGGAGTATACTTCGCCGGTCTTCATTCGAAATCCTTCCGCCCCCCAAGATTTTTGTACGAAAAAAAGCCCTGAATTTCTCAAGGAAATTCAGGACCATTTTTACCTTATTTTGCCTGGCTGACAGCCAAAGCCGCTTTGACAAAATCACGGAACAACGGATGGGGATTGTTCGGACGGGATTTAAGCTCCGGATGAGCCTGCGTGGCCACGAACCAAGGATGGTCCTTGACCTCAATCATCTCAACTAAGCTGTCATCTGGCAACGTGCCAGCGATGACCAGTCCCTTTTCCGTGAGTTCCTGACGGTATTTGTTGTTGAACTCATAACGATGACGATGACGTTCCTGGACATTTGCCTTGCCATAAGCAGCAAAGGAATGAGTACCTTCACGGAGCAGGCACTCGTATGCTCCCAGGCGCATCGTACCACCTTTGTTTTCAACGCCCTGCTGGGACTCCATCAAATCGATGACCGGATGCTTCGTTTCCGCATCAAACTCGGAGCTATGCGCATCCGTCATGCCGCATACGTGACGGGCAAACTCAATGACGGCACACTGCATGCCTAAGCAAAGGCCCAAGAATGGAAGCTTGTGCTCGCGCGCATACTGAATTGCCTTAATCTTGCCTTCGACACCACGGTCACCGAAACCGCCCGGTACCAAAATCCCCTTGCAGCCAACAAATACTTCGTCAAGATCCGTATCCGGATTTTCGATTTCTTCTGCATTTACCCAATGAATCTTAACCGATGCATCGTTATCAATGCCGCCATGATGCAATGCCTCGGTTACCGAGATGTAGGCATCCGGCAGTTCGACGTATTTGCCAACTACAGCAACTTTTACCTTCTTGCTCGGGTTGTTGATCTTATAGACCATTTTCTCCCAATCGGACATATCCGCCGGACCAAAGTCCATGTTGAGCTTCTGCAACGCAATCTTATCCAAGCCCTCACGCTGCATCATCAACGGAACCTCATAGATTGTCGATGCCGTACGGTTCTCAATAACCGCCTCAGGCTGAACATCGCAGAACATCGCAATCTTCTCTTTCATCTCTTTCGAAATCGTCTTTTCCGTGCGGCAGACGAGAATATCCGGCTGGATGCCAATAGCGCGCAGTTCCTTTACGCTATGCTGAGTCGGTTTCGTCTTGAGCTCACCAGCAGCCGAAATATACGGAAGCAGCGTAACATGAATGTACAGCGTATCATTCTTGCCGACTTCCTTCTTAACCTGACGGATAGCCTCTAGGAACGGCTGGCTTTCGATATCACCGACCGTACCGCCGATTTCTGTGATGACCACATCAGCGCCATCAGCTTTTGCAACATCATAGACCTTTTGCTTGATTTCATTGGTGATGTGGGGAATAACCTGAACCGTCGAACCCAGATATTCGCCACGACGTTCTTTATTCAGAACCGACCAGTATACTTTACCCGTGGTAATATTGGAGTTCTTCGACAGATTGATATCGATAAAACGCTCATAATGACCAAGGTCAAGGTCCGTTTCAGCACCATCGTCAGTGACAAAAACCTCACCGTGCTGATACGGGCTCATCGTACCCGGATCGATGTTGATATACGGGTCAAACTTCTGAATCGTGACCTTGAGGCCCCGGCTCTTGAGCAGACGGCCGAGCGATGCAGCCGTAATGCCTTTTCCCAGGGAAGATACAACACCACCGGTAACGAAAATATACTTTGCCATGGAACTGCCTCCTGTACGTTCTTATTGAAATAACATGTTGCCTATTCTATCCTTTTTGACCAAGACTGTCAATATCCTAAAAGAATTATTCCTGGATGCTCTCCAGCTTCTTCTGACGATTGTTGATCGCCTTATTGGCAGCTTTTGACTTGCCAGCACTAGAACGGCTGCTATGACGCTTGATTTCTGGCGGGTTCCACTCCGTAAGGCCCCACTGCCCATCCCCCTCATAGTGGAAACGGCTGTCCATATTGATGAGCGTATAAACTTCCGAAATAGCTGCCGACAGTGACTGTACCGGCTTATGCTTCTTTTCGATAACCTCGAGAACGAGGTCCTTGTAATAGATGGTCTGTCCCTTCTGAGTCAGAATGTAATAAGCAATATCGACTTCCGAGCTGTTGACGAAATCCATAGATAATGGTCTCCTTCCAATTCTTTTTCTTTACATATGATCCGGGGCAGAAACGCCAAGGATGCCAAGGGAGTGACGAATAACATGAGCCGTAACCGTCACCAATGCCAGACGGGCTTCCGCCAGTTTCGGCTCAACGCCCATGATACGGCACTTATTG
Organism: Selenomonas sp. ND2010; assembly: GCF_000702005.1. Classification (GTDB taxonomy): domain Bacteria; phylum Bacillota; class Negativicutes; order Selenomonadales; family Selenomonadaceae; genus Selenomonas_A. The sequence continues at coordinate 85,484 of NZ_JNKI01000012.1, read as the reverse complement.
TAGAAGCTGTGGAACAGTGCTGCCAGATCATAGCTGTAGCGAGCAATGCGCTGCGGAGCGTAATCAGCCGCAGCCTTTTCCACTTCTTCCGGGTACTCTTCAATTTTTTTGATGAGGTCAATCTCTGACGGGTCTGTCAGCAGGCTGAGTTCTGGTTTGTCCCCCAGAACCAGTTTAGTCTCCTCCGCCTGACGGAAGATACTGCAAATACGGGCATGTGCATACTGGATATAATAAACCGGATTATCATTCGATTTCTTCTTGGCCAGGTCAAGATCGAAATCCAACTGGCTGTCGAGAGAGCGCATCAGGAAGAAATAACGGGCGGCATCGGTGCCGACTTCCTCCATAAGCTCATTGAGGGTAACACTTTGGCCCGTGCGTTTACTCATCTTGACCAGTTCGCCACCACGATAGAGGGCAACCATCTGCAACAACAATACGGTCAATTTCTTAGGATCGTGTCCCAGTGCCTCCATTGCTGCTTTTACGCGGCAGACATACCCATGGTGGTCAGCCCCCCAGATGTTGATAAGACGGTCAAAGCCACGCTCGTATTTGTTATGATGATAAGCAATATCGGCAGCCAGATAAGTCGGCACACCATTGTCGCGAATAACGACACGATCTTTATCATCGCCATAAGCAGTAGACTTCAGCCACAGAGCACCGTCCTGCTCGTAGATATTGCCATTGTCCTGCAAGATCTTGACTGCCGCCTTAACCGCCTCAGGATGAAGCGTACGCTCACTAAACCATTTGTCAAAAGTGACCTGGAACGCAGCTAAATCTTCCTTCAGGGCAGCCAGCTTCTCTACATAAGCCAAATCCTGGAAAATCTTCAAACGCTCTTCTTCTTCCAGATCGAGGTACTTATCGCCTTCTTTGGCAATGATGCGCTTTGCGGTATCCACAATATCCTGACCGTGGTAGCCATCTTCCGGGAACTCGACTTCGCGCCCCAAAAGTTCCAGATAACGGGCATTTACGGAACGGGCCAGATTGTTCATCTGATTGCCGGCATCATTGATGTAGTATTCACTTTCCACCGGATACCCAGCAGCCCGAAGCAGATTGACCAGCGCAGAACCAGCAGCAGCACCGCGGCCATGTCCTACATGAAGCGGGCCAGTCGGATTCGCACTGACATACTCAACCTGGATTTTCGGAGCATCTTTTGCCGGAAGCTGGCCAAACGACTCGCCAGCTTCCAAAATCTTCTGGAAGGAATCGTAAAGGACGTTGCCCTTCAGATAGAAATTCAAAAAGCCTGGGCCAGCAATCTGCGTGTGGTCCAGCCAATCGCCTTCCATTCGCTTTGCCAGCTCTTCTGCAATCTGGCGCGGATTTTTGCGGAATACGCGGGCTGACTGCATCGCAAAGTTCGTAGCAAAATCGCCAAACTCCTTCTGCGGCGGAACCTCTAAAACGATTTTCGGCAGTTCTCCTTCCGGGAAAACGCCATCGGCAATCGCATCTTTCGCGGCCTGCTCAATAGCAGCCGAGAGTTTATCTTTGATATCCATAGTATCCCCCTAGCCTAAATCTGTCCGACAGGGCAGCTTTCAGTCGTTTTGTTTCTTGTCGTTTGAGATTTGAACCTGCAGCGTATTGCTGCTCTGATATTGTCCGTCAATGGCAACATCGTACTCCGCCTCAATACGATTATCCAGCAATCCCAGACTCACCCGGAGTCTGCTTGTGCGGATCGACAGTTTCAAATCCCCATAAGGTGTCCGATACGTGCTGCTTGTTTCAGCACCCTCCCGGAAGCGCATTTCCTGATGCACGCCGCCCTTTCGCAGGATTACCACTTCTTCACTGCTGAACTTCAGCACCGTTGAAGTCTTCACCTTCTCATCCAGCAAGGCATCTTCATAAAGCACGTAATGCTTTCCGTTCTTTACCGAGTGCCGCCCCACTGCCATGGATTCGATGGTATTCTCTTCCCCACTGTCATCCCGCTGACTGCCGCGTACCCGGACAATGACCGGATTCATTGCGCTCACATAATCACCTCTTTAAAAAACATACTGTACATTATTATAAACCAATGTGCAAGCCTTGCCAACTATATTTTTTGAAAAAAGAAAACGGCCCACCGTAACGGTAGACCGCTTTTTTCAGATAAAATCCATCAAGTCCGGAATTTATCTATCTGATGTGCCAACTGCTCTGCCTGCTCTGCCAAGCTGCGAGTTGCCGCCGCAATTTCCTGGGTAGAAGCCGACTGTTCCTCAGTCGTAGCCGATACCGACTGCGCCCGAGATGCATTTTGACTGCTGATTTCGGCGATATTGTTCACCGAATGCTGCATGGTCTTTGTGCCCTCAGCAATGTTGCGGAAATTTGTCGTGACTTCCTCGATTCCCATCGCCAGCGACTGAATGGAAATCTTGATGGACTCGAATACTTCATCGGCACTCTTGACCGAATCCATACTGCTGGCAACGCTTTCTGCACTGAGCTCACTTGCCGCTACTGCATCCTTCATATCATGCTGGATTTGCGTTACGAGCGAAGCGATCTGCTGCGTTGAAGCTGCCGACTCTTCCGCCAGTTTGCGAACTTCATCAGCGACCACCGCAAAGCCACGTCCAGCTTCTCCAGCACGGGCAGCCTCAATGGCTGCATTAAGTGCCAAAAGATTCGTCTGCTCAGCAATGCCGGAAATCATTTCGACAATCTTGCTGATTTCATCGGAGCTCTTCGACAGTGCCTGGATCGAAGTCTTGACCGTCGACGTGCTGTCGCTGATATTCTGCATGGAATCGACGACCGTGTTGATCGCATCACGGCCAGAGGTGACGCTTTCGACCGTCATCTGCGTAACGGAGGCAATTGCCTCGGTATTCATAACGACGCTGTCCGTACGACCGGCAATATCCTGAGCTGCCTGATCCGCTGCCTCAGCCAGTTCCGACTGGTTAGCAATTCCCGTAGCAATATCGGTAATCTGCTGAGCAACCTGATTCGAAGCATCAGCCGACTGATGCGATGCAGCCGTAAGCTCTTCTGCCGAAGCCGAAACTTTTTCTGCACTGCTCTGAATGCTGCTGATAAGGCCGCGAATCGTCTGCCGCATATTTTCAAAGCCGCGGGCCAATTCCCCGAGCTCATCGTTGGTATCTACCGACAAGGGCCGCGAACGGAGGTCGCCGTCGTTGAGAATCCGGCAATCCTCACGAAGCGAAATGACTGGTGCAGCCATCTTGCCCGAAACAACCCAAATGATCATTGCGATGGCAAGAACCATAGCCAATCCGACCAGCGTCAGCACGCGAATCAGATTATTGGCATCCGCACGGATTTCATCAAGCGGGGCTACCGAAACGGCCAACCAGGTACGATTTCCCAGATGAATCGGCGTCATAACCGCCTTCGAAGCTACTCCCGCTGAAGTCGTATATTCCGTATCTACCTGCTTATCTTCCTGGATTGCCTTATTGTAGCCATCCACTAAAGCTTTATCGATTGTCTTATTTGATGTCTCCTTGGAAATATCCAACTTGCCAACATCATCCGGCTGCTGTGCATAAGCGATAACCAGGCCTTCCTGATCGGCAATATAGACACGGCCAGTTTCCATATACTTGATACTGCCCGCAATTTCTGAAATCTCGTCGAGTTCAATCGTGCCGTAAACAATACCAGTCAAATTGCCATTATCCAATACCGGATAAGCCATAACCGTAATGAGTTTTCCCGTCGAACCAGATATCGACGGACCGGTCATATAAGGTTTTTTCGTCTCGCGAACCTTCTTAATGTAATCACGGGACGAACGGTCCATATCCTTTCCGGTATCACTGTAGGCCTTACCGCTTACATCGGAATAGGCCAACATCGCAAATCCTGTCGTCCGCGATTTGAGATTTGCCATAATCTTCGTGCGCTGCTCGCGGTCACCAGAAATAATTCCCTGATTGAGTGCCAATCCCTCAACGACCATTTCCTTTTCTAAGTAAGTTTTTTCAAGCTGCAATGCCGTGCTTTTCCCGATTTCCTTGGAAATCATATCCGCACTTTTAAACATCGCATTGCTGGACATGTAGTAGCTGATTGCAAAAAACACCAAAAAGCTGCCGACAAACATTGACAGAAACCCCGCCAAAAACTTTGTCCGTAGGCTGTTTAATTTCATCAACCTAACCTCCTGATTCTCTTCCTCACCGGATTCCCCAATCCGGCACACACATCTTAGGAACTCATAGTAAAAGCATTGCATAAATGATAATTTATGCAATGCTCAATCATAAATTCCATACAAAAATCTTACTGCTGTTCTACAGCAATGTCAAGCTCCACCACATGTCCTGACAAGTCCATTTCCACCGTCAAATACTGCGAATCGCTTATCTTGACTTGAAAATTTTCTCCTATAGAAAGTGACGGTGTAGAAATATCCACTTCCAGTCCCATCCCAGTAAGATTCGTTGCCGCATTTGCCGTGAGCATATTACTCATTTCGGAAATAGCACTCTGTGCCATCGCATCGAATTCTGCCACAGGCATCCCCATCATCATTGTCGATGCAATGAATTTAGCTGTTTCTTCCGACATATTGTAAACGACATTTCCACGAATCTGTTTGGTGAACCCCACAATAACAGATACGCCCTTGCTTATAGCATTCTTATCTCTTACATTCATCTTCAGGCGCTTCGGCTCGGGAAATCCCATCTGCGGCATGACAGTTGTGAATGCATCCACAAACGGATTCACTAACTTTGCATCCATCGTATCAATCTCCTTCCGCAAATCCCACATTCATGCTTATATCTCCAATTCGAGTTTTTGCTACGATGCGGAAAGTAGTAAGTTTCGGGCTTGCAATACGGATATTCGTACCGCAGATTGTGCCCGGCGGCGTAATACGCATCTCTTTATCTTTGAAAATATCATTGATGTTTGATACCCCTCGGCCCACGATAATATTCGCAGACTCTTCTACGGATTCACTAGCCTCCTCTTCCGTAATATCATCCAAACTTTCCTTATCCAGCATAATCATAGAAAACTTATGCATGGTATCCGCTTCCATCGAAACGATGGCACGGCCAACCGGATAGCCCGTCAAACCAATGATAACCGCTACCCCACTGACATCGAGGAAACGTCGTTCATCGAGCTCAACCTCGACTTCGCTATGCACACCAACCAAACTGAAAAGTCCCTGCTGCAGAGCCCGTGCAAATGGCTTTGCATAAGACTCGCGAAGTACGGCAACCTTTCCTACCTTATTTTGGCAAAGAATCATCAACGTATCGATCAAGTCATTGGTATTGATTGGTTTTTGCATGAACGCACTTATCCCAGCCTCACGTCCCTTTGCCACCAGGCTGGCATCCTTCATGGCACTGATCATGACAATCTTGGCATCGGGATCGATTGCATGGATACGGCGGCTGCATTCAATTCCATCCGCATCCGGAAGATTCATATCCATGGTAACCACAGCGGGCCGATATTCTGCATAAAGCTGAACTGCCTCCGCTGCATTTGCTGCCATAGCACACACTTCAAAGTTAGTCTTCTTGAGATTCCCTTCTAACATTGCCCGACTGATCTTTGAATCATCGACAATCATCACTTTGACTTTCTCCACAAATGCTCACCTGCTTCTTTTAAATTTAAGACTACGTGACACTATTTCCTTACCTATCCTCTTAGGGCTATTCAATTCTCAATAATTAAATTTTCGCTATCCATGACTAAAATCCCTGCTCCTCCATAAAAAAAATAAAATGGCATCAGATTTTACTCTGACGCCATTCTTACCGAATCAATATCTCTTATTTTGCTGGCAGGATTTCAATCCAATAACCATCTGGGTCACTAATGAAATAAATTCCCATCGCAGCATTTTCATAGCAAATGCAGTCCATTTCCTTGTGGCGCTTATGTGCCGCCTCAAAATCGTCGACGGTAAGGGCAAGATGGAATTCATTCTCCCCAAGATTATAGGGGTCCTTGCGCCCCTTCAGCCAAGTCAATTCGAGCTCATGCGGGGAATTTCCGCCATCCCCAAGGTACACCAACGTAAAATCCGGATTTTCCAAACGATGGACCTCTTTTAAATCCAAAGCCTTCTGATAGAACGCTAAGCTTCTCTCAAGATCCAATACATTCAAGTTATTGTGGACAAATTTGAAATTCATAGCATCTCCCCCTAACTCCAACTGCATGTTTCTCGATAATTATAACGCATGCTGCTTCATTTGCCAAAGGAAACTCGCCCCACAAACCTTATATCTCACTATGCTCCACAGAATCGAACACTGCGGTAATACTCTGCGCCGGTTTTTTATCCAAAAGACTGACGACATAGATAGCCACTAGGGAGAATACAAAGCCAGGTACGATCTCATAGAGGCCGAATAACGCCAGCTGCTTCCAAACCAGAACCGTTACGCCGCCCACGATGATACCTGCCAACACGCCATTGCGGGTAGTGCGCCGCCAAAACAGGCTCATGAGCAATGCTGGGCCAAAGGCAGCACCAAAGCCGGCCCAAGCATAAGCAACCATATCGAGAATAAAGCTATTGGGATTCAATCCCAAAAAGATTGCCAACGAAGCAATGACCAGAACCGATGCACGGCTTATCCAAACCAGTTCTTTCTGATCCGCTTCCTTGCGCGTCAACGTGCGATAGAAATCCTGCGCAAACGCCGATGCCGCAACCAGCAACTGCGAAGACGCCGTACTCATGATTGCAGCCAGCACGGCCGACAAAATAAGTCCTGCTACTACCGGTGGGAACATGGTATTCGTCATGACCAGGAACACGGTCTCCGATTCGGTTCCCTGAAGCGGCTCGGCAAGGAACACGCGGCCAGCCATGCCTACTGCCACAGCAGCAGCCAACGATACCACGACCCAAGTCATAGCGATACGAGTTGCCTGTTTGATTTCTTTGGAGCTGGAAATCGCCATAAAACGCACCAGAATATGAGGCTGTCCGAAATAACCGATACCCCAAGCCAGCAGGGAAACCAATTCAACAATGCCCAGCACCGAGCCATCCGGTTTCGTAAAAGGTTCCAACATGGAATGCTGAACGCTGTCAATGGCAGCAATCGTTGCCCCCAAGCCTCCCATAGACATGCCCGCGGTAATCGGAACTACCAGGATGGCAAAAAACATCATGATTCCCTGAATGAAATCCGTACGGGAAACAGCCAGAAAACCACCCACCAACGTGTAGAACACCACCGAACCCGCGCCGATAAAAATCGCGTACTGGTATGGAATCCCAAAGACCGTCTCAAAGAGCCGGCCTGCCGAAACGAAACCAGAGGACGTATAGATGATGAAAAAAATCAAAATAAAGATTGCTGGCACAACGCGCAACAGTCCACTTTTGTCCTCGAAGCGGTTTTCCAGAAATTCCGGCAGCGTCAGCGAGTTATTGGCAAGTTCCGTATACTTGCGCAATCTTGCTGCAACAAAATGCCAATTCGCCCATGTGCCAATCGCGATACCGACAGCAATCCAGCCGGCATTTAAACCGGCCAAATAAGCAAATCCCGGAACGCCCATAAGCATCCAGCCGCTCATGTCCGAAGCCTCTGCACTCAAGGATGTGACCCAAGCTCCCAATTTGCGGTTTCCCAAAAAGTAATCACTCATATTGCGCGTCCGACGATAATAGTAAACACCGATTGCCATCATGACGCCAATATATAAGATAAACATATTGATAATTGCTAGATTATGTGTCAATAGTTTTCCTCCTTAAAATCATATTACAGGTTTACAATATGTTATACATTATAACCGTAAACCTCCCATAAATGCAACTATTATTTATATAGGAACTATACTATTTCTGTTATAGTGTACATTTTTATTTTTTTTCGTAAAAAAAGCTTGCAATCTGTAAAATCTTCTCGTATAATAGCAAAGGTTTTGCGAAAAGCCCCAAAAAAACGGATTGCATACGCAGATTGCTTCCCACCCGAACAGCAAAGATCTGCGCTCTTTTTGTGCGCCCGAATTTATTGAGGCCACATATTTTAGGAGGGAATTATCATGAAAAAGTATGATGTTGCGATTGTTGGTGGCGGCCCAGCGGGAGTCTTTGCCGCTTACGAGCTGGCAGAAAAGAAACCAGGACTTCGCATCCTGGTGCTCGAAAGTGGCAAGGACATCTACCACCGTGTCTGCCCCATCTCAACGGGTAAGGTAAAAAGCTGTATTGGCTGCAAGCCCTGCAGCATCATGCGCGGCTTCGGTGGTGCTGGTGCCTTCTCCGATGGCAAATACAACTTCACGACTCAGTTTGGCGGCTGGCTCAACGAATACCTGCCCGATGACGAAGTCATGGATCTCATCAACTACGTCGATAAGATTAATATGAAGCATGGCGCCCCCGCCGAAGTCTTCTCTACCGAAAATTCCAACATCGGTCAGCTGGCCCTGCAGCACGACCTCCATCTTCTCAGTGCCAGCGTCCGTCATCTCGGCACGGAAAACAATCTCAACATGCTCAAAGCGACCTATGAATACCTCAAAGACAAAGTCGAATTCCGCTTTGAGTGCCCGGTTGCCCATATCCATTCCGATGGAAAAGGTCATAACAGCCTGGAACTGGAAGATGGCGAAACCATCGAAACCGAATATCTAATTGTCGCGCCTGGCCGTGCAGGTGCTGAATGGTTCTCCAACGAATGCGACGCCCTTGGGCTCCAGCAGGAAAACAATCGCGTCGATGTCGGCGTTCGCGTGGAAGTCCCGGACGAAGTCTGGAACCATATTACCAGCCAAGTATATGAAGCCAAACTCGTTTACCGCACGAAACGCTACGGCGACCAAGTCCGCACGTTCTGCATGAATCCGCATGGTCATGTTGTCATGGAAAATACCGATGGCATCGTAACGGTAAATGGTCATTCCTATAGTGATCCAAAACTCCAGAGCAACAACACGAACTTTGCCCTGCTCGTCAGCAACCGCTTCACGGAGCCGTTCAAATCGCCGCATCAGTACGGCAAACGCATTGCTTCGTTCTCAAACATGCTCGGCGGCGGTATCATCGTCCAGCGCTTTGGCGACCTCATGAAGGGACGCCGCACGAATGCCCACCGCATGACCAAGAGCTTCACGAAGCCAACCCTGCAGGCAACACCGGGTGATTTGTCTCTCGTACTGCCGAAACGCCATCTCGACAACATCATCGAAATGATTCAGGCACTGAATAACATCGCCCCGGGTATGACAAACGACGATACGCTGCTCTACGGTGTCGAAGTAAAATTCTACAGCTCGCGTGTCGTTCTTTCCCACGAGCTGGAAACTACCCTCAAGAACGTCTTCGCCATCGGCGATGGTGCCGGCGTTACCCGCGGCCTCTCTCAAGCAGGTGCCAGCGGCGTCTACGTTGCCCGCCGCATTCTCAACCGGATAAAATAACCTTCAGCGTTAAGAAAAAGGGACGGACAGTCACTACTGACTTGTCCGTCCCTTTTTTCTTTTCAATCCTTCGTCCTATCTTTTTCATACTGCTCGGCCACAGCTAAAACAAATTGCTGGCAAACTTTGGCCGATTCCGGCTGAAACTCTTCTGCCCGAAATTCCGTATTGGACAAAATGCGGATGCCCAAGAAAGGAATTCCGTACTGTTGGCAGATTTGCGCCGCTGAATTGACCTCCATATCTTCGCAGGAGGAGCTGAATTGGTTGTGCAGGAATTGCAGGCGTTCCTTTTGCCGGTTCCAAGTATTGCAGCTGGCGATGCAGCCGGCAATTACACGACCCCGCTTATAGTTTTTTGCCACCTTCTGCGCCGCCGCCAGCAGCTTTTCATCCCCCGGATAATAAACTTCCTGCGGAATAAAAGACTGCATCGTGGCATCATAAGCATACGAACCCATAAGTTCCATGTGCCGCCAATCCACCAAATCTTCCTGCGCACTGCGATAAGAGCTGGCATCAAAAGAACGTCGTCCCAGCACGATATCATAAGCTTTCAGGGCCGGGTCATGCCCACCCGCAGTTCCCTGACTTATCACCGCTGTGGGGCGAAATCTTTCGATTCCCAGTGCAGTAGCCGCCGCTGCATTTGACATACCAATGGAAGTTACCGCCACTACGAGATTCACATCATGGTACTTACCTTCTACAAAGCGCCACTGCCCGACGACCTGCTCCTGCGGATCAGCCAAAACCTCAAGCAGCAACTCTGTTTCCATGTGCATGGCACCTTCTATCATTATCTTCTGGGTATCCATTCCAACCTCGCCCCTTTGCCAAAAATCAATCGTTACGACATAGACTGTACTCCCCCTGACCGGAACTTGTCAATACATAATTTGCCGTCGTAAGAATCCCAGCAATAAACTGATGCCGGAGCGTATAATAATCCTCTTTCCTGCCACCGGCAGCCAGCCAATAGGCCCCATGAACATCGAACCGCTGCTGCCAGCTGAAGTGCCCTTCCTGTTTATCCGTGACGACGTTTACCCCGTCGCACGGCATACCATCCAAGGTACAATCTTCAATTCGTTTGTAGCACTCGCCAGCCGTACTATCTGCTTCGGCTGCTTTTTCCATTCCAAACGTATAGGCAACCGCCTTCAATTCATCCAGTCGCTCCTCATGATCGGTCAAAATGCTAGCCACCAACTCAGCATAACGCGTTTCCACACTTTCGATACAGCTGCTGAGCCAGCCGTGAATATTGGCTTCATCGATAATCTCCTCCAGTGGATGACGTTCATCGCGAACATAATCCGCTGCCGAATTCAACCAACCTTCCTGCTCCGCCTTGTCTGCTATGCGGCGTAAAAGATCTTCCTGTACCATTATCTTTTCATACATCCAATAGTGAATTGGCCCTAAAAAAGCACTCATCATATTACCTCCATTTCGTAGTTAAAACTATACGAAAAAAAACGGAGAGCGTCTGTAAAAAATGTTACAAGGAATCGCACGCATCAAAAAAGCTGTCTTCCCCATTCCGGGAAGACAGCTTTTCCTAGTCAACTCAAAGATAACGCAGCCAAACGTATACATTGGCTATGATTATCGTCAGCACCATAACCGGGAATGCGACTTTCATGAAGCCCAGGAAAGAAATCTGACGACCACGCTGTGCTGCCATCGAGGCAACGACAACATTGGCACTGGCACCAATCAAAGTACCATTGCCGCCCAGGCAGGCACCAAGTGCCAAGGACCACCAAAGCGGATCGAGATTTGTAAGCCCCATCTGCCCCATATCCTGAATCAACGGAATCAATGTGGCAACAAACGGAATATTATCGATAAAGGCGGAAGCGATAGCACTCATCCAAAGGATCAGTACCGCCGTAGCCGTAACATCGCCATTGGTAAGCTTGATTGCCTCAGCTGCGAGCATTTTAATAACGCCCGTTTCCACCAAGGCACCCACCAATACAAACAGGCCAGCAAAAAAGAAAATAGCCAGCCATTCGACCTTCGAGAGGACCTTGGCAATCATAGCCTCATTGCGCGTAAACGTAATGAGCAGCAAAAGACCTGCGCCCGTAAGTGCCGCCGTAGCCGTTTCCAAGCCCAACGCACCGTGCATGACAAACAAGGAAATCGTAACGAAGATGACAAACAGGCATTTTTTCAGCAATTTCACATCCGAAATCTGGCTTTTCGCATTGAGGCGCATGACCTTCTCCTGCAAATCCGGCTGCGTCTTGAGCCCCTTGCCATAAAGCAGGATGAGGAGTGCCTGCACGACGATGAAAATAACAATCGATATCCCTGTCATGTTCATGACAAAATCCATAAAGTTAAGGCCGACAGCACTGCCAATCATGATGTTTGGCGGATCGCCGATCAAGGTTGCCGTACCACCGATATTGGAAGACAGGATCTGCGAAATCAAATAAGGTTTGACATCTACCTTAAGCTGCGCCGTAATACTGAACGTAATCGGCACTGTCAGCAAGACCGTTGTGACATTATCGAGCAATGCAGAACAGACCATCGTCAGGGTCGACAACGCGACCAGCAAAGCAATGGGGCGAGCCTTTACCTTTTTCGCCGCCCAAATGGCCAAAAAATTGAAAAGTCCCGTCTCACTGGTGATATTGACGATAATCATCATACCCATCAGAAGCCCTAGGGTATTAAAATCAATGTGATGAATAGCCGTTTCCTGACTGATGATCCCACATAGTATCATCAGCATAGCTCCGAAAATACCAACAATCGTACGGTGAACCTTCTCGGAAATAATCAGCGCGTAAGCAGTAACAAAAATGATAACTGCCACGGTTGTGCTGCTCAGCAATACAATCCACTTCTTTCTTTACTTATACTGGTTCAAATTTACTGGTTCTTCTTATACTTCGGGACCAGCACGATGTTTTCTCCATCACGCTTAATCTTAAACGAATAATTCTTTATCCCTTCGCGGAACAGTTCCATTTTCAGCTGCAACAGGGCCTTGCCGAGCGACTCTGTGAGTTCCGGCGTAAATCCAGCCTTGCCGAGCTGTGCCGGCGGTTCGATGCCAGCGCGCTCACGACGCTTCTGCTCAGCGACTTTTTCCGCCTTGATGAAGGTGTCCTCCAAGGTAGCTTCCTCCACGTAATTCTGGAACATATCCTTATCCGTAAGGCCTTTTGGTATCTTACTCATCTTATCCCTTCTTTACTTTCGCCCAGCTGTCACGCAAGCCAACCACCCGGTTGAATACGAGTTTATCCGGCGTAGTATCCGGGTCTACTACGAAATACCCCGTGCGCAGGAACTGATAATGGGTGCCCACAGCTGTAAGTTTGACACTCGGCTCAATCCACGCATTTTCAATCGTCTCCAGCGAGTTCTTGTTAAGCGCCTCTAAGAAATCAGCGGGAACATTGCCGTTCTCATCCGACTCGATAAGATAATCATAGAGACGTACTTCCGCTGGCAGGGCCGTCTTGGCAGCTACCCAATGAATCGTGCCCTTGATTTTGCGGCCAGCCGTTGCTCCACCAGTCTTCGAATCCAAGTCAGCCGTGCAGTGAAGCTCTACTACCTTGCCGTTCTCGTCTTTGATTACTTCCTCGCATTTAATGATGTAGGCATGTTTGAGACGGACTTCTCCGCCCGGTTTAAGACGGAAATATTTCTTGGGCGGCTCTTCCATGAAGTCTTCCTGCTCAATGTAAATTTCCCGTGAGAACGGTACAAAACGACTGCCACCATGCATCGGGTTGTTGTCTGCCAGCAGATATTCCTCTTTATCCTCCGGATAGTTGGTGATAACCACCTTCAACGGACGAAGCACTGCCATAACACGGTCGGCATTCTCGTTGAGGTCATCGCGAACGCAATGCTCGAGCATGCTGACATCTACCAGGCTGTCGGCTTTGGCCACGCCGATTTCTTCGCAAAACTTGCGCAGCGATGCCGGCGTATAACCACGGCGGCGAAGCCCCGAAATTGTCGGCATGCGCGGATCGTCCCAACCACTGACGAAGTGTTCTTCCACCAACTGGCGCAATTTACGCTTACTGGTAACCGTGTTGGTAAGGTTCAGGCGCGCGAATTCAATCTGACGCGGACGGGTATTTGCATCAAATCCCAACGACTCCAACAGCCAATCGTAGAACGGACGATGCTCTTCAAACTCCAACGTACAAACCGAATGAGTAATCCCCTCGATTGCATCCGAAAGCGGATGCGCAAAATCATACATGGGATAAATGCACCAAGCATCTCCCGTACGATGATGATGCGCATGGGCAATGCGGTAGATGACCGTATCGCGCAGGACCATATTCGGCGATGCCATATCAATCTTAGCGCGCAAAACCTTTTCGCCATCGGCGAATTCTCCAGCCTTCATGCGCGCGAACAAGTCCAGATTTTCCTCAACACTGCGGTTGCGATACGGACTTTCCTTACCGGGTTCCGTGAGGGTTCCGCGATAAGCGCGAATTTCATCAGCCGACAAGTCATCAACATAGGCAAGACCTTTTTTGATGAGCTCGCATGCATATTCGTAAAGCTTATCAAAATAATCCGAGGCATAGAACATGCGATTCTGCCAAGAAAAACCGAGCCAATGGATATCCTCCTGAATGGAATCCACGTATTCTGTGTCTTCCTTAGTCGGATTCGTATCATCGAAGCGAAGATTGCAAAGTCCACGATTGTACTCTGCCAGCCCAAAGTTCAAGCAAATCGACTTTGCATGACCGATATGGAGATAACCATTCGGCTCAGGTGGGAAACGCGTGTGAATACCTTCCGTATACTTTCCATTCTTCTGGTCTTCCTCAATCGCATTCTGAATGAAATTGGAAGCGATCGTCGTATTCTCTGCCATTTGATTCTCTCCTTTATAAATCCACACGGTCTTTGGCCGCGCATTTTTTCTTAATATATTCCTGCAAACGCTGGATGCCTACCGCGAGGCCTTCCTGTTCCGGCAGATACTTGATAATCAAATCAACGTATCCCCGCTCTACCATTTTGCGAAGCGTCCAGCTGTAATTGATATCATACACCCACATGAGCCGTACGAGCTTCCGGTCCCCATGCGTGCGCAAGCGATGATAGTCCGCCTGCTTGCCCTCAGCAAAATCGCGGACAAAATCCGGACTCACGAATTGGCTCGCATCAGCCTTGATAAACTTCGGCGCCTTATCGACACCATCCGGTGTCAAGTAGGGTGACAGAACACGATAAATATCGAGTTTATCGGCATCGCGCAGCAAACGGGCAAAAACCAGCTTACGCAAATCATCGCTAGGTTCGATTTCTTTCTTATTGTGGTTGCGGATGGCAAAACGAACCACTGCCTCATCCTCTGGCGTTAGCTCTGCCATATAGGGCATTTCCTCTTTCAGTACCTTTAGCCCAAGATCTGCATGATCTTCGGACTGTGCATCATTAAAGGTCTTATAAATGCTATACTGGCGAAATCTGCCCACATCATGAAACAACCCCATAATCTCAGCCAACTGAATATCATGCGTATTTAGCTTTAAATGCTGAGCCAGTTCCCTTGCAATTTTAGTGACATATTCCGTATGGATCATCTTGATGCGTATGCCCTGCATGACCTCTTCGTCATCCGTAACAAACCGCGCCATATAATCATCCATCCAGTTATGCATTTTTTTTAGTAATTCTTCCATTACTCGTCTTCCTTACTATTTCCGCTCTGGACACTGCATGAAAACATTATACTACGAAGGGAATTGTCACGCAATATCGTGAATTTCTCTGCCATTTACCTCTCCCCATCAATTTTCAATCAAAATATTGAGCTTGCGTAAATCCTCACGAATTGCCTGCAGCGTTTCTTCATCTGGCACTCGTACCGTATGCATATGAACCCCACCAGTCACCACCAACAGCGGATTGGCCTGGCACTTCTGCATCTTGGACAGAAAGGCGCGAATATCTCTGCGATTTTCCAGCAGCAGGTCACCACGTATTGGGCCGTACAGCGGATGCTCTACAATGACATCCAGGACAGCGCCACCATTATCGACGATAGCCAACAGCTCCTTTTCCATGCCTGCCGCATCATGCTGGCATACCAAGGTAACCATCTGGCTTGCCTGCCCCTGCTCCTGTGGCAGAATATATCCCCGCGGCGTTGCAAAAATCTGCACTCCCTGTGCCCGCAGAATACTGATATCCCCGACAATAATCTGGCGGCTTACCCCAAATTCCCGTGACAGCTTGGTCCCCGTCAGCGGCTGCTCCGCTTCCTTCAGGCGTTCAAACAATTTTCTCCGGCGTTCTTCCGTATTCATGTACAAACCCCTTTCCGTGATAACGATAAAAAAAAGGCTGCCCTAACGGCAGCCTATACATTTCAAATGGTGGGCGATAACAGGATCGAACTGCTGACATCCTGCTTGTAAGGCAGGCGCTCTCCCAGCTGAGCTAATCGCCCGAAAATGGTGACGCGTATGGGATTCGAACCCATGAAGCCGCCGTGAAAGGGCGGTGTCTTAACCACTTGACCAACGCGCCATATGGCTCCTCGAGCAGGATTCGAACCTGCGACAGCCTGATTAACAGTCAGGTGCTCTACCGGCTGAGCTATCGAGGAATAACTCTGTGACACTCTCGTGTCGACAAAAAGTATTATACGGGATTTTCCAAAAGAATGCAACCCCTTTTTAAAAAAAAACTCGATTTTTTTTAAATTTTATCGTGACGCATATCTTCGGCGATCAATTCTTCTAATCTTCCCACCGTAATATCCTTTTCCGAATAAACCGTAAGACCATTTTTCATCAGCAGTGCTGCCGCCACACCCTGCCCTTTGATTTTCTTGCCATCAAAATGGCCGCTGTGAATCTTCTTAACCCCACAGGACGGACTGCCCTCTTTCAAAATAGCCACCCGCGCATGATAGGCTTCAGCGATTTTTAGGATTTTGTCTGCCCCGGTCAGAAGATAATTCGTCGTATCCATACCATTCTCATCGACGACACGCGCTTTCCCCATCAATACTTTCTTCCCGGTTCCCTCCTGAATTTCCATCGGCGGACGCGGTACCGGCAGCATAGCAAAGCACTCCGGGCAGACAGCAATAAAGCGTCCCCGTTCGTTATATTTAAGCAGGAGCTCATTGGTATTCGCTCCGCCATTGAATTTCACTTTATGCCCCAGCAAGCAGGCACTTACCAAAATCATCGTTTATACCCCTTTCTTATCCCAAACTGTGTAACGGATACTCCCAGCTTCTTAACCAAAGATTCCAGACTATCCATAGCTAATTCCTGGCCAGCCGCCATCGGAATACAAGCGCAAGTACGAGCATCATCAAGTGCATTGTGATGCTTAAATGCAATCTGCAAGAAATCGCCTACCGTGTTTAGCTTATGGTTCTCCAAATCCGGCCAGACCCGGCGGGCAATTGCCACAGTATCGCAATAGGCAAAGTCCGGGTTCGACAGGCCGTATTTAGCCAGGCAAGCCCCGAGCACTCCCATATCGAAACGCGCATTATGTGCTACTACGATACGCCCTTCCAAATGCTGGCAAAGTTCTGGCCAAATCTGCGCAAAATCCGGTGCATCAATCGTATCTTCCCGCGATATCCCATGAATGCGTGTATTGAAATAATTATACCGGTTAGCAGGCGGCTGAATCAGCGTATAGTACGAATCATAGAGTTTCCCATCCTTAACTTCGACTACAGCCACACTACAGGCCGAATCTCTAGATGCCGTTGCTGTCTCAAAGTCAATGGCAGCAAAATTCATCATTTGTTGTTTTTTCCTTCTTTCCCAAATACAATAGATAAATCCGCCTCAATACATAGCTGCGACTGAGACGGACTCTATTCGGTCTTCATTGACCGGAACTATTCCTTATTTCTTTTTGCTCTTCAGATATTCATCAATGGCAGCTGCTGCCTTACGGCCAGCTCCCATCGCCAAAATTACCGTAGCAGCCCCCGTAACGATATCGCCACCAGCAAAAACTCCTGGTTTAGATGTCGCACACGACTCTTCATCCGCCTCAATATTGCCGCGTTTGGTCGTGGCAAGACCTGGCGTCGTATGGGCAATAATCGGGTTTGGTCCCGTGCCAATTGACACGATAACTGTATCAACAGCCAGTTCAAACTCCGATCCTTCAACCGGAACGGGGCGGCGGCGGCCAGAATCATCCGGTTCCCCGAGTTCCATACGGATACACTTCATCCCGCTGACCCAGCCATCTTCGTTGCCAAGAATTTCCACCGGGTTGTTCAAAAGCTTGAAGTCAATACCCTCTTCTTTGGCATGCTCCACCTCTTCCTTGCGTGCTGGTAGCTCCGCTTCGCTGCGGCGGTATACGATATAGACATGCTCTGCTCCCAGTCGAAGTGCAGTACGGGCAGCATCCATCGCTACGTTGCCGCCACCGATTACGGCAACATTTTTGCCCACCTTAATCGGCGTTGCATATTCTGGGAATTTATATGCCTTCATAAGATTGCAGCGAGTCAGGAATTCATTGGCCGAATATACGCCATTCAAGCCCTCGCCCGGAATTCCCTGAAAACGCGGCAATCCGGCACCTGTGCCGATAAATACGGCATCAAACCCCTCTTCTTCCATCAGTTCATCTACTGTGAATAGACGCCCCGCAACAGCATCAAGCTCGAACTTCACTCCGAGCTTTTCAATATTCTCGATTTCCTTTTTGACAACCTTGTCCTTCGGCAAACGGAATTCCGGGATGCCATAGGAAAGCACACCGCCTGCTTTGTGCAGGGCCTCAAAAACCGTTACCTTGTACCCTTTCTTAGCCAGGTCGCCAGCACAAGAAAGACCGGACGGGCCAGAACCCAGTACTGCTACCTTCTGTGCATCGGCTGCAAATTCAATGGGCTTTACTTCTTCATTTTTCGCCATATAGCGGTCTGCAACGAATCGCTCCAGGCGGCCGATGCCAACGGACTCACCTTTCTTAGCCAGAATGCAGTATTTCTCGCACTGGTTTTCCTGCGGGCAGACACGACCGCAGACAGCGGGAAGCGCATTGGCTTCCTTGATCTTATCGATAGCACCGTCAAAATCTCGTTCCTTGATTTTGCCAATAAACTCCGGGATATCCACCGACACCGGGCAGCCCTTGCGGCACTGCGGCACTTTGCAGTGCAGGCAGCGCTCTGCCTCGGCGACAGCCGTTTCCTCATCGTAGCCCAAAGCTACCTCATCAAAGTTATGCGCACGGACTTTTGGGTCCTGTACCGGCATTTCATGTTTTTTCAAAGACAAAGCCATTCTTTACTTCCTCCCCAGTCCGATGTTGCAGATATGATCTTTTTCCTCGGCCTCGAGGTCGCGATACATGCGCTGACGGCTCATAAGTGCCTTGAAATCTACGAGATGTCCATCAAACTCCGGACCATCGACACAGGCGAACTTTGTCTCATCGCCTACCTGTACCCGGCAGCCGCCACACATACCTGTGCCATCAACCATGATGGGATTGAGGCTTACCACCGTATGAATCCCCAGCTCGCGCGTGCAGTCAGCAACACTCTTCATCATGATTACTGGCCCGATTGCCGTAATCTGAGCAATCTTTTCGCCACGCTGGACAAGTTCCTGAACGGCATAAGTAACAAAGCCCTTGATGCCACGCGAACCATCATCGGTCGTGATGAGAATTTCATCGGTAACTTCCCTCATCTCATCTTCCATGATCAGGATATCTTTTGTCTTAGCACCCATGATGGCAATGACTTTATTGCCAGCCTCTTTCATAGCCCTGGCAATCGGGAAAGTCGGTGCCACACCAATACCACCGCCCACAACGACAACCGTACCATCGAATTTTTCAATTTCAGATGGCTGTCCCAGCGGACCGACGAAATCAACGATCGATTCACCTTCCTCTACGGCTGCCAACGCCATAGTCGAGGCACCGATGACCTGGAAGACGATATTGACGACACCGGTTTCACGGTTAAAGTTAGCAATCGTCAGGGGAATGCGCTCGCCTTTCTCATCTACGCGCAGAACAATAAACTGACCTGCCTTGGCTTTCTTAGCAACGCGCGGCGCATCAATATCCATCGAGAAGACATTCGGGGAAAGCTCCTCTTTCTTCAGGATCTTAAACATGTTTCACTCTCCTAAAAATATAACCTAACATCCGCCAAACCTGCGGACTTGTTTGCAAACCTTATAACGCAGCAAAGACGCCGGCCAGGTATTCCTCAAGATTTGTGCGGATTGGCATTAAATAAATATTGGCATCGTTCTTTTCTGCCCAATCTTTCACCGCACGCGAAAACGTCACGCTCCACTCGAGGCCCGGCTCAAAGGCCTGTGGAAATACCACGTTATTTTTACGCTCCCAATAACTTTGCGAACCAGTCGTCATGACTGGCGATACGCCCCAATATACATTCAGGCCACTTAGCATATCCGCATACATCTCCAAATACCGCATGTCATAAAAAGGCTGCGTAAAGAAGCCTTTCGCTCCTGCCTGTACCTTGCGATGCACACGGTAGAGTTCCTCCCGCATCGAACTACGATACTGATCAATACCAGCATAGACGTCTACTTCTGGCATCTCTTCCCGGAACTTGCGGATGACATCCGTGCTTTCGGTCGGATAGACCGCATGCGTCATGCGCTGCGGCGGATCCCCTTCGATAACCAGCACTTCCCGGATATCATGCGCACGCAAATAATCCTTCATCGGCAACTCCTCGCTAAGGTTTATGTCCATAGCGCGGATATGCGGCATAGCCTGTGGAAAATATTCCTTGGCCATAGCCGCCCCCTGCCAGCTGCGCGTTTCAAAGCGCAAGAGGTCGGGAATATTGATAACATCAATCTTGTCCTTGTACTGCTGTAAGAGCGCAAGCTCAGCACGCAGCGACTCTTCATCGCGTGGTACCAGCTCAACAGATACACGTTTCATAGGCAGCCTCCAGATATTTTTTCTACTGGTTATTAGTTACATAGATTATATTGTAAAATGTTTTTATGGATTTTGCAAGTAGATGGCCTGAGCTTTTAATAAATTCAATTAATCATAAAATAAGCGCATTGAGAAGTAATTTCTCAATGCGCTTAACCAACTGATCGTCACGTAAAAAAACGCTGCGATTAAAAAAGGCCTGTTATTTTACCACTTTCATCGATATCCATATTCTCAGCAGCTGGCTTCTTGGGAAGACCTGGCATCGTCAGGATATTTCCAGTCAGAGCCACGATAAACCCGGCCCCCGCAGCGATGCGAAGTTCCCGCACCGTAATCGTAAAACCACTTGGCCGCCCAAGCTTCGAGGCATCATCCGACAGGGAATACTGCGTCTTTGCCATGCAGACTGGCAGCTTATCAAAGCCCAGTGTTTCAATTTCCTGCAGCTGCTTTTTAGCCGCCGCGGTAAACGTCACACCATCGGCGCCATAAATCTCCCGTGCAATCGCTGTGATTTTATCCGGAATTGACTGCTCTGTCTCATACATGAAATGGAAGTTATTCTGCTTGGCAAAAGCCGCTTCGACTTTCTCCGCCAATTTCAAGCCGCCTTCACCGCCCTTGGCCCAAACTTCCGACAACGCGACTTCAGCACCAAGCTCGTTGCATTTCTTCTCGACAAAGTCGAGTTCTTCCTTCGTATCCGTCGGAAAGGCATTGATGGCCACCACGGCCGGCAAGCCAAATTTCTGGATATTCTCGATATGCTTTGTGAGATTCGCCAGCCCCTTTTCCAGTGCTGCCATGTCGACCCGATCAAGCTCTTTCTTATCAAGACCGCCATGCATCTTGAGCGCGCGGACCGTAGCGACGATAACCACTGCATCGGGTTGAATGCCAGCAAACCGGCACTTGATGTCAAGGAATTTCTCAGCCCCGAGGTCTGCTCCGAAGCCTGCCTCCGTTACAACATAGTCCGCAAACTTTAGCGCAAACTTCGTCGCCATAACGCTGTTGCAGCCATGGGCGATATTAGCAAATGGGCCGCCGTGGATAAGGGCCGGCGTCCCCTCAAGCGTCTGCACGAGATTCGGTTTGATGGCATCCTTGAACAGCAGCGTCAAAGCCCCCGTGACATTGAGCTCCTTGGCGCGAACGGCACGGCCATCGCGCGTATAGGCGACGACGATTTCTCCGAGGCGCTTTTTCATGTCCGCAAGACCCGATGCCAGACAAAGGATAGCCATCATCTCTGAGGCTACCGTGATATCAAATCCTGTCTCGCGCGGCACACCATGTGCCTTGCCGCCCATGCCGATCACGACATGGCGCAGCGCGCGGTCGTTTAGGTCCAACACGCGTTTCCAAACGACACGGCGTACATCGATATCCAGTGCATTCCCCTGCTGGATATGGTTATCAATGACTGCCGCCAATAAGTTGTGAGCCGTCGTAATCGCATGAAAGTCACCGGTAAAATGCAGATTGATATCCTCCATCGGCACAACCTGCGCATAGCCACCACCAGCAGCACCACCTTTGAGACCAAAACATGGTCCCAATGACGGTTCGCGTAAAGCGACGGCAACTTTTTTCCCCTGCTTATGGAAGGCATCGGCAAGCCCTACACTTGTCGTCGTCTTGCCTTCACCAGCCGGTGTCGGATTGATAGCGGTCACGAGAACGAGTTTACCATTCGGACGCTCCTTGACCTTTTCCCAAGCATCCAGCGTAATTTTCGCCTTATACTTGCCATAGAGCTCCAGTTCATCTTCCGAGATTTCCAGTTTCTCGGCGATTTTCCGGATGTCCTGCATCTCTGCTTCCTGAGCAATCTCCACATCAGTTTTCATTAGGCTTTCTTCTCCTCTGTTTGTTTCCGTGAAAGATATTCGGTTTATTTGCAGACTGCCTTTTCGGCTGCCTTGACAACATTCTGCATGAGCATTGCCACCGTCAGGAGTCCTACACCTCCCGGCACTGGCGTTATCGCTCCTGCCACTTCCTTGACGGACTCAAAATCCACATCGCCGACAAGCTTTTTCGGGGCAATGCGGTTGATCCCGACATCGATGACCGTCGCTCCTGGTTTTACCATATCCGCAGTGACAAAATTCGGTTTGCCGATAGCTGCTACCAGGATATCAGCCTCACGAGTAAGCTCCGCGAGATTTTCCGTATGGGAATGACAGATGGTCACGGTAGCATTTTTTGCCAAC
The DNA here is from genome assembly GCF_000702005.1 of Selenomonas sp. ND2010. Taxonomy (GTDB): domain Bacteria; phylum Bacillota; class Negativicutes; order Selenomonadales; family Selenomonadaceae; genus Selenomonas_A. Next base: position 62,886 of record NZ_JNKI01000012.1, on the reverse strand, counting down.
AGCAGATGCAGCATCGGCTTGCCTACAATGTTGCTGCGGCCGATGACCACCGCCCGTTTTCCATCCAACGGAATGTCCGCAAGTTCCAACATGCGGAGGCATCCTGCCGGCGTACATGGAACGAGTCCATCTTCCCCGGTTACGAGCCGCCCAACATTGACCGGATGAAACCCATCGACATCCTTAGCGGGATCAATGCGGTTTAAAATTTCCGCCTCATATTGGGCGATCTGAGCTGGCAGCGGCAACTGAACCAAGATGCCATGAATGCGCTTATCGAGATTGAGTTCGTCAATCTTAGCGATAAGTTCCTGTTTTGATGTCGTCTCCGGCATCTCCACCACTTCCGAATAAATTCCTAACGCTTCGCAGGATTTATTCTTATTGCGGACATAAACCTGTGATGCCGGATTGCTGCCGACGATAATGACGGCTAATCCCGGATTCACTCCATATTTCTCCCGCAGGACTTCCGCCCTGCGGCCTGCATCATCCTTGAACTGCTGTGCAAAGACTTTTCCTTCGAGAATTCTCGCTGACATAGAGTCCCTCCCCGATAAATGGATTACAGATAAAAACTAAGCCAGGTGCATACGCAAATAGCCACCGAAACGATGCCGTTACGCATAAAATAGCGCTGCGTGACCTGAGAAAAATCCGTTGGGCTCACGAGTCCATGCTGATAGACCAGCGTTCCCGCCGCAATGCCAACCCCGAAATAGTATGGGTCTGTCAGCTGCAGCATCACCCCCACTGCAAAGAAGCAGACAACGCAGATGATATGCAGGGCACCCGCAATCTTGAATGCCCCTGCAGCCCCGTACTCCGTTGCCAGGGAATGAAGCCCCTGGCTCTTGTCAAACGCTTCATCCTGTGCGCCATACATGGCATCAAAGCCACCAATCCATAGTGCTACCGCAATACATAAGAGCACCATTGGCACGGTAACCTGGCCGCTGACAGCGACCCATCCCCCTGCCGGAGCCATGCCGATGGCAAGCCCCAGAAACAAGTGGCACCAGCCCGTAAAACGCTTCGTAAACGGATAAATCATAAACGGGATAGCAGCGATTGGCAACAGGTAGATACAAATTGGATGCAGCTGGGTAACCGAAATCACCATCAAAGCCAGGCAAATGACGATAAAGATTTTTGCCTCCCGTTTGGAAATCTCTCCCCGCACCATGGCACGGTACTGCATCCGCGGCTGCTGGCTGTCATATTTGACATCGGCCAGATTATCCATCGCCAGCGCAGCAGCCCGGCCCGTCGTGATGGCCAGCGCGATCCAGAAAAGATCATGCAGGGATGGCTGGCCGCCAGCGGCCAGCAGCGCCGCCATAAACGCAAATGGCAGATCAAAAATCGTATGGTGCAGGGCAACGTTGTTGATATGTGCTTTGATATTAATCAATCGAGACCAAGCTCCTTCCACTTGGCATCGACCTTTTTGCGGATATCCTCAGACATGCTGATTTCCTCCGGCCACTCACGCGTATGGCCCTCTTCCGGCCAGGTCTTCGTGGCATCAATGCCGAGTTTAGCGCCCCACTTCGCCATAGGCGAGGAATGGTCGAGTACATCGAGCGGACCTTCAACAATTTCGAGGTCTTGCTTCGCATCGATGTTATTGTAGACGCGCCACCAGACTTCCTTCAAATCCTGAACATTTACATGCGCATCGACGACAATAATCATCTTGACATTCATCATTTGGCCCATCCCCCAAAGCGCATGCATGACCTTGCGGGCCTGCATCGGATAGGACTTCTTGATGGATACGATGCAGCAATCGTGGAACACGCCCTCCAGCGGCATGTTGATGTCAAGGATTTCCGGCTGCATCTGCTGCAAAAGTGGCAAGAAGATGCGCTCGGTAGCCTTAGCCAGATAGCAGTCCTCCATGGGCGGCTTACCGACAACGGTGGACGAATAAATCGCATCCTTGCGGTGCGTGATCGCCGTAATATGGAATACCGGATAATCATCGGCCAGCGAATAATAGCCCGTATGGTCGCCAAACGGACCCTCGCGGCGGACTTCATCCGTCATGACATAACCTTCCAAGATGATTTCTGCATTGGCCGGCACTTCAATATCGACCGTCTTGCATTTGACCATTTCGACGGATTTATGGCGCAGGAAACCAGCAAAGACCATCTCATCGATATCGCGCGGCAGCGGTGCCGTCGCCGCATACGTCACGACGGGATCCGTACCGATAGCAACCGCTGCCTCGATGCGGTCGCCGCCCTGTGCCTTCGTATCGCGGAAGTTCTCGGCGCCGTTCTTATGGATATGCCAATGCATGCCCGTCGTACGGCTGTCGTATTTCTGCAGACGGTACATGCCGACATTGCGCTTGCCCGTCTTTGGGTTCTTCGTGAACACGAGCGGCAGCGTGACGAACGGGCCGCCATCATCTGGCCAGCACTTGAGGATAGGAATCTCATCGAGATTCGGATTCTCCGTCTCGACCACTTCCTGACACGGGGCATTCTTGACATATTTCGGGAAATTGATGGCACGCTTGATCATCGGAATCATCGTGACCACGCTCATCTTATTCTGCAAGGAAACATAAGGCAGTTTCATCATCTCGCGCAACTCATCGGCAACATCATCAAGCTTCTCCACGCCCAATGCCAGTGCCATGCGCTCATAGCTGCCAAAGGCATTCATGAGTACCGGCATCTTGGATCCCTTGACGTTTTCGAACAACAGCGCCACATTCTTGTCGCCTTCCATCTTGGACACGCGGTCCGTGATTTCCGTAATTTCCAGCTCCGGGTCTACTTCCGTCTGGATGCGCTTAAGTAATCCACGTTTCTCAAGCTCCGCGATAAATTCCCGTAAATCCTTAAAAGCCAAATTCTTTCCTCCCTAAAGTCCAGCCTCAACGGCGCAGGACATAACGAACGATAAAATAGCCGACCTCATAAAGCACAATAATCGGCAAAGCAATCATCGACTGCGTAAAAATATCCGGTGTCGGCGTAATGATAGCACCAGCCACAAAGGACAGGAAAATGACAATACGCTGATATTTCTTCAAAAATGCTGAAGTTATGATTCCCATTTTGCCCATAATCGTAATGATGAGCGGCAACTCAAAAATAAAGCCAAACGGCATTACAAACATAATGACAAAATCAAAATATTTGTCAACCGAGAACATCGCTTCAAGTTCAGCGCTATTAAACCCCATAAAGAAGCGAATACCAGCCGGCAGCACCAAGAAAAAGGAAAAGGCCAATCCCGCAAAGAACAGGATCACCGAAGTCGGCACGATAATGCCGAGAACTGCACGTTCCTTATGGGTAAGCGCCGGCAGGAAAAACCGCCAAACATGCCAGAATACAATGGGCAGTGCCAACAAAAATCCGGTCACGCAGGCAACTTTCAAATACGTAAAAAAAGCTTCAGACGGCTGCATATAGTAAAGCTTACCCGCTGGCAGGGTAATGTAATGCATGATTTTATCAATAAAGAAATACCCCACGCAACTTCCCAAAGCAACAGCAACCAAACATTTGATAAGTCGACTGCGAAGTTCCGTCAAATGCGCCACCAACGACATAGTACCATCATCATCATGAACGTACTCCACCGATCCTGGCTCAATTACTCCTCGCGGCTGTGGCGCCGCTATTTCTTCATATTGTTTCTCTTCTGCCATGTAACTCCACCTGGCTTACTGCTTTGTCGTATCAGACTTCGACGGCAGTTCCTTCGGCTGCTCCGTTACATTAGTCATCGTCTGTTCTGCCTGCTTTGTCTCTTCGCCCGTCGCACTCGACTTAAATTCACGAATGCCCTTGCCCAAGGCCTTGCCAATTTCCGGCAGACGGCTTGGTCCAAAAATAACGAGAGCAATCAACACTACAATTCCAGCTTGCCATGGACTAAACATAAAAAATCCTCCTAAAAACAATTCATCTACGCGATTATATTTACTCTTTTTTATTATAACGAAAAACCATAAAAATCTCAATGAAACATATTTTACCCATCATATAAAATGCTTATGATGGATATAAAAAAAACCATCATTGTAGAGACAATGATGGTTTTGAGCCGTCAACAAATTATTCGGCTTTTTTCCCCGCCTGATCCTGAATCTGCTGACGCACGGATTCCTGGGTTGGAGCCTGATAAGCCGGAGCAGCTGGCTTGGCAGTTTCTGTTGCTACTGCTTCCGACGACACAGGAGTCTCCGGTGCAGTCGGTGCCGGTTTTGGCGCCTGCGGCTGCACCGTCGCCTGCTGCTGTACCGGAGCCTGTTCCGGCGCGTTAATTGCCTGCGAAAGTGCATTCGTCGCCTTCTTAAACTCCCGCACCCCTTTGCCTAATGAGCGAGCTAACTCAGGGAGCTTGCCCGGACCAAAAACCACCAAACCTACTACCAGAATCATGATAAGTTCAGGAGCACTCAACATAATTATCTTCCTCCAAACAATCCCAAATCTCTAATCCATCAAAAATCGCGATCCCCAATGAAATCTGCCACCATAACAAACGCCTCAAGAATCTCTGGCGCTAAATTGTCCGGCAGCACCTCACGAGCACGATCGAGATATTCCTCCACCTTCGCTTTGGCAATCTCAACACCATCGGTTTCCTTGACAATTGCCAACGCCCGCGCTACCATTTCGTCCGTCATATCGGGATCCGTCACGATTTTCTCAAGTTCCTCAGCATCGGCACTTACATTAAGTGCATGAATTATCGGCAGCGTAACAATTCCCTGACGGATATCATTTCCTGTCGGTTTACCGATTTTTTCCGACGTCTGCAAGATATCAAGCAAATCGTCCGTTATCTGGAATGCCATGCCAATGCAATGGCCATATTCAGCCAGACGACGAACCTCTTCCTGACTGAAACCGCCCACATAAGCACCGAGTTCACAGCAAATCTCCAAGAAATCTGCCGTTTTCTTCTGAATCCGATTGTAGTAGTTATCCAAATCCTTTACCGCATGGTAAACCGTATGGTTCTGTATAATCTCCCCAACACTCAAATTGCAGACCAAATCAGCCAGCCGCTTCGACACATAATTTCCATACGCACCGTCAGCAATGAGACCAAAAGCCTTGGCAAAAATATAATCTCCACTCAGAATCGCCACCTGATTGTCCCATTTGGCATTCGCCGTAATACAACCACGACGCGTATCTGCCTCATCGATAACATCATCATGTACCAGGGACGCCGTATGGATTAGCTCTAACGCCTCAGCCAACGGCAGCAGCCGCTCCAAGCTGTACGACGGTCCACCATGAGCAGCCAACAAACAAAGCGCTGGGCGAATGCGTTTACCACCAGCCGTCACCAAATGCGTACCGATTTCCGTCACTAGGTCTACCGGCGAGGACACGGCGCCAATCAAGCCCTCATTGAGCTTCTCTATATCCTCTTGTATTACATCAAACATGGAGTTTGACACGTTTATCACCTACAAAAATTCGTATTTCTTTCTTCATAGCATATTGTCTTATTTTACTACAAATACCCATTTTTGTCATCGGTAAAACGCATAAAATTTATCGTTAACGGCGTCTACGATAAGCCTTAGGACGCCCAAGAATCTCTGCCAAAACTACTGCTTGTCGCGCGGATTCCGGCGTAAGGGCAGGAATTCGCAGCCGTGGCTGCCGCTGAGGAGCACTTGCCAGTTTAGCCTGTATTTCATAAGCAGCCTGCTCTGCCGCCCGAATCTGTTCTTCCGCACGTAAACGCTGTTTCTGATATTCCGCCTCGCGCCGCTTTGCCTCCTGCTCCTGCCGATAAGCCTGTTGCTGCTGAATGATCCACTCCGCATCTCGCTTCGCAGAATCCGGTGCATTGCGCAGTTCCGGAATCTTAAATCCTAAATTTTCACTAGTCTTCGCTCTTGGATTGTCTTGTCTTGGCGCAGGAACTTTTTTCTTGCTGCCTTTTTTATCCGACAGCACCGCAAACAAGACAAATACCAGAATCATCAGGGCCGATTCCATGATGACCTCCTTACTTTACTGGAGCCGTCGGTGCTTGAAGTTTTCCCTGGCCTTCGCCGGAAGCACTGATGGCATTGCGCATATCCGTATCAGCCTGAACATTGTTTAAATTGTAGTAATCCATAACCCCCAGTTTTCCTTCGCGAAGGGCCTGCGCCATAGCATGCGGAACTTCGGCCTGCGCCTCGACGACCTTGGCTTCCATCTCCTGCGTATATGCCTTCATTTCCTGCTCTTTGGCTACAGCCATAGCACGGCGTTCCTCGGCTTTTGCCTGCGCAATGCGCTTGTCAGCTTCAGCCTGATCCGTCTGGAGTTCTGCACCGATATTGCGCCCGACATCGACATCGGCAATATCGATGGAAAGGATTTCAAAGGCGGTACCTGCATCAAGCCCCTTGCCCAACACGGTCTTCGAAATATCATCCGGGTTGGCCAACACATCGTTATGACTTTCCGAGGAACCAACCGTCGTGACAATTCCCTCGCCAACGCGAGCAATAATTGTCGGTTCGCCAGCACCACCGACTAACCGGTCAATATTGGCACGAACCGTAACCCTTGCCTTTATCTTGAGCTCGATACCATTCTTGGCAACAGCCGAAACCACCGGCGTCTCAATAACTTTCGGATTAACACTCATCTGTACCGCTTCTAATACATCACGCCCCGCCAGATCAATGGCAGCCGAACGCTCAAACGGAAGGGGAATCTGGGCACGATGAGCGGCAATCAGCGCATCGACAACTTTATCGACATTACCACCTGCCAGATAATGCGCCTCAAGCTGATTGACCGCCACATTCAATCCAGCTTTGTTCGCCTTGATAAGTGGCAAGATAATTTTTGCCGGCGGAACGCGGCGCATCCGCATGCCCACCAGTGTAACAATCCCCACCCGGACATCAGCAGCTAACGCCGAAATCCAAAGCCCCAGTGGGACAAAATGTAAAAATATCATGACAAATGCAATGAGTAAAACCAAGAAAAAACCTGATCCAATTATTCCGACCATAACAATACCTCCTGAAAATCAAACTTTACGAACGACTACCCGAACACCCTCAACAGCTACTACCCGGACTTTCTCTCCCCTGGGGATAAAAGCACCTTCCGAAACCACGTCTACAGGAACGCCCTCGAGAAGCACTATCCCCGAAGGCCGCAGTTCACTTAGCACTTCTCCTTCTTTCCCCAGAAAAGCCTGTTTGGGTGTTGTACTGACATACCCGCGCGCCGATTCGGACTGATCCTTCAACACGACTTTGTTCCAAAGCCGGCTGGATGGGAGCCGTTTCACAATCAAGGCAAACCCAGCGATCGACACCACAAAGGCAATCAGCATAGCGTAGATAGCCTGGATATCACCGCCCAGCGCCAACACCACGCTATAGAGCATCGCTGCCACGCCGACACCAGCTAAAAGCCCTATTGTCGGCATGAGCATTTCAAAAACAATACAGAGGATTCCCGCCAAAAACATCGCAATCTGATAGAGATCCACTAATCCTCTTACGTATTGACTGCCCCAAAACACCGCGGCAGCTACCAGCCCCAACAACACGCCAGCGCCCATTCCACCAGTCTTTATTTCCACTAAAACTGCCAGGAACATAATCGCCAGCAACAAAACCTGCAATGCAGGAATACTTACAACATCCATCGCTATCACCTCCTACTACTATATTCCCCACGCAAAGGAAATAACCTGCTTATATGCAGAAAAGGCAACAGGTATTACCTGCTGCCTTTATCCCTGCACCACTCAATTCAATTAGAGTTTAAACGTAAGGCCCGTGTAAAGTCCTCTGGTTTTGACGTCAGCCACATCATCGACATTTTTGACATCCGTATACTGGTAGGAAAGATCCCAATCTACGTTTGGAGCCAATGCATAGGAACCGCCGATTTCTGCACGCCAGAGATCATCGCCAACAGCACCGCCGACCCACCAATTCGTCTTATCACCAGCCGGAGCAACATACTTCACGCCGACCTGTACACGATTATCGGAAATCCCCGATGCTGCCGACGTACCTTTGACATTCAGGTTACCTGCATAGATGTAGGTATTTTTGCCAGCTTTATAGTTCAAGTTGAACTCCTGCATTCTCATGCCAACATTTCTTGCCTTGTTGTCGGCATATTTATACTGAAGCGCAAAATCGCTGCCCAGACCAACCGTAGCGCCAGCATATGGACGAGTTTTATCATCGCCAGAAAAACCGTTGATCTGCATATCCGGAGCAATGCTCATCCCTGCCTCTACCGTGACAGCGCCAGCATCGTAATTCGTAGCCGGTGCAGCAAAGCCCGTACCAGCACACATCGTAATCCCCATAACCGCAGCAAATAAAGCCTTCTTCTTCATTGAATTGATCCTCCAAACTTCATGAACAACAGATAAACAATCATTTAACATGCATAATGTATCACTGTGATATTAACCTTTCATGAATAATCGCTATTATGTTCATTAGTTTTTCCTTGGAGGTTTATTAAATTTCGACGGCTCTCTTAGCCCTGCAAAAAGCTGCGGACAATCGTATTGACCATTTTGCCATCGGCACGTCCTTTTACTTTCGGCATCAGGACGCCCATAACCTTCCCCATGTCTTTGCCCGTAGTGGCACCAGTCTGCTCGACAGCCGCCTTTACGAGTTCACGCACTTCCTCTTCCGACAGCTGCGCAGGTAAGTAAGGCATGAGTACATCAATCTCTGCCTGCGTTTTCTCGACCAAATCTTCACGGCCGCCTTTCTTGAACTCCTCCAGGGAATCCTTGCGCATCTTGACTTCTTTACTCAACACTGCGATGACATCCTCATCACCGAGTTCTTTTTGCCCATCGATTTCCTGCTGGCGGATTGCCCCACGAACCATGCGGATTACAGCCAGGCGATCCTTCTCATGGTTTTTCATGGCTTCTTTCATATCATTCGTCAACTGTTCTTTCAGAGACATCGTATTTCCCTCTTTCTATCAAAATAAAATGAGGCGCCTGTCCATAAGACAGGCGCCTCACGCAAAAACCTAGGATTAGCCGCGGAACTTGCGTTTACGAGCTGCCTCAGATTTCTTCTTGCGGCGAACGCTCGGTTTCTCGTAATGTTCACGTTTTCTCACTTCAGCCAGCGTACCAGCTTTCTGGGACATACGCTTGAAGCGGCGGAGAGCACTATCGATTGATTCATTTTTACCAACTTTGATTTCGTTTGCCATCTATTTTTCCCCCCCTCCACTTAACTTGGGAGTTTGTGTTTCATAACTACACCACACAATTATACATCAGCTGGCGCAGCCATGTCAACCACAAACTGATTAGCCTGGAGGCCACTGCAGGGAACGGCCGCCCAGGAGGTGGAAATGCAGATGTTTGACGCTCTGCCCGCCTTCCTCACCCGTATTGGTGACAACGCGGAAGCCCTTCTCATCTACCCCCAACTCGCGGGCCAACTGCGGGATTACATCCACCAGGATATGTGCCGCCAAATCCTTGTCTTCCTTGGTAAAAGCCAGGACGCTTTCCACATGTTTCTTCGGAATGACCAGTACATGAACGGGAGCCTGTGGTTCCAAATCCTTGAATGCTACCACCTGATCATCTTCGTAGACAAGATTTGAAGGAATCTCCTTCTGAGCAATCTTGCAAAAAATACAATCTGCCATCTTTAACACCTCCCTTGTTGAATTTATCCGTCCATTACGCCAAACACTGCGCATAAACCGGATACATCTATAATAATTCGCCACAAAAAGCGAATTACCTGCTTACTGTAGAATTTTATTTCACCTTTTCTACGACTTTGCCAAAGACACCATCTCGATAAAGCCGTTCCAGGCGCACCTCATAGAGTTCACCACAGCTAACTTCGTCATCCGTATATACGCGGATGTAATTATCCGTAAGTCCGTCGGTTATCCCCTCATGATTCGTTTCGAATAGGACGCGCATCGTCTTACCGATAAACATGCGATGGAACTCTTCCGTCTTGCCAGCGGCTAGTTCCTGCATGCGGTGAACGCGTTCCTTTTTGACTGGTTCGGGAATCTGGTCCGTCCGCTCCGCTGCAGGTGTCCCACTGCGGCGGGAATACGGGAATACATGCATGCGCGAAAAATTCATTTTCGCCACAAAATCCAATCCTTGTTGGAATTGTTCTTCGGTCTCCCCAGGGAAGCCGACAATGATATCCGTCGATACTGCTACGCCGGGGACCTCGCTTTCCACCCGTTCAATGAGGCGGGCAAATTCTGCCGTATCATAATGACGATTCATATCTTTGAGCACGGAATCCGAACCTGCTTGCAATGGCAAATGGAGATGCGCACAGAAGCGATCATCCTGACGGATGAGTTCAAACAGTTCCGGTGAGAGCTCGATGGATTCCAACGATCCCAAACGAAGCCGCTTCAAGCCCGCTACTTTCAATACTTCCCGGCAGGCATCCGCCAAATTGACATTCTCCGACAAATCGCGGCCATAAGCACCAAGGTGAATCCCCGTCAAAACGATTTCTTTGAACCCCGCATCAACCAGTTTCTTTGCCTCCGCATGAATCTTATCCAACTGACGGGATTTTACCGGTCCCCGCGCATAGGGAATAATGCAATAAGAACAGAAATTCTGGCATCCATCTTCAATTTTCAGGAACGCCCGTGTACGCTGCGGCATATCGTAGAGCGGAATATCCTCAAAATCGCGAGCCTCCATGATGTTACCCACCTCATCGAGAATCCCATCTTCCCGTGCAGCCTGTTCAACATACTCAACAATGCGGCTGCGCTCTTTTGTCCCTAGGACAACCCGAACCCCTTCGATCGCCTTGATTTCTTCGGGGTGGACTTGCGCATAGCATCCGCATACCGCAATAATTGCCTGCTCATTCTGCCGCTTGGCCCGGCGAATAATCTGCCGGGATTTGCGGTCCCCCAGACTGGTGACCGAACAGGTATTGATAACATAGAAATCTGCGGTCTCGTCAAACGGAACAATCTCATAGCCCTTCTGCTTGAACAGACCTTCCATTGTTTCAGTTTCAAACTGGTTGACTTTACATCCCAGTGTTGTTAATGCCACCTTTGGCAAGGCAAAAATCCTCCTTATCCTAAATCTCCACATTCGTATTGTACAACCGACAGAGCCGTCAAGGCCGCGGTTTCCGCTCGCAGGATTCTAGGCCCCAGCGTTACACTCTTACCGCCAGCCTCTTCGACAGCTTTTGCTTCTGCCAAAGAAAAACCGCCTTCCGGCCCCACCAACAATACGATTCGTTTGGCAGTAATCTGACGCAAGTAATCCTTGACCGTCTGCTGGTCTTCATTTTCGTAAAAGAAAACCAATACACTGTCTTCCTGCTCTTTTTCTGCTGCGATAAGCGCCTTGATATCCGTTACGGGATCCACCGTCAAAAGCGCGGTGCGGCCACATTGTTTTGCTGCCTCATCTGCAATTTTCTGCCAGCGTTGCTGCCGGGCTGCTGCCTTTTTGGCATCATAGCGAACGACACAATTCTGACTGCGAACAGGAATAACGCCAACCGCCCCCAGTTCCACAGCTTTTTGTACCACCATATCCATCTTGTCAGACTTTAGCAGGCATTGTGCCAACACCAAATCAATAGGCGATTCCGTATCCGCTTCCAGGCGCTGCCGCAAGGTAAGCGTTACCGCATCTTCCCGAAAAGCAGTCATCTCCATGCGGGCCACTTGATTTTCATCATCCACCAGGATGATTTCCTGGCCGGCCTTTGCTCGCATGACATGCATCAAATGATGCGCATCACTGCCCGTAATTTCTATGGTATCGGCTAACAGGCCCTTATAAAACAAGCGCCTCATTTGTCTTCCCCGCGGCTGATGACCATTGCGGCCCAGCCTTTTTCTTCGATGACTTTATCGACTACAAATCCATTGGCAATGCAGGCCTCGGTAACATCAGCCACCCGCTCGGCAATAATCCCCGATGCCAAAAGTTTACCACCATCGGCCAGATGCTCATCCAGCTCTTCAAACAACCGAATGATGATGTCCGCAATAATATTGGCCACGACCAAGTCTGCCTTGCCATCAAAAGATTTCAAAATATCGCTGATGCCAGTCTTAACCGTACGTTCTACTTGATTTTCCCGGATATTCTCAGCCGCCACATTGACTGCCGTCCGGTCATAGTCCATGGCAGTAACATCACTTGCCCCCAATTTTGCTGCAGCAATAGCGAGGACACCAGACCCCGTACCAACATCAAAGACCCGCATGCCGCCACGTACCAATTTCTCCAATTCACGAATGCACATGGCTGTCGTCGGATGCGTTCCCGTACCAAACGCTGCCCCTGGATCAAGCTCAATAACGATATCATCCGGGCTAGCCGTATAATCTTCCCAAGTCGGTTTGATAACAATCATACCACCGACTTTTTCCGGATGGAAATATTTTTTCCAGTTATCCGACCAGTCTTCATCCTGAACCGATTTCCAAGAAATTTCGCAGGATCCCTTCGTGATGCCATCGCCTTCAATCTCGCGAAACGCCTTGATTCGCTGCTCAAAATCACGCAATCTGCCATCAAGGTCTTCATCCATGGGCAGATATGCCTTGACCGTAACAACTTCTGTATTGTCCGCACGCTGGATATCCGAAAAATCCCACATTCCCGAATCAATGTAACTGTTCAGGAGTTCCGGGTCTTCGATAACAACTCCCTGTGCACCGATATCGTGATAGATTTCTGCCACAACATCCGTAGCTTCATGGGTGGTCAGGATACTCACTTCTGCCCATTTCAAAATACATCGCTCCTTTTGTCCTTCAGTAATTATCTAATTATATAAGCATTGTCTGCAAAAAACAAGAAAATATATCACCCGATACCTTCCAACCGCTTCCGCAACTCTTCCCGCAAAGCCTGCAATGCCGTCATATAACTTGCAAAGATTGCTGCCATCACGGTCAAAGCTCTATCTTCATCATAGACATGAATCGCAATGTTGCGTTTTTTCAGCATATCCAACCAAACTTTTTCATCCGTTATCCAGCCTAATTTATACGCAACCTTGAATATTTCCCGCGGCGAACCAGTAGCTGCCTCTGCGACACCATATAGTTCCAACACCTCTTTCAAGGATTTCCAAGCCAATTCAAACGTCAGGTTAAACTGCCCAATGATTCCCATACGATAGATTTCATTTTGCTTTGCCATCTTATGATCCGCTTGTTCCAATACCGTCAAACAGCTTGCAAAGGACTCATATTTCTTCATTTCTGCACATCCCAATCGATACAAATCTATTCCATCACGTTCAATCTCTTGTCGCAACTTATCCGTTATCGGCTCGTTCATATCCACGATATCAAAAGATAATAGGGTATTCGTCTTTTCATCAACATCCAATGAAAAACCTAAGATATCGCCACCAGAAACAGCCAAGTCGATATCGCTATGTTCCTTATTATCGCCGCGTGCCCGGGAACCAAACAGCAACAGCTTTTTTATCCTGCGCGCCTTGGCTATGCTGACGATTTCGGCAATTATTTCACGATCAAGCTGGTAATTATTCATAATAAATTCTCTCCGTGCCTTACTCCATTATGGATACTCCTTAATCTGCTCAGCCACCAGCCTGTATACAGCCTCCGTAGCATCATCATCCTGCAATGACTGATAGATTGCTCCCTTCAAGCGTCGTTTTTTGATTTCATCTTCACGGAAACCGGTGATACCTTGGCAATTTTTAATCACTTCATCCAAGGCAACAGCCTTCTGCACATCACCATCAAAATAATCAAAGAAAGCGCGTCTGGCAGAACTTTTGCCAATATTTGACGGATAACGTGTAGCTTTTTCAGGTTTTTCCACCTTGATTGCCAGTTCCTGATAGCGTTTCAACAGTTCTTCATAGTCAAGCGCAGCCTGTTTACGAGCAGCAATCAGCTCCTGCAAAATTACCGACATATTTTCATAATACTTCGGATTAAGCGTCCGCTTCTCCACGATTTTCCGGCGAATATTGCCTTCAATCCCTTCAGCGGCGCTGCAGCGTTTCCTGCTATCCTTGGCCTTGTCCGTCAGTGTTTCCCCGGCTGCTGTGATATATTCCAGCAGGGTAAAGTCCTCCATACTGCCAATTTTTTCTGCATCATCCGCATGAATATAGTCGTCAATCAAACGGCGCATATCCGGCTCATAAGCCTTCAAGTCAGGATAATCACCACTAGCCAGGGCAATGCGTTTCTTTAGCTCGGCATAGAAGCGTACACGATTTTCAAAGTCTGCCACCTCTTCCCCACTACACTCATCTATCAAATAAGGCTTGGCTTCAGCAAACGCACGCATTAGTGCCCGTACTGCCATATAGAGGCTCTCCCGGATACGAGCATAAACCTCCTGCACCATTTCATCGGCATTATCTTCTTCACTGCCGCAAAAATAATGCTGATAAGAAAGTTCATCCTTGGGCGGCTCTACACCTTCAGTGATTTCTGCCAAATGATCAAGGCGCTCTCGCAATTTTGCCATGGCCTCTTTGCCCTTGTCTTTTAACAAGCCATCCACATCCTCCGGGTCATAACCGCTGAAAGGATTCTCTGCTGTGTAGACTTCCAAAGCATCCTTTATTTCTCCAAACAGATGCTTGTAATCCACGATATAACCGAATTCCTTTTCTTCACCATCCAAACGGTTTACCCGGCAAATGGCCTGAAAAAGTCCATGGTCACGCATTTGTTTGTCAATAAACAAGTATGTACAGGGCGGAGCATCAAACCCCGTCAATAACTTATCCACCACGATAAGCAGCCGCATATTGTGCGGTTCTTCCTGAAACCTCCGCTTGGCTTCTTTTTCAAAATCGGCAATAATCTTTCCCACCGCAGATTTTCTGGCTGGCATCTTATCCGGGTCAATCCCTACCATTTTCAGATAGGTACGGTTCTTCATCCAGGTATCCGTATCCTCATCAACACTGACCGTGTCAGTACGCAGTTCTGCTGCGTTTGGAGTATACGAAGAAATCACCGCACAGTTCTTGAAGCCATGCTGTAAAAACAACTCATAATATTTGCAGGCGCTGCTGATGGAGTCTGCCACCAGCAGCGCATTGCCACCTTCTTCCAGTCGGGGCGTAGTTTCAAAGGTAAAGATAATATCCAACGCAATGCGGTCAAGGCGGGAAGCTGAACCATACACTTTTTGCATAGTTCCCCAACGAGCTTTCAATATAGCCTTGGCCTTTGGTGTCAAACCTCTCGTCTTATGAGTAAACCATTTGTCAATGCGCTCCGGCTTCATGATATCCTGCGGAATATCCCTCGCCTCATAGCGCAAATCCAGCACGACACCATCCTCCACAGCTTCATTGAACTTGTATGTATGAATGAAACTGCCAAATACTTCCAGACTGGTTTTCTTGTCCTTCTTCAAAAGTGGCGTACCA
Source organism: Selenomonas sp. ND2010 (assembly GCF_000702005.1). GTDB lineage: Bacteria > Bacillota > Negativicutes > Selenomonadales > Selenomonadaceae > Selenomonas_A. The sequence continues at coordinate 47,453 of NZ_JNKI01000012.1, read as the reverse complement.
GTAAAGCCGATAAGCACCGCATCCGGCATAATATGTTTCATCGCCAAATGCAGTTTGCCCGACTGGGTACGATGGCATTCGTCTACAAAGACAATGAATTCTCCCCGCGGTGCAAAGTCCTGCGGCAAATTCTTCTCCAGTTCCTCGATATACTTCTCATAATCCGAACCAGTTGCCTCACCGCCTCGCTGACCGAACTTATGAATCAGGGAACAAATCAACCGTTTCTCTTCCTGCATAAGCAGGCTGATTAAATCTGCACCACTGCGGGTACGAACAATTTTTTCATCCACACCGCCAAAGGTACGCTCAATCTGCTCGTCCAATTCCTCTCTATCGGTGACAATCAGAACACGAGCATTATGATTATGCGCCTTTATCCACTTGGCCAGCCAAATCATGGTCAGTGTCTTGCCACTGCCCTGCGTATGCCAGATAATGCCATTCTGCCGGGAAGTTACCCGCACCTGCGCACGCTTGACACCATAATACTGGTTGTAGCGACAGATTTTCTTTCTCCCCTTATCGAATACCAGAAAATTTTCCAACAGATCAAGGAACCGCTCCTTCGTGAAAATATGTGCCAGCTCTTTGTAAAGCACCGGGGCAAACTGCCCCATAAGCTGTGCATTGGCCTTTTCAATGGCAATATCTACCGCATCACGCTCATTCTCCTGCTCATGGTAGCCATCACTTTTCCACGTCAGATAATGCTTCTCCTCGGTCAGTGTTGTGCCATAGCGCAAACCTTGGGACTCATTGGCCGCCAGACACAGCTGCACCGTAGTAAAAAAGCTCTCGATAAACTGCGCCCGCTGATTGGTCAGATTCTGCCGTATACCTTCGGCCACGCTGACACTGCTCTTTTTCATCTCAATAACCGCCACAGCGATACCATTAAGATAGACCACCAAATCAGGACGCTTTTCCAATTCTCCCTTGACGGTGACTTCTTCGGCAATGGCAAAATCGTTGTTACGTGGATTGTCATAATCCACCAGTTCCACCGTTACAGGTTTGCTGTCAGCATTCTCGGCCACAGGCAGACCATATTTCAATCGCTGATAGAAATCCTTGTTGGCCTGATAGAGCTTTCCTTTAGTACAGCCAGCTTCCCGCTTCAGCTTGGTAATAGCCTTACGGGCCAGTTTCTTGTCATAGCCCTTTTGGACCGTCAAAAAATGCAGCAAATCTGCCTCGCGAATATTGCGATTCTCCTGCTCCTTCAGATTGCCGATTTCCCGATAAGCCAAATTGCCACGAAAATAGGTCAGGACACGACTCTGTACTATGCGTTCTGAATCACTCAATACCTGTCCCTCCCCTAATCGGTCAAGCGAATCTTGCCCGTTAATAATTTATCCATCATACCGGATTTTATACGGCGTAACTTTTCCAGTTTTGCCTGCTGCTTAACTATGTCTCTATCCATATCCTGCAAAACTTCTGCTATCTCAATTTGTTCTTCTAATGATGGCATTGGCAAGAGCAAGTCCCCATACTCACGCCCATTTATTCCTGGCTGACCACTTCTCTGTGAAACAGCCTTCACCCAAGACCAATATCTATTTGTATGAAGCTGGTTAAATATATAGTCTGCGTTCGCAATTGTACTATCAATACTTGCACATATTAGGAAACCAGCATATACCATAGTCCCATCTAATATATTATACAAATAACTTTTTCCTGTACTAGCACCTGTTCTCGCAAGGCAAATATCATTTTCTTTAAGAATGAATTCCGAATCAAAACCTACTCTTACTGAAACTCTATCACTATTTGAATATTTTCCCTCATCAGTTATATCCGTTATTCGTACATAACATGGATATTTTTCATCATAGGGAATAGCTGGCGCATTAACCCCATAGTGTAAACTACCGACACAACACTCTTTCAAAGACAAAACTTTCCAATCGAACGGAATCCTCCCCACTTCCGTATTTTGAAACTTCTGTCCTTGCTTAAACTTTGCCAAGCGCCGTTTTCCCGTCAGCAATTCCTGCATAGCACCTTGTTTAATAGCTTGCTTTTTGGCGATAAGCGCTTCTTGCGTGGAAATAAGATTCTCAATGTCAGAAATTGCATTCGCTATTGAAGTCTGTTCAGCTTTTTTAGGAAAAGCGAGTAAATATTCTCCATATTCCTTACCATTTATTCCTGGTTGACCACTTCGTTGAGATGTACTTTCTACCCATTTCCAATAGCGTTCAGTATGTAACTGTGCGAAAATAAATCTTTCATCAGCTTTATCACGGTCTATTGAAGCACTTATTAAAAATCCTGCATAAACTAAACGCCCATCTTCCGCTCTATACAAATAACTTTTTCCTGTACTTGCTCCTGTTCTCGCAAGCAAAATATCCCCCTCATGCACGACATATCTATCAGCATCTTCATTATCCACCGATACACGATTTGTCTCATCATAATATCCATCATCTGTTATATCCGTAATACGAATATATTGGGGTAATTTACTATCATAATTTACTGCTGGCGCATTTATTCCATAAGTTAAGTTTTTCTTCGTGCAGTCCCTTAATTTTTTTATTTCCCAATCACAAGGAATCTTTCCAATATCAGTTATTCTATACCCATTCACCACGCAAATCCCATCCTCTCCAGATGCTTTTTGACCTTGACCTCGCCTTCTTCTGCTTCGGCTTCCAGTTCCGGCAAGGTCTTGGCGTAGCGATTAGCCAGATTTTCAATTTGACTGGTCAAATTATGGGCAACAGCATTGTATAAGTCGGTCAGCCTTTTGCCAAGAACATATTCCCATTTGCGCGCAATGACCAAATCGCAGATTTCTTCATCCGTAAGGTGTGGATAATACGCCAAACATTTATTTTCCAAGTCAGCTTCGGCAGCATGGAGCTTTTTCCGCGCAGCTTTTACCTTTTTATCCCGCTCCACATAGCCCATAATAATCATGGTGCTCTCCATCTGCTCCTGCATGTTCTTTAATTCCTTATGCTTGGCTGTTACCAGCTTCAAATCAATATTGCCTTTGTCATTCGTACATTCTGACAATATACCATCATCTTCGCTATTTTCCTCCACAAAAGTCGCCAAGTCTGCTTCGGCACTCTGCAAATTCTCTGCCGCTTTCTTCACGGCTTGTTTTTCCGCCGGATAATATACCTCGGCAATCACATCCTTAGGTACAAGCTTGCCTTCCCAGCCGATAATCTTGACCTGACCTTTGTTCTTGCCGGACTCCTGAATCTTCTTGATGTCCTCGATTTCCCGACCTGCGCCCCAGCCATCACTGATAATCAGCAGAACATCATCTGCCATGACCTCCGTCCAATAGGACAGCAGTACCTCATACACCGCATATTTGTCCAGCAGTGCCAAAGGAGCAAAACTATCCAACAAAGCACCTGCTAATTTCTGAATCAGCTCACCGCTGGCAGTTGACTTGTCAATTCCCCGCAAATCACCATCTATTAGCGAGCAATAATAAGCAAATGCCTTCTGCACGCCCTGTCCATATCTCTGATAATCCTTATTGCCCTCAATCACCGAACGGATTTCGCCCAGAGCTGGCTTCAACGAAAAGAAACCATCACGCAATGGAGCAAACAACTGCTCCCTAAGCCCTGCAAAATTTTGGAAATACAGGACAAAACCTTCCACATCATCAGCAGGAATCCCGCCATGCAAATGCGCTTCGATATTTTCCTGCACCTCACCGCTGACACTTTCGATATAACGGGAGATATTGAGGTTACAGTCATTTTCCTCCCGGATTTCGCTCATCGGCACCATGCGGGCATAATGCGGCACATCAGCCTTTTTCTCCCAAGTAGAAACGATTTTATAAACATCACATTCCCGCAAGCGGTTCTTATTGCCATCTTTCACAAAGTCATGGCTGGCATCTATCATAAAGATACCATCACGACTGTCCGCATCTTCTTTGTCCAGCACAATAATACAGGCAGGAATCGGCGTACCATAAAACAAGTTTGCTGGCAGGCTGATAACCCCCTTGATATACTGCACCATATTTTCCCGGATAATGCCCTCGGCATTACCACGGAACAGTACACCATGTGGCAGGATAACCGCCGCTTTGCCATCTTCCTTCATGATTTTCAATATATGCAGGAGCCAGGCAAAGTCGCCGTTTTTCTCTGGTGGCGTTGCCCCATAACCATCGAAACGACCGCACTCATGTCCCTTCAAACCATGCGTCCAGTTTTTCATGGAAAAGGGAGGATTGGCTACCACAAAATCAAATCTGTCCAGACAATCCTTGCCATTTAATTCATGCTTGAACTGCGGTTCAGAGAAGGTATTCCCTGCTTTGATGGTAATGGTTGCCTGATTATGCAACACCGCATTCATCTTCGCCAAACCGGCTGTTGCCACATCTTTTTCCTGCCCGTAACCTGTCGCGCCATGCTGAGCTTCGTTTACAGCCCTGATTAGAAGGGAACCTGAACCACAGGCTGGGTCACAGATAGTCGGATTGCTTTTAGTCGTTGTGCCAATCCCTGTTACCTTGGCCAAAATCCGTGAAACTTCGGCCGGGGTATAGAACTGTCCCTTGCTCTTGCCGCTGTCGGCGGCAAAGTGTTTCATCAAATATTCGTAGGCATCACCGATAATATCATCACCAGTAGCCTTATTATTGCGAAAATCCAACTCTGGACGCTGGAAGATTGCAATAAGCTCCGTGAGCTTATCCACCATTTCCTTGCCTTTGCCCAACTTTTGCTCATCATTGAAGGATATCTTGCCAATCACAGCACTAAGTGACGTGTTGACCTCTTTCAGTCGGGCTATGATTTTATCCATGCCTTCACCGATATTCTTTTTCTCCTTCAGTTTGATGAAATCTTCAAAGCTGCAACCTACCCGCTTTTCCGGGTCTTCTTCCGGGTCATGTTCTTTATCAAAAACGATAATCTCAGCATATTTATTATTGAGATATTTATCCGTAACATATTTCATAAACAGCAAGGTCAGCACATAATCTTTATATTGAGAAGCATCCATCCCGCCCCGCAAAGCATCACAACTTGCCCATAGAGAGCTGTATAATTCTGTTTTCTTTACTGCCATTTATGTTGCCTCCAATAGTTCTTTTATTCTACTGCATCCAAGCGCAAGTTATTTAATTGCGCCCTTACTGCCTGCCAATCCGGCATAAACTTTGCCACAAAATCATAAAATCTTTCATTATGGTGCTTTTCGATGAAATGGGTCAGTTCGTGAAGTATCACATACTCTAAGCACACAGGAGGTTTCTGCGCTAACTGCACATTGAGCCAGATGCGCTTCACCACGATATTGCAGGTGCCCCAGCGCGTCTTCATATACTTGGTGCGCCACTCGCTGGACTTCAGGCCTGTAATCGTCTCCCATTTCGGCAGCAGCACCTCTGTTTTCCTAACTAGTTCTGCCCGGTAGACCTCCCGCATAAACTTCTCCCGCCAATCCACGCTGGATTTTTTCGGCAGATACAATAGAATTTTATCTCCCCTAATTTTATAAGCAGTCTTCTGTGACTCAATGACCACGATGCGATAAGGCTCGCCCCACAGATAAATCGTCTCTCCCGATACATATTGTCGCTTAGCCGCACGAGGCTGCTCCTGAAATCTTTTTATCTGCCGCCGCACCCAGGGAAGATTGGTACGAGCAAACAGCTCGATAGCTTTATTCGACACACGCAGGGGCGCAGAAATAACCACCCGTCCACCAGGAGGTTTTACATAAAGATGCATATTCTTTATTTTTTTCTTCTGTACTTCAATAGGCACTTCCGCCACTTGTATTTGCATAGCCTCTCCTCGAACCACGACTCCTCTTGCTAGTATAACATATATCTCCCCTGTAAATAAAAGAAAACTGGAAGCAACTAAAATCAATTTAGACGCTTCCAGTTTTTTATTATTTAAAAAGGTTCTTGAGATTATCCAAGAAACTCTTCTGTTCCGGATTGACTTTATCGCCACTGATTTCGCCAAACTCCTTGAGGAGTTCCTTCTGACGCTGGTTGAGATTCTGCGGCGTGAGTACCTTGATGACAACATGTTCATCGCCACGTCCTGTACCACGCAGATGCGGAATACCTCTTTCGCGCAGGCGCAGGATTTTGCCCGACTGGGTCCCGGCTGGCACTTTAACCTCAACCGTGCCATCAATAGTCGGCACCTGAATTTTATCGCCCAAAGCTGCCTGAACAAAAGAAACCGGCACTTCCACGACGACATCCGTTCCCTGACGCTGATAAATCTTATGCGGCTTGATGAAGATGTATACGTAGAGATCGCCGTGCTCGCCGCCGAGTTTTCCGGCTTCACCGCCGCCCCGGACGCGAACCCGCTGCCCATTGTCAATACCTTTCGGAATGTTGACCTTAATCTTGCTGCGAACCTTCTTTTTCCCCGTACCATGGCATTCGCTGCAAGGATTTTTGACAATCTTGCCCGTACCATGGCAACGGCCACAGGTGGTCTGATTGACCATCCGGCCAAATGGCGTATTCTGTACCTGCTGGCGCATACCGGTTCCGTGGCAATCCGGACAAGTTTCCGGACTGGTTCCTGCAGCAGCTCCACTGCCATGGCAGGCTTCACAAGTTTCCATGCGGGGAATGCTGAGTTCTACCTCTTTGCCAAAAGCAGCCTCTTCGAAAGTGATCTCCAAATCATAGCGCAGGTCACTGCCACGTTCCGGCTGTGGGCCGCGGGAACGCTGACGTCCGCCACCACCGAAGAACATGTCGAAAATGTCATCCATTCCGCCGCCACCGAAACCGCCGAAGCCGCCTCCGCCGAAACCACCGAAGCCGCCGCCGCCCATGCCGCCTTCAAAGGCCGCATGGCCAAACTGATCGTACTGGGCTTTCTTCTGCGGATCCTTCAAGACATCATAGGCCTCGTTGACTTCCTTGAATTTCTCCTCAGCTTCTTTCGGGTTGTCGCGGTTGAGGTCTGGATGATATTTACGGGCCATTTTTTTATAGGCCTTTTTTATATCAGCTGCCGATGCGCCCTTATCAACGCCCAGCACCTCATAGTAATCGCGTTTCTCGCTCACGTTGCACCATCCTTAAAATATAATTGTTGGGAGCCCGCAGGCTCCCAACAATCCATCCATCAAAACCGTGAATTATTTCTTATCGTCTTTGACTTCCGTATACTCTGCATCTACCACATCGTCATCGTTCTTGGCATCAGCCTGAGCTGCCTGATCTGCACCTGGGGCACCCTGACCAGCAGCCTGAGCCTGCTGATAAGCAGCCGCACTCATTTCATAAAGCGGTTTCTGCGCTTCTTCCATTGCCTTCTTGATCGTTTCCGTATCATTGCTCTTGAGTGCCTCTTTTACCTTGTCGACACCTTCCTGAACTTTGGCAATCTGTGCTTTATCTGCCTTATCACCGAGATCCTTGATGGTCTTTTCTGCCTGATATACGAAGCTGTCAGCCTGATTCTTAACATCGATGGCCTCTTTCTGCTTCTTATCTTCTGCTGCATGCGCCTCAGCCTCTTTGACCATGCGATCAATATCTTCTTTGCTCATGCCGCCATCCGACTGAATCGTGATTTTCTGCTCTTTACCCGTACCGAGGTCTTTTGCCGATACATGAACGATACCGTTGGCATCGATATCGAAGGAAACCTCGATTTTAGGAACTCCACGCGGAGCTGGCGGAATGTCGGAGAGCTCGAAGCGGCCCAGCGTTTTGTTGCCAGCAGCCATCTCACGCTCACCCTGAAGAACATGGATATCAACGGACGGCTGATTATCTGCAGCCGTGGAGAATACCTGGCTCTTATGCGTCGGAATCGTCGTGTTGCGCTCGATGATTTTCGTGCAAACACCGCCGAGCGTCTCGATACCCAAGGACAGCGGCGTAACATCGAGGAGCAGTACATCTTTGACCTCGCCAACGAGGATACCACCCTGGATTGCAGCACCGACCGATACGCACTCATCCGGGTTAACGCCCTTGGACGGCTCTTTTGCCAGGAACTTGCGGATAGCTTCCTGAACGGCCGGAATACGGGAAGAACCACCAACGAGGATAATCTTGTTAATGTCGCTGCCCGAAAGATCCGCATCAGCCATAGCCTTGCGGGTCGGCTCCATCGTACGCTCAACGAGGCTGCTCGTGAGTTCATCAAACTTAGCACGCGACAGCGTAAGGTCGAGATGTTTCGGGCCCGTAGCATCCGCCGTGATGAACGGCAGGTTGATGTTCGTCTGCGTCATGCTGGAGAGCTCAATCTTCGCTTTTTCAGCTGCCTCTTTCAGGCGCTGCGCAGCCATCTTGTCCTGAGACAGGTCAATGTTGTTCTCTTTCTTGAACTCCTCAACCATCCAATCCATGATAGCCTGGTCAAAGTCATCACCGCCCAGATGCGTATCACCATTGGTTGCCAGAACTTCAAACGTACCACCGGAAAGTTCGAGGATCGAGACATCAAACGTACCACCACCAAGGTCAAATACGAGAACCGTCTCATCATCATCTTTGTCGAGGCCATAAGCCAGGGCTGCTGCCGTCGGCTCGTTGACAATACGCAAAACCTCGAGACCAGCAATCTTACCAGCATCTTTTGTTGCCTGGCGCTGGCTGTCGTTGAAGTAAGCCGGAACCGTGATAACAGCCTGGCTGACCGTCTCGCCAAGATATGCTTCCGCATCTGCCTTGAGCTTCTGCAGAACCATTGCGGAGATTTCCTGCGGCGTATAGCTCTTGCCATCAACCGTTACTTTGTAGTTGGAATCACCCATGTGGCGTTTGATGGATGCAATCGTACGATCCGGATTGGATACCGCCTGACGTTTTGCCAGCTGGCCTACGAGACGCTGTCCGTCTTTCGTGAAACCGACAACAGACGGCGTGATGCGGCTGCCTTCCGGGTTCGTGATGACCGTCGGCTCGCCGCCTTCCATAACAGATACAACGGAGTTGGTCGTACCTAAGTCAATACCAATTACTTTAGACATTTTAAAATCCTCCTAAAAATATCTTTTTCAAAATATATAGAGAAAAACTTTATAAACAGATGTTAGTTAGCTACTACTTGAACCATGCTCGGACGAATTACCCGGCCCTTAACCATATAGCCTTTCTGAAGTTCCTGGGCAATATCATCATCTTCCAGTTCTTCATTCTGAACCCGCATAACCGCTTGGTGGAAATTCGGGTCAAATTTCTGTCCCTCAGTTTCGATTTTTTCCAAGCCATTCTTCTTGAGCACTTCCCCAAACTGCGTGAAAATCATCTCAACGCCTTTCTGGAAAGCTTCCCCGTCCTTGGCCTCAGCAGCCATAGCACGTTCAAAATTGTCCAAAAGCGGCAGCATATCCTTGAGGATGCCCTGCGTAACGACTGCCGAAAGCTCTTCTTTCTCTTTTGCCGTACGACGGCGGAAATTCTCAAAATCGGCCTGCAGGCGAAGAACGCGTTCTTCTTTTTCCTTCAGCTCTGCCGCCAGCTTTTCAAGCTGCTGTGCCTCATCCGAAGTTTCCGTCTCAGCTGCCTCGTCTACCTCAGCATCATTCTGATCTTCAACTTCTTCAGCCTCAGCTTCAGCACTGGCCTCATTGATTTCCTGCTGCATCTCGTCAAGTTTCTGCTCATCTTTTTTCTTTAATTCATCTTTCATAAATGATGGCAATTCCTTCACCTCTTTCAAAGGGGATATATATTGCTAAGCACCAGCAGGGTCTACCAGTGAAAGCGTTTGATGACATTGGTAAGATTCGAATTCATGTACTCGAGAAGGCTCATCGCCTTCGCATACTCCATACGGGTCGGTCCCAATACTGCGATGGTTCCCAAAAGCTCTCCATCGAGATGATAAGTCGCCGTAATGATGCTGCTGTCCTTGAAGTGCTTATCCTCATTTTCCTGCCCGATGGTGACCTCAAGGCCATCTCCCATATGAGCATATAGAATGTCTTTGATAAGCTCTTCCTCCTCCAGCATCATCAAGGTCTCTTTTACCTTCTCCACATCGTGGAATTCCGGCTGATCCAGCATTTGGGTAGTTCCCCCAAGATAAAGCCGTTCCCTTTTTCCGGTATCCAATGCCCGATGGATAATCTCCAGGGCTGATTCATAAAGGGGCTCATCGGAGATTTCATCGCGAATCTCTGAAAGCGCATGATGCTGAATGGTATCGAGGGTATGCCCAGCAAGATTATCATTGATAACCCTTGCCATCCGCTGAAAATCCTCAAAGGTCGCACCACTTGGCATTTCGACAATCTTGTTCTCGATAAAGCCTGCATCGGTCATAAGCACTGTGATGACACGATAATCATCCAGCGGCAAAAACTGCAAGCAACGGAACTTCGCCTGAGTAAGCTGCGGTGCCAGCACCAGCGACACGTTTTTGGTCACTTGGGATATGATGTGAGCAGTCTCTTGAAACACCTCATCAATCCGCTTGACTTTGGCATTATACCAACGATCGATCCGTGCCTTTTCTTCCTCACTGACTGGCTTTGGCGGAATCAGGCCATCCACGTAGAAACGATATCCCTTGGAGGATGGTACCCGACCGGAGGAGGTATGAAGATGCTCGAGATACCCCAGCATTTCCAAATCCGCCATTTCATTGCGGATGGTAGCTGGACTGACACCTAAGTCATACTTCCGAGCCAACGTTCTTGAGCCCACTGGCTCGGCGGTCTCGATATAATCATCGATAACGGCCTTTAATACCCGCTGTTTGCGCTCATCTATCGGTTCGGACATCAGCATCCCTCCTTCGGTATTTATTTTCCTGTTAGCACTCTTATATAGTGAGTGCTAACTTCGAATCTATTAAGATAATACCGCGAATAAGGCAAAAAGTCAACACTAAAAGACAAAAAGTCAAATATAAAACCCCGCCAGTACTTTTCAGCCCCAGCGGGTCCCCCAATAGTTCAGCATACTTTTTCCTCAAAAGTCCCTGCATTTATTTCTTTTTCTTTTTAAGGGTCGAGGCAAAATAACGCGTCAATTGCTTCATGTCTTCAATCGTATCCCCACGGCTTGTAAAGCCCTCATTCATGATGACAAGTACGAAATCGCCTTGTTTGCCATAAAAGATTCCACCATCATCGTAAAGTCCGGTAACTTCTCCCGTCTTATGCGCAATCGTAAAATCCGGAAGCGCAGCATTGAAGCATTCCTTGTCCTTCTGTCCAGAAAGCACCAGTTCCATAAATCGGTCTTCTGACTCTCCTACCAACTGATGATAATACAGCCGGCTGAACAATTTTCCTAAGTCCCGCGCGGATGAAAAATTCTTTCGTCCGCCATTTCCAATCATCATCTTATGGACCAGCTGCGTGTCTCCATATCCGTGTTCTTGGATATACCGATTGATTTTATCCATTCCCAAACGATCGATTAAGATATTGGTGGCAGTATTATCACTGCTCATAATCATCCCCGAAACAAGTTCCCGTATAGAGCGCACTTCTCCGATGTTATACCAAGTAATCACACCGGCACCACCCACTACATCGGATTCCCGTATGACGAGCTTTTCCTCCAACGACAACCTGCCATCATGCACCTCCTGCATAACCGCTGCCATGATAAAAACCTTAATCATGCTCGCTGGCGACATCGGACGATTCTGATAAAGGAAGGGTTCCTCCTCCTCGGCGGGGCGCAAAAAATAGATTGCATAGCGCGCAGAATCGCCCCCCAATATGCGTTCGATATTGCGGTTTAACTCCGCAGCATCCCTGGCATTGGGCGCGCGTTTTTCCTCGCCTACAGCATCGCGATCTTCATGAGCAGATTCTGCCTGCACAGAGCTTCCCTCATCCTGATGCATCCAAATGGCTATCGACAACATACTGCCAATTTCCAGGACTACCATTATACAAAAAAAACAAATGATTCGCTTAAACGTCACGGGCTGCTCCTGTCTTTCCCCTTACCATGGCTGCGGAGTAATCGGTGTCACAACACCAAAACGATACCCCTTGGCTTTCAGTACGTCAATGATTCCTTGCAGCGCCTTAACCGTTTCTTCCTTGCCCCCACAGCAATGCATAAGCACTAATGCCATATTATCCTTAAGGTCGCCCTTCGTCATGCTGTCCACGAATTTAATCTGTCGAGCGGCATTGGGCCGTTTCGGCGTCGCATCCTCGGAACTGACATTCCAATCATGTTCCACATATCCTGCTTCCGTAAGCGCCGGATAATAGTCCGCGGAAAACATTCCCACCGTTCCACCGGGAGCACGGATAATGAACGGACGCACCCCAAGGATGTTGAAGATGATATCATCGGTCTGCTGCATTTCTGCCAGGAAACTATCCTTCGACTGATACAACCGCTTGTAATCATGGTCGTAACTATGATTGCCGATTGCATGCCCTTCCTCAAAGATTCGCTTGAGTACGGTTGGATTCTCCTCGCACATCTTACCGGTTACATAAAACGTGCCATGAATCCCATTTGCCTTGAGAATATCCAAAATCGCCAAAGTATTCTTATTATCCGGGCCATCGTCGAAAGTCAGATAGGCTACTTTTTCCTTATTATATACGGCCAACGGCGGCAGCATTGTCGGCAGTCCCTTTTCCTGACGCTGCTTTAACGTGTAGCGGTCATAGACCGGTTTGTCGACATCGGTAAGAAGTTCCTCTAAATTGGAATAATCCCCCTTGGCCAAAATATAGGCATCCGATTCTACGCCGGGTTCTTTTTCCGCTTCTTCTACAGCAGCCTGCTGCTGAAGCTGATTCTGACTATTTGCCCAGATAAGTCCTCCCACAGCACTGCATCCCATAATAATCAAAGCGGACAAGACAAATTTCTCAATGATCTTTCTGTCCATGATATCTCCCCGATTCTCATCCAATTTTAAGTATACAAAAGTATTATAGCAGACTTTCCTCAAATAACCACTAGGCATTATCAAAAATCTTGCGCATCAAGCAAAAATTTTTCAAATACCAAATTCCCATACTTCATGCCTTGACGGGTCAGTCTGACATATCGGCCATCGTCAACGAGCAGTTTTCGCGCCGAAAGATCCCTCAGGACTGTTCCATACCACACGTCCATCTCCCTGCCAAACTTTTGCAGGAATTTTTCCCGGCTTATCCCCTTAGCTGTCCGCAAAGCCAAAAAACAAAACTCTTCGATAGCTATAGCTGTCGTGGCAGCTTCCTCCGGTTCTACGGGAATGCGATTCTCCTTTATCGCATCCATATAGCGGTCTAATTCGGCAAACGCAGCCCATCGCTGCCCGTCAAGATACGAATGTGCGGCAGCTCCCACCCCAAGATAGGGCACATCCTGCCAATAACTCATATTATGACGGCTCTCAAACCCCGGCCGCGCAAAATTCGAAATCTCATAGCGTTCATAGCCCTGTGACGGTAAATATTCCGTCATATAATCGTACATGGCTTCTGTGACGTCATCCGTCGGCAAATTGAGTTTCCCCAGCTCCTGCATCCGATAAAATGCCGTCCCTTCCTCGAGCTGAAGTCCGTAGATCGATATGTGTTCCGGCTTTAGGGACAATGCCTGTTCGACGCTTTCTTTTAGTTGTTCCAAAGTCTGTCCCGGAAGCCCATACATCAAATCAAGGCTCAGATTCGCAAAGCCCACCCGCCTTGCCATTGCTACCGCATCCACGGCCTGCTGGCCATTATGGATACGGCCGATTCTTTTTAATAAGGTATCATCAAAACTCTGCACGCCAAAGGAAAGACGATTCACCCCTCGATTCCGCAGCATCGCCAAATAAGGCTCGTCGACGGTTCCTGGATTGCATTCCACGGTAAATTCCTCAGCTTTGCCATCCGGCAAAAAAATCTGGCGAAGTTCCGAGAGCAACTGCTTCATGAATTTTTCCGGCAAGATAGACGGTGTCCCGCCTCCCAGATAAATCGTCGCCGGTTTTCCCCATTGCTGCCGATAATAAGAGCCCCGTACCGCAATTTCCCGGCACAGGGCTCCTGTATAATCTTCCCAATAACGCTCCCGCCCGGCAAAAGACGGGAAGTCACAGTAGAAGCACTTCTGGCGGCAAAAGGGAATGTGGACATATACGCCCCATTGTTTTGCATCCATTCACTTTCTCCATTAATCGATCTTCAAGATGGCCATAAACGCTTCCTGTGGCACTTCGACACTGCCGACTGCCTTCATGCGCTTTTTGCCCTCCTTCTGTTTTTCGAGCAGTTTGCGCTTACGCGATATATCGCCGCCATAACATTTCGCCAAGACATCCTTACGACGGGCGCGGACGTTCTCACGAGCAATGACTTTGCTGCCAATAGCTGCCTGGATGGGGATTTCAAACATCTGCTGCGGAATAATTTCCTTAAGCTTCGAAGCCAGCTGACGCCCACGACCGGCAGCGCGGTCCTTATGAACAATGGTCGAAAGCGCATCCACCGGATCTCCATTGAGCAGGATATCCACTTTAACCAATTTTGATTCCTGATAATCGGCCAACTCATAATCCAGCGAAGCATATCCACGGGTTGCCGATTTCAAACGGTCGAAATAGTCAAAGATAATCTCATTGAGCGGGATATGATAGGTAATCATGACGCGGTTTTCATCGAGATAATCCATCGTCTTAAATTCCCCGCGTTTATCCTGAGAAATCTCCATAACCGCACCGACAAAATCATTCGGTACGATAACCGTCGCCTTTACATACGGCTCTTCAATATGCTCGATTTCTGTCTGTGGCGGCAAATCGGACGGATTGCTGACATCCACCTGGGAACCATCCGTCTTGAACACATGATAGATAACCGATGGTGCTGTCGTAATCAGCTTTAGGTTGTATTCGCGCTCAAGACGTTCCTGAATGACATCCATATGCAAGAGTCCCAGGAAACCGCAACGAAAACCAAAGCCCAAGGCTACTGACGTCTCTGGCTCAAATACCAGTGCCGCATCGTTGATCTGCATTTTTTCCAATGCATCTTTGAGATTGTCGTAATCCGAGCTGTCAACGGGATAAAGGCCGCAATAAACCATCGGCGTAACCCCGCGATAGCCTGGCAGCGGTTCTGCCGCCGGATTATCGGCAAACGTAATGGTATCGCCTACCTGGACATCGCGCACATCCTTGAGCGAACCGGCCACAAAGCCTACCTCACCAACATCGAGATGACCGACATCGACCGGCTGCGGTTTAAAACAGCCCACATCGGTGACCTCAAAGGTCTTGCCCGTTGCCATCATCTTGAGCTTCATACCTTTTTTGATATGGCCCTGCTTGACACGGACATGGGCAATAACGCCCTTATACGAATCAAAGAACGAATCAAAAATCAAGGCCTGCAGCGGCGCATTCTCATCCCCTTCCGGTGCGGGAATATAATCGACAATCGAATCGAGAATCTCTTCAATGCCAATGCCGGATTTCGCTGATGCCAACACCGCATTGGAAGTGTCAAGACCAATAGTGTTTTCGATTTCTTCCTTTACGCGTTCCGGGTCAGCACTGGGGAGATCAATTTTATTGATGACCGGCACAATCTCCAAGTCATTTTCTAATGCCATATAGACATTTGCCAACGTCTGGGCCTCAACGCCCTGGGCAGCGTCGACAACCAGCAGCGCTCCCTCACAGGCCGCCAGGCTTCTCGATACCTCATACGTAAAGTCGACATGGCCCGGCGTATCAATGAGATTGAGCTGATACAGCTGGCCGTCTTTCCCCTTGTAGTCGAGGCGCACCGTCTGGGCCTTGATGGTTATGCCGCGCTCCCGCTCCAAATCCATATTGTCGAGGACCTGCGCCTCCATCTCACGCTTCGTGAGTGTCCCCGTATATTCAATCAAACGATCCGCAATCGTCGATTTGCCATGATCAATATGAGCAATAATCGAGAAATTGCGGATATTTTTGTTCTGCATAGTCATTTTCCTTTCAAAATAACAATCCATATCTATCGTATTATAGCATTGAACACCGCTCACCTGCAAGAAATAGCAGGCCGAACTAAAGAAAACTATTGCTTTTTATTTTTCCACATGCTATGATAACAAAGTAACGAATTTGTTAAGGGGGGTGAATTACTTGCCAAATATTAAAGCATCTATTCTTAGTGTTAAATCTGACGCTAAGCGCCATGCAAAGAACGCTGCTGAGAAGTCCCGTGTACGCACTGCTTCCCGTCGTGTTCTTGACGCTGTTGAGGCTGGAAACGCTGATGAAGCGAAATCCCTCCTTACGGTTGCTTGCAAGACGATCGATCAGGCTGCTGCTAACCATGTTTATCATAAAAATGCTGCATCCCGCAAAAAATCCCGTCTGGCTCGCAAAGTCAACGCACTCGCTAAGTAATTTTCTCAGATGAGATAGAAAAAAGGCCTGCTTTTCAGCAGGTCTTTTTTGTTGTCTTCATTTTTCAGCCTTCTTGACATAAACGCGCTGAACAACGGAAGCATTCCGATACCATACCGGCTGTTCCCCGTCATTCCTGCGAACTGTCTTCTGCCAGCTGCCATGCCGGCCCCTTCGAAGATAACTATGAACCGAATCCAGCTTCCGTGACTCGACAAGCTGTGGCGACAAAACCAACCGGACTTTTCCCTTGGGATTTTGTAGCATAACTGCCACGGTATATGCTTCCCCCGGAGCGAGGAATACTTTCGACGATAACGGTACAGTGCGATATCCCGCCCAATCCGGCGTATTATCCGCACCAAAGCGCCCCTTTTGCTCCAAGGCCAAACTTCCCTGCTTCGGGTCCAGACTTCCCTTGCGGATTGTGATCGTATATTCCAGTGCATCCGCCATCGCATAGAAGCCTACCGCCTGTATCCATCCAGCGCCCTTTGCTCGATAGCCTGCCGCAAAACCGCTGCCTGATTCCATTTGACGATACCGCGGGCCGCTGCTATTTTCCCAATTCTGCCGCGGCGGCACCAAACAATTTGACCGTTCATAGGTATCAATCCAATCGTAAGCGGCGGTGTCCAGCGAAGTATCATACGCTACGTAATTGCGCAACGTCTTATCCTCATACGAAAGATATGCATAACCACCATCGCCCCACGCTTTGCCCCAACTATTGCGAATAATCCAGGCCCCTTTATGCTTAGGTTTTACCCTGAGTCCCGAGCCGGCAAAATCATAGGAATCATCCCAACCGATGATATTGACCCCATGATTCACCGGCAGTGGCTTGGCCCGATAATAAGCGACAGCTCCTTTTTGCTGCAGCGGCAGACTGTTGACGCCCGCCGCCAAGGCACCATACTCCAGCATTATGGACTTCATCCGCGCGATTTCCGCTGGCTGATCGAGCTTCGTACCCGTACTCGTGAAGATATTGCGGAGACGAAGTCCCGCGTCATCCCCCCAGGTAGTCGGCGCTTTCATGTCCTCTGATACACTTGCCTCAGCTTTACGAAAGCCGATACCACTGCCAGCTAAAAATTCCGGCGCAAAGAGTGGCCAGCTGCCATGGCCATAGACACGGCTGGCCAACGGAACCGCATAGCTGCCTTTTCGCAACGGCTTTCCCATAACCCCGGTCAAATCCCCGGGCTCTTCTACTGGCCGCGCATAGGAAAACCAAGCCATTTTCCAGGGCGATAAGTGAAAGCCCCGGGCATCCACCGAATAGGCTATCCCCTGCCGCTGCCAATTTTTATATACGTTGGATTCCAACGCAGCCGCTGCCGTAAACGCCCAACAGATATTCGCACTTCCCTGGCTGCCCACGTCATTGAGCATGGATTTTCTCCCGTCAAAATAACTGGACCGGTCAAATGGATCTGCCAGCCGCATATCATAAAAATCCGGCAACGCTGTCGCTGCTGACGCCCCTTGGGCAAAACCTGCCACCGGCAGCAGCAGACCCAAAAGCGCTCCCCAAAATCCCGGCACTGCATTGCGCATCATATTCCCACGCCTCCTGCTGTCAATCCACCAAATCCCTATCTAACTCATACTGTCGGTCCACCATGATTTTCGGATTGCGCAAAAGCGCTGCCTTCATGGCCTCTTTAGCCGCCTGCCCAAGGCCCATCTTCGTCAGGATGCGGCTTTGCTGCTGCAAGATGCGCGCCTGCCTGAACTTATCCTTATCCAACAGGAGGAGGATATACTGGCTGTCACGCAAAGCTTCCGCGTATTGCTCCAGTTCGTAATTGGCCACACAACGCGCTTCATAGAGATACTCCCGTTGCTTGTGATTGATCTTTTGCTGCTTCATGGCCAAAATAGTATCTACGGAATTGACGATTGTCGCATAATATCCTTTTTGAAAGCTTGCGTATTTAAGCTGCACCCCCAGCTTCTGCAGCGCAATCTTCAAACGCCTGGAATCATCTTCCGCTGTTACGAGCTGTGCCGCCTTATCATAATCGGCTATGGCCTTCCGGTAATCGGCCATCCCCTCATAATAAAAATGAGCACGGCTTTGTAAAATCAATGGATTCTTGCCATCGAGGGATAATGCGGTTTCATAAGCCTGCCAGGCGCTCTTGCTGTCCCCAGCACAAGCCCGTTCCTCTGCCCGTCCAGTATAGGCGGCGGCATTTTTGTCATCAAGCAGGATCGCCTTATCGAAGTCGAGCTTTGCCAATTGGCTTTCTCCCCGCTGCAAATGAAACTTCCCTCGTTTGATATAAAAGTCAACATAAGCAGGATACTGGCGAATCGCCTCATCATAGGCACTTAACTTTTTTTCTCCCCGAAGCTTTTCCACCTGTTGCTGCCACTGCGATACCGTGCGCAACGGTCCTGCCTGCACCGTTCCTGCACTACAGCCATAAAAAACCAGTACCGTTAGTGCTCCTGCGCTCCATTTTTCCAGGCCTCCCCACATTCGGCATCATCCTCTCTGACCTAAAAACTTCCGCTGTACCTGCCGCATGCGAATTTGCAGGCAAACAGCTCCGACCAACACGCCGGTAATAAGGCCAATCCAATAGCCATAGGGACCAACCGCCGTCCAATTTGCCAGCATCCAGCCGCTTGGAAGGCCGATAATCCAGAAGGACAATATCGCCAGCAAAAAGGTCACATGAACATCTTTATACCCACGAAGTGCTCCCTGCAACGGCGCATTGATGCTGTCCGATACCTGCATGAATACCGCATAGACCAGAAAACCTGCAAGTATCGGCCGAACTTCAGGGCTCGAAGTATATAAAGCGGCAATTTCGCTCTTGAACTGCGTCAAAAGCAGCGCAAGTGCTCCCACAAAAAGCATCGTCAACACCCGGCTGAGACGGATATACTGCTGCGCATCAACAAAACGCTTTGCTCCGACTTCGTAACCGACCAAAATGGTCAACGTCATGCTGACCGCCAGCGGCACCATATAAACGATGGTCGTAAAATTCATGGCGGCTTGATGCGCAGCCACAATCACCGTACCATATGCCGTCATAAAAAGGCCCACGGCACCAAAGATGCTCTGTTCACAAAACATCGTACTGCCAATCGGTATCCCGACTCCCAGCTGTTTTTTCCACTCCGACAGCTGCGGACGCGGGAAATGATGGAAAATGCGATAGCTTTTGAAAGGTTCCACCTGCGTGACGACCAGCACATTAAGCAAAAGATTCAGCGTAAAGGCAATTGCCGAACCGATGCCAGCACCAATGCCGCCAAACGCTGGAATGCCAAACAGGCCGTACATAAACACATAATTCAAGACAATATTCACCGGTACCGACGTCATTGTGATGCACATCGTAAGCCGTGTATGACCGTGAGCATCAATAAAATTTCGCAGGACGCCGGCCAAAAAAATCGGCACAATCCCAAAGGACACAGCGAGCAAATAATGCACCGTGATATCGTGAACTTTCGGTTCCAGATTAAGCAGCGGCAAAACCCGTGGCACTGCCAGCCAGCCCAAGGCAATAAACAAAACGGCCAAAGTCAGCGCCCAATAAAAGCCCTGTTTGACAATAAAGCCAATCTTGTCCTGCCGCCCGCCACCATAAAGCTGCGAAATCGTCGGCGTAAGTCCCGATATAATGCCGAGCACACTGCCGAAAAAGGGCAGGAAAAGATTAACGCCCACCGCAACCCCGGCCAAGTCCTGTTGGCTGATATGGCCCGCCATAATCGTATTGAAAAACCCAGTTGCCATAAGTGACAGCTGGGTAATAAAGATAGGCAGCAGCACGGCAAAGAACTGCCGTGCTTTCTGCTGATAACCATAAGTTTGTTTCATTAATTTTCATCCTTATGCAAGCAACAATTTTTATATTTTTTGCCACTGCCACACGGACATGGCTCATTGCGTCCGACCTTATGACGGCGCACTTCCTCAAAGGGAATCACTTTCCCCCGGCCTGACTTCGCCATAAGTTTTGCCGGAGTATATCCCTTCAGCGGCCAGAGATGCGTCGAATTATTATACGCGATGAGAAGCGGTACAATAGCCTCAGCTTTGCGGTCATCCTTCATCAATCCAAGCTCATCCAAATATTCGACAGCTTCCTGCATATTTCCTCCATTCTGTAACAGAATGAGGATTTCACCAACGATATCCGCCGCCTTCAAGACATCGCAATCATGTTCGCGCATGAAAAACTGCGCCAGAGCCTTATACGCATCGGTAGCATCGATATAACCTTCCGTGCCGGCTTCGTAAACCCGATTATAGGACAGCGGCGCGAAGTCGAGATTTGCATGCTCACGCTGCTCATCCTCCAGCTTATTCTCATCGATCAGCGTATAATATTTTGCCCCTTGCGGCAATGCCACCAGCGTATTGTTCCAGCAGGAAGCATTGAGCATAACACCGACAAAATCCATAAACGAAACCTGCTCAGCCTGCGCGGCATCCAAATAGCCGATTACTTTTTCATAGAGCTGTTCGTAATTCATATAGCCATAAAAGAACAAGCAGCCAGACGCCAGGCGCGTGACCTCTGTATTGAGTTCCGCCAGACTACGGAACGTTCCCGAATCGAGCTTCTTGAACTCTGCCTGGATTTCCTTTGGCATGTACCAGGCCAGTTTGTCCTCTTTCACCCCGCAGGACACTAACCCCAGTCCGCGCAAATAGTCGAGGCGAACGTCATCATCACGGAACTCCGTGGTCAGGCCATCATGCTTAAGCAAATGCTGGAAACACTCGTATTCTTCTTCGAGAAGCGAAGGAAACCAGCGCTGGGAAAATTTAACGATTTCTATCGACAAGCGCTCGGCAAGGTCCGCCTTCTTGAGCGAACTTACGCCCGTGATATTGAGGTTGTAGCGGATATCATCCAGCTCGGCTTTCGTCATCGCCGCCAACATATCCAGCAGATCTAATGATTTCGGCAGCTTATGGCGGTAAAGCGCCTTCTTGCGCGCTTCCATATCCGCTGCTGCCATCTGCTCCAACGTCTCATTGTTCTGTTCGATTTCCGTCTTATTCTCTTCCATTATAAAAGATTAAATCCTCACTTTCCTGTCTCAATCATCCAAAGAAATCCGCAATGCCATCGGCAATGCCCTGTGCGGCTTTCTTAATACCAGCTTCACTGTTCATCAGACGCTCCTCTGACGGATTGGAGATGAAGGCAACCTCCACCAATGTTGCTGGCATATCCGTATGCTTTACAACGTAAAAATTACAACTCTGGGTTCCACGGCTCTGGGTTCCCAGCTGATCGATAACTCCCGAACGGATTTTATCCGCCAATTCCCGCGAACGCTTTGACCCCAGCGAATAATAATAGCCGGTTGTTCCCTTCGCAGCACCATTGGTGAACGAATCCATGTGAATCGAAACAAAAATATCCGAACCATTCTGGTTGGGGATATCGCAACGGGCCTGCAGCTCCTCAATGTCGCTGGCATCAGCCCCCTTAGGAGAGACCTCCGTATCCGTCTCACGAGTCATATAGACCGACGCCCCCTCTGCCACCAGCAGGCGTCTTAATTCCTGCGCCACGCGCAGAGTAACGCTCTTCTCCATTACGCCCGTAGGTCCGATAGCACCGGAATCACTTCCGCCGTGACCAGGGTCAATGGTGATCTTTCTGCCTCGCAATCCCGTAATCCCTGCCAGCTCTCCATCGACATCATCCTGAGGTTTGTTCTCCGATTTAGATTCTGGTTTCGCGGCAGGTTTAGGCGTAGGCTTGGTTGTCGGCTTCGTTGATGGTGCCGGCGTTGGTTTACTCTTCGGCAAATCAATCTTTGTCCCAGAGGTATCGCCACTTAGGTCGCCGATATCCAGCACCACGCGGCCTGCTACCGGCCCGCCCTTTAGCGAAAACACCTTGTGATTCTGTTTGCCGACCTTGCTCTCGACCACAATCCGCACGGTCTGCGGATTGAACTGAGCCACGCGGGCCTTCCCCACAAAGCGGCTGTTCACCCCGTACTCTTTTTTGAGCTTCGGCGAAAGCCAGGCATTCGGGATATCTACCACCAGGCGGTCTGGTTCCCCCAGGGACATCGCCTTAAACTTCACTTCTTTATTGGCATCGATTACGATGCGCGTCTTATTTGCTTCTGTACTGACCCGAACGCCAGTTACCTCAGCCATGCCGCTTACCCGCTGCCCAAAATTCGTATCAGCTGCGAAAGCCGGCAGGGTGAAAAGCATCATATATAATGTGACAAGAATCAAACGAATTATTCTCCGTCTCATCAAATCCCTCCCTACAGGCACATATACCTTATTATCATATGTCTCTTGCAAAAAATCAAGAAACTTATGTACGAAAAAGGCCTTCCTAGGGAAGGCCTAACAATCCTGTAAAGAGAATCCAATATATTAGAGCATATTATTAAGGAATGCTTTGGTACGCTCCTCCTTGGGCTGCGAGAAAAACGCATTCGGTTCTCCCTGCTCCACAATGTTGCCGCCCGCCATAAAAATAACCTGACTGGCTGCCTCTCGGGCAAAGGCCATCTCATGGGTAACTACCACCATCGTCATATGTTCTTCGGCAAGTTCCCGCATCGTTTTGAGCACCTCTCCCGTAAGCTCCGGATCGAGAGCTGACGTTGGTTCATCAAACAGCATAATATCCGGCTTCATGCAAAGCGCCCGGGCAATGGCCACACGCTGCTGCTGACCACCGGAAAGCTGTGAGGGATAGTAATCCGCACGGTCTAAGAGTCCGACCTTGGCTAATAGTTCCTTAGCATACGGCTCAATTTCCTCGCGCTTAAGTCCCTTCACATGAATCGGTGCTTCCAACAGATTTTCCAAGACCGTCATATGAGGAAACAGATTGAACTGTTGGAATACCATGCCCATACAACCCAGGAGTTTACGCTCCACCTTACTTTCTGCATACTCGGCCTCACCGTTTTCCTTGGTAACCGCCAAAAACTCACCTTCAATTTCAATAGAGCCGCTGTTAATCGTCTCCAGCTTGTTAATGCAACGCAAAAGTGTGCTCTTTCCAGAACCCGAAGGGCCAATAATTGCCAGTACCTCCCCCCGGCGTACCTCCAAGTCAATTCCCTTCAGGACTTCAAGCGCACCGAAGGATTTATGAATATCATGCATCCGCAGCATGACATCGCCCTTAGTTGTCGTATTTGCCATAATATGCCTCCAGTTTCTTGAAGCCCCACGTCAACACAAACGTCATTGCCAGATAGAACACCGCCGCAATCAAAAACGGCGTCATATCAAATTCCCGCTGCACGATAGTTCGCGCTACTCGTAACAAATCGTTCATCGCCAAAATATAGACCAGCGACGTATCCTTTACGAGATTGATGGTCTCATTGCTGACCGGCGGCAAAACCATGCGGAACACCTGCGGCAGGATAATGCGGCGCATTGTCTGTGGATAACTCATCCCTAAAGTCTTGGCAGCTTCATACTGCCCCTTCGGTACCGATTGAATTCCGGCTCGGAAGATTTCCGCAAAATACGCCGCATAGTTAAGCGTAAAGGCCAAGAGTGCTGCTGCGATATCCGGCAAACGGATTCCCACCATCGGCAGGGCAAAATAGACAAAGAGCAGCTGCAACATGAGCGGCGTACCGCGCATGAGCCAAATATAAAACTCCACCAACCGCGACAGCAGTTTCAGTGACGACAAGCGTCCCAAAGCCGCCAACATCCCCAATGGCAAAGCAATAATCAAGGTGACAAAGAAAATTTCCAGCGTGATTTCTGATCCTTCCAACATCAACAGGAAGGTATCCAGCAGCTTATCCATCCAACAATCTCCTTTAGTATAGCAAAGCGTTAATACGCTAATTATACACGAAACCACCGCTGCTGTAAAGCAAAGAGGCAGGCCCATCGGCCCGCCTCCTGTTATCCGTATCTTATTTTTTCGTGATATCCTTGCCGAACCATTTCTCGGAAATCTTGGCAATTGTGCCATCAGCCTTCATTTCATTGAGGACTTTCTGCACTTCATCGCGAAGCTGCTGGTTGTCCTTTCGGAAAGCAATGCCAAATTCGCTGACGTCACCGACTACAGCATCAACCGCTTCAATAGAATCCGCATGTTTACTCATGTAGTAACGCCCCGTAATCTCATCGCCTACCACAGCATCAATCCGGCCGTTTTCCAAATCCATAAAGGCCGAAACATAATCGGAGTACTTCTTGACCTCTTTGACATCCTTCTTGAAGAAATCCGATTTATCCATGTACTCTTCTGCCGTACCTGCACTCTGCGTGCCAACGACCTTGCCAGCCAGGCTCTTTTCATCGCGGATATCCGCCGTGCCCTTCTTTACGAAAATGATCTGGCGGTTATCCATATACGGGTCAGAGAACAGCATATTCTCTTTGCGCTTTTCGGTAATATCGAGCCCATTCCAGAGAATGTCCACGCGGCCACTCTTTAACTCCGCTTCTTTACTCGACCAATCGATTGCCTTGAACTCCACCTCACGTCCCAAACGCTTGGAAGCCTCTTTCGCCAAATCGATATCGAAACCAACGATTTCATTGTTCTCATCTTTAAATCCCATCGGCGGGAAATTATCATCGAGTCCCACTACGATTTTTTTGCCGTCCGAAGAACCGCCATCTTTCGCTTTATCACTGCCACAGCCACTGACAAGAGCCGCCGTCATTACCGCCGCCATGCCAAATGCTAAAAGTTTTCTCCAATTCATAATGAAACGCTCCTTTTCATTTCTTTATCTCATTAAAGGATTAACATGATGCTATTATACTGTAACTCTGTAAACAATGTCAAGCACTATTTTTTCTACGAAATCACATTATTTTGCGCAAATGGCAGGTTTTTTCCTTTGAAAGGCGAATAGTATAGTATATAATACGGATTTCCGTAGTCTAAGGAGGGGATTAGTTTGCGAGCTGTTTCCGTAGAGGATTTAAAACCTGGAATGATTCTCGCCCGCACCATCGTCAATCCGGACATGGTCGTGGTTTTATCTGAAGATACATTATTGACCAAAGCCCATATCACACGTTTGACCTTTTTGAATATCCCGGTCGTTTATGTAAAGGATGAGTATGAACTCAGCCAGAACTACCAGACTGTATCCACGATATTCAACCGCGGCAATGCTTTTGTCAAGGAATACGAGGGTGTCGTACAGGAAGCCCGCTCCATCTTTGCCGAAACCGGAGCAACCGGTACCATTCCGGTAGAGAAGACCGAAAACCTGATGAAAAGCGATATTGCCCCGATGGCAGCCAACAGTGGTACCATCGATTATCTTTACGAGTTGAATCATCTGGCCAGCGACATTTACAACCATTCGTTGCGCGTTTCCATTCTATCCGGCGTCATCGCGAAATGGATGCACTTCGATCGTGCGAAACGCAGAGATATCATGTTAGCTGGATTTCTTCATGACATCGGCAAAACGAAATTCCCGCAGCGCCTGCTGGATAAAAATGTCAACAACCTGCAGGGCGAAGATTATGAGGCCTATATCAAGCATACGGTCGACGGCCATCATATCTTGAACGCCCAGCCTGGTCTTTCCGATGGCGTAAAGCTCGCTGCCATGCAGCACCATGAGCGGATGGATGGGACCGGCTTCCCCTTCAACTGCATGGGAGCCGACATCCACGAATACGCGCGTATCATCATGATTGCCGATATCTACGACAATATCACCACCGAGCGTGAAGGCTACGTAAAACAGACTCCGTTTTCGGCCATTGCACTGATTACGGAAAGCATGTTCACCTCATTAGATCCTACCGTCTGCGTTCCAGTGCTCACCCATATCAAGGATGCTTTCCTTGGTTCGCGGGTCACGTTGAACAATGGCGAAAAGGGTATTATTGCGGCCTATCCCAATGACTTTGCCGCACATCCGGTTGTTAGCATTTCTCCTGATGAAATCATCAATCTCAATGAGCATCCGGAACTTACGATTACGGAGTACAACCCCAAATAACCGATTTTGAACATAAACAGCCCCGCATAAGCTGGACATTTTCCAAGCTTATGCGGGGCTGTTTTATGCCTATCGGCAAAAATTAACGCTCGTATTTTTCGCCAAGGCGTTTTAATTCTTCTGGCTCAATCAGCAACATGTAATCCGCTTTCAGCCGCCATTTCCAGTTCAAACCCACCGTTCCCGGTGTATTCATCCGGCTGCGCTCATCCAGATGCAGGATATCCTGCATCGGAACAATTGCCAAGCGGGCATTTGACGCATACGCAAAAGCGATAAGCCCGGCAGCCACATCCTGCGGCCGATCAGCCTTGGCATGCAGCAAGCCTGCCACTGCAGCCCGCACGGATTCATCAATATCTTGATTGTACCAGCCAACCGTCGTATTGTTATCATGCGTTCCCGTGTATACCACGCTGTTCTCGGGGACCACACAGCCAAGCCGCCCCTGCTCATTGAAATGCAAGCAGAAATGCAGTACTTTCATTCCAGGGAACCCGCAGGCATCACGAAGCTGTTCCACCTCATCGGTAATAATGCCTAAGTCCTCAGCAACAATGCGGAACCTATCACCGAATTCCCGGCGAAGCTCATCAAAAAACGGCTTCCCGGGGCCCTTGACCCAACGGCCATTGATAGCTGTCGATGCCTTGCCGTCCACTTCCCAGAAGGACTCAAATCCGCGGAAGTGATCGATACGGACGATATCCACCATCGCGAACAGCTTGTGGAAACGCTTCTTCCACCAACTGTAATTTTCTGCCTTCATCGCTTGCCAATCGTACTGAGGATTGCCCCAAAGCTGTCCCGTTGCACTAAAGTAATCCGGCGGAACTCCAGCCACCGTGTTGGCCGTGCCATCTTCCCGAAGATCAAAAAGTTGCTGGTTTGCCCAAACATCGGCACTGTCCCCGGCCAGGAATATCGGCATATCCCCCATAATCTGAACGCCCTGTGATTTGGCATAATCATGGAGCCGCTGCCACTGGATAGCAAATAGATATTGCTCGAACTTAACCATTCCAATAGCATCGGCCAGTCGTTTCCTAAGTTCCGCCAATGCCTGGGGATCACGCCCCCGGATGGGTTCCGGCCACTTGCTCCACTCCTTCCCCTTGTATTCCCGCTTAGCTGCCTGGAATAACGAAAAATCCTCCAGCCAATCCGCTTCTTTCCGGCAAAATTCCTGATACTCTTCATTTTTATCCATCGTATGCTGGAATTTCGTCCAAGCCTTTTTGAAACATTTCTGCTTGAAATGCTGGACCCATTCAAAATCGATAAAAGGGGAATTGCTCACATAAGGCACCCTGGCCTCAGCTGCCGTTAACCACTTCTTCTCAATCAATTCGTTCAAATCAATCAGCAAGGGATTCCCGGCGAAAGCCGAGCTCGACTGGTAAGGGGAATACCCCACGTTATCCACAGGCCCCAAGGGGAGAATTTGCCAGACCTTTTGCCCAGCGGCCTTGAGAAAATCAACGAATTTGTACGCTTCGTTACCCAGATCCCCGATTCCATATTTAGACGGCAGTGAAGTGGGATGAAGCAATATGCCTGCCTGACGCTTATAGGCTCGGGGAGCCCGCTTATGCTGGAGCAGGACCCCAGTCAGCGGCTCAAGCCTTAACTCCACTTTGCCGCGGGTGACCTCATACACATCATCACTCCCCAGCGCATCGACAAAATGCCCCTCTGCGAAATCGCTGACATCCATTTCCAGGGTATGGGTTTCCGTCCGGCTCCGGTTAAAGGCAGCCAGGAAGGCTTCATCTTTTTCTTCTTGTCCGAACACATCCCTGCCGCCGCGGATGACCCGGGCATAGGCGATACAATCCCCTTCTGCCAGGAGTGGCAGCAGCGCACCAGTCTGCAGCGCCGGATGTTCATTGCGCAGGGCAATGATTTTCTCATACCAATGATTCAGATAAGGATCTCCCTTCCCCCAAGGATACGGCCGGCGATTATATGGATCTTTAAATCCCTGCATGCCGATTTCATCACCATAGTAGACACAGGGAACCCCTGGATAAGTCATCTGCCAAAGTGAAGCCATCATCAACCGTTCTACCCCAAGATTATACTGATCCTTGTCCAGCCTTGACCGCGACTGCTCTACGGCCGGCATACCATCGTAATAAGCAGCCTCGCCCAGGATTGTTATAGCTCGCTGAACATCATGACTTCCAATGAGGTTCATCATGGCATAGAAATTTTCCTTGGGATAATTCTCCCGCAGACTCTCGAAGCGCCGCATTGCCTGCCGCCCATCATTCCGGTATAACAAAAAGTCAAACAAAATATCCCGGAACGGATAATTCATCGCCGAATCCATTTCCTGACCGCAGAGATATTCTCGAGGCGTTCCATAAGCAATCTTATGAGACGCATCCTCCCATACCTCACCAATCATAACGGCTTCGGGATTCGTCTTTTTCAATTCCGCAAAAAAAGCCTGCGAAAAAGGCTCCGGCAGTTCATCGATGACATCGAGACGCCAGCCAGCGATTCCCTCCTTCATCCAATGATGGAGCACGCTATCTTCATTGTGAATGATAAAATCCATATAAGATGGTGTCGTCTCATTGACATTGGGAAGCGTATTGAAATTCCACCAACTGTCATACTCATAAGGGAAATTGCGGAAGCTATACCATTCATAGTAAGGAGATTCCTTGGATTGAAACGCGCCCACCGTATCATAGGCACCAGCCCGGTTAAAATAACGACTGTTGCTGCCCGTGTGGCTGAATACACCGTCGAGGATTATGCGTATTCCCTGCTCTTTCGCCGCCTGAACCAATTCACGAAAATCCTCTTTCGTCCCTAGAATCGGATCGATTTTGTGATAGTCTCCCGTATCGTAATGATGATTGCTTTCCGATTCAAATACCGGATTGAGATAGAGGACTGAAATCCCTAATTTCTTCAGATAACCGAGTTTCTCCTTGATTCCCTGTAGATTCCCGCCAAAGAAATCATACGCCACAATCTCTTTCGTATCCGGGTCTTTGTAGTAACAAGGATCATCGGACCAATCCGCATGATATACGGCTCCCTTTTTGGGAATAATCCGCTCTCCCGTCCGATAGAAACGATCTGGGAAGATTTGATACATCACGCTGTGTTTGAACCAATCCGGGGTTTTAGCCCCTTTGTTGTATACCGTGATCTGAAACGATGGCGGTACATGGTCATATACTTCCCCCAAGCCACCGAGCTGTTCTGGATTGTTTCCATAATAGCAAGTGCCATCGGCAGTGGTGATTATAAAATAATACCAAAGCAAGCAGCCTTTTTCCGGCAAATCCAGCGTAATGGAATAATATTTTTCCTCACTGGACCATTCATCCTTGGTGGTGAGCGTAAAGAGCTTCTCGCCAAACCGGTCATGCCATCCCCGCATAAGCACGCTCTGGATGGACTGGCAGGTTCTCAAACGAATTCCGAGTTTTATTTTAGAACCAGCTTCTGCGGCTCCAATTGGGGAACGAAAATAAACATTTCGGGAATTATGCTCAACCTCATTTCTTCCCAGCATAAAATCCCCTCCTTTTCTCATTTTTCTTGCATAAAGGGCGGCAATTCCCTTGCCGCCCTATCCTGCTTTGTTATTCCTCTAACAGTTTCCGGTACAGCTCTTTGTATTCTTTCGCAGAATTCTTCCAGCTGTAATCCGTATTCATTGCATTTGCCACAATATGCTGCCACTCTTCGAAATTCTCGTAAGCGCTAAGCGCACGCTTCAGCGCATACATCATTTCATGGGCATTGTAATCCCCGAAGACAAATCCATTGCCTTCATTGGTGTATTTATCGTACTGCTGAACCGTATCTTTAAGTCCACCAGTCTCACGAACGACTGGAACCGCACCATAGCGCAGGGCAATCAGCTGACCGATACCACAAGGCTCATAATCCGACGGCATCAGGAAAATGTCAGCTGCTGCATACATGCGCTGAGCCAATTCATTGGAGAACTTGATATTGGCCGAAACCTTATTGGGGAAACGCCACTCAAGCCCTTTGAACCACTCTTCATATTCTCTATCGCCAGTTCCAAGCATAACGAACTGAATATCCTCATGCTGCAGGATTTCATCCATCATGCGAACAATAAGGTCGAGACCTTTCGCAGAAACGAGCCGCGAAACCAGTGCCACCATCGGCGTGCGGCGGTTATTCGGAAGCCCCAGTAAATTCTGCAATTCCGTTTTATTGTCAGCCTTACGATCGCGGCTGTCGATATCATAGGTCTCAAACAGATTCGCATCCGTAGACGGATTGTAGACATTGTAATCCAAACCATTTACAATGCCAAACAGCG
Source organism: Selenomonas sp. ND2010 (assembly GCF_000702005.1). GTDB lineage: Bacteria > Bacillota > Negativicutes > Selenomonadales > Selenomonadaceae > Selenomonas_A. Next base: position 16,817 of record NZ_JNKI01000012.1, on the reverse strand, counting down.
TATCCTGACGGCTGCGGAGCAGGCCATCTAAGTGCTCACCAAAGTATTCATACTGAATTTCCTGTGCATAGGTCTTGCTGACTGTAGAGATATAATCCGCATAGATAATACCGCCCTTCATGAAATTGACGGCATCATAAAATTCCAAATCACCATTGTTGAAATACTTCCAGTCAATCCCTAAGACATCGCTCATAACCTCTTTGGGGAACACGCCCTGATACTTGAGATTGTGAATCGTATAAAGCGTGCGAATATCGCGATAGCGTTCATCATCCATATGCTCGAGTTTCAGCAGGACATTGACGAGCCCTGCATGCCAGTCGTTGGTATGAATGACATCCGGCCAAAAATCCATGACCGGCAGCAAATTCAAGACAGCACGACAAAAGAAGGAAAAGCGTTCTGCATCATCGTCATAACCATAGAAACCTTCACGGCCGAAGTATTCCTGATTATCGACGAAGTAATAAGTAATCCCGTCCTTTTCGTATTTATCCAGACCCACATATTTTTTGCGCCAAGCTACATCCAATTCGCCATCATAGACGTGCTCCATAGCGTTGGTATACTTCGGGTCAATCTTGCCAAATTTCGGCATGATGACACGGATATCTACATTCTCCTCTTTCAGTGCCTGAGGAAGAGAACCTGCTACATCAGCCAAGCCTCCCGTTTTGGCAAAAGGCACTACTTCCGATGCTACATAAAGAACTTTCATACCCATATCCTCCTTATTTATCGCCGGCGGCAACTGCTTTTTTCTTCACCGTTTTTTTACGGGCTGCCGTCGTAACAGCAGCAGATTTTTTCGTTGCCTTCTTAGGGGTAGTTGCTTTCTTATCGGCAGCAGCTTCCGATTCTTTTTTTGCTGCTGTCGTTTTTTTCGTGGCCGCTTTCTTGGTGACTGCTTTCGTGGCTGTCTTAGCGGTAGAAGCTTTCTTAGCCACCGCCTTCTTGGGCTTTTCTTCCTTTGGCTTTTCTACTTTTGCCGTCGTCACTTTAGCTGTGGTCTTGCGAGTCGTTTTCTTGGCCGCAGTTTTTTTGGCAGTTTCCGTCTTTTCTGCTTCCGTCTTTTTCGGACGGCCGCGGCGCTTAGCCGGAGCCTTTACTTCAGCGGCTTCTGCCTTATCGGCAGATTCTTTTTCCTCATGGCCTCTGGCATCTACTTCCGCCGAAGCCTCAGGAAAAGACGTGCCTGCACCAGTTTGACCATTTAAACGCAAATAGATGGTTGCCAGTGGCGGAATAGTAAGCGTAATGGACTGCTCCCGATTATGCCAGGGAATATCCACTGAAGCGATTTCATTTGCATTCTTGACACCACTGCCGCCAAAGGCCTCATCATCCGAATTGAATACCTCCACATAATTTCCCTTAGAGGGCACGCCAATCCGGTAATTATGACGAACTTCCGGCGTGAAGTTGCAGATGGCAATGATGAAATCGTTGCTATCCTCTGCCTTGCGGATAAAGGATACAATGCTGTTCTCATTATCGTTGCAGTCAATCCACTGGAAGCCATTCCAATCGAAATCCACCTGCCAGAAAGCCTTGTGGTCACAATAGAACTTATTAAGCGCCTTGGAATACTCCTTCATCTTTGTATGCATATCATATTGTTCCACCAGATGCCAATCCAAGCTGTCATCGTAATTCCACTCGATAAACTGCCCGAACTCGCCCCCCATGAACAACAGCTTCTTGCCCGGATGAGCCATCCAATAACCAAAGAACGAACGCAAACCTGCAAATTTCTGCCAATAATCTCCAGGCATCTTGCTGATAAGCGAACACTTGCCGTGAACCACTTCATCATGGGACAGTGGCAATACAAAGTTTTCCGAGAACGCATACATGAACGAGAACGTGACCTTATCGTGATTCCATTTGCGATAGATGGGGTCTAAGCTCATATATTTGAGCATATCGTTCATCCAACCCATGTTCCACTTGTAGTTGAAGCCCATACCGCCCATATAGACCGGTTTGGAAATCAACGGCCAGGCCGTAGACTCCTCAGCAATCATCAACGCCTGGGGATGATACTGGAAGATAGCCTCATTGAGCTTCTTCAAAAAATCCATGGCTTCCAGATTGCCCGTGTCACCATATTTATTGGGCTGCCACTCACCGTCTTTGCGCCCATAATTGAGGTAGAGCATATTGGCAACTGCATCAATGCGCAATCCATCAATGTGAAATTCTTCAAACCAGAACATGGCATTAGAAATCAGGAAACTCTGGACCTCCGTACGGCCGTAATCGAAGTTCGTGGTTCCCCACTCCCAATTTTCGGCACGAGTCTCATTATCCGACTCATAGAGGGTCTGCCCATCGAAATGACGGAGTCCTTGCTCATCCTTGCAGAAATGCCCCGGTACCCAGTCCATGATAACCCCGATGCCATTTGCATGGGCCCGATCAACCAGATAACGGAAATCATCCGGCGTTCCATAGCGGCTGGTAACCGCATAATACCCCGTTGCTTGATAGCCCCACGAACCATCAAAAGGATGTTCGCAAAGCGGCATAAACTCAATATGAGTATAGTTCATGTCCCGAACGTAGTCAATTAACTGGTCAGCCAGTTCGCGATACGACAAATATTCCCCATCGGCATTGCGGCGCCAGGATCCGGCATGAACCTCATAGGTAAGCATCGGACGCTCATAAGAGGATTCCCGGCGTTTCTGCTCAGCCCAAGCATTATCCTTCCATTCATAATGGCTCATGTCATAGACCCGCGAGGCCGTATTCGGTTTCTTTTCCGCATAGAATCCATAGGGATCCGCCTTTAAGATACGAGGCCCCCCCCACTGCGGTTCAATCGCATATTTGTAAAGCGCCCCCTCCGGGATGTTTTCCAAAAAGACCGACCAAATCTCCCCATCGTCCAAACGAGTCATCGGATTTACCCGGTCATCCCAGTTGTTAAAGTCACCAACAACCGTGATGGATTTCGCATGCGGTGCCCAAACCGCAAACCGTACGCCCTTCTTGCCATTTTCTTCCACGAAATGAGCGCCGAGCATCTCATAGGCATGATAATTGGTTCCCTGATGGAATAAATATCGGTCAAATTCACTAAGATCTGATGTTTTCAAATTAATCCCCCTCTGTTATATCCATTGATAGGCAGGCGAATCCCCACTCGCCTGCCATCAATAATCCGGCTTTATTACGGAATCATAACAGGTTTTACCTGCCAGATTTCATTTGCGTACTCGTCAATAGTCCGGTCAGACGAGAAGCATCCGGAATTTGCAATATTCATAGCTGATGATTTGAGCCAATGGAAACGGTCCTGATACCGTTTCATGATTTCTACATGGGCTGCAGCATACGCATTGAAATCCTTCAGGATAAAGAACTCATCATTGGCATGGACCAAGTATTCATAGAGCGAACGGAAATCGCCATAGGTCCCATCCGTCAACTGATTCACTACGATACGAACGTTTTCATTGGTATTGTACTCATCCCAAGCGGAATAAGTTCCCGTTGCGTAATAATTGAGTACCTCCTCAGCACGCAGGCCAAAGATGACGCAATGCTCATCACCGCCTACTGCCTCACGGATTTCGACGTTGGCTCCATCGAGAGTTCCCAACGTAATGGCGCCATTCATCATGAATTTCATGTTGCCTGTTCCTGAAGCTTCTTTCGAGGCAGTAGAAATCTGCTCACTGACATCGGCTGCCGGATAAACAATCTCACCAATCGATACGCCAAAATTTTCAATAAAGACGATTTTGATTTTGCCTTTGATAGACTTATCGTTATTGACTTTATCCGCTACAGCGAGAATCAGGCGAATCGTCTCTTTCGCAATATAATATCCTGGCGCTGCTTTGCCGCCGAAGATATACGTAGTCGGCAACATGTCAAAATTCTTATCCGTCTTGAGCTTATGATACTGGTACATGATATGCATGATATTCATAAGCTGACGTTTATAGGAATGGATGCGTTTTACCTGAATATCGAAAATCGAATCCGGGTTGACCTCGATGCCATTGTGTTCCTTAATGTATTTTGCCAGCGCCTCCTTGCGGAGATGTTTGATTTTGCCCAATTCTGCCAAGAACGGTTTGTCCTCTACGTAGTCATTGAGCAAATCCAACTGTTCGGGATGCCGATGCCAACGGCGGCTGCCAATAGTCGCATCAATGAGGTCGGCCAGTTCTGGATTAGCCCCCATAAGCCAGCGGCGATGCGTGATTCCATTCGTTTTATTGTTGAACATCTTCGGATTGTACTCATAGAAATCGCGAAGCGTCGTATCCTTCAAAATATCCGAATGAATTTTGGCGACACCATTGACGCTGTGACCGCCTACGATGGAAAGTCTTGCCATATGGACCAAGCCATCCTGGATAATGGACAAGGCATGAACCTTACCTTCGTTACGCGGATAACGAGCCCGAACCTCCAAGAGATGACGGCGATTGATTTCGTCGATAATCATGTAGATGCGCGGCAAAAGCTCCCGGAACATATCCACAGGCCACGTTTCCAAAGCCTCTGGCATAATCGTGTGGTTGGTATAGGCAATGGTATTTTTAGTGATAGCCCATGCCTCATTCCACTCGAAGCCTTCCTCATCCACCAGGATGCGCATAAGCTCTGCCACCGCCACTGCCGGATGGGTATCGTTAATATGGATAGCAATCTTCTGCGCAAAGTCATGAAGGTTCATGCCCGTCTTCTTGAAGTGACGGACAATACTCTGCACGCCAGCAGAAGTCATGAAGTATTCCTGTATCAAACGCATGCGGCGGCCTTCATAGGTGCTGTCATCCGGATACAGGTAACGCGTAATGCTTTCCACAAACAGGCGATATTCATTTTTCTGCCGCATCTGTTCCTGCGTCAACATGCCATAGTCCGAGAAATCCCGGTTGACCTCTGCATTCCAAAGGCGCAGCGTATTGACCGTATTGTTGTGATACCCTACAATTGGCACATCATACGGGACTGCCATAACGGTCCGCGCATGTTCGTGAACCAGCTTGAGGCTGCCATCTGGCATTTCCTTCATGTAGGCGTTACCGCCAAACTTAACGTCTACAGCCTTATCTGGCTTGCGATATTCCCAGGCAAAACCATTTTTCAGCCAATTATCCGGAATCTCAACCTGGTTGCCATTGATGATTTTTTGTTCAAACAAACCATACTGATAGCGGATGCTGCAGCCATGACCAGGCAGACGATGCGCTGCCATCGAATCGATAAAGCAAGCAGCCAGGCGGCCTAAGCCACCATTGCCAAGACCTGCATCCGGCTCTTCTTCGAATACCTCAGAAAGTTTCAAGTCAAAGCCTTCCAAGACTTCGCGAACAGCTTCTTCAATGCCGAGATTGATCAAATTGGACTTCAGCAATCGTCCCATCAAAAATTCAATGGAGAAATAATAGACCTGTTTCTCCTCACGCTCTCCATAAGTGCGATTCGTCTTAATCCAGTTATCGGAAATGTACTGCTTGGCAGTTGCTGCCACAGTCTGATAGATTTCATTTTCCGTCAATTCATTGAGGTCACGGCCCCACATGATATGAGCGGTGTTCACGAAACGAACTTTAAGACCTTCTTTGAGTTTTTCAAATTCCTTACTCTTTGGTCCCTTCTGTTTTTTTTCTTTCTTTTCTCTTGCCAAATAAAACACTCCCCTTTGGCCTTGAGCCACGAAACCCTTGAGTTTTTATAACAAGAACAGCCGTTGTCCGATCCCACTGCCCGTTATAAGCAATGGTACCTCGTTACAACGGCTGACTTTGCCTATCAAATTACGACATTCTTGGTAACAATCAGCGGATAGTTAGCAGCTCCCTTGAGCCACTTCTCCTTGGAAATGATGACATTCTTATCACAGATGACATTTTCCAGCAGCGAACCTTCTTGGATATCGCACTTCTGCATAATGATAGAATTCTTGATTTTGACTCCCTCAGCCACTTTAACTCCGCGGAACAAGATGCTATTCTCTACTTCTCCACGGACAATGCAGCCATTGGCAATCAGTGAATTATTGACCTTGGCAGTTTCCTTATACTGGACCGGCACTTCATCCTTTACCTTCGTGTAAATGGGATGCTGCCCCATAAAGAGCTCCTCCCATACCTCTGGCTGCAGGATATCCATGTTGGCCTTGTAGTATGCTGCCGTAGAATCCACGTGTGCTACATAACCATCATGTTCAAAGCCGTAGATGTTATACTCTGCGGCGCGGCGGATAATACCATCAATCAGGAAGTCCTGTCCGCCATGCTCATAGGTATAGCGAATCATCTCAACAAAGATGCGCTTCTCCATGAGATAGACGTTCGTAGAAACCTGCGTCCCGTCATAAGCAGCTGGTTTCTCCGCAATATCCGTAACCAGACCATTCTCAGCGGTTTCGATAACGACATTCTTGCCATGAGATTCCTCGCTTGCCGTATTATAAACCACCGTGATATCGGCATTCGTGTTCTGGTGGAAACGCAACAACTGGCTAAAATCCACATTATAGACGAAACTGCCGCTGGTAAGAAGGACGTAGCGCTGGGAACTGTGCTCGAAGAAATCCAGATTATGATAGAAATTCTTCAAATCCCCCTTGCGGTTCATATCTTCCTGCTGTGGGGCGGGAAGATAAAACAAGCCATCATGGCGGCGGGCCAAATCCCAATCCTTACCAGAACGCAGATGGTCCAGTACGGAACGCGGTTTATCCGGCAGCATGACTCCGACATTTGAAATGCCGGAATTCACCATGCTGGACAAGGTAAAGTCAATCAACCGGTAACGGCCGGCAAATGGAATCGACTCTACGGCACGGCGCGCCGTCAGGTCGCGAATCAAGCTATTATCTTCCTGAAGATTGATAATCCCCATTACTGTTTTCAATTTTATTCACTCCGATCCAACTACGACTAGGTTGCTGTTTATATGCTGCGACTCAGCCAGCCTGTTTGCTGCCTGCCTCACTCTCTACTGTCTCGCCTTCTGCTACGACAGTAATGGCACCTTTCTCACCAGCTACCTTCGCACCTTCTGCGATTTCACAGTTCTGAGCGATAATTGCATAGTCGACAACGGCATTTTCCCGAATGACCGTTGAAGGCATAACGACCGAATTCGTAATCTTCGCGCCTTTCCCGATGCGCACGCCCGGGAAGATGACGGAATTTTCGACTTCGCCTAAAACCATGGAGCCTTCACTTACCATGGAATTCTTGATTTTGGCATCTGGACCGACAAAATGCGGTGGCATAGACGGATTGGAGGAATAAATCTTCCAATCTCCGTTGAGCTCGAAGGGCGGAACGTCCTGCAGAAGGTCCATGTTCGCCTGCCAAAGGCTTTCAATCGTTCCGACATCTTTCCAATAGCCATCGAATGCGTAGGAATAGAGACGTGCTTTATCTGCCAGCATCTTGGGAATGATGTTTTTGCCGAAGTCATGGCTGCTGGTCTCATCTTTTGCATCATCCTCGAGGTATTTCTTGAGGAAGTTCTTGTTGAAGATGTAGATTCCCATCGAGGCCAGATTGCTCTTCGGATTTGCCGGTTTCTCCTCAAATTCTTCGATACGGCCGTCTTTGTCCGTGTTCATGATACCAAAGCGTGGAGCTTCATCCCAAGGGACTTCAATTACGCCGATTGTTGCCTCGGCCTTGTTCATCTTATGAGCATCGAGCATCCAAGAGTAATCCATCGTATAAATGTGGTCCCCGGAAAGGATCAGGACATAGTCCGGATCTGCCAGGTCAATGAAATTGAGGTTCTGATAGATGGCATCTGCCGTTCCACGATACCATTCTGCCCCTTTTTCTCTCGCATACGGTGGCAGGATAAATACGCCTCCGTCCTTCTTGTCGAGGTCCCAGGCACTTCCTGACGCTAAATAGTTATGCAGTTCCAACGGACGGTACTGCGTCAGCACACCGACTTTCTCAATGCCCGAATTCGCACAGTTGCTCAGCGGGAAATCAATAATGCGGTATTTACCCCCAAACGGCACGGCCGGCTTGGCGATTTTCTTCGTCAGCGCCCCCAAACGGCTGCCCTGGCCACCAGCCAGGATCATTGCTAAGCATTCTGTCTTTCTCATAAAAAATCCCCCTTGGATGTTGTGGAAAAGTCAGTCTCCCCTAATTTGACTGCTTTTCGAATATATATCTATAAAAACAGACCCAGTCTGTTAATATACACAATCCGTATGCAAAACAAGGCTCCCACGCATCTTATTTCTTGCACCGTTATCTCCCGTCGGATAGCGGTCGATCTCCACATCAACGGACCTTTTCGGGCCACCGTCTATCCTCCTGAAAAAATTCTTATACAATGAAATTCGATAAATTTTTTCAATCTCCTGCTTAACAATAAAAAAAAATAATATTTTTTATATATATTTTTATAAAGCTAAATTATTATAATTATAAAAAAAAAGACGCTTTTATGAAATCTTCTTCATAAAAACGTCCAAGCCAGCGCACCGATAAAAGTCGCCAGGCTAAACCCTCGGATTACATTGCATAGTATCTGCCCTCGTGGGCCGTAAACCTTCAACACGATGGGCTGCAATTCATAGACCAAAAAAGAAACACAGACAAAGATCAGCGGTGCATCGTCGTTAACCCATTCATAGCCCAAAATGACTACCGCTAGAACAATAGCCAGGACCTCGCCCCGGGCATAGCCCGGCGGTTTGGGATGCAGTGCTTCATCGTGCTCAGCACGACTGACAGGTACGCCAAACGCATCGACGCGTTCTTCCTCCTTGGCGAACCATCGATATCGCATAATTATACCTCCCCGTACTGTTACAAGCATGCCGCATTATAGACCAAATTGTCCAACATACGATACAAAATGTCACCCGGACAGTCCGTCGAATTGTACTCGCGGTGTCCCTTGATATGTTCCCGATTGACTGGAAATCCATAGTAACGACTCAACGCCCGCAAGAGCTTGGCCGCCGACTCCATCTGTGCCGAAGTAGGATGTGCTTCCATAAAGTTTCCTACGATATTGACCCCAACGGTGTGCCAATTCTGCTGATAGCAGTGAGCCCCCAGCATATTCATTGGGCGGCCGCGTTCAATGGTTCCATCTTTTCGAATCAAGAAATGATAGCCAATACCAGCCCAGCCATTATTCTTGTGCCATTCATGAACTTCTTCTGCCGAAACATCGCGATTCGTACCACCGATGTGATGGATAACCACCCCATCCGTCGTCGTACGCGCCTGCAACGAACTGAACTGCAGATACGTCTCGCGGATGGAAACTCCCGAGAGATCATTGCCTCCCCCCCAGGCAGCTTCCACAGCCTTATGATGCATTAGTCCCGGTGCCAGTGTTAGTCCCGCTCCCATACATATGGTATTTTTCAAAAAATCTCTGCGATTCATATTATCAACCTTACTTTTCTACAATAACGAATTATATTGTATCCTCTCTTTCTGAAAATCATCAGTAAGACCAAATTCCTAATCCCTCATCCCCTACCAGCCCCTAAGCAATTCCATATCTTCCCGCTTCCCCCACAATCCTTGCACAAAAAAGGACTGTGAAAATCCCTTCATAGTGACATAAAATATAGAAGCCTCCATAAGATTGATCGATCGACCTTATGGAGGCTTCTATGAATTTATCCACACACTTTTTCAAATTACAGTTTACAGGGGAGTATTACCCAGTTCGTATTCGAGACAAATCGCCGGCGGCGGGGGCCCCAGTACCAACGCTCCACCGGTGACAACCCGCTACAAGAAATTTTTGCCTTTTAATTAAGAGTTGGAAAACAGTTAAACGCGCTTCGCTTGGACGAAACTGCTTTTCCAACGAGAACGCAGACAGAAATTTCTTGCTTCACGCGGAACGTCAAGGCTACGCTTATGGTACTGGGACCCCGCCACCTCGGTTAGAGCCAGCACGAATTGCTGCGCCCTCGGAGGGATTAGCCCTGCGAAACTCGCCACAGACTCAGCCGCCGCTAGGGGCAGTGCCATAAACGAAGCGTTTGATGTTTTCCGTGAAGAACGAAATTTTTATCCTCACCGTTCGTCGAAAAATTGCTATCGTTCAAGCGAAGCGCGTTTTGCAACTTTTTCGATGCTTAATTAAAGATAAAAATTTCGTTTAGAAAAACATCTCCCGCGTAGTGTTGGCACTGCCCCTAGCGGCGGCGAAGAGTTGCTTCGAATAAAGCTCCACTAACCGATAAACTGTAATTTCACAGCCCCTTTTCGCTTTGCTTAATTTGCCGATGGAATTGGACGAAGTTCCCAAGTGCCATCGCCTGCCAAATGCAGCTCAGTATCATGCTGCGCAAATAGCGTAGAACGATGCCCAACGCTTACGATGCTGGCATGAGGAAGTTCTCGTTTCAAAAGTTCATACATTTCCTGTTCCCGCGGCTCATCGAGGGCTGAGGTCGCCTCATCCAGGAAAATCCAATCAGGCTTCACGAGCAAAACCCGGGCAAAAGCCAGCCGCTGCTGTTCCCCCAAGGAAAGAATGCGGCTCCAATCATCCACCTCATCGAGTTTTCCGATAAATTTTTCCAAGCCCACCAGCCGCAACACTTCTTGCAGCCGTTCATCACTTCCCGAAGCCGACAGCGGATAATAGAGCGCACGGCGCAGACTCCCCAGCGGCAGATAAGGGCGCTGCGGCAAGAACAGCGTCCGGCTGCCTGCCGGCAGGCTCACTTCGCCTTTACCATACGGCCAGATGCCAGCTAACGTACGCAGCAGCGTGCTTTTGCCGCAGCCAGAGGATCCCGTTACCAAAGCATAACGGCCCTGCGGGATCGTTAATGTGCAAGTAGCCAGCAGCGTCCGCTCATCCGGCAGCTGAACCTGCAGATTTTCCAGACTCAGATTATCCGTTCCGCTTTCCGACCGGCAGACGCCATTTGAGATTTCACTCACATCCGCCATGTGTCCCGTAAACGTCGTGAGTCGGCGAATAACTGCCGCCAATTGCGCGATGGTATCGTAGGACTCGACAAAATACGACAACGCATCCTGCACCCGTCCAAAAGCCGACACCGTCTGCATGAGTCCGCCCAGGGCCATCGCTCCGGCAAAATACCTCGGCGCAGCCAGGACAAGCGGCACGATAATGGCCAGCTGTGCATAGCCATTCACATAGAAATTGAGCAGTTTCGTCTGACGCATCAGCTGCCAGTAGTTCTCGATGACTTTCGCAAACCGTTCCTTAAAGCCAACCGACTCCGGTTGTTCCCCGCGATAAAAGGCAACGCTTTCACTGTTTTCGCGCACCCGCATCATATTAAAACGGAAATCCGCTTCAAACCGCTGCTGATCAAAATTCAAACCGATAAGCTTGCGGCCCACCAAATGGGCACAAATAGTACCAGCTGCGGAATAAATCAACGAGAACCAGAACATATACCCATAGATAACAAACTCATGGCTCCCCACGGGCACGGTAAACGCCCCCGACAGATTCCAGAGCACGACACCAAAAGCCGCCAACGTTGTCAGCTGTTTCAAGAAGCCAATCAGCAGCTGCAGCGTCAACGTCACAAACTGATTGATATCTTCACTGATTCGCTGGTCCGGGTTATCCGTATCGCTCTTTAGGACCTGCAGGCGGTAGTAAACCTGGCTCTTCATCCATTTTCCGAGATACTGATTGGTAAGCCAAGTACGCCATTTAATCTGTACAGCCTGCCGCAGGTAAATCGCATAAACAGCAATGAGAATATGAAGCATTGCCAGCCCGGTGAACTCACCTACCAGCGGCCAAAACTGATCCGCCTGATAGCCCTGTAGGGCATTATAGAATTCGTTATACCAGCTGTTGATACAAACCAGCAGATATACATCAAAGAAGTTAAGTCCAATCACAAAAGCCAGCAGGCCCCTTGCCCGCCATTTATGTTCCGAATTCCAATAGCCGCGGAAAAGCTGCCAAAAACCATGCAGAAACTTCCCCTTCATAAAACCACATCCTTTTACTTGCTGTGTCAGAGATAATTTCAGTATAGCTTTTTCGCTTGTTTCCCGCAAGGCTTGATTATGGTAGAATAAAAGAAGTTTTATCCGTTTCATCGGGGAGGTTTCAACCGCAATGTTTTTATATCTTTTACTGATAATCGGGCTTATCCTGCTGGGACTGCTCTATCACTATCTACCCAGCAAACGAATCTTTTTCTTTTTCTGCCTGACGCTTTTGGCCGCCGGCAGCATCGCCTTTTTCTTCTGGCCCGTCAAAGCACCAGAACCAGCCGCCATGACCGAAGAAGAACTCAACTATCAAACCGAGCAGCAGCAAATCTTTGCCACCTGGTACGCCAGTTACCAAAAAGACCTTAGCGAGCTCGATCGGAACTGGCAATGGTATCACAATATCCTGGAAAATTTCAAAGAGGATAACATCAGCATTCAAACCACTTATGTACGCCTTAAGCAGCTCGAGCAGGACAGCCAACTTCTGCGTGACCGCATCAATCATCACGCACCACCGCTGGCACTCAACGATGGCTGCTACGATTTATTGATTGAAGTCATGAAGAAAACCAACGCCTACGCTGAGGCACAGTACCGTACTATCGCGCTGACCAAAGCGGCTGCTGACCCAGCGAATCTGCGCACCACCGACCAAGCCGAACAGAGCCGCATGCTCCAGGCCATCATGATTCGTGAACAACCTGTCGGCCTTTATACCGCCAAGGAAATCGCAGCCATCCGAGATTACCTCGACATTCAGCAGGATACACCAGCCGAAAATAAAGAAACAAAATAAGAGGCCCGCTGGCATATTTACTGCCAGCAGGCCTTTTATTTATTCGAAACTTAGTGTTTCTCTTGCTTTATTTCTATCAACGCATAGCTCTTGCTGCTACTTGTGCCCGATGTTTTTCCCGAAAATGATACCATACCATTGGCAGAATCAGCATAGGGATTCCGGCAAACAATGCCTCCTGCAAGTCCGGTGTAAAGACCATGACCACCAGGCAGAATACCTGCGACCAAATGCCAAACAACGTGACGTACGGGAAAAGCGGCGTCTTGTAACGAAGCTCCTCCACCGTTCCTTCTGCTATCTTCTGCTTACGGAAGCGATACTGGCTCCAGCAGATGGAAATCCAGGCAATAGCACCAGTAAAACCAGACACCGCCAACAGATACGTATAGATTACCGAATCCGGATTAAAGGCATAAATCAGGATTACTGCCCAACAAGCCCAAAGCGAAACCATAACCGACCGGGACGGCATACCATTGTTGTTGAGTTTCCCCAACGACTTCGGTGCCATATCCATCTTAGCCAGTGCGTGCATTGCCCGCGCCGCACCGTAAAGTCCCGAGTTGGAACAGGAAATTGCTGCCGTCAAGATGACAAAAGCAAAGAACGCACCGAATTCCGTAAATCCATACTGATTGACGGCTGCTGCAAAAACACTTTCCTCCAAGGACGCTTTATCCCAAGGAAGAATGGAAATCAACAGCGAAATCGGAATGATGTAGAGCGCGATGATGCGCCAAGTAACATTGCGAACGGCGATGGGAATACTCTTGGCCGGCTCCTTGCATTCCCCAGCTGCCAGCCCGATAATCTCCGTCCCCTGAAAGTTGACCAGAATGATGACCATCGTGAGCACAATCGACCAATAGCCATGGGGGGCAAAACCACCGCTGCCCAAAAGCACGCTGGTACCAATAAAGCCCTGGTCACCAATCAAACCGAGGCAGATGAGCCCTGCCACCACCGTGAAGGCCACGAGAGCGAGAATCTTGATAAGGGAAAGCCAGGATTCACTCTCGCCGAACTTATCGACATGAAACAGATTAATACAGGTCACAATCAGACTGAAGAACACCGCCCACCAAAGCTGACTGACCATCGGCAAAAAATTATTCATAATGATTCCCGCGGCTATCATTTCCGAGGGAACATAGGCGACCCAGGTAATCCAATAGGCCCAACCTACACCACACGCCCAAGTTGAAGAAATATGTTCTTGTGCATACGTGACAAAAGAACCCGAGACTGGTTTATCTACCGCCAGCTCTGCTAGACACAGCATGACACACAGCACGATAAGACCACCCAGTAAATAGGCCAGTATCGCTGCTGGGCCCGCTTTTTCGAGGACATACCCCGTACCGAGGAAATAGCCACTGCCAATTACTCCGCCAAGAGAAATCAGCTGCAAATGCCTATTCTTCAACCCTCTGTTCATTTTCGATTCGTTCATGACCTTACTAACACAACCTTCCCAGTGCCGCTGCCTGTTTGTGATTTGTATAGCGTCTGCCATCCGCGGCACTTCATTTTATATCCCTAAGAATACTACAAATCGCTGCATAATACTATAGTTTTATAAAATAAATTTCTCATACCGCCCGCGGCAGCAATACGATATAATAGTAGAGATAAATCCAGCAAGAGAGGTGTTTTCATGATTCCATACCGCACGATTGAAGAAACCGATGATTCCATCGAAACGCTTTACGAAATACAAAAATCAAAATTCATCACCCATCTTCGCCATGTTGACAGCGAAGAGGATGCCCGCGCTTTCATTCAATCCATGAAAAAAAAATACTTTGACGCCCGCCACAACTGTTCCGCCTACGTCCTCGGCGAAAGTGCCGATAAACAAAAATCCAACGATGACGGCGAACCGGGCGGCACTGCTGGCAATCCCATCCTCGAGGTCATCCGGAAAAACGACCTGACCAATGTCGTCGTAGTGGTTACCCGATACTTTGGCGGCATCAAGCTCGGCGCCGGCGGCCTCATCCGCGCTTACAGCCATGCAGCAGTTCTTGGCGTCGAGGCCGCTACCGTCCTAGCCATGACACCGTTTATCCAACTGGATGCCGCCGTTAGCTACGACCTGCTGGCCACCGTTGAGCACTGGATGCGCCAAAACGAAATCCGCAGTCTCGAAGCGGACTATGCCGAAACCGTCAGCCTGCACCTTTTAATCGAGCCAGCCAATCTCGAAGCCGTACAAGCCGCTCTTATCGACCTTACGGCCGGCCGCGCTATCCTCACCACCGGAGAAGAAAGCCTTATCGCCATACCGGTCCATTCATAAAAAAGGACCAGTCAAATCCTCAATGGAGTAGAAACCATCGATCGATTTGACTGGTCCTTTTAACTTTTCTTTGATCACAACATTCTGTCCTCTGCTGCCGCTTGTGCCTGGGATACCATCGCGCCGTACATAGCACTGGCTTCCGGACTGATGCTAACCGTAAAGGCTTCTCCAAAGACATGATCAGCAGCTACCTCTTTGATTTTATCCTCTACCGTGCGCAGCTGCTCACTAAGATTACTGATTTTCTCGACATTAGCCTCCCCGCCCATGCGATCAAGCTCAGCAATCTGTGAACGATAGTTGAATTTCTGCGCCCGCAGCGTTTCAATGGCCCCATCATCCCCTGATGGATTTGCAGCCCCTGCTTTTCCCATGAGATAGGGCGATATCCGATCCGTGGGATTGTAGAGCACATTGGGAATCGATACGACTTCCATATACTCACCTCATTCCTTATTGATCTTACCTTTATTATACCGAAAAATAAAGCAACAGGAAATAGGGCTTTCCTCCCCAAAATCAAATAATCGTTTCCCCATGATAAAGTTCTCCACCAATATCCGGTTTGACGCCATAACCAATAGCCCATTCGCATTTATATTTAATGGCCTGCGCATGGATACTCTCCATGCGGTCCTGGGTTCGTATCACTTTCCCCGGCACGCCAACCACCAGCGAATTGGGTGGAATCACCTCATTTTCACGGACCAGCGCTCCGGCAGCTATGACAGATCCGCGACCGATTTTCGCACCGGTCAAGATAGTGGCATTCATGCCAATGAGTACATGGTCCTCTATCTCACAGCCATGAACGACTGCCCCATGACCGATTGTCACGTAAGCACCAATCAAGCAGGGATGATCATCCGCCACATGGAGGCAGACGAGATCTTGGACATTGGAACATTCCCCTACCGAAATGTAGTTCACATCCCCACGAGCCACGACCCCAGGCCAAAGGCTGGCATACTTATCCACGCGCACATCGCCCGCCACAAAGACCTGCGGTGCCACAAATGCCTCTGCATGAATCTGCGGACAGATTCCCTGAAATTCATTTCCTGTCAACGTATACATAACCATCGCTCCTTTGCGATCTCACCCTGACAGCAAAATTGCATAGAAAAAGAGCTCCGCCCTCATCCACGAACCGCGAAGCCCTTATGCAAGGAAGTTTCACACCAAGCACAATCCTTGCTGTCGTACTTGCGAAAGTTTTTTCCTGAGTGGGATGCATTTCTTTCGTCTGCCTATCCCTTGGCTAATATAATATCACTTCAAATTTTCAAAAGCAAGCTTTTTTCCTCTCATTCTGACGCCTTTTGCTTTATTTTTTTATTCCGTCAGAAAAAGGAGGAATTCACGATTTTTTTGCGAATATTAGTTAGTGATTTTGTAAATCAAAGGAACCGTGAAATTACAGTTTATCGATTAGAGTAGCCTTATTCGAAGCAGCTCTTCGCCGCCGCTAGGGGCAGTGCCAACACTACGCGGGAGATGTTTTTCTAAACGAAATTTTTATCTTTAATTAAGCATCGAAAAAGTTGCAAAACGCGCTTCGCTTGAACGGTAGCAATTTTTCGACGAACGGTGAGGATAAAAATTTCGTTCTTCACGAAAAACATCAAACGCTTCGTTTATGGCACTGCCCCTAGCGGTGGCTGAGTCTGTGGCAAGTTTCGCAGGGCTAATCCCTCCGAGGGCGCAGCAATTCGTGACGGCTCTAACCGAGGCGGCGGGG
>NZ_JNKI01000011.1 GCF_000702005.1 Selenomonas sp. ND2010 | reverse complement strand
CTTGATCCATTTCTGAAGTTGAGTCTTGGAACGAATTTTATATTTCTGGCAAATGTCAGTCTGACTGCCTTTACCGCTCAAGTAATCTAGGACCGCCCTCGTCTTTGTTTCTGGTGTATAAACTTTGTTGCCATTGCCAGTATAAAATCCGTCAACACTTTCTGCTTTGTAGCGTTTAATCCACACTTGTACTGAGGCCAGGCTTACTCCTGCTGCTTTGCTAATCCTACCTTGAGTAATTTCTCCGCGCAGATAAGCTCGTACATATTCTACTTTTTCTTCCATTGCTACTTTCTGTTTGTTTGGCATAGAAAAATCCCCCTATGATGACAGTTTTATTTTTTACTGTCTCTCATAGGGGGAGCATATCACTTTCACAGCCCCTTCCATCAATTTATTCTTCCGCCTCTTACTTACCATAAAATCGTAAGAAGTCCAGCATATTTTCATTCCATATTTTATTTCCCGGCAACTGATAGACATAATTGCCCTGACGATCCTCGGTATAGCAGATTTCCCCCACTTCATTCAAAGAAACAAACCCTGGCCGGGAATAAGAAAAGCGCTTCGGCTCCACCGCATTTACCACACAAAGATAGTCCCACATCTTTTGACCTGTACTGCAATCCTTATTGCGATAAACTTCCTTGATGGGATGCACAGCAAAAGCGGCCAAATCCTTCATGACAGTCTCCGCTGGATACTCGATAGCTCCTCCCACAGGACTTGGAGAAAGATACACGTTTACCTCCCTTGGCCATTCACTCAAAAAGTGTCTGCTCAAAGAAAGATCATACCGCAGGTTATAGCCTGGATCTTTGCTTTCCCCCAGCTTTGTCGCCATAAAATAAAGAGAATCCACCTTACGCCTTACCAGTTCTCTGCCCGGTAAATCCGAATATTCATCCGGCCCCGATTCCAACAACTGCACCAAACTGGACACAAAACCAATGCCAATAATTTTAACAGAACGATCGTTAGCTTCAGCCAACAATTTGCGATAAAGTTTATACCCATCCAGATTATCCCGAAAATCTTTGTCCGTGCGGGCAAACATCTTGCTACCATCAGCCATTTTCAAATCATCCAACAGGCGGTAATCGATATAGAGCCTGCTGTTTACCACACCATGCCGTTCTACACCGATAGGGATATCCGGGAATCCATAATAAGTGTTCATAATATCCGCCAGCGCAGCAAATCCCTCACCCTGACGATCTACTACGATTCCCTTGATATCCACTTTCCCGTCTCGAGCCATTTTGTAAAGCAAATCCATAGCATAAAGATCATCGGTCGAGTTACCAATATCCGTGTCAAAAATAACTGGCTGCCGATATACAGACTTGGCCTCCCCCCAACTTACTCCACTTACCAACAAGCACATCATGAGAAAACAGTTTTGTAAACAAACGTAAAAAAAATTGTGCGCAGTTTTCATAACCATTACCTCCCTCTCACGGTCGATACTATAACATGTTTTCTATTTTTTTCGCCAAAAACAACGCATTTCCTCCCCTTATTCCCATGTCTTTCAGCATCCTTATTGGTACAAAAAAACAGCATCCCCCTAGTGGATGATGCTGTTCCCTGTTTTTTATGGATTAACCATGTATTCTGTTATCATGTCGCCAATGCTTCCCGCAGCTTAACCTTCATGCATTCAATATCAGGCTGTACCCCCGTCCATTTGCTAAAGGCAGCCGCACCCTGGCCGACGAGCATGTCCTCGCCATTGAGCGTGGGATGTCCATGCAGGCGCGCCTCGCGCAGTAAACGCGTTTCCGCGGGCGTATAGATGATATCGTAGACAAAGGCATCCGCCTTGACGTTTGACCAGTCAACGGGCGGCATGGCATTCGTTTGCGGGAACATGCCCAGCGGTGTCGTATTGACCAGCAAGTCAGCCGCCGCAAGTTTTGCGGCAAAGTCTGCCTGTTCCCAATGGCTGACAGTAAGCGTGCCATAGGTGCTGAACTCGTCAACCAGCGGCTGGACTTTCTTGGGGCTGCGCACGCCAATATGGATAGCCGTAACGCCCGCCTTGATAAGGCCCCAGACCACAGCACGGGCGGCGCCGCCTGCGCCAAGGAGCACTGCCGTCTTGTCCTGCGGTGCAAATCCCGCAGCCAAAAGCGCCTCGATAAAACCTGTTACATCAGTATTATACCCTGTCAAACAGCCCTCATCATTGACAACCGTATTGACCGCTCCAATGATGCGCGCATCCTCATCAATAGCATCCAATAGGGGCATGATAGCCGTCTTGTGCGGAATCGTGACATTCCAGCCGCGAAACTGCAACGCCTTCAAGCCCTGCACCGCTGCCGGCAAGTCCTCCGGTTTTACCGGCAATGCGGTATAAACGTAATCCAGACCTGCCTTTTCAATAGCTGCATTCTGTAAAACCGGCGAGAGCGAATGCGCTATTGGCCAGCCGATTACCGCAAGATTTTTGGTCGTTCCCGTAAGCATCACAAATCCCTCCGAATCTTGTCACCGTCTTGGCTTACCTGTCAGCCAGGCTCAGGCGTGCTCTTCGCGCGTCTTAGACAACAGCTCCATCTTGAGCTCGTAGTAAGCCGGCGTCATATCGAGATAATGGCGGTGCGGATTTTCGAAGCGCTGCTCCTCTTCCCAAATCTCGTTGTCGAGCTGTTGCTTGACATACGTGCGGATTTCGTCAAGCGTCGGCAGCTCTTCCGTGCGCTTGCCCTGACGCACATAGAGCTTGCGCAGATTTTTGATGGTGCAGCCTTCAAAGGTACGGTTCTTCCACGGCTTGACTGGGTCGACATAACGGAACGGCTCCGAAAGATCGATAGGTTCCCCGCACACCGCCAGCATATCAGCCACCGCATGACCATCGGCATCATAGACGCGATAGAGATCTTTAAGGCCCGGATTCGTGATTTTCTCGATATTTTCCGAAACCTTGATGCGCGGTGCAAATTCCCCATTCTCGCCCACGGCAGCCAGCTTATAGACCGCACCGAATACCGGCTCGGATTTAGCCGTAATCAGGCGCTCACCGATACCGAAGCTGTCGATGCAGGCCCCCTGATTCAAAAGCGACGTGACCGTAAATTCATCGAGGCTGTTCGAGACGACAATCTTGCAGTCTTCCAAACCGGCATTATCGAGCATCTTGCGCACGCGTTTGGACAGGTACGCCAAATCGCCCGAATCGATGCGAATGCCGACGAGACGCTTGCCCATAGGCTCCAAGACCTCATGCGCCACGCGGATGGCATTCGGGATGCCCGAATGGATAACATCATAGGTATCTACGAGCAGCACCGTTGCATCCGGATAAGTCTCCGCATATTTCTTGAAAGCCGTATACTCATCCTTGTAGAACATAACCCAACTATGCGCCATCGTGCCCGAAATCGGAATGTTGAACATCTGACCTGCCGATACCGTCGCCGTACCAACTACGCCGCCGATATAAGCCGCACGGGCTCCATAGGTTGCCGCATCCATGTTATGTGCCCGACGCGCGCCAAAGTCCGATACTGCCCGGCCATCGGCCGCTTTTACAATGCGGCGGGCTTTCGTCGCAATCAAAGACTGATGATTGATTTGCGCGAGAATTGCCGTTTCGACCAGCTGCGCATCGATAAGCGGAGCCACTACCGTGATGCATGGTTCATTCGGATACATGATCGTGCCTTCCGGCAGAGCATAAATATCGCCGGAGAAATGGAAGTTTTCCAAATACTGCAGGAACGCTTCCGAGAAGATATGCTGCTGACGGAAGTATTCCACATCTTCTTTCGAAAATTCCATGTTTTCCACGTACTCGATGATTTGCTCCAAGCCAGCAAAAATCGCAAAGCCGCCCTTGTCGGGATTGGCGCGATAAAATACGTCAAATGCCACCTGTACGTCTTTATCATGATCCTGGAAATAGCCATTCGCCATGGTCATTTCATAAAAATCCATCATCATGGAAATGTTTCGTTTATCAAACTGTGTCAAAAAAGACACCTCCTGTTTGGGCACATGCCAATACACCTGCCGCGTCTAAAAAAATCATACAATCGTAATTATATCATTTTGAACAGGTTCTGGCAAAAATTCACACAAAAACAGCGCAAGCCCTGCAGCCTGCGCTGTTTCTTATTCTCCAGGTATCAATACTGCATATAACGTTCCAGTTCCGTGCGGATTGCCGGCTCGACATCACGCTTGCGGTCTGCATTATTCTTGAGGACCGCATGATTCGCATCCGCCCCAGCAAAGGCTTTTTTCGCTACGGACTCAGCCATATCCCCCGTATACAAGAGTTCCGCTGCGCCCGTGCTGCGGTTTTTGAGCACGAGGAAATAGAGTATTCCAGTTTTGCGGCCAGGAATCTTATTCATATATGCCAGCATGCGCTCCTTCATCTGGGCAAACTCTTCGTCATTGAGGCATTCCAACTGACTGATGGTCATCGCCCAATCTTTTACGGCGTAGTCCTTGCAATCCGTCTCAAAGATTTCCTTGTCACTCATGCCCTCATGGGTAAACGCCGCTTTTTCCAATGCCTTATGGAACCCGTTAATGTCCTCGACCCCAGCCTTTCCCTTGAGCTCTTCATAGGCCTGACGATCCAGCGCCGTCACATTGCTTCCCTGTAAATTATCGGTTGCTGACATTACCCCGGCAAACAAAACACCCGCGATTGCCTTTGGCATATCGACACCAGTTTCCTTGAAGGAAAGATACACGATAGAAGAAGTCGCCGCCGTCGGGATATTTCGCGAATAAACCAAGCCATCGGATTGCAAGCCCCCCAAGTTATGGCGGTCAATGACCTCCACGATGCGGGCTTTTTTCATGCCATTTATGGCTGCCCCATAGCTGCTGTGATCCACGAGAATGACCTGCTGGCCTGTCGCATCGTTCATAACAGCCGGCTGCGGAAGGTGGAAATACTCCAGCATATAGCTCATATCGCGATTCAGTGGTGCTGCCACCCGCGGTTCTGTCGCCATTCCCAGCTTCGATTTGAGATAGGCATACCCGATGGTCGCTCCCACCGAATCCATATTCTGGCTTTCCGGGCCAATAACACAAGTCGTCTTATTCTGGTAATCCACACCGGAATAAAGTTTCGTGTAATCTACCGCAGCCGCCATGGCCTGCAGGGGAATCGCCACGCAGGAAGCTGCCAGCATTACCGCCACAACCTTCGAAAGAGACTTCTTTTGCATCGTCACCGCTCCTTATCTTCATACTCCAGCTGATTTTCCTCGCACCAGTCACGGGCAATCTCTACCAGCCGTTCGTCAAGGTAATCTTCCCAGGCCTTTTTTAATAACAGATGTTTTACCTGATGATAAAATCGGGCCACTGCCCCTGGCCCTTTCAATGCCTCCAGCAGGCGTTCCTTGATATCCTCCCGCTTGCAGGTTTCGGCAAAGCCTTGCATGATAGCTGGCAAATCGTCATCGATGACATTTGGCACCGAAATATAATGTTCCCAGTCATCCTCAATATCAAAGACATGATTGAGCGCTTCTTCCTCCCCCATATCCTCGTCGAGCAGAATGACCTTGCCCTGTGCAATATCGACATAGCTCTGCCGCACATCGGATTCCCGCATGGCCGCCGCCAGTTCTTTCAGTTTAACTTTCATATCATTGCCTCCGTTTTTGCATTCTTTTTTATTGTACACGGTTTCCTGGAAAAAGAAAAGCCTTCCCCCTTCGGGAAAGACTTTATCGGTTAATTCGTATCGAATTTTTTGGCAGCATTTTGGAGCAAGCTGTCACGCCGCTGTTTCGATGCGACAAAATAATCATGCACCGCCTGACGGTCGTGATTTTCACAGGCCGTAATGACCTCACCGAGAATATTCTGCAGTTGTTTGAGATTGGTCACGATAGCCTCTCCATTGGTCATGCAGATGTCTGCCCACATATCCGCATTCGACGAGGCGATACGCGTCGTATCCTTGAACCCGCCGCCAATCAGCTTGATACAGGAATCCAAATCTCCTCCGGTACGATTCAAAAGCGTTACCAGTGCTGCTGCCGTCACGTGAGGCACATGACTGATAACTGATGCACAGCGGTCATGCTTGGCAATATCCATCGTCGTGAAGTTTGCCCCGGTATGCCGAAGCACACGCATGAGCTTTTCATGCGCTTCTTTGGGTGCTCCCGTATCCTCCACAATCACATAAGCCTTGCCGACAAAGAGATCTTTCTGCGCCGCCGTGACCCCACTTTTTTCTCGTCCGGTCATCGGATGTCCGGCGATGTAATACACATCCTCCGGCAGGATTTTCTGTAAATGCTGCCAGATATATTGTTTCGTACTGCCAGCATCCGTCAGGATTGCTCCCTTTTTCAGATAGGGCAGGATTTTCTCTACCATCGGCACAATTTGCAAAACAGGCGGACTCAAAAAGACAATATCCGCATCCTTGACTACTGTCTCAATATCCGCATCGGCATAGTCAACGGCGCCAAGCTTCACCGCGTTATCCATTGAAGCCTTCGTACGGCAAAGACCGGTTATGTAGATGTTTTCTCCCATCTTCTCCTTTAAGCAAAGGCCCAAAGAACCGCCGATAAGGCCCACGCCGATGATGGCCAGATTCACCCGCTCTTCACTCATAATTTCCGGCCCATGACTTCCGCAATCTTACCCAAGTCTTCCATCAGGCGGTTGAAGTTTTTCGGCGTAAGACTCTGATCGCCATCGGAAAGGGCAACTTCCGGATGCGGATGAACCTCGATGATAAGACCGTCACAACCTGCGGCTACCGCTGCCCGCGCCATCGGTTTGACCATCTGCCAACGCCCCGTGCCATGGCTCGGATCCACGATAATCGGCAAATGAGAAAGCTCCTTGATGGCGGCTACCGCACTGAGGTCGAGGGTATTGCGGGTAAACGTCTCATACGTACGGATACCACGCTCACAGAAGATGACGTTCTCATTGCCTCCGGCCATGATGTACTCGGCAGCATTGAGCCACTCACTAATCGTTGCCGACAAACCGCGTTTGAGCATAACCGGCTTCTTAGCATGTCCCAGTGCCTTTAACAACTGGAAATTCTGCATATTGCGGGCACCGACCTGATAAACATCGGCGTATTTGCCAACCAGTTCAATATCATCCTTATCGACAATCTCCGTTACTACTTTAAGTCCTACCTCATCTGCTACCTGACGCAGCATTTTAAGGCCATCTTCCGCGAGCCCCTGGAAATCATACGGGCTCGTGCGCGGCTTGAATGCACCGCCACGAAGGAACTGTGCGCCACCAGCCTTTACCGCTTTAGCGGCCTCGCGCAGCTGCTCCAAGCTCTCCACCGAGCACGGTCCAGCCATAACGACGATCTCGTCGCCACCGATTTTTACGCCATCGACATCAACAACGGAATCTTCCGGATGCCAGGTACGGCTGACCAATTTATATTTTTCGGTAATACGGACGGTTTTCTCCACACCCTCCATCATGTTCATCTCGAGACCGGCGATTTTCTTCTTGTCGCCGATAACGCCGACAATCGTAACTTCCTCACCAGTTGAAACATGAACCTTAAGGCCTGCTGCCTCTACTTTATGAATAACTTTATCAAGGTTTTCTTTCGTTGCGTTTGGGCTCATTACAATAATCATATTCCTTCCCTCCAAATAGTTTTGTGATGCACGCTGGCAAATAATCTCGCGAAAAATGAAAATAGAAAAAGCCCGCCCCTCTACAGGGACGAGCTGATATACCCGTGGTACCACCCTGCTTGCCGATGCAAGCCTCTCTATTCGGATACTGACATATCCTAGCCTATGATAACGGTGGCATCCGGCGCGGCCTACTAAAAGGTTCAGCCTGCTGCTCGGGAGTGTATTTCCATCGCGTCCTTCACGACGTCACACCACCCCGCCGCTCTCTTAGGAAGTCCTGCAATTTACTTCTCTCCGTCCATGCATTTCACTTGTTGCTTAATAATATATCAAGATAGCGCTACAATGTCAATAGTTTTTTGTAAACGATTTGTAAAGCTATTCCATCAGTGAAACACATTTATTTCATCACTCCCGAATCATCGCGATTTCATCACAATTGGGGAATTTCGGACAATCGATACATTCCTTCCAAACCTTGTGCGGAAGTTCTTCCTTGGTAATGGTACGAAACCCTAAGGTCTGAAAAAAACCCGGCTTATACGTCAGGGTAAAGAACTTCTCCACGCCTAAGGCTTTTCCTTCGTCAATGAGACGCGTCACAATCTCGGCACCGATTCCCTGACGGGTCATCTTGGGCGATACCGCCATGGTACGGATTTCGGCCAGACGGTCCCAAATCAAGTGCAGGCCACCAACGCCCACAATCTCCCCCTCATCATTTTCTGCTATCACCATATCACGCAGTGTCTCATAGAGCGTATTTCGCGAACGAGCCAACATCACGCCATCGGTCGCATAATCCGACACCAGCGCATAGATTGCCTCGACATCATCAAATGTTGCTTTACGGTATTTCACTCAATCATCTCATTTCCGAAAATTCATTCTGCCATCACACTGGGGCAGACATCAGCCAACGGACATGTTCCGCAAAGTGGCTTTCGCGCCTTGCAAATTTTACGGCCATGCCAAATAAGCCAATGATGGGCATCCGACCACTTCTCGCGCGGAATTACCCGTTGCAGTTCTTTTTCCACTTCTAGGGGCGTTGTCCCAACAGCCAGTTTCAACCGATTGCTGATGCGGAACACATGCGTGTCCACCGCAATCGCCGGATGATGAAACGCTACACTCATGACAACATTCGCCGTCTTGCGCCCAACGCCCGGCAAAGATTCCAAATCCGCAAAGGAATCCGGCACCTGCCCGCCATATTTCTCGCAGAGAATCCGGCAGGCCGCCAAAATATTCTTCGCCTTATTGCGGAAAAGGCCGCAGTCGCGAATCTCTTCTTCGAGCTGCGCCAATCCCATCTCCAGGATTGCCTCCGGCGTCGCCGCCTTCTGAAACAAGCGGGCGGTCGTCACGTTGACTCGTTTATCCGTGCATTGTGCCGACAAAATCACCGCGATCAAAAGTTCAAAAGCATTGGAAAACACCAATTCCGGCTTGGCCCCACGATAGGTTTCTTCCAAAATGGCGAGCTGTTCTTCCTTGATTTTTTTCGTTACCCGCATATTCACACCTTCTTGTCCGCCGAATAAAGAAGCCTTCCCCGCAGGGAAGGCTATATAATTTTAGTTCGTCAAGCTTCGGATTGGCGCCGGGATTCTGCCGCCGCGGGCAATGAACGCATCCGAACTGTACTGGTTCCGAACCGGTACAATCGGGCAGTAGCCCAAAAGGCCGCCGTACTCAACCATATCTCCAACTTTCGCGCCTGGAACCGGGATGACGCGAACGGCCGTCGTCTTATTGTTGATCATACCGATTGCAGCCTCATCGGCAATGATGCCGGAAATCGTAGCCGCCGAAGTGTCGCCTTCAATCGCGATCATGTCGAGGCCTACCGAGCATACGCAAGTCATAGCCTCAAGCTTCTCAATCGAGAGACTGCCAGATTTGATGGCTGCAATCATGCCCTCATCCTCACTGACCGGGATGAACGCACCAGAAAGGCCACCGACATGGCTCGATGCCATAAGGCCGCCCTTCTTGACCGCATCATTAAGAAGAGCCAATGCTGCCGTCGTGCCCGGAGCACCGCAGCTTTCGATGCCCATCTCTTCGATAATACGCGCCACACTGTCACCGACGGCCGGCGTCGGTGCCAAGGACAAATCAATGATACCAAACGGAACGCCAAGGCGTTTCGATGCCTCACGAGCCACCAGCTGGCCAACGCGAGTAATCTTGAACGCCGTCTTCTTTATCGTCTCGGCAACTTCCGTGAAATCTGCCCCTTTAAGACCTTCCAGCGCGTGTTTTACAACGCCCGGACCGCTGACGCCGACACTTACCACCTTGTCCGCCTCACTGACACCATGGAAAGCACCTGCCATAAACGGATTATCGCCAGGAGCGTTGCAGAATACTACGAGCTTCGCACACCCCAAAGCCTGCGTATCACGCGTGAGTTCAGCCGTACGCTTGATAACCTCACCCATTTCACGGACGCAGTCCATATTGATTCCCGTCTTCGTCGATCCGAGGTTCACCGAAGAGCAAACGAGATCCGTCGAAGCCAACGCCTGCGGAATCGAATTGATAAGCACGCGGTCACCATGCGTAAAGCCCTTCTCCACCAGCGCCGAAAAGCCGCCAATGAAATTTACGCCAACAGCCTTTGCCGCACGGTCCATTGCCTCTGCCACCGGAACATAAGAATCCGTCTTGCAGGCATCTGCTGCAATGGCAATCGGTGTTACCGAAATGCGCTTGTGAATAATAGGGATTCCGTATTCGGCCTCGATATCTTCGCCAGTCTTCACCAAAAACTCTGCTGACTTCGTAATCTTGTCATAGACGTTCTGGCAAAACTGGTTGATATTCGGATGCGCACAATCGCGGAGTGAAATCCCCATCGTAATCGTACGTACGTCGAGCTTATTCTCCGTTATCATGGCATTGGTTTCTAAAATGTCATCTATTGTTATCACAGGTTCAAAATCCTCCTAAACGGTCAAATCTGACTTGTCAATTGACAATTGACTTTTGACATCTGACTTTTGACATGTCAAATATTATGCATGACGTTAAAAATATCCTCATGCTGTGCCTTAATATCTACGTTGATTTCCTGTCCGCGCTCCTTGAGCGTCTTCTGCAGATCCACCAGCTTGATTTTACTCTCGCTGATTTCAGCAATCAAAATCATGTTGAAGAAGCCATCCATGATGTTCTGATTGATAGACAGAATATTGACATTGTTCTCGGCGAGGATTTGACTAACCATCGCGATGATACCGACACGGTCTTTACCAACGACTGTCACTACAAGTTTCATTTACACATTTCTCCTTCTTATTCCAACTTCTACTTGTTATTGTGTAAACCATAGAACAATGTGTCAACACAAATCATCTTCTTCATTATATCAAGGTAAGCCGCAAAAACCAATAGCCATGCGAAAATTCTTTCGAAAAAAACATGTCATATGTCCTAACTTTAACAATTGTCTTTGGCAAAATCGGAAAAAGCGCGTTATAATGAAAGAAGTATTTATTGATTGGAGGATTACTCTATGGAATATGGATTTTTTAACGGCCAATTCATCCCCCTTGAATCGGCATCGGTTAACCTTGAAGACCGCGGCTACCAGTTTGGCGATGGCATCTATGAAGTCACCCGCGTCTATAACGGCAAATGCTTTGCCCTGGACCGCCACCTAGCCCGCTGCCGCCGTTCCATGCGCGAACTGCGCATCCCCATCACCTACATGGATGAAGAACTCACTGCCATCCACTACGACCTCATCGCCAAAAGTGGCATCAAAGACGGCACCATTTATTTCCAATTTACTCGTGGTACCGCCAAACGCACCCATGCCTTCCCAGACCAAGTCATCCCGAATCTCTCCATGACCATTCACGAATCAACACCTAACCGCCAATGGCAGGAACACGGTATGGAATGCCTCTTGTTTGAAGACTTGCGCTGGCTGCGCTGTGATATCAAAAGTCTCAATCTTTTGGGAAGTGTACTAGCCAAACAGGCCGCTCATGACAAAGGTCTGCAGGGTGCCATCCAGTTTCGCAAGGATACGAATCTGATTACCGAAGGCTCAAGCAGCAACTTCTTTATCGTAAAAGACGGACTGATTTGGACGCATCCCACCGACCATCTTATCCTCAAAGGTGTCACACGCTCCATCCTGTTCGAAGAAATCATCCCGCAGCTCGGCTATACTGTCGTCGAAAAAGCCTTTACGCCGGAATTCGCCCTAAGTGCAGAAGAGGCCTTCGTCACAAGCACCAGCCTCGAAGTTACCCCAGTCATTGCCATCGATGGTCATACGATTGGCAATGGCACCCCTGGCAAGATTACACAGAGCCTGCTTGAAAGCTACCGCAAACTCATCCAAAAAGAATGTTATCAAGCATAAAAAAGGGCAAATAACGCCATTCTAATGATTTATTTTCTGCGTTTTTTGCAGGATTTATACTTATTTCATCTAATTCTGTTCAATAGATTATTTATGAAATAACTAATGAAAGGAATCGATGTTCCTGCATCGCGCTTTGGAATACCAGGGCTATCAGGCCGCCCCGGAAATGAAAGCCCTTGCCCAGCAGGTAAAACCTTACATCATGGACCAAAAACCGATCCCCCAGGAACTGCATGACGAATTCAAGACCATCTATGGCGACAAGGTAAAACGCACCAAATAAAGCAAGTTCATCCTAACAAAAAGGTGTCCGGAACATCCGGACACCTTTTTGTTAGGATAAAATCCATGGTTAGTTATCGCTTCGTCCGTCACCCGCATGGTGAGATAATTATCCGTTTCGGGCTGGGGAGCCACTACCTCATCCAGCTGATGGTCAATCCATAAGCCGGGATAACGCACATTGCCAGCCACCCCCGTCAGGATATAAAGCGGGCCTTGGCTGTCCCGCTTGAAGCTTTTGATATGTCCCCGGTTGCGATAGGTATGCAGATGGGCCGTATATTGCATTGCCACACCCTCCCTATTCGCATTGTATGCCTTTCCACCCTAGTCAGCTTGCATTTCTGCCAAAATCTTTGGCCCCAGCCTATAAATGACACCATGTAACCTTTTCTTATTGCTTGTATTATATAATCAAAATGACACGACGTCAATATTGTTGATAAAATAAACGAAAATCTTACACTTCATTCAGTCCCCATATAAGAAAAAGCGGCTCGCAAACCCAAAAGCGTTCGCGAGCCGCCACTTATGATATCCGTCTCTTCTCTATGCCGGGAAGCTTTTCCTGCGTCATAATTTGCTTAGGATAAACTCAGCCTGTCCCTGCAACTGATAATTGCCCAATCCCGCAGGCACAAAAACCGTCTTTCCCTTTGCCATAGTAAGGCTCTCATCCCCGGAAGTAAGCGTCAAAGCACCATCCAGTACCGTCAGGCAATGGAAAGAATCCTCCCCAGCATGCATCGTGCTATTTCCCTGCAGACTGCCATGATATACTTTGAAATACTTGCATTCCGCCAATAATTTGACAGCAATATCCGGGAACAAGTCAAGATCCACCATTTTTTCCGACACAGCCTGCGGCACCTCTAACTTGGTTACCGCCAAAGCCTTGTCGATATGAAGCTGGCGCGGCTTGCCATCTTTGCCCACGCGCCCATAGTCATAGACACGATACGTCAGATTGGAGCTTTGCTGTACCTCATAAATCAGGATACCACTGCCGATGGCATGCAGTGTACCGGCCTTGATGAAGAACACATCGCCCTTATGTACCGGCACCTTGTTGCAAACTTCGAGCAGGGTATTATCCGCAATGCGCCGCTCGAATTCTTCTTTGCTGATTTTCTGCTGAAAACCATAGATAAGGCTCGCATCGGGTTCTGCATCGACCACATACCACATTTCCGTCTTGCCCTGCTCGCCTTCTTCCCGCAGCGCATACTCATCATCTGGATGAACCTGTACCGACAAATCCCCCTTGGCATCGATGAATTTGATCAGCAAGGGGAAATAATCCATGTCTTTAGCCTTGCTTCCAAGCATAGCCCTGCCCGCCCCAGTCAAAAGTTCCGCCAGGGTTTTGCCTTTATGCGCACCGCTATCGATTACGCTCAATCCTGCCTCATGGCAGGAAAGTTCCCAGCTTTCTGCCACGATATCTAAATCAGATGTCTTACCGTATTCATGTTTCAAACGGTTGCCGCCCCAAAGATAATCTTTCAACGGTGCCTTCAAAAGCATAGGTTCCAACATCAATACATCACTCCATTTTCTAAGTTTCCCTCAGCGGATGCTCACCGAGCGGAAATTGCTGTAATCGCCTCGATGACGGGCAATCGAATACTCAAACGGGCGTCCATCGTCCAAGAAGGCCACCTGTGTGACCTCCAGCAAGGGAAGCACCCCCTCTATCTGCAGCTGCTCGCGTTCTTCAGCCGTAGGCATTACAGCGCGCACTGTACGATGGGCAGACTGGATCTTATAGCCCAAATCCTTTTCAATATAACTGTAAATCGATTTTTCCAACGTCTGCCGCTTGAGCCCTGCAATCAACTGAATCGGCATTTGTGTATATTCCACCACCACCGGCCGATCATCCAAAAGCCTTACCCGGATAATATCGTAAACGAAATCGTCCACAGCCAATTGCAATTTAGCAGCCACCTCTGCCGTCGGGTGGATAATCTCGAATCGCAATATTTTCGAATCGACCTTGCGGCCCTTGAAAGTCGCGGCAAATCCAGAAAACTGATTCGCCATGCTCAGTTCCTTCACGTCTTCGTCCTTGAGCGATTTTACAAAAGTTCCCGACCCGCGCCGTTTGACTACCAGTCCCTGTTTAACCAATTCATCGACAGCCCGTTTTATCGTTATGCGGCTAACGCCATATTGCTGACACATTTCCTTTTCCAGTGCCAATTGTTCACCGGGGGTATATTTTCCCTGTTGTATATCCTCTCTAAGTTCTCTGGCTATTGCCTCATACTTCAACACGACTGCCGCCCTCCTTGCACATATATACATTTATTATATAGCGTATTATTAAAAAGTACAAACAAGAGCACATATTCGCAATTTGATTCAAAGAGCGCAATATTCCCAGCCTTCCCGCGAAGGCCTACCTCATAATCCGGATAAATCAAAAACTGAACAGCAGGCTTGTAAAATACGCCGTACGATGAGCACCGTTATCGTACGCCTTATTTATTGCAGTACCATTAAATAGATACCCTTGTATTTGGATATTTTTCATGAAATGATACCAAAGACTGGCCTCCCATCCCTTGCGTCCCGGCTTTTCACTGCCATTAACTACACTGCTCATAATCAGGGCATCGGAACCTAGATAACGATAGCCGAAAGATCCACCAACTTTTTTGTCCCCCCAGGGACTGCCATTGTATATGAATTTAACATCATAGGCTTTGTTCTGATAATGCTGATTGCCATGCGAATAGAAACCGGACAGCTCCCAAGCATCGGCTAAGCGCTGACGCAGATTAACGGCCACAATGCCCAAATGACTGTCGCCATAAGCGACCGGTGAATGCAGATTATAATACCCGATACCTGCCGTTGTGCAATCCGTAAATCGTTGTTCTGCAGCCAAGCCCCATGCCCGCAGTCTTTGATCTTTAAACCCTGTTTCTGTACCACCTGCACCTGTACCAACGTATTCAAAGTCCCCACGATTGCCATGCCGGCGAAACGCATCGGACCAAGCAGACGACATATCGGAGACCTTTTCATGCAGATTACCACCATAAGCCTTCAAGCTTGTCTTCCTTATTTGATAATCCAGTTCCATTCCTTTTGTTCTGGCATTACCAACAAAACCTTCTTGTAAGCCAGGCGTAAATAACCCTAATGTCGCGAATGCTCCCTTAAAAGCTGCTCCTTTCGCATATAATTGATAAAGCATACTCGATACGTTTACATTAGACGCTCCATAGGCATCCGCAAACCCTTCTTCACTATTCCAGCCTTCCTTGCTTCCCCACTTCGTATCAACACCGGCATGAACATTCCAGTTTTCATTGACTGCCGCATCCACATTGAGGAACAATTCTTTTTCCCACCAAGTGTGTTCATCAGGATTGCCTTTCATAGCTTTTTGTGCAAAAACGCCACTCCATTTTACCCGATCGGCATTCCTTTCCAAATTGGCTGTTTTAACCCCCAGCTGTTCCAATTCTGCCTGAAATTCTGCCGTTAATTTCTCTACCAGCACTTTATCCTCACCGCTGCTAGCCTTAGCACGTGCTTTTGCCACCATCTGTGCCATTTCATAACGGGTAATCTGATGATTGCCGCGAAAACTTTTATCCTCATAACCTTCCAAGATATTATCAGCTGCCAGCTGTGATACAGCATCATAAGCCCAGTGATCTGCCGGAACATCTGCAAAAGGATTGTCGGCAGCATAACAATTCGCTGTCAATCCCATACCGAGCGCCAACACCGGCAAAAAAGATTTTTTTTGCATACTCTTCCTCCTCATTATCTTACCGACACTGCCTTAAAGTTCATTTTATCGCCACGATGACGGGACAAGGAATACTCAAACGGACGGCCATCCGATAAGAAAGCTGTCTGTTGCACCTCCAACAACGGCATTTCCTCCGTTATTCCCAATCGTTTCTGTTCTTCCTCTGTGGGCATAACAGCTCTTACCGTACGATGTGCCGACTGGATATGCAGCCCCAAAGTTCCTTCAATATAGCGATAAAGAGAATCCTTTAAATGTTTTTCTTTCAGCCCAGCAATAAGTTCCATCGGCATCTGGGTATATTCGATAACCACTGGTTCACCATCCGCACAGCGCAGGCGCTGAATATCATAAACGAAATCGTCTTCGGATATTTTCAGCTGCTCGGCCACATCTACCGCAGGATGAATGATTGCAAAATGCAATACCTCCGTATGTATCTTATGCCCATGATAATATTCCGAAAAACCACCGAACTGAGGAGATTGACTTAACTTATACATAGCAGTATCATCCATAATTTTGACAAAAGTCCCTGCTCCTCGCCGCTTTACCACCAATCCATCATGCACCAGCTCATCCACTGCTCGTTTGATGGTGATACGGCTGACCGCAAATTCTACACACAGATCCTTCGCCAGTGGCAATTGACTTCCCGGAAGGTATGCCCCCTTGCGAATCGCCTTACGGATTCTATCTGCCACTTGCTGGTATTTTGCCTGACTGCTCATTTCACCGTACCTGCCTGCAGTTTCCTGTAATTGGTATTGCCATCGGCAAAGATGGATTCCGGTGCATTATAGAACGCGGTGAATTCATCGATCATCTCATGCCCGCGCTTATCATCTACCATGTAGGGCATAAAGAAATTATGTTCCTCTTTGTCAAAATTGGCCCATACCATATAATAAGCAGCCTTATGTTCCCGGCAGATTTTTCCGGCCTTGGAAAACCACTTTTTATCCACATTATCCCGTACAGCCAGGCTGCCACCTCTGCGTACACCGGCTTCTGTAAGGGCAATGACTTTATGCCGCTCCCGCCCCAGTTTTTCCATAACCGCCAACGTTTGGGAAAGATTCTTATACCAGCTGCCGCTTTGATCATCATCATAGGTATCCACACCGAATATATCCACATAATCATCGCCAGGATAACGGTCCAAATAAGCAGCCGCATCCGCAAAGGGGCCATTGGGCGAATACGCATAGAGGAAATTATGCACGCCTTTCACATCGCGCATATATTCTGCCGTATATTTCCACAATGCCAAGAAATCATTGCTGCTGATATTCTGTCCTCCCCACCAGAACCAGCTTCCATTATGTTCATGCAGCGGGCGGAAAATCACCGGAATATGCTTATCCTGCAGACGCAGCGCAAAGTTTGCCACCATATCCAGATAAGCACGATAAACTTCATTTAAGTCTCCCCCCGGCAGAATCCTTTTTCCTACATCGCCGGTCAAGACATTGGGGCTATAGCCTTGAAAATCGTAAGCACCATTCACGCGCGGCTTTTTCGCTACGACCGCAAAATTCGGCATGTGCATCGATAAGGTGATGATTGCCCCCTGCTTGTCAGCATTCGCCGCAATCTCCACCAGTTTATCCGTATACGTCACACCAGCTGCCTTTTCTGCAGCCGTTACTTTCAATTCATCCCCAGTAAGCGATAACGAATCCATGCCCACGACCCCGGCGATGCTGCCCGTCACATCCTTACAATCAGACTCGCTGCCGCTATCCACCCGGAACATCTTGTGATGCGTGTCATTCTGATGGCCGTAGATGACTTTCCCTGCCTGCGGAACAGCCAACAGATACCGATAGAGCCTGGCTGCCTCTGGCGTCAGCTGTTTATCCACCACCTTATTGGCCAACGGAGCCAAATTTTCCACTTGCGCCAGCGTCAGCGCTTCCTTTTGGGCTTTGCCATGATCTGGCAGCACGCTGCGCTGCACATACGCTTTATCCTGCGGATTATCCAGCACACTGGCGTGTCCCACACCAGAAAATAATGGCATGCTCAAGGACAAGCCGACCGCCATTGCCAACAATCTTTTTTTCATCAAGAAACACTCCTTCCGCTACTACTCCGTAAAGCCATTATGGGCAGCCAAATCCCTGAACCAGTATGCAGACTTTTTCAACGTCTTCTGCTGATTGACCAGATCCAGCGCAATCAGGCCATAGCGGTTCTTATAGGCATTGGACCACGACCAGCAGTCAATGGGGGTCCAAAGATGGTAGCCGAAGCAATTCGAGCCTTCGGCAATGCCCCGATGCAGCCACGCCAGATGCTCTTTTATAAAATCGATCCGATAATCATCGGCAATCGTGCCATCTGCCTGCCGGAATTTTTCCTCGCCTTCCACGCCCATACCGTTTTCGGATACATACCAGGGAATATTGCCATAATTGTCCCGGATGTTGATGGCAATATCGTAGATTGCCTGCGGATAGATTTCCCAGCCGCGATACGGATTCATGCGTCGGCCCGGCATTTCATACGGCGCAAAATACTTCTCCGGCAGCCAGCCTTCTGAATCATCGAAAGCCGTCTGCGCCTGCGCCCGGAAAGGCTGATAGTAATTCACGCCCAAAAAATCAACGGTATTCCTTTGGATCAAGGCCAGTTCCTCCGGCGTACTTTCCCAAAGCACACCATCCTTGCGCAGGATTTCCACCAGCTTCGGCGGGAAAACGCCCTTGACGGCCGGATCAAGGAATGCCTTGTTCTTGAACGTTTCAGCAAACGCTGCTGCTGCCAGGTCTTCGGCAGCCTCAAACCGCGGATAAGCAGGGGTCAGGTTGATTACGATACCAATGCGCCCGCCCTGCTTTTGGCACGCCGACTGACGGAAACGCTCAATCGCCATCGCCGAAGCCAGGTTGAGATTATAAATGCATTGCACGGCCTTTTTCCCATCGACCTGCAGCGGATAATGGAATCGATACAGATACTCGCCTTCAGCTACTACCATCGGCTCATTGAAGGTCGTCCACTCCTTGACCCGGTCGCCAAAAAGCGCAAAGCACGTTTCGGCAAAATCGGCAAAAAGCACAGCAACTTTCTTATTCGTCCAGCCGCCATATTTTTCGTAAAGCGCATAGGGCAGATCGAAATGATGCAGGTTCATGATCGGACGGATGCCCTGGCGCAGGAATTCATCGATGACTTCGTTATAGAAGCGCACACCATCTGCATCCGGTTCGCCGGTTTCCAAATCCTTTATGAGACGTGACCATTGGATGGACGTGCGGACAGAATTCAAGCCGGCCTGCTTCATCAGGGCAATATCCTGACGGAAATCATTGTAGAAATTAGAAGCCACATTGGGGCCTACGCCGGCAAAAAATGCCTCCGGCGCCTGATCATACCAGTAATCGAAGAGATTCCGGTGGGCCTTATGGAACCGCCCCTCCGACTGGGGGCCGGACGTAGCCGCTCCCCACCAAAAATTCTCTGGGAATTGATACTGCTTGGCCATAGATTACCCCTTCTTCACATCTTCATACAAATCAACCATCAATTTTGCCATGTCCCGCACCGCCAGCGAAGTCATGAAATGATCCTGGGCATGAATCAGCAGGATGCTTTTCTCGACCGGCTGCCCATCACACTCTGCGCTCATCATCGCCGTCTGGATATCATGGGCCTTGCCGATTTCCTGGCCCGCTGCTTCAATCGCTTTTCTGGCCTTTTCAATATCATGGTCTTTGACCAATGCTTGTATCGCTTCAATCACCGCTGAACGCCCCGTCCCCGAATGCAAGATCAGCTGCATCGATTGTTCTACTGTCTTTTCGTCCATCATTCTTCCTCCGTATCCTTGATTTTATTGCCGGCAATGACAAATGGTGCA
Organism: Selenomonas sp. ND2010; assembly: GCF_000702005.1. GTDB lineage: Bacteria > Bacillota > Negativicutes > Selenomonadales > Selenomonadaceae > Selenomonas_A. The sequence continues at coordinate 75,102 of NZ_JNKI01000011.1, read as the reverse complement.
TAGATGCAGATATCCATCGCCAGCCACACCAGCTGCAAAATGCCGCCAGCCAGCGATCCTGTCCCGATCGTGCCGCCAAAGAACAGGGGCATCGTCCATGGCACTACATATTTGAAGATAGGTACGAGCCCTGCCGAAACAGCCAGCCAGCCCACTATGGTATTGGCGAGCGGCGCCAAAATATACGGAATCAGCAAAAGCGGATTCAACACGATTGGCAACCCAAAGGCAATCGGTTCCTGAATATTGAAGAGCATCGCCGGAAAGCCAACCTTGGCCACTGCCCGCCAGCTGTCACGCTTGGAGAAGAGGAAAATGGCAATAAGCAGCCCCAGCACATGCATAAGTCCCGCTTCAAAGAAACCATTGGAGAAAATATAGGCCGCATCGCCCGACTGATTGGCCAGCTGCGCCGGCATATAGACCATATTCTGGATGGCTGCAGTCACATTATGCCCATGAATGCCAAACCACCAGAAGAACCAGACAATCCCCTGATAGAGCAGCGAGAAACCAATGCCCTGCGAAAAGCCCATCAACGGTGCCTGGATAAGCGCATAAATCAAATCATTGAGCGCCTTGCTGCCCATAAACTCCATCTGTGCCAAGAACGTCGAAAACAGCGTAAAGGTAAATAAGGTAATGAACACCGGCATCAGCACGGCAAAGGAATTGGCTACTGCCGGCGGCACGGTATCCGGCATCTTGATCGTAAGCTTCTTGTTCTTCGATAGATTGATGAACAGTTTCGAGGACACCGTAGCTACGATAATTGCCGTAAGCACCGCTTTATTGCCAAAATATGACAAGTCAAAGGCACCAACATCACCTACACTCTGCGGTGTGACAATGATGAAGGCCCCTAAAGCCGTCAGCGCATTGGCAAAGGGATCGCCGCCCCAGATTGTCCCCAGCCGATAGGCAAAAGCTGCCACCAGCAGGAAAGAGAACACGCCAAAGCCTACCGTCACCACGTTATTGCATAACCCTTGGATAACCTGCATGCTATGCACAAACGCTGAATTCTTATAGGCATCACTAGCGGTATCCAAACCAGTAAAAGATGCGCCTAAGTTAAGGCCATTGGCTCCCATTACCGTTCCCCAGGGATCTAAAAGCACCCACTGAATGATGCCAAAGAAAGAACCAACGATAATGAACGGCAGCAGCATGGAAAAAGCATCCCGCATTGCCAGCAAATATTTATTGCCGGAAATACGCGCAGCCAGCGGCATCATTACCCGTTCAAAACCAGAAATCACTCCGCTCATGATCCGCTTACTCCTTTCCCAGCAACTGCAATGCTTTTGCTAATACTTTATCGCCACGGATCATTCCATAGTCCTGCATATTGATGACCTCCACAGGGCATCGTCCTGCAAGGATTTTCTCCACATCGCCTTTCATATGGCGGATCTGTGGTCCCAGCAGCACAACATCCGCTTCCGCTGCCCTTTGATCCAGCACCTCCACGCTGAACGCCTCAATATGCGTATCCGCCAAGGACTTAGCCGCAGCAGCCTCCTGCATTTTCTTCACCAGGATCGAAGTCGACATACCTGCGTTGCAAACCAAAAAGATGTTCATGTTAAATCCTCCCCTATAAATTAAATGTAGGTAATTTTTTATCGTTTCATCTTCCTACGCCCTTATTATATTATTAGTTAACCCCTTTGTCAACAAAAGATATAACTTTTGTTAGTTATTTATATTACATTAATTACTTTCATTATATCCTTTATTGACATCACTCCCTCTCTGTAACTATAATGAATCTGATAATGGCATAGCTTACCCTTATTTTTCTGAAAGAAGGTATTTTATATGATGGTTCGGAAAATCCCTGCCAATGCTTCCGGAATCCAGTATTTTGGCCGCTGGGAAAAGTCTCCGGCAGCCTGCCGGTGTGCACAAGGAGCTACCTATATTAAAGCGAATTTCACCGGCCCCCTGCTTATGGCCGATTTAATCGATTCCGGCAATTGGTGGCGGATCAGCATCGATGACAGTCCCTTTCGTCGTTTCCGTCCGCAAGGAGAAAACACCTTGTTAGCGGAAAAACTCGCTGCCGGCAAGCATAAAGTTCTTCTGGTGCGTTCCACCGAAGGCTATATGGGCATCAGCGAGTTTCGCGGTTTTTCGCTTGCACCTAATGAAACACTGCTCCCCCCTGCTCCGCCCAAGGCACGCAGCTTGGAATTCATCGGCGATTCCATTACCGCCGGCGCCAAAAATGACGGTCCCCCCGATGCCCCCTACGATGATATCGAAGACAACGATATGGCCTACGGCCCGCAGCTGGCCCGAATGCTTGATGCTGAATACAGCGTATTGGGCAAATCCGGCGAAGGTGTCATCCACAACTGGGATGAAGGCTGGCCTGGGCATGGGGTCCATACTGCCGATCGCTATCCCTGGACATTCTATCGTGATAAAAAATCTCCCGCCAACCATCTTTGGAATCCGCAAAACTTCCCCATAGATGGCATCCTTATCTCGCTCGGTACGAATGATTTTGGTGACGAGGAACATCCGCCTGCCCGCGAAGATTTCATTTGCGGCTATAAAAATCTTCTGCAAACAATCCGGCAAATAAATCCCCACACCCCCATCATCGTCATCGAGCCTGTCCCCAGCTGGCTTCCACACGAGGCGCGACAGTGGATAAAAACAGCCGTGAATGAATGCAAAGCCCGTGGCGATAATGCCCTCTATTTCATCCCGTTGAATGAAGAAAAACCTTTACTGGATGCTAACGATTATGCTGGCGACAACACGCATCCCCTGAAAAAAGGGTCAAAAAAAATTGCCCTTTATCTAAAGGACAAAGTTGCCGAAATCCTTGGCTGGTAAGCAAACACGACAGACAACGCTTGCTTTTCGGCGCTAAATAAAAAACAGGTTCTGCATGTCATTGTATTGCAGAACCTGTTTTTCTCTATCTATGCAGCCGCAAATTGCTTTATTGCCTGCGGCTTTTTGCCAATTTTTCCTCGGCCGTTGTATTGCCGCCCTTCATAGCCAGCACTACACCGACGGCAATAAGCGCAAAACCGGGCAAAAAATAACTGGTCATGGCTTCACCGAGTAATAGCCAGCCTAAGATTGTGCCAACGATCGGCTGAAAGAACATAAACAAGCCGCCAATGGATGCATCCATATAGGTCAGCCCCTTGCTCCAAAGAACGAATCCTGCCGTGGTGGAGATCATCCCCACATAAAGTACCGAGCCCCATATCTGCGGCATGGCCAAAGCCCCATAATTTGCTTCGTTAATCAGCCACCATATTCCATAGGGGCTCAGCACCAAAAACGCGATGAATACACTATAAAAAGTCAGCGTAAACACCGAATAGCGGCTGAGCAGTTTCAAGAGTATGGACATCAACGCCCAGGTGATAGCTGCGACAAACAAATAGACACCGCCCAAAAGACTGCCGGTTTGCAGATTCTCCGGGTCAACGACGATTAGCAGCACCCCCACCGTTGCCAAAACGACGGACAGCAGACGGCTGAAATTAAACCGCTCATGCAGGATCAGGCAGCCAAACACCACCATAAATGCCGGTGTTGCCGCCGTTATCACCGAGCCCATCTGCGCGGATGTCAGCATGGTTCCCGATTCCTGCGTGACAATGGAGAGCGTTTGACCAGTCAACGCAGAAATAAGCAGGAGCTTCCAGTCCTTGCGCTCGATTTTCCAGGAAATGTTTTCATATAGCATAATAAGCACCAGCGGGACAAGCGCCACACCGTACCGCAGCCAAACCAAAGCCACAGGCGTAATCACGCCTACGGTCAGGCGGACCGCAATAAACATAGCGCCCCAAATACTGCCGGCCAGCGACAAGAGCAGCGAGCCAATTAGTAAATTACGCAAAAATATTACCTCCTTAACTTCTCTTAGAATTGCGTGGCTATTATATTGCAGCTAATAGCAAACTGTCAACTTATTGACTTCCCACCGGTTTGACAATTTTCCTGCAATATCAGACAAGCTGGGATTTTGAATTGTCTGCCAACAGGAAAAAAGCGTTCCGGTGACGAATAAAACCCCAATTTCACATAGCTACCTATATGAGGAGGTCTGCCTTATGACAATTGAAACTGAACGAAATTCACAGGCTCAAGCTAACCCGGTGTTCATGACAGCAAAAACCGCCATCTGCCTTATGGCAGCCGCTGATATTTCGGATGCTTCCGCAATCGTCCGTTGCTTAGGACTTGAAAATCATGACCCTCTGCAGAATATGACGGACCCTGATGTTGTACTGGGCAATGCTTTGGTAGTTGAAACAAAATATCGCACCATGTGCTCTTTGATAAAAGATTCCGGCTGCCCTATTTGTGTTGACTTGCCCTGCGGGTATACCCCAAAAGCCTTGCACCTGTCCAAGGCAGGCATGCGTTTCATCGGGCTTGATCTGCCCATTGTCGTGCAGGAAATAGAGCCTATCATTCGCTCGCTTGCTGCAGGCTCTGACGAAATCTCCTTTCACGGTATAGATGCCACCAACTATGAATCTATCCGTACTGCGCTGCAAAATGTGACCGGGCCGCTGTGCATTACCACCGAGGGTATGATGATGTATTTTGACGCACATGAGGCAGACACTGTCGTTTCCAATATCCGTGCCATGCTTGAACAGCATGGCGGTTTATGGATAACGCCTGACCCGGAATTTATACTGCAATTTTTTTACACCTTCCGTTCTATATTTGGCAAGGATTCACCGGCAAAACTGGCCGCCTCCAAAGAAACCGCCCAACAGCAGTCTGATGTAGCCAGCCTGTCTAATCCTTTGATCGTCAACCCCGATGATATTATCCGCTCGACAAAAACAGCTGAGGATTTTATAAACAGCCACGGAATGAAAGTCAAAAAAATAACATTAGCTGAACACATCCCCAACTTAAATATTTACCGGCAGCTGACGCAGGAACAAATCAGAAACTTCAAAACCGCTATGAGCGATTGCCATTATTGGATTATAACCCTGGATGAGCAAAGACAGCCGGCTGACAACGCCGAACAACAAGCCACGCCCTTCGAGATGAACTACGCTCTGGAAAACAATATGTTCAAAGTATCCATAGGCGGCAGACTTGACAGCCTTACAGCGCCACAGCTTTTAACAGCATGGGAAAAAATAAAAACGACCAGTATGCCTGTGGGAGCAGAAATTGACTGCGCAAAACTTGGATACATCACCTCTGCCGGAATTCGTGTATTTCTTATCCTACAAAAAGCACTGGGCAAAAACTTAACATTGACCAATGTCCATTCATCTATGGAAAAACTATTCATTCAAAAAGGTTTCACCGTTCCCCCACTACGATGAAATAACACACCTGAACTTAGCAGCCACGCAAAGGCTCTCACTGTCTGAATCTCAGGCTCCCTAAAATGCCCGCGAATTTATCGGTTTGGTAAGCTGCCCAAAGGGAGAACAAATCCGCCAGCGAATATCCACCCAGATAATAGAGTTTGCTTTCGTCCTGACAGAGCTTTAGGATTTAGGGATGCTGCAACCTGGATGGTCAGGCATCTTTTATTCCCCAACCTCAATAAGCGATTTTACACCTTCATGACTGCTCAAAATATGCTATAATGGTTTCAGTTATGTAATGAGGAGAATGTTATGCTACAAGAAACCACAGGCTATATCATTTGCCGTACAGCTCGCAAGATTCATCAGTTCATGACAAAAGTATTAGCCGATTATGACATCACCCCAGAACAATGGGTGGTGCTGCAAATTGTTAGCAAGGAGAAAAACCTTTCTCAACAAGAATTAGCTGCGCGCTTGGAAAAAGACAAAAACAGCACCAAAGCTTTGGTGGACAGACTGATAAAAAAAGAATTATTGACCCGTCAAAAAGATGACAGCGATAAACGGTTCTATAAGCTGCAAGCCACCCCCGCTGGTATCTTTCTCACCAAGGAACTGGCAAAACTTGACTATGACTTTATGCGGGAAACCGAATCCGGGCTTACAGACGAGGAATTAACCAGCTTTACAAAAACCCTCACTAGACTGGAAGAAAAAATCACGGCTAAGCTGTGATTTTTTTCTTGACAATAGTATGTCAACGTACTATTGTATTAGTATGTTAACATACTAATATCAGGAGGCATCTAATGATGAATTTCTATTCACCTATTTCCAGAAAAAACTTTCTCAAAGGCAGTCTGGCTCTAACCGCCGGCTTGTTATTGGGTGACCCACAGGCATTCGCTGCATCCACAGAATATCCCCATTCGCCGGAGGAAGCTACCGGTGAAACAGCCATGCACTATTTATTTGACCGCACGCCCATCGAACCCGCGCAAGTCTTTGACAACCTTTTCTACATTGGCTCCATCTCCGTAGCTCAATTTGTTGTGCGCACTAGTGAAGGTCTTATCATGATTGACTCCGGCTGGGATGAACAAGATGCAGACTATGCCGCCGCCAGCATGAAAAAGCTAGGCTTATCCCCTGCAGACACCCGCTATATTCTCCTTACCCACGGCCACAGCGACCACTATGGTGGTGCCCAGTTCTTCAAGAATAAATATGCGCCGCAGGCAAAAATCGGCATTAATATCATTGACAGCAACTGGTATTCGGTAATTCCCACCAAAAACGCTTTTTCCGGCGTACGTCCCCATATTGACATCGAGCTGAATGACCGTCAAATCATAACCTTAGGCGACACAAATATTTTTCTCGTACTCACCCCTGGTCATACCCCGGGCTGCCTATCCATGATTGTCCCAGTCACTGACCATGGCGAAAAACATCATGTGGCCATTTGGGGCGGCACCGGCACACCAGCCAATCTGGAAATGAATTACCTCTATCTAAGCGCAGTAAACTACTTCGCAAAATACACCGCTGATTTCCAGGTTGATGTAGAAATGAGCGCTCATGGCTGGGTAGACGATACCTTTCCCCGTTTGGAAAAACTCAAACACCGCCGCCCTGGCCAGCCCCATCCCTTTGTTATCGGTCAGGAAAAATACCGTAAGTATGAAGATGTCTTCCGAAAAATGGCACAAGAGGCCATAAAAAAATACCAACCGTAAAACACCCTTTCAAGCCAATAATTCCCCATCCTGCAAAAATTCATGCAGGATGGGGAATTATCATCTGCGACTTTTTGATGATTTGCCGCGATATTTCTTGCGAATGGCTAGTCTACCTAAAGTGTACATTACGCTTCCATCTATTTTGCCTCCCTATTATCGCCGTTTCTTTGGCTGTGCCAATACAAAGCTTTCGTCGATTCTTTGTTTAAGCTCCGGCATCGGTATACTGCCATCCAGACATATGGTATACCAGTATTTACGATTCATATGCCAACCCGGAAAATACTTTTTCCCATCTACTAAGGCGGCCACCTGTTCTGCCGTGCCATGCAAATCCATGATACGGATAGGCTGGCTGCCGCCAATGCCGATTTTGCTGGGATGCACCTTCATAAAAACCGCATACCATTTCTGCGACAAATGGGAACGAATAACCGCCGCATCCAAGTCCTTCCACGGATATTCGAGTTCATCGCCATAGGTATTCTGCACATATTGTAAAAGTTCCTCTACATACCGCCCATGAAAGCTGCCATGTTCACCACAGAATGCACCAATGCGGTCAAGGACAGCCTGATAGGCAGCCCGTACTTCTCCTACAAAAGCTCCCTGTGCATTTTCCACCAGATGCAGCACATAAGGCTCCTCTGACTCCACGTCCATCAGCAAAGTTGACACAACACCATCTATGCTGACCTTTACATGCAGCCTAAAACTGCCTGCCAGCAAATCCTCTGCGTAGAAATATGCATCTCCATCACGGCGAAAGCCAAAAGGCTCCAGTTTATCTGCCAGCAGTTTTGGCATTTCCCCGGCCGCCAGCTCATGCCATACATCTGTCTTCTGCATTAACTCCTACCTTCTCGCTTGACATAATAAAAGGTCTTCTATGACTTGTTAATAGTTTATCATAGAAGACCTTTTGATTCGATAAGATATCAAATTATAGAGACTTTTTTCTACTCAATTTTTATGGCTGTAATGGCCCATAGTAATAAGAAGCTGTTGCCCCTCCATCTACCAAAAATGTGGAACCCGTGATAAACTGCGCCCGTTCGCTCATCAAAAGCTCTGCTACATCAGCTACTTCATCAGCAGTGCCTGGGCGGCCTGCCGGGCATTGGGCAAACATATTCTTGTAAAAATCACCACGCGGACCATTGAACTCATCAATCGCCAAAGGGGTAACGATAATTCCGGGCGCAATATCATTTATCCTTGCACCACGTTCGCCCCAGCGGACAGCTTCATACATCGTGCGCTTTTCATTACAGCGTTTGGCCAGCTGATAGGCATGCAAAGTATCCTTTATCTTTTTCGGCTGTAAAAAGTCAAGTTTCAACAGTTCCTCTGTCGGCGTCATCGCCAGCGCCCTGTCCTGCTCCGGCGTGAGCGCCGGCAGGCGATGACCGGACTGACTGGAGATAATTACACCTGCGCCGCCCTCAGCGATAACTTTACCGACTTCTTCCATCAATACTGCCGTCCCATAGAGGTCAACCTGCAAGATCACTTCAATCGGTGCCTGTGACGGCGAAACACCTGCTCCGCAAATCAAATACTTCACTTCACCATATTCCGTTGCTTTTTGCACCATAGCCTGAATGGAATTCCGCGAAGACATATCCATCACAAACGGCTCCACATCAAAGCCTGCCTGATTCATGATTTCAGCAACCGCCTGTGCATTGTTTTCGTCTTTATCCCCAAGAATAATCTTCTTGCCATAGCCCATGCGGCGAGCAATAGCCATCGAAATCTGCCCGGCACCGGTGACAATCATAACCTCTTTACTCATTTTCTCTGCCCCCCTTCTTATGCAAGATTTTTCTTTGCCCAGGCAGCCACTTTTGCTTCAGAGCCTGTGGCGGCTCCCCCCTGTATAGCCAATCCTTCTCCGACCACAGCCCCATGGCAGTACTTCTTCAAGGCCGCCGGAGCACCAGCAATGCCACTGCCCTCATGCGTCATCACAGGGAAAACCTTTTTACCGCTGAAATCCAGTGCTTCCAGCTGAGTGAATACTGCCACAGGATAAGTTCCCCACCAGCACGGGCCGGCCACAACAATATTGTCATATTCTGCCACCGAGTCCAGCATTTTCACCAGTTCCGGGCGGTCATTGTTGCGCAATTCTTCTTTGGCCTCAATCGTACACTGCGTATAGTCAATCGCATAGGACTTTTCCGTTTCTACCTCGAATAAATCCGCGCCTACCGCCTTTTGGATAAACTCAGCCACAATCTCTGTATTACCTTTGGGTAAATCCACAATACTGTCGTTTACATCGGTAGCATTGATTTCCTGACACAGACTGGCACAGCGGTTGAGTTCACTATGCACCTGCTCCACATAATCTTCCTGCCGGATATCATATGCTGCGCCCTTGCGCATTTCTTCAAATACATTTATAGGCATAAATTTTTCCTCCATAAAAAGGACGGTACTCGTGACAAAGCACCAGTACCGTCTGTATAATAGCTTATTGCCTCACGCGGCTTTTTAAGCGAGCCTTTCGCGGCCATAAGTTATTTACGATAAATCACAGTGCTTGTTTCTTCGTAATGACAAAATGCTGCTCACGCTCTTTGATGAGCCACTTGCCATCCTGTTTCACGAGTTTATCCGTATAGCGGATGTAGTTGTCCGACACCACATCATGCCCGTTTTCCTCCATCACGAGGGCCGCCCGGCAGTAATGCACGTCTGTGGCCGTATCGCCATCTAACGTAATGACCTGCTGGCCATTTTGATGATGCGATGCTTTGATGCCGCCCGTGAAGGCGCTGAACTGTTTTTCCAGCGTATCCCGTCCATGAATATTCATCGTGAGCTTATCGCCCATATAGACCATGACATGAACATCTTCGGTAAAATAAATCATCTGCGCCGGCACATTGCACTCCAGATTGGCAAAACCGTCAATAACCTCGCGAATCGCTTCTTTTGCTTCTAAAATCTCCAGTGACATTTAACATTCCCCTTTCAGCGTATCTGCATTTCCTTTTGTTGATTTCATTATAGCGATGTTATATCAGAATATCCAATCATAAGTTTAGATTATCAATTTAATTTCTCTATTAAAAGCGTTGCATTTTCAAAGACCAGCCGCTATACTGCAAGTAAAGAACAAAGGAGGACGCATGCATGAACACCAAGCAGATGGAATATATCCTGGAACTGGCACAGGTGCTGAATTTCAACCGCGCAGCCGAAAATCTCTTTATCTCGCAGCCCACACTGACCTATCAGATAAAGGCTGTGGAAAACGAGATTGGTTTTGCCCTCTTTGAACGCTCCGGCAAAGGGGCTATGCTCACACCGGCAGGCGCACAATTTGTCGGCACCTTGCGCACACTTTACGGACAACTGAAGGAGGCCATTGAGCAGGGGCAGAATTTCAGTGCCAAATATGCCGAAAGCATCCGCATAACGCTGCCGATTCGTTCCGCTATCTACTTTCTGCCACAGGTCATTGCACAATTCAGCCGCAGTTTTCCTACGGTCAATGTCATTCCCAGTTTTGACTGGCAGCACGGACAGGAATCCTTCCTGCAAGGCGAACAGGACGTGACCTTTGCCATGGAATACACGATGAAGCGCGTACCGGATGTGACCTGTCACCATCTTTTTGACAGTCACATCTACCTGATTACCGAGAAAAATGATGCACTGACAAAAAAGCCGCTGGTTACGCCCAGCGACTTAAAAGGTCGTACACTTATGGTAGGCGGCGGCTCCCCGCCCATGCTGCGTGCCCTGCAGCAGCGCATAATCAGCGAAATCCATGTGGATTATTTCAACAGCCCCGACCATGACAACACCCTGACCAACGTGGCTGCCCACAAAGGCGTATGTCTGGCACCTGGTTTCTTAAATGACCATAACGGCGAATTTGCCTGGCTTGACTTTGACAGCGATGTTGTCATTCCCTGTGGGGTTTACACCCATAAAAACGACAAGCGCCCATCCCTGCACGCCTTTATTGAGCTTTTGCAGCACTTCTACCGTGATCAGCTAGGGTTCAAATTCTAACAGCATAACATATTAGGCAATTGTTTACATTTTATAACATTTCATAAGTAATATTGCACTCTATGTGTACATAAAGCTACAACAGGAAAAAGCAAAAATATATAAGCCATAATACATTATTCTTTTTCTGATAACCGTTCCAAAACTTTTTTCAATAACCATTCTGAATACACTGTTTCTAGTGGTTGATGCCAACACACACCTTCTAACTCCACATGCAGCCCATACTCTGCAATACCTTCATCAGCCAGCTTCAACATCGATTCATCAATCGAACTATCCCCTGCAGCAAAAGCATAATTATCCCCTAAATGCTCCTTCAACTGCATCAAAGCCCAGCCTTTATCCATTCCTGGTGGGAAGAAATATATTTTCCGCCCGACACCTTCCACTATCAGATTCGTTTGTTCGCGACAATGTTCTACTATTGCCTTCACATCAGCCTCTTCATCACAATATAAAAAAAGATAACTGTTATCAACTATTCTGCAGCGAATATAGTTTGCCGATTGTTTTTGCTGTTCATACTGTATCTGTAAATCCCCAAGCCAATTATCAATAAGCACCTTAACATATTGTGACCATTTTTCATCTGCCACACCGTTATGCAAAAGCACCGCTCCATTAGTTGTCACAGCCCACTCCGGTTCGCATCCATCGGGCCATTTGATCCGCTGATATTGCTCAACAGAACGCGTGGTTACAGGTACAAAATCAACTTCTTGCTGAATTTTTCGCAATAAATCAATCGCCTTCACGGTCATAAAACTTTGTTCTTTCCCTTGAACATGCTCTACACACATATCATCATTCCGTCTTTGCCTATGGGAAATCAGCAATGTATTATCCAAGTCACAGGCAAAAAGTATTTTTTTCTTCATTCAATTATCTGCCAAAGATTGTATCAGACCACATGCAAGATAATTCTGCAGCGGGTACTCTACAACCTCCACTCCTTTCTCCTGAGAAAGTTCATATAGATGCCCCAGTTTTTCTTCATCATGTATGCTATGCACCAATAATTTCCACGGCAATCGCCGCAACAACACACGAGTTGCCTCGCCAATCCCCGGCTTTACCAGATTGATATCCCTGATACCAAATTCACCAGCTATCTTATTTACCTCCTGTAATCCTGATTTTTTCATCATCTCCACACTATCCGTAATGGTTACTGATAACGGATAATTTTTTTCAATTTCCTCTATGAATTGATACGTCAAGTCTTTCGCCATAAGTTCCTTATAGAACACTGCACCATGAAAATCCTGCGGGCCAATAATATCCGTCCGCAAAAAAGTTCTGCTCAGTAAACCAGATACCGTAGAATTCAAACATGAACTGGCTATAAGGAAATCTTCATGGGTACCACATTTTTCTGCTACATAAGCCGGGTCTGAAAGCACTGCCAAACCAGCACTTACTCCTGGATAATCATCCATAGCCTTGTTTAACTCCCGCTGGATAGCGCCTTTTCCAGTCCATCCATCTACAAATTGAATGTTTTCTGCCCTATGATGCGTCAAAATATAGGACATGGCATTTTTATCAATTCCTAGCCCCCTAATAATGGATATAGTATAATGCGGCACATCTATATGATACCGCTTCTGTAAATAATGCCGAATCAAGATGGCAATAGGCGTTCCCGCACGAGCCAGCGATACCAAAACCACACCATCACCCTTATCCCTGTATATTTTCTCGCCAACCACGGCCACAGCTGTTGCTGTTATTTTGGCATAACGCCCCAAAGCATCATAATATGCCCGCAAATACTTTTCCGAGGGCTCATATTCTATCGGCAGCATTTCCGAATAGTGATGGCCGCTTTGAATCAATGTTTCCCGTTCTCTTGTCCCCATCGGTTCTACCATACCAGTAATATCTTTCAATAATATAGTGACGTCATCGCTGCGATAAGTACTAAACATTCTCGCCCCTCCCGATATAAAAAATCCTGCCACAGTCATTTTCCTGCAGCACTTCCAACAAACTTTGGATATGCTCCTGTTCAGGCAACGCAGTATCCGATACAATAATCACTTGACCATAGGGACGAAGATTGTAAATAAAATTCCTGCGTGTCTCCATTTCATCATATAAGCTGTGCACTGCCCAACCACTGCGAACCGGATAATCCTTAACCTTACTAATGCTTATAGGGCTTCTTGTTGTCGCATGAAAATGCACCTTTCCCCCACGCGATTCCAAAGCCCGCCCAAGCAAAAGTCCCGGCAACATAGCTTCCTCCGTCCCCAAAACCAGCGTATCTGTTTGAAAATCCAAGGGTAATTGCGACAATATTGTCTGTGCTAATCGCTCCCATTCCTGCCAATATTCACCTATAATCAACACACATCGAGGATTGTTTTCCATTTGAAACAAGCACCGTTCATAAGGCACACTTACATTTCTCCGCAAAGGCTGCACCTCTTCTATTGGCCAATTTTCCACCATGCCGCTATAGTCCTCTTGTGCCAGTTTTAATAAATACGCACTGTCAATACCTGCAGACCGCAGCCGTTCTTCATCCGTTAAGGAAAGCCTATTGAGAAGCGATGCCGCCACCAGCTTCTTCTCGCTTAAAACCGGATACTTTTCCCGCAGCTGAGCGATTATATTGCAAATTGTCTTGCCTGTTGATATTTCATCATCCACAAAAACCACAGTATCCGTATGCTCAATGGCCTCCCCCAGCCCTTTGATAGCCAGTTTCTGTTCAGGCGCATGGCTGTGTTCTTCCAAAAAATCCAGACATTCCCCCAAATCCGGCATATTCTCCCTGGTTGTTTGTACATACAAACAATCCGGATGAATAACCCGTGCCACCACTGCCCCAATGGCCGTTGCCGTTTCCGCAAAACCAATCACCAATCTTGCCTCACCATATTGCATAGCCACCTTAATTCCCAGTGCCTTCATCATGGACAAAGCTCTCACCGGACTTACAGGCACATGCTTTCCTTGCCACGGGTTTACCAAAATATATTTTCTCTTTTTGTTATTATGGCGTTTAGCAACCCGTAATATATGCTCCGCTGTGTACTCTTCCTGTTCCATAACCACACTTTTCCCGCACTTCGTTTTTGATTCCATAAATATCCCCCAAAATCTTAATCCGCTCTGCCCATTTACGATGCGTCTTAACTTCATTCATCCGGCTGCCATCCACACTTTTTACCACACCTAATTTATCCACGTCCCAACGCAGCAATTGTCTGGCATCCTCGTAATCTGTACGAGATACCCGCAAACTTTCATAAATATACGGAAGCTGACTCGGATGAATCGCCGTTTTCCCTATAAAGCCATTGATACGATCTAATTCCAATTCATGCCTCAACCCCTCTGACCAGGCATTGCCTTTCTTATCCTCAAAATATTCCCATACCGGCCCCGATACCACATAATCGCGAGCAAACACATTCAGAATATCCACGAGAATATCACGAACTACACCTGCTGAATATACCGTGGCGTCCACAGGACGGCGAAGACCATATAAATTGCTAAAATCATTGCCTCCCACCCTCACATTCAACACATATTCTCTTATTCCATCAATTATCTCCTTAACTTTCCCCAACGCCTGTGCCCGGGTACGCAAGTCAGCAATCATCCCGCTTTCGAGTACCGGCATAACATACAACGGCTGTTCTCGTCCTTCATTAATTTCCTTTATCACCTCTGCATAAGCATCACCATTGCTGACATCAAACTTCGGCAGAATATATCCCGTAAGCAAATCCTCCGCTTCTCCTAAAAAAGTGGAAATATGCTCCATATGCTCCGGATTGCGGACACGGACAAATAACAGCGGCCCTTTCCCTGATTTATAGAACAAACGAAGCTTATTGAGAGTCTGACTTAGTTTTTCCTCTGCTTCTGCCACCGCATTATCCTGAATCGCATCCTCCAAACACAAGGCTATGGATGTCAAACATGGAATCATGTCTCCTTGAATTTTTTCGGCAATATTATCCTGCATAGCAGGCATATACAATAATCCGCCAACCATATATTGCAAAGTATTCTTATTCATCATTTGACTAAATCTCCATTTTACAAACGGGCGATGAAATCTCATCGCCCGCAACTACATTTACTTTTTCGGAATCATAGACCGAATCCAAGCTTCAAATCCACTAGGATTCCTTGTTTGAATCAGTACCACACCCGGCCCCCGAAAACGACATACCAGACACTCACCAGAAGTTACACTGGAAATCCAGCCACTGGAAGCTTTTTCAATACTATACTGCATATAGTCCGGCCAAGCCACTAAATGCCCATTGTCGATGATAACTTCCTCTCCAGCACCAAGATTCACCGGATGGATAACACCGTAACTGCTGACAAACACCGTACCTCTGCCGGTTACATTCAGCACAAAGAAACCTTCACCAGAAAACAACCCTTTGGATAGATTCTGCATTTTTGTATCGACCTGAATCCCCTGTGTACTGGCAAGATAACCATCCTTTTGCACAACCAGACCATAAGAACCATCCAACTCCACATCCAAAATTCCGCCGGGCAATGGATGACCAAGCAAAACTTCTCCGGGGCCGCGGGAGGCAATCAGCTCTTGGAAAAAGAAACTTTCTCCTGCTAAGAACTTTCTGGCTAGTCCAGATAAAATTCCGCCATCCATTTTGCCCTCAACATCAACAGTAACAGACATCGTAATCATCGCATCCGATTCTGCCTTAATCTTTTCCCCTCGTTCCAGTTGGCATTTAACCACAGGGAATGCCTCCGGATATAAGATTTCATATTTCATTACCTGCTCCTTAACTGTAACGCTTAATTAAAGACTGCAGGTCATCTTTTGTTGCCTGCCCAATAGCATTGAATTTCCATTCGCCATTATGACGGTAAATTTCGCCAAAAATCATTGCCGTCATTCCCTCGTATTTTTCAGACAAATTGTAGCGACAGAATTCTTTGTTATTATCATCCACAATGCGGATAAAAGCATTTCGAATCATGCCAAAATGCTGCTTACGGGATTCAGCCTTATAGATATTGACCACAAATACCAGTTTATCAAACTGTGATGGAACACTATTCAGATCAACAAAAATCTGCTCATCATCCCCATCACCTTCACCAGTAAGATTGTCCCCCATATGTTTCACAGCCCCAGAACCATGCTTGAGATTGCCAAAATAAACTACGTCATCAATACTATGCACTTTCCCACCTTGACATAACAGAACCGAAGCGTCACAGTCAATATCCGCACTGCCGCCGCCAAAAAGTGATGACAGGAAACCGCCGCCTCCCTTATCGGCTTCGATGGGATCCCAACCCAAACCAATCATAACCTTGCCCAATGCCTGACCATTGTCCTTTTTCAGATTTACTTTCTGCCCTTTTTGAAGATTTACTGCCATTTTTAACACTCCTCTTAATTTCTATTAGGTAAATACTTACTCTTAGATAATAATATTTCCATATTTTTATCTTCTTTTACTTTATGCCATCCAGTACGATCAAATATACCATCCACTCTAGCCTCCCAACCATCACTAGTTTCCCAAAAGCTAACTATTCCTCCTCCCATTTTTTTACCTTTTTCTCCCGTCCCTTTCTCTACAGCATATACAGCTATTGTATATCCATCATCCTTAAAGATAATGCCATGTTTATCTTCACGCTTACTTGAAGTAATCATATACCAATCAAGATTATGATGTGAAAATATATACACATTATCTTCAACAATACTAGATGCATACGCACCAATTATGGATGAAATACTATCATCATCCACTTGTGTCTGTTCCTTTGTCGATACTTGTTTTGTTTTTTCGTCATTCTCTTTAGCTTTTTTCCTATCATCCTCCTTGTTCTGCGCTACTACATTCTCTTTATTCTTATCTTCCTTTTTCTTATTATCCACATCTGTTAATGCCTTATCTTTCGCATCATCATCACTCACTCCTTCGTTGATATATTTTTGATATTTTTCAGCATATAATGGCTTATACTTATCTTCTATTTCGTTAATTTTACGTTCTCTTTCTTCTATTTTTTTCTGTGCTTCCTCCGCTTTTTTCTTTTCATCTTCAACACGCTTTTCTTCTTTTTCTTTTACATCTTGACGAGAGCTTACTTCTGCACGGATTAAAGCAACATCTGATGGTTCAGATACACTCTCTATCGCACCACATATGCAACATATTAAAATAGATATTGCTAATCCTGCCCCCACCAAACGACCAGCTTTCATAAAAAAGGCTGGTATTAATGCTATTGCACATAAGAAACCTGCAATTGCAGCTAAACCACCTATTACCGATACTACTTCTTTCAGATTATAAAATGTAGGATGTGCCGCCTTTGCTATTTCTTGAACTTTATTCAACTCATCGTCAGACATCATCTTCAATGCATCATTAGTTATCTTATCAGCGCTATAATCTCCTACGATTTGTTCAACGACTGCATTTTCATCCAACTGATATTCTATTGCCTTATAACTCAAACCTCCACACAACAATGTTATCAGTAAAAAAGTAATCACCAGCCCTTTTCCAGCTTTTTGATCTATACTCTTTTTTTGATAAGATTCATCTTTTTCTAACTTTCTCTGTTCATCGGCTTCCCACTTTTCAGGTGATATCTTTGTCTCTTGATATGATGTATAGGTTAAATACCCAAAAAACATACAGGCCAACCCCAGTATAACACCTATCAAATAGAACAAATAATCCCAGAGAAGATACGCCGAAATTAAAACAGCAATTACAACTACAATAGGCATATCATTCACCCCAATTACAATTTATTTCACCTTTACATTAAAATTACTTATAAGCCATCTACCATCTATTTTAGATAATGTAGCTTCTCCCAAAAATGCCTGCGTTTTTATTTGGCCATTTATATTATCTTTAGATGTCAACTGATAAGATAATATCGAACATATACCTCATTAACCATTGTTATCCCCCCTGCACGCATTACCAATCATCACGATTGGTCAATGCCTTATGTAGTAATGCTGCACTTTCCAACTTATTCATTTCCTGATCATTAATTTTGACAATCCATAATTCAAAAGTTGTTTCACTTGTTATGATAAACTGAATTGAGCAGTGTGCATCTTGTCCCCACCATGTACACTCACCATTAAACTCCACAACCTTATGATTATCCGTGGAATCAAAATACTTCCATTGAGGATTAGCAAAAAACTCATCAAATGCTCGTCCAATTTTTATATCCGGTTCCATTTGCATTGTGCCATTTTTAACCAACTCAACATATTTATGCTCACTAGAACACCCCAAAAGCATCAATAAACTCATACTTATAAACAAAACACATATAATTCTTCTGTAAGCGTACACAATTACCATCTCCTTAACGCATTTAGCAGTCTACTGTTTTTTCTTCAGTTCGTCTAATTCTTTTCTAGCCTTCTGCTTTTTAGAATCAAATTCAACTGCTTTCTCAAAACACTCTTGAGCCTTATTATAATTCTTCAAACCTTTGTATGCTCTCCCCAGCGTCAACCATGCTTCTCCCTCATCTGAATCAATATCTATAGCTTTCTGAGCACACTCTATAGCCTTATCATACTGCTCCATTCCATTGTATGTATCTCCCATTGTATACCATACATAAGCTTTTTTAGCCGCTAATTCAAATGCCTTTTCATTATATTCCATTGCCTTATCAAAGTCTTTTTTCCATTATAAGCAGAAGCTAACACAAAAAAGGGAGCTGCTTCTTTTTGAGAAAATTTCAAGCTCTTTTCACAGCATTCAATCGCTTTATCATATTCATTCAATTCTACATATACTCCACCTATTAAATACCAAGCTGTCCCATTTTTAGAATTTATTTATATTGCTTTTTGGAAAATCAGCTATTGAATTGTTGTATTTATTTAACGAAGCATTAACCGCCCCAATAATCAACAATGGCTGCTCTTTTTTAGGATCAACGCTTAATGCTTTTTCAGCACATTCAACAGCTTTATTATATTTCTTTTGCATTAAATTATTTAAAGCAATCATAGACCAAATCTCTGCACTATCACGTTCAAGGTCAAGAACCTTATATAAAAGTTTATTTGACTTCTTATATTCTTTACTATATAAATGCATCCATCCTGCAAGTGCATAAATCAGTTTTGCTTATTCTATGTCTTTGCCGAATTCTTATAACACCTAATAGCTTGATCAATTTTATTGATTTTATCATACACAGTACCTAATTTTCTCCATGCAATCTTATCATCAGGACTCAATTCAACAATTCTTCTATAGCATTTTATCGTCTCATCATAATGTTCCATCTTATAATATACATTCCCCATGCCTGTCATAAGCCTTGTATTATTCGAATTTATTTTCATTGCATCTTTATAACAATGCAATGCATTTACATATTCATTAGCAAATAAATATGTAATCCCCAATCCATCCCAAACAGGTATATATTTAGGATCACTTCCAATAGCTTTTTGGCAACTATCTATCGTTTTATCATATTCTTTTTGCTTATTATAGCCTCGCCCAATCAACGCCCACGCAAAGGCATTATTCGGATTTACTTGAATTATATTTTGGCAATACTCTATAGCACTTTTATAATCTTTCTTGCTAATTTTTCCTCTACCTTTTTTCTAATTGTTCCGGCGTATTATCTGTAGCATCATTATGCATCCCACTTTGTTCATTTACGATACTCTCTGCATATGTATAGGTAGGGTTAATCATTCCAAAAGCCGATATAGATATAACTCCCATACAAATATTCCTTATATATTTCGATCTTATTTTTCCATCATTTCCACTCTCATATCCCCTAATACTTCCTATTTTATATTTCCCTACCGTGATCCCAATTACTATATTTTACTTTCCCACTAGGGAATTTATGAGTAAATTTCCCATGATGTCTACCATGTTCAAAAGCGCCATTATCCACTTGTATTACCTTACCATTTTTATACCAGGTAACTATGCCAGGACCATTTGCATAACGATATTTTCCCACTTGTACATAATCACCATTCCAAACAATATACTCACCATCTTCCGGCTCCGGATTCCAAATATATACACCTGTATTATTATCCTTAATCCAATGCCAATCCGGTTCATCTTGATTGCCATATTGTTGCTCTGCACTTCTTTCGTTCTGCATTGAATTATTTGCACGCGCCTCCAGCTCATTCGTTGCTGCAATCACTGCACCACCAGCTACGGCAGCTGCCGCACCAGCTTTTCCTTTAGCCGATTTACTTGGTGTATTGGAAGATGCACTGTCTGGAGAGTTTTTTACGACTCCATTAGTATTACTCCCTTTATTTGCATTATCCACCACAACATCTACTGCTTTATTAAACAGATAATCTTTCGCAATGTTTTTCGCCTGTTTTTTGCACCCAACTGTAAAAAGCATCCCCATAATCAGTAACAAACATAACACCTTTTTCATGCTTTTCACCTGCCTCCTAAAACCAGAGCTCATCTCCTAATCCATCATTATTCGATATATCGGTAAACTTCCGTCCATCTGCGTCCATATGCATTACAAAAGTCAATCTCACCACCTTGATCGCCTGTACGCCAACTACCACCACGAGAATTATTTACACCTCTTGCTTCTACCGTTTTTCCATCACCTATATATACTGCTACATGTACCTCTGGATTACACAAAATATCACCTCGCTGTAAATCGTCTTTCACCTCATCCCATGAGTATCTCGCAAAACCACCAACTTTCTGCAGATCCGTCCAAATCGTATCTGCATCACCAGTAGCTTGTTTTCCTTGATACAAATTATAATATGCCGGATTCTGTTTCCATGCTGCAATTATAGGAAAACCTGCATAATCTAAAACGTGATAGACCAAAGATGCACAATCATAATCAGGGCCATCTCTTGACCCTGTATAGGGATGATTATAGGTCGCATTTTCAAAACCTTGCGAATAGCCATATACATTGTTATCTGTCACTCGAATAGTCCATTGCACATATTTTTCTATTTTTTTGATATCTTGTTGCTTGCTATTATGAGCATTCTCTTTTTCTACTGTATTCTCTCGACTATATAAATTTACAGAATTCTCATTACCCAACGAAACACTTTCGGAGGATACTCTTTTCTCAGCTACAACCACCATATATGCAAAATATCCTCCGAAAGCTAAAAATACAATTAAAAGTAACGTAACTAATTTTTTCATTTCTCTTTAATTTCGAAGATATTATTAACAATCCACAATTAAACATCACTTATTAACAACATAGTTGTGTAATAGTGCGATAGGAATAGCTGCCCATCCCAATAGCATTGCCCAAATAATCCTACCGATGATATAATCACCAGTGTTACTATATATCTCCGCTCGTGTATTCAAAATATGATACTTAATATAATAGATAGCCTTATCTCCTGCATACAAATAAATCACAAAAATTATCAAGCCGAAAAAACCAGCAATCGATTCTAAAATAGCCATTTCATTCATCCTCCCTTTTTCTACAAAATACGTCCACTAATATAATCAACAACACCATTCTTCATTGCAAATCGAAGAAGACAAGCCTGTCCTCTATCAGAAATGAATTTATATTCATATAACGTCGTTCCATCATAATCAGATTTTGCATATGGTTTACCGTATTCTCTCACTACTTTATCCAATGCATCTCCCTGTTTTATACCTCGTTTCGTCGATACTGCCGCAGTATCAGATACAAAACCTGTTACTACGCCCCCCGTAATCACAACTACCATATCAGAATACTTATATCGTTTATGTCCATTATTATCTGGATCAGATATCTTAATAGGCTCTCCCATAATCTGCAAAGCATCAGCTTGTGACTGACCTATGTATATTTTCCCTAAAATCAAATCTGTATTGGAACTAACTACCGCAGCCACTGCACCACCTACGACTGCAGCTGCCACTCCCGCCTTACCTTTTGCTGACTTTACAGAACCATTCGCTGCTGAACTAGTTGAAGGTGTTTTCGTATTAGCACTTGGACTACCATTGTTCTTACGAGCACTATCAGCAACTGTATCCACTGCTTCATTAATCAGAATATCTTTTGCAAATTTTCCTGCTTGCTTTTTACACCCCACCGTAAAAAGCACACCTAGTGCCAACAATATACATAGTACTTTTTTCATTACGCTCCCTCTCTTTTCCTGTGTTTCCTATTCCCTACTAACCCCTGCATAATCATAAATTCTATCAATTTCCTCATCAAGTTCCCTCATTTCTTCTTCTATAGCCGTATCTCTACCCAAAAGCACAGCCCCTACCGCAATCAAAGAATTACCTGCAATATAATCAGCTACTTTCTCTCTTAGTTCAAAATATCTATCCCAAGCTTTTGCGAGTCTTTTTGCATGCGGGCTATTATTGGGGACATTAACATTGCGCAAATCTTGCCGCAATTTCTCCATCAATTTCATTCGTTCTTCAGCCAATTTTTTCATTTGCTTCTTAATTTCATTTTCCGATAATCCACTATACTTCAAAGACTCCCCCTTAGATGACAACTCCATATCCTTTTCCCGATATGGTTTCATCACTTCACGTGTTTCAATTATGTATTGCTGCAAAACCTGCTTCTGATCAGAATTTCCATTTATATTATCTATCGGAGTTCCACTTTCTCTTATACAACTGCCACCCATAAATATTAAAAAAATTACTAACAAGACCCATTTATACATAATTTTCTCTTCCTTTCCATGAACATGCTCATCTCTCTAATTGATCAGCTCCATATTCATTCATCCCATTATCTCCTTTTTGAATATCAGTACTCCCCCATATGATATTTACTAAGGGTACAACTATCAAAAACATCCACCAACCAGATTTACCAATATCGTGAGTTCTACGAACACCAAGCATAATTTGTATAACTATAGCTGCTACATTTATCAACGTAGCCACTTTTTCACTTATAAAAAAGGCAAAAAACATCAATATAGCTGTTACAAAGCCAACTGCTAAAGATCTTAAAATATATCTTTCCCTATTCAATCTCCCTTCATAAGAAAAAACTTTTCTTTTAAGCCTTCATCTAGTGCATACACATCTCTTGAACTTGTCCCTTTTCCTAAATCTACAGCCATTGTAACTACACTCCTTACTCATTCACTAAACGAATTTTATTTCACTCATTTCGTAATAATATAACTACTCTTCTCTACGTTGCCTACCACTCAACCATTTTTTATAGGTGAGAAAATCATTACATACAGTGTAATAACCCCTGTAAGAACAGTTACAACCATCACAAGCAGTTTTAAATATGTAGAAATTTCTGCTAATTCTGTAGTTACAATAGCCAAAGATGTAGCAATGCTTGCTAATGAACCAGAAATATCACTTAAAGATATGGATATGCTGGATAGCGAGGACATCACAGTGTGCATTGTATTTGTCAAATCTGTCAACAAATCCGTATCATCAGCCGCCATTCCTGAATTTCCTTCGGCATAACATATTTTCATAAAAAACTGTGAAATAATCGTCAACAATGATATCTTTTTATAATCATATATGTTCACCACCTATCGCCTCCTAACCATGTCTTTATCACATGACTTTTATCTCAACAATCTATTTAATTTCTTTTATTGAACCAGATGCACAGATTACTGATACTGTTGCAAAGATCTTTGAACTTAAAATTCTATCAAAATAAAACAAAAACATTTCCCATGCTCCCACATCATTCTTATGGTCTTGCGAACCAATTATTGCATGAATTATATCAGATACATTTCCGAAAATATCTGCCACCACCAAGACAACCCAAAACGCACCGATTAAAAATCCGATAAATGCTGCCACCTTATGACTTCCAGATATTTCTTCTGCTGTCATCTCGGCAATGACAAATGCAACAAACGATGTAACTATTGGTATAAAATAGTCCCAGTTCTGCGGTTTATCAAAAAACCAAATAAAGAATAAGAATAAAATTATCACAGAAATAACATAGGCACACAACGCTGCTGGTATTGATAATAAAGCTCTCATCTCATCACCCCATTACATCCAATCCATATTCTTCACACAGTTTTCTTAATCCGCTTGTATAACCTGCTCCAATAAATTTAACTTTCCATCCCCCTTTATATCTGTATACTTCTAAAATATTAACCACTCTTTCCAAGCCCAACACTAAAGGCAAATCATATACATCATCATCTATATATATTTTGGCAGCCGGTTTTCTCACTGCCGAAAAATATTTTGCTGAATGTGTCTCATCTTCATATATAGCAAAAGAAACTACTACACTCTCCACTTTATCCGGAATATTTTTCCAGCATATTGATACTCCCTGCATACCCATTTTATTATCGATATATACACCATTTTCTTTTGCTTGCAGATTACCAAAGAAAACTAAATCTCTATCCTGTCGTGTTTTCCTATTACCATCTAACATAAAAGCATATGGATCTATATCGCCAACATCGCCCTCGCCTTGAAAGGCCACAAATAATGTCTTTTTATTATCCAAAGATATACGCTGACCTTTTACCACCATCTTAGAATTATTTTTATCATTATTCTGAATATTATTTGGATGCTCTATACTCTTGCTATCCGTAATATGTGCATTATTACTCACACATGTTTCATGAACTTCCACAGCACCAGATATAGACCGTCCAGTTATATATACTCGCTTATTGATGCCATAATCCGTTTCTAAAATAATATCCCCATATAAGATTGTGCCATCCATCAATGCGGAAACTTTAAATAAAACATCGCTTGTACCCGTACTTAATTTTAAGGGTATAACCTCTAATCCATGAACATTATTAATTATCCTGCATGCACTATTAACCTGCATCCTACGATAAAATTCATTTGTCTTATTCGGGGCAAATGATCCTAAATCAATCATTCTGGGAATCGCCCAGTTAGAGTGCTGCCCTTCTATATCTTCCTGACCATACACTTCCACACACTTTAACAACGTATCTTTTTTCAATTTTACGGCTAAGGTATTATCTGTGTCATTTGTAATCTCTATGCGCAAATCGTTCAACGTTACTTTTGCTGAATTAACGATTAATGCTGTGCCACTTTTCACCCAGATTGTGGCACCATTGCCATTTACAATACAGGCATGATTTATCGTCAACGGACCTTCATACTCGCCCATTGGAATATCTATAACCTTATTATTACTTGCAAATAACTGTTGTAACGAATTCATAATTATCCCCCACTATCCCCTTACCACCTCCAACAGCAATGCTTCCGGATTATTGCTGGAAGGAAATATTTCTCCATCTTTCAGCCATACTGCTTGCCCTACTGGCACCAAATTTCCCTTTGGCGACAGCATCCCCGCCAGCGCATTATTTACCAAATACCATTCACTGCCTTGGTGACTTATATAAGCCTGCATGGAGCGATTCTGCATCTTTTCATCCGGATAAACATTGGCGATGAAATGCCAATTAAACAGTGGCATTCTATCATATAGATTAATCTCACCTACCTGTTGCCACTGCCCCTTTCGCCCCCGCATGGGCTTTTTCAGGCGCAGGTGCATTACATCCCGGCTATCTAGTCCCTGACCACAATACGGGCAAACAGGATTATGCAAATCATACAGAACAAACCATTGCGCACGACAATGTGGATTCTTACAAGGCTGCAACAAATCCCAAGTTTTCCCTAACGCCCTTTCCCATTGACTGGCTGTAGGTCGCTTATCCGGATCGTGAAGCCCATCTACAAAAGCCTGCAAAAATAGTTTTTCCAAATAAGGTCCTAAGTCATGTATAGTTACTTCCAAATCATCCGGTCTGTTGGATGTATCCTGTGGATTTTCAATAAAGGTTGCCTTCGGTCCATATTGCAGATACTCATCTTCCTCAGTTGACACTGTTGAATATACCTTAGGTCCATCTAATGGATGACGATGCAACAAATACTCATACAAGAGCACTGGCAAGGCAAATAAATCCGTAGCAGCACATGGCAATTTACGTTTCGGATCGTCAAAATCAAATTCCATTGTTTCCAAAACTTCTGGTGCTATATACCCTTTAGTTCCGGCAACTTCCGGCGGAAACACCCCCGGTACAACCAACGAATCAATGTCGATAACCACACAGGAGCCTGTTTTAGGATCTATTAAGACATTGTTGCTGGATAAATCAGAATGAGAAAGCCCCGCCGCATGCATGCGGCGAATTGCTCTCGCTAACGATATGGACAATCTGAGCATCGTTTGAAAGTTACCTTTTTCCTTTTCTGCCAGCCACCGACTGCTCCTTGAAGTAAACCATTTGCTTTTTTTATCTTTGCCGTCCATATCTAAATTTACGCCCGGCTTTACCGCATCTTTACCAAAAAAGAAATTCTGTGGATAAGTCGGACAGACTACACCAAACTCAGGCTCCTTTATCAGAGCCACCGGCCAACAAAAGAGCCTGGAAAAATATGCTGCAGTTTCCGAAGTATTCCCCATCGCTCCGCCTTCATCTTGAGAAATTGTTGGGTTGTACAAACCAACAATATTTTCCAACCGCGCCTGCATCTGCGCTGATTCAGCATCCTCTGCCTTATTGAAGAACTGCACTGCATATTTTTTGTCTGGCGTAAAATAGGTGTACTTCATCCCTCCTCGCGGAGGATTATCCGTTATCACATATTCAAGCTCTGTATCATCCATTAGAATGGCTTTGGCAATGTTATTGTTTTTCTTTTTATGAGCCACTCTAATTACCTCCCCGTTGCAGGATAACTAGGGTTCGATCATCAAACGAACCTCTAATCACATAATTATCCAGCCAGTCTTTTAATCTGGTTGCTGCATTTTTCCCCTGTACCTGTTCCATTTCTTGCATCATTACGCCTAAATATGGTTGATATTTTTCCCACATTTCTCGTAAATCAATCTTGTTTAATTCACAAAAATCTCTGGTATACTGAATTGATACCATTTTCGGTGAAACCTCTCCACTTACTGTAGGATAGGACTGTGCCTGTGGAGTTTTTTCCCGTATCTTTTTTCGTGCCTCTGATGAAAGTGTTGCACATCTCTTTTCCAGTTTAGGAAAATCCAATACCCGGTTAATGCACAAATCTGTATATAACCGCAGCATTTCTTTCCCCGGCGGATCATAGTCATCGGATACACCATCTGTCATTGACATAATGACATCAAAATGCTTGCGAGCAACTTTCGTGCGGTTCATCAAACTTTCCTTAGAGCATATAGCATTACTAGTCAAAAATTCCGTTTCCCCCGAAAAGGTTCCACTATCTGCATTCCCAATCAAAGTAACAATTTGCTCATAAGAAGCCTTTGTATTCAATGCAGCCGTCATGCCATCCCCTACCTGACAGTTCACCACTAGCAGCTCTCCAGTCTTTTCCAATGGCAAAGCAATTGTCAGTAAAAAAGTAGATGCAAAGTCATTCAGCTCTAAATCCCGCCCTACAACTTTTTTGTAATTCTCATCTCCCCGCCGTTGTTGATAGGCTTTGACAACATTTTTTCTTGCTTCTATAACCGCATTTTGCACTATACCTGCTAACTGCGATACCATTTGCTGAAATGCACGCTTCGTTACAGCCTGTGCCAAGTCCGCCTGCATTTCTTTCTCCTGTACAGCCAAATCCTGTAACGCCTTTTCCAAAAAGGACATAGCTCCCAAGCAGGCAGATTTTGCTCCAATACGTGAAAATTTCTTTGAGCCTGCTCCATCCGCTACCGCTATAACGATGAAATCTCCTATGCTTCTTGTTTCAAACCAATCATCACAATTTGTCCCCTCATGTTTATGTTTTTTTCCTCTCACCCGTGCAGCAATGATATGACAGCTGCCTACAGTAACAGATTCTGTAATAAATTCCCTATAGGGCTCAGGTTCATGCTGGGGAACAGGATTATATTTCCACAAAGAAGCTGTATGTTTTAATACATCCTGATCAGACAGCACTTTGCTCATTTCCATATTCTCTGCTTTTTCTTCGAGTTTCTCCTGTGTTGGCGAAGACGCAAGGCTATCCTCTTTATCAGACATTTTCTTACTGGTGGGTTCAATGGTAATCAGCCTGACACTTACCGTCCCTTCCTGTCCATTTGGCGTAAGGATATTTTTTGCCTTATAGGAATAATGCTGACTTTTCATAATCATTTTTTCGTTGTTGCGTTCTTCCACAATCTGCTCCTTTTCGTTTAGGGAACAATCGTAAAGCCCTGTGGTGGCGGTGGTAATTCGATATTTCCACCTGGCTTGGCATCTAGACTCTTGGAGGACATTTTGATGGAACCGGAAACCCAGGCAAAGAACTTGGCTAAATCACCTGCCGATGCCGTATTCATCAACAAAACATTATCGGTAATACGTTTTAATGTAGCCTGCTCCACATAGGGACCTGCTCCTACAGCAATGATATTCGCCACTTTCAAGGATTTCAAATCCTTTGTCTGCATGTCAAATTCTTCATCATCCGTATGCAGACCATCCGTAAGAATAAACACCAAGGGACGCCAATCTCCTTTTTGATTTTCCGTAGTCTTGCGTACTTCTTTTTCAATACATTCCCGCAACACTCTTAATGCGCCACCTAAAGCTGTTGCACCGCTAGCCTCCAACTTCGGCTCCTTGAACAGCATAAGTTCTGTAAGTGGTGATGTCTGTTGCGCTACACTAGCAAAAGTAATCACAGACAAGCAGGCTGTTTCCAATGCCTGTGGGTCGCCCTTCAACTCATTGACCAGCATTTTTATGCCCTGGCGTACCGATTCGATAGGTTCACCTGACATAGAGCCAGAACAGTCCAACAATAAATATACTGGTAATCTACGCACATACGATGACATAAGATATTTCTCCTTTGCAATTATTTAATCCTTAGATCCGGCTACCCAGCGCAATCCCCAGCCAAAGGCCTGATCTATTTCCTTATGACTGTTGAAAAATCGCACAATTTTCTCTACACTGAACGTTTCATCGTTTTGATTTTCCAGTAATGCGATTGCACAATGACCTTTATCAGAACCGTATTCATCCATTCTAACAATAATATCCGGATTCCCCGAACACTTAACCGTTACCACCCCCTGAGCCTCTCTCCAGTTAGCGGCACCTTCATAAATAAAAGTAAAAATAAGAATTCGCTTTATTTCCGAAATCTTTGCACCGTTTATTCGCATATTTTCCCCGCCCTCGGAATTGCCGGTTCGATCATCCCCATCCAATTCGATATACGGGAAACTATTAAAGCTGCCAAAACTATTGCCTAATGCCTGCACCGCACCTTTGCTGCCATCTTTCATTTCAAAAAGACAGGCCAAATCCAAATCAATACCATCATTCCCACCAAATATAGAATCAAAGAATCCTTTATTCTGTCTCGTCGGTTGGGACCAATTAAGGTTAATTGAGATTTTCCCTAAGTTAACTCCGGCTTTTTTAACCAGGCTCACTTTTTGCCCTTTACGCAATTCTACTTTTTTCGGCGGTACAGGTGGCGCAGGTGGTACAACTGATGAATTATTCGCAGGAGCAGCATCTGATACCTCAATACCAAAACTATTACACAAAGCCGCTAATCCACCCTGATAGCCACTGCCTATGGCATTAAATTTCCACTCACCTTTATACCTGTAGATTTCGCCCACGACTACGGCTGTTTCCACCGAAAATTGCGAGCCTAAATCAAAGCGCAGCATTTCCTGCTGAGTATCGGCGTTTACAACACGGATATAAGCATTTTGTACCATGCCAAAATTTTGCCGTCTTTTCTCTGCATCATAAATTGTTGCCGTAAAATCAATCTTTTCAATACTTTGCGGAACCTTATCCAGATTTACCAGAATCTGCTCTGCATCACCACCGCTATTACCTGTCAGGTTATCCCCCTTATGTTCAACACAGCCACTTGGATGCCGCAGATTACCATAGAAAATAAATTCATTATCCCCAGCGACCTTGCCACTAGCCCCTAACAGAAAAGCTGCCGTATCCAGATCAAAATCATCTCCTCGGCTTTGCCATCCCAAACCAATCAACAGATGCTTTATTGCGGTATTACCCTTGGTCAAGTCAACTTTCTGACCTTTGCTAAGACTGATCATCCACTCGCCCTCTATTTATTTAATTTTCAGACATTTTTATATAGCCAGAAACAACCTGCGGTGGCAATGAATCACCACCGCAAGTTTTCCTAACAAAATTTTCTATCAAACATTTACGCCAAAGTTACGACCTAAAGCAGCCAAACCACCTTGGAAACCACTACCAATAGCATTAAACTTCCACTCGCCATTATGACGATAGAGCTCACCAACCACAACAGCTGTCTCTACAGAGAAATCCTCACCCAGGTCATAGCGGATAAGTTCCTTGTTATTTCCTTCATCAAAGATGCGAATATAAGCATTGGAAACCTGGCCAAAATTCTGATTGCGGGTATCTGCTTCATGGATCGTTACAGTGAAATCCACCTTCTCTACATTAGCTGGTACTTTGGACAAATCAACCTTAATCTGTTCATCGTCACCATCGCCTTCACCTGTCAGGTTATCGCCCATGTGCTCTACACTGCCAGAAGCATGCTTCAAGTTATTGTAGAAAACGAAGTCATCATCACTGTTGACTTTGCCGCTTGCTCCACACAAGAATGCAGCGGCATCTAGATCGAAATCATGACCACCATCATACTTGTTGGTATCCCATCCAAGACCTACCACAATTTTAGACAAACCAGGATTTCCTTTCGTCAGATCTACCTTCTGACCTTTGCTTAAACTTACTGCCATGATGAAACTCCTCCTTAAAAATAAATTAATTTTATATCAAGTGCAATGCACTTAATAGCATGAATTTAACCTTTTATAATCTGCTTTCGCAGCAAATCCACGGGAATCATGGTAAATGCCAAGACAAACACCAATCCCCAACCTGCCAGACTAAACGGCGTACAACTAAACATAGCACCAATCCATTTAAAGGCTTCCAATGGTACCAATGCCGCATTTACAATAAGCATCTGTACTGCCGCAATAATCACCCATACCCGCAGGAAATCGGGATTATCCCCTAAGCGGCTGAATATCTCACTGCCATCATCCCGGACATTAAAGCCATTGAACAGTGCACTGATAACGAAGAGAACGAAATATGCCGTATAGAGTTTATCCTGACCACCGAAGAAATCTGCAAACCAAGGAACAGTCAGGAATACAAAACTCATAGCGGTGAGCCAGGCCGCCATAAAGAGAATCTGTACGGCCATCGCTTTGCTGATAACACTTTCATCCCTCCGACGGGGCATTTCCCGCATATAGCGCTCAATCGCGGGTTCATTGCCCAGCATAATAGCCCCAAGGCTATCCATTACCAGATTAATGAACAACAGATGAACCACCCGCAAGGGTTCTGTAATGCCAAAAAACGGGCTGCAGGCTGTGACAACAACTGCCGCCACATTAATCATCAGCTGGAATTTGCAGAACTTCAAAATATTATGGTAGATGGTGCGGCCATATAAAACTGCATCTTTAATGGATCGGAAGTTATCATCCAAAACCACAATTTCCCCAGCTTCTTTAGCAGCTTCTGTGCCACTCCCCATAGCAAAGCCTACATCCGCCCGCTTGAGAGCTGGCGAATCATTAACACCATCACCGGTCATACCAACAACCAGATTCATTTCCTGGCACAGTCGCACCATACGGGATTTATCTGTCGGTAATGCGCGGGCAATAACCCGTATGTCTTTAATCTGAGCCTTTAATTCCTCATCCGACATACCAGACAGTTGCATGGAATCAAAGACTTTATCTTTATCCGACGTAATAAGCCCCGCATCACGAGCAATGGCAACAGCAGTTTCCTTACGGTCACCAGTAATCATTACTACTTGTATGCCTGCCTGCTGTACCTCATGGATAGCTTCCTGCGCTTCCGGGCGTACATCATCACGAATAGCCGCAAAGCCAATCAAAACAGCATCATCATTAACCTTATTTTCCGTCATCGCATTTGTTGAATAGGCAAACGCCAAAACACGCATAGCACGGGTAGCATAATCATTTATCTTGGCATCCAATTTGCTTTTGTCTGCCTGAATTACTTCACCATTCAGATCCACACCTTGCAAATTAGCTGACACCATCAAACGTTCTGGAGCACCTTTGTAAAAAACTTTCGCTTCTTCCTTAATCTCTGCCTGACTGAATTTATTTGCCGAATTAAAGCCCTGGTGTGCACCAACAGTATACTTTCCCTGCAATGACTGGTAATCATCTTCGCCTAAGAAACGCATCAACGCCTGATCCGTCGCATTACCGCCAATCACTTGGTGATCAGCATCAAAAAGTGCTGCACTGTTTTTCCCAATCGCTAAATTGATTAACTGCTTCAATCTCGCATGCTGAGATAACTCTGTCAGCGGTATGGCTTTACCGTCTGCTGCCAAAAATTCGACCACTTCCAGCTGGCCCTTGGTTATCGTGCCAGTTTTATCGCTAAACAAAATATTCAAGGAACCTGCCGTTTCAATACCTACTGCCTTACGCACCAACACATTATGGTCCAGCATACGGCTGGTATTTTGCATAAGCACTAGTGAAATCATTAAGGGCAAGCCTTCTGGCACAGCACAAACCACAATCAGGATAGCCAATGAAACAGCCTCCACGGTATCCATAAGTATCCGTTCCCAGCCCAATGCTCCATAAGCTGAAAAGCCGCCTGCACCAATAATGAAATAGGCCATATACATAGCCACAATTACCACTGCTGACACATAACCAAATACAGATATTTGCTGTGCCAATTTACTGAGTTTTACCTTTAGCGGCGAATCCGGTTCCTCCTCGTTCATTTCCGCCGCCATCTTACCCATCATGGTAGCCAGGCCAACTTTACGAACTGTCAGCACACCTTCGCCGTCAAAAACCACAGTTCCCCGAAATAGCAGATGACTACCTGTCAAATCATCACCAGTAACGGTTTCCGGAAAAGCTACTTCCTCAGTAGCAGCAACTTTCTTACATTCCTCTACTTCACCATTAAGCGCGGAATTATTCACCCGCAAATCGCCATCGGTCAATACACCATCTGCCGGAATTTTATCCCCGGATTGCAGCAGCACCATATCACCTACAACCACTTCATCCATTTCCAGATTGCATACTTTCCCATCACGATAGATTTTACAAGTATCCTTCTTCGTGCTTTCCTTTAACTCCCGATACTTGGTGTCACTAGCCACACCTGTCTTAGCCGTGACAAAAGCCACGATGAATACCGCTACAATCGTTCCCAATGGTTCATATATCTGCGCATGTCCTAAAGAGTACATAACCAGCATAATTGCTACAATAACAAGCAAAATACGAATCATCGGGTCGTTAAATGTTTCCTTGAACTCGTCCCAAAAGGTTGTCGGCTCCGAATCGGGAATCACATTATCCCCATACTTTTTTCGTGATGCCTCCACCTCTGTCTTGCTCAGTCCCTTAACTACTTTCATTACCATCCCTCCCATAATACACAACAAAAAAGCCCGCCTCTGCTCAGCAAAAGTCAGAACACACACAAAATGTATGTGTCCCCACTCTCTGCTAAACAGAAGCGGACATAATTATCCTCTATAAAATTGGACAGACGGCTTAGAGTGTCCCCCCCCCCATGTACACTAATAGTGGTATAATGTACTTTTTCAATAAAAGCAACGATACTACTAAACATCATTACCATCCCTTTGTAATAAAAACATACTACTTCCTATGTCTATTATTTATATTACTACAGGTAAAGCAAAATTCCTGCTTTTATCAAAAAAATATTCTGTTTTCTCTTATATTAGATTATTTGCACCTAAATTCATGGCTAAATCGATGAAACACCACCTCATATAACATAGTTGCACTAAAAAATGAACCATATTCGTATTGCAGAATGACGCGTCAACAGAATAGTCAAAGACTTTCTGCCGACGCGCCATTCGCCTCTACACTAATTATACAAATCTGCACACATGGTCAACCGCAATATCCGAAAAGCCATAGGCTTCCGCTTTGGTGAGTTTGCCGCTTGCTATCTCATGGAGCTTTTCCAGCAGCATCCCGCCGCTTTCCTCAATGGTCTGCTCGCCACGGATAATGCCCGATAAATCCACATCCATATTATCTTCCATCCAGCTATAGGTATGTTCATTGGCGGTCACTTTCAGCACCGGCACAATGGCATTGCCCGTAGGCGTTCCCCTGCCCGTGGTAAAGATGATGACCTGACAGCCGGCAGCCGCCATGGATGTTACAGAAGAAATATCGTATCCTGCCGTATCCATGACCATAGCCCCGCGCTTCGTGGGCGGCTGCGCCTGTTCCAGCACCTCCACGATGGGACGGGTGCCGCCTTTGCGGATGCAGCCAAGGCTCTTTTCGTCAATCGTGGACAAACCGCCCGCTTTGTTGCCCGGTGTCGGCTGGCCCGCCCGGCAATCCTGCCCTGCGGCCAGCAAATGTTTTTCATAGTCCTCACACACCCGGATGATCTGGTCATGGATTTCCGGCGTGGCGCCCCGGCGAGCCAACACATGTTCGCCGCCTATCCACTCAATGGACTCACTCATCATGGCAGATGCGCCCAAATCCACGAGCCTGTCGCTAAGATTGCCCACCGCAGGATTGGAGGCAATGCCGGAAGTAGCATCGCTGCCGCCACATTCTATCCCCAGCAGCAGCTCGCTGATGGGGAATTTTTCCTTTTGCTGCAGCCCGGCTTCGGCTGCCATTTCCCTGGCTGCCCGCACAGCTTTTTCAATGGTCTTCAATGTGCCGCCTTCTTCTTGTATGCCAAAGGAAACTACCGGCTTGGAACACTTTGCCTGTATCTTTTCCCGCAACTGGGCATGGGGTACGGTTTCACAGCCCAGGCCGATGATGACCACGCCGTAGACGTTGGGATTCAGTGCAAAACCCGTGAGCACCTTCTGGCTCATTGCCGTATTGGCCGCCACATCACTGCATCCGGTGTTAAAGACAATATTCACAGCGCCCCGCACCTGGCTCGCCACAATCCGGCAGGATTCACTGCCGCAGGCACAAGTGGGCAGGATCAGGATATGATTGCGGATGCCGGGGCGGCCTTCTTTGCGTCTGTAACCGTAAAATTCCATATCATTTGCCCTCCTTGCCCATTACATACTCACTGGCATAATCCCTGGGAATGCTGCGGATATTCTCATGCGATACCCAGCCGCCCTGCGGGATATCCCGCAAAGTTTCCCCGATGATTTCCCCGTACTTATAGACCATCTCGCCCTTGGCGATAGGCTTCAAGGCAATCTTGTGCCAAATGGGAATCAGTTCGACAGCCCTAACCTTGGCCCTGCCGCCACCATGACAGATAACCATGTCCTCCGGATGTGCTTCGCTGGTGCAGGTGGCCACATTGTCCTTTTCGTCCAGCAGAATCGCTTTCTTTTCCATAACGCTCTCCTTTCGTCAAATTGCCTCGTCCATATCCAATAGGTATTTCCCATAGAGCATATTCCACTGCGCCGGAGTCATGTCCTGCTTTTTTTGCGATTCCTGCTGATAAATTTTCACTGCCTTATGCGTCCTTGCCATCATTTTTTCGGCCCAGATCTTCATTGCCTTTTCCATCATCATTACCTCCCGCTTCACATTGATTTTTTCTGTCTTCATCATAGCGTATTCGAACCGAAATAAAAAACACTTATAATCGATTTATCTATTGAATAAACCGATTGATTTCACTATGATAGTAATCTTATCGCCATTCCCATCGAGGGACTTGCTCAAAAAGGATTTATCGTCACCAAAAAAGGCCGGCAAATCTACGCAGACGAACGCTGTCTTATCGACTTCGTCCGGCGTAAATTTGCCGACACTCTTGAAAATACGAACAGTACCCCTTAATATCACAAAGGCCAGCTAACTTTGTCTTTACCATGCTGGGGCAGCCAAGCGAGCAGAAAGGAACGAAACTTTTGGCTGGCTTTCGTGAGGACTGTGGTCTTGTCCCAGACAAGATATACATTCTGCCCCAGGTCATCGCCCGTACCTAATGGTTTTACCACGATATCCGGATGGGGATTCAGCACGGCAGCGTAGTCATAGCCAAGATTTATCGCCTGATGCCGGAGAATCAGATCGGTGATGAGCATCTCATCGGCCGTTTCAGCGACCAAATCTACATGCAACCCCGGCAGCAGGATATACTTATCGATATTATGACGAAAACATTGATAACCCCGCCCCTTGCTGACAATGCGCGCACCTTCCAAATCTGCATAGGCAATGTTTTCTTTACCGGCCAGCGGATGCTGGCGATGCAGCCGCGCACAGTATCGGGAAAAGAACAGCGGTTCCGCTGCGAAACGATTTTGGTCAGCTTCTCCTGTTACGATGGCAAAGTTGCATTGCTTTTCCAAAACGCCCTTCAAAGCTGCATCATCTGTCGTATCCACGGTGCTAAGAATAATATCCGGACATGCCTGGTGAAAATCCCAAAGGAACTCTGCCCCCAAGTAAGCCATTATATGGTCAAGCGCGTAGATAGTCACCACGCTTTTGGATTGTGAGGCCAATGTGCTCATGCTCGCAATGCTCCGGTATTCTGCCAGCAGCCGCTGCACATGCGGTAAAAGTGCATTGGCATAGTCAGTTGGAACAAGACCATGCGGATTGCGGATAAAAAGCAGCTGCCCAAGTTCCTCCTCCAACGTCTTGAGCATCTTGCTGACACCCTGCCGCGATACATAGAGCTTATCGGCGGCACTTTGTATATTGCCCTGCCGATAAACTTCGAGAAAATATTCCATTTGCTTCTGATTCATCCAATCCCCCCTCCTCTTTATTTTATAGCAACCTTTTAGTTGCGTCAAAAGAGAAACTCTTTGCTTGTTGTGACCCAGTATAGGCATTATACTTGAAGCATAACCTAGCTGACGCAATTTAGAAGCTACAAAAAGGAGACATGACCATGAAATTGACGCAAATCCGCAATGCCACCAACCGCCTTGAATATGCCGGCAAAACGTTTCTGATTGACCCGTGGCTGATGCCCAAGCATCAGTTTTCCTTCATCGATGTTCCCGGCAGACCTTATCATGTACCGGATGAAATGAAGGAGCATTTGCCCATGCCCTTCTATGACCTGCCCATGCCGATAAAAGAAATCCTCGCCGGCGTCGATTATTA
Organism: Selenomonas sp. ND2010; assembly: GCF_000702005.1. Lineage (GTDB taxonomy): Bacteria > Bacillota > Negativicutes > Selenomonadales > Selenomonadaceae > Selenomonas_A. Next base: position 37,751 of record NZ_JNKI01000011.1, on the reverse strand, counting down.
TCTGGTAACGCATATCCATCCCGACCACATCGATATGTCCATGGATGGTACTGTGGGCGCTCCTTTAGACAAGAATGTGCCTGTAATCTGCCAAAACGAAGCAGATGCCGCTGTATTCCAAAAATCCGGCTTCCGCGATGTGACCGTACTATCCGAAACTGGCATGCTGTTTGGTCCGGCAAAGCTGACCAAGGTACCCGCCCTCCATGGCACGGTAAATCCCTGTGGTGATGCCATGGGCGTGATGTTTGAAAGCGCCGCCGAAAAAATCTTTTATCTGGCCGGGGATACGGTCTGGTATCCGGCAGTAGCCAACACGCTGAAACGCTGGCAGCCGGAAATCGTGGCACTCAACTGCTGCGCCGCCGAAACGGTAGAAAATGGTCGCCTCATCATGGATGCCGAAGATGTCCACTGCGTTGCCAAGACTGCGCCTAACGCCAGACTGTATCTGACACATCTTGACAATGTGGCCCATGCCGCACTCACCCGCCATACACTAAAGGGCAAACTTGCCGAACGTAATGTGACCAATTATGATATGCCAACGGACGGACAGTCTTTAATGTATTAATGACTCTAACTCCAACAAAGCAAAATGAATCCCCCATCCTGCAATTTTTCATGCGGATGGGGGATTATTTATTTCATGCTAATTTTTCATTTCGCGTGCGATATATTCTCCCGTAATGCTCTCCTTGCTTACAGCTGCCATTTCCGGCGTGCCGCAGACTACGATTTGGACGAAACTTTGCTTTATTCTGCCAAACAGATTCCTGACGAGACGACAGCGGCTATTAAGCAGTTGATGGAACGCGGTGTCGAGGTTGTCGTAGGCACAGGACGCGGCCTGGCGGAACTTGCAGACTACCGTAACGCCTTTCAAGGCATGCACTACGGCCTGCTTGGTAAGCGGCGGTCTTCAGACCGCTGCCCATTGTTTTCGTAAACGCACAGGGAATTTTCCACGCCTATTTCACTGGCCGGCATATATACATATTCGCAGGTGTTATTATCTCCGAAGATAACACCTGTTTTTAATTCCGCTATGGCAATCATTTATTTTTCTCCTGTTCTGCTTCTTTCACTGCAATAGATTCCAACAAATCGGCAAGGGTGACCTTCTTGAAATCAGCCAGCATATGTTGTCTGACATCTTCAAGCCGTTCCCCCAAAACCCCATGAATATTCCGCCCCACAGGACAGGCAGGATTGGGATTCTCCTGAAAATGAAATAAGTCTTCGTCTTCTTCCACAGCCTGGAAGACATCCCACAAGGTGATGTCTTTCGGGCTTTTGGTAAGTTTTGCCCCGCCGACACCAGCTGCCACTTCCACGAGGCCGGCAGCTTTGAGCTGGCCTAATGTTTTCCGGACAATAACCGGATTGACATTGACACTGCCCGCCAAAAAAGTTGATGTGGTCTTGTACTCATCCTTGAACCGTTCTATACAAAGCAATATATGCGTTGCTACCGGCAGACGAAATGAAAACTGCATGAAGGAACCTCCTAAAACCATTATTTCTTACTATATAAGGTTGTAGCCTATCATATTACATCACTTATAAAATGTCAATCTTACCTGCTGATATGCCTTTATGGCATCCACTGCGAAAACTTCATAAAATTCTCCATTGTAACCATTGACATTACATCGATAAAATGTTATCCTCTCATTGTAAGCGATGTTGTTACAATGTTTTAGGAGGAATTTAACATGGCAAATTTCAGCAAAATCAGTGTGGCAAACGATGCCAGAACCGAGCTGCATGACAAATTGAATCTGACGGGAGCAGAAATCAGCGTCAACAACCTGCCTGCCGGAGCAGGCGTTCCCTTTGTACACTACCACAAGAAAAATGAGGAGATTTACTTCATCACGGCCGGCAAAGGCACCGCTGTAATTGACGGGCAAACCGTAGAACTTTCTGCCGGTGACTGGCTGCGCATCGCCCCGGCGGCACGGCGTCAATTCTCGGCGTCTGCCGATGAAGGCATCAGCTATATCTGCATTCAGGTACGCGAAAAATCCCTGGAGGAATACACCGCAGCTGACGCTGAAGTAGAACAGTAAATCCGTTATTGTGATAAGCAAAAGCCATCCATAAGCACCGATTAATCAGCTGGCTTATGGATGGCTTTTTTTGCGCCCATTATTTCACTTCGATATCCAACACTTTCTCAATGGCTCCCGGCTTTTCCTGAAACAGTTCCAACACCAGGCCATCGGGAAGCTTCACCCATTTTTCCGGCTTCCCTTCCAAGGGACGTACACCTTCATAGGCCAGCATTTCCTGCAAAGCCGCCTTGAAATCCTGCACCACAATGCCTAAGTGGTGCCCCCGTCCTGCTGCTGGATCTTCCGGAGCAGCCACCAGCTGCAGGCCGCCTTTCAGCCATACCTGCTGTAAAACGCCATCCTTTTCCTTACGCCTTGTCTCCGTCATGCCCAGTACCGTCTGAAAAAAATTCAGACTCCATTCGATATCTGCCACGGTCACTGCCGCATGTTCAAGATAAGATGCTTTTGGGGTCATCATCGTTACCTCCTGTTCTTAAGACCTATATTCTTATGGCAATTATCTTCTTCCTTGTCACTTTTTTATGCACCATCTTTCCTATACACAACCACTAAAGAAAAGGCATGAACAATGTTCTTGGCAAGAAATCACATTTAGGAATTAGCGCTCAAGCAAACTTTTCCCTAATTCATAAGCCGCTGCACATTGCTGGGGGAACATCTCCTCACGATAGGCTGCTTTAGCCTTAGGATTGAAGATCGAAGACTCATATTTGTCATAGTCGGTAAACTGGGTCGTATTAATACACAAATATTTAAGGTAATCTTCGACATCAGCCAAAGATTACCTGCTCTGCAAAAAATAGCCTGACAAAGCTATGCGCCCTGTCAGGCTATTTTTTAGCGTTTGATTTCCTGATACTCAACCCCCCCGGCCTACGCTGAAGTGGAGATTTCCCGGCTCCGCTGGGTGATAGTCACCGGTTCGGGAAAATTATCCCACATGATATGAAACGCCTGAATTACTTCTTGATCTGTCACAGTCAAAAGTCCCCTCACTCCTTCAGCTTAAATACTTTCTTCGGCTGGCCACAGAGCGGGCAGGCAAAATCATCCGGTTCCGCCTCCAAGTCACCGACATGCTCATAGCCGCAGACCGAGCAGACATAGATTTTCTTGCCGGCAGCTTCCAAAAGTCCCGGGCAATGCTTTTCCAAAATCTTCGCCAAAACAACGCCATGATGGCCTTCCTGCTTGGCAAAGATTTCCATTTCGTCGGCAGCTTCGGCAAGGCCTACTTCGCGGAATTTATCGGCCATAGCCTTGACCTTCTTTTCACCGCTGGTTTCTGCACTCATCAAGCCGCGCACGAGCTGCCAGAAATCCTTGGGCAGCATGCCGTTTACTGTGGCATAGAAACCGGCATGGACTGCCTCCTGATTTGCGGCTTCGATAAACTGCTCAGCCACATCGTCAAGCCCCTGCTCTTTAGCCAGGCGCGCCAGCGTATAATACATCATCGTGCCCTTGGCTTCGCCCAAAGCCATCATTTCTGCCATTTTCTCCAGCGGGGTTCCCTTCGTGATACCATGTAAGCTCATTTCACTCTCTCCTTTATCCTATCATACACATAATCGTGACTACCTATAACACGCTTTTGATTATACGGCCCCCTTGTGAACTCTATGTGACTTTTATTTGTTTTTTTACAATCTTTTTTGTAAAAGTTTTATTTCCGTGGTATTGATAGCAGACATCTTCACCGCAAAATCCACGGTGCGCAGCAATGCTCCCGTGGATTTTTAACGTATTTCTTCTTACTTTTCTGGCACGACTGGCACTAACAGATAGCTGTCATATTTGCCACCCACATGGATAAGGTGTTTCCCTTTGTTGCGTGTAGCTGGTGCCTTGACCGCAAGATTCGGGTAAGTGACTTCGGTATGATTGCCGCCCAAGATTTTCATGGCCGGCTTCTCACCTGGCATAAAAGTATACCCCTTTTCAGGCACAGCAATCTTTGCCACACCAAACGGCGGTACACTGTCGGCCTTAGGCGGCTGGTAGGCCGCTATAATCAGCTGCAGTTTTTCGCCAGCATGGTATTTCATGCCCATGGGCCAGATGCCAATATCCACCGGCACAATCTCGCCTTTTTCCAGTAAATCCTCATGGGTATGTTTCAAGACCGGCTCAGCCGGCGTGGATTTATGCTTATCCAAGGCCCGCTGGGATACTCGCAGATAGCCCTCGGAAACGGTGGGCATACGCGTGATGGGATCAGCGATAACCTTGCCATCCTTATCGAGTTTTTGCACCGTAACCTGCAGTTCCATATCCTCAGCACCGTCTGCCTCTACATACGTATGCAGGTTCATATAGCCCGTCAATTCCATATCCTGGTCAAAGGTCAGTACAAAATCGACAGCAGGCCGCTCAGCCTGCGTATCGTAGCTGACCACCTGTTCTTTGGCCGCTTTTCCCCAGCTAAGAGTCTGTTGACCAGTCAGATATAATTTCTTATACTGCGTTCTAGCCAAAGGAAATTCCTGCTCGACCCTGTCCACCACATCTTTATGCCCAGGGTCAAGGACCGATAGCCGCACCCGCGGCGTCTTTTCCCAGTCATTGGCTACGCCTTTTAAATAATGATCGAAGAACTTGCGCAAATCTTCCACATGTTCCGGCTGATAATAGTCAGCCCACTCATTGGTATTGTGCACACGCAGCCATTTATCTTTGCTGGGAATCTGACGGAAACCGGCAAAGGTACCGTGTGTATGCACCGGATTGGTGAAGCTGGCTACCACATAGGCCGGAATATGGATATTCTGCAGTTTGGCAATCTTATCCTGCCAATAGGCATCGAGCAAGGTATGCGTCACCACCATACGCGGCTGGTCCTCAATATAATTTTGGCTGGCGAAGGTTTCAAAAATCCCCTCTGGGAATACGGGATTCGGAATGCCGCCGCGATTAGCCGTTTCGCGGAAATGATCGACAAAGCCCTCCCATGGTGCAATGGCAGCTAAATGCGGTGGCTGCTCGCCTGCGATAAACCACTGCGAAACCGTCAGCCAGGAGTTGCCGGACATGCCTATTTTGCCATTGCTCCAAGGCTGCTGGGCTGCCCACTCGATCGTATCATAGCCATCCTGGGAATTCTGGCTGCCCCAATAGTTTAAATTGCCCTCCGAATGGTATGCCCCACGGCTGTCGGGATTGATGATGACATAGCCCTGCGCCACCCAATAGGCCGGGTCCGGCGCTTCGAATTTTTCCAAGCCGGAAGTTGCCGCCTGCGGTACACCAGCCCGTCCCGGCACATCGTCAAGCCATTGGCCGCCGATTTCCTTGCCGTAAGGGCTCCAGGCCATGATGGCCGGATGCTTTGCCTCATCTACCGGCCGGAAAATATCTGTATAGATAACCGTACCGTCACGCAAAGTGACTGGCACATCTTTTTCAAACAAAATATCGCAGGTAAGAGGCTTGGAACCCTCCCGGCGGATAGAACCTGCTTTCAGAACCATCTTTTCCTGTTTTAATCCGGCAGCACGGGCACGCGCTGCCGAAACCGGCAAGCCTTTACGATAATAAACCTCTACGGTTTCACCACCGGCCATCTTCTGTGGCAAGCTGATGGCTGCTTTTTCTGCCGCCATTGTTCCCGGCACTGCTATCCCCATGGATAAAGCCGCCAATCCCAGACAAAACATTTTACGCATAGATCCCCTCATTCTATGGCCCCCTATATTACAGATATTTATCTTTTTCCCATCATACATTATAATACTTTTGTATTGTTTTGTTAATTTTCTTATTCATCATAAAGCAAGGAGAACATTATGACCACTTACGCTTTTTATCAAACTCCATTTGGCCTGCTGAAAACAGGCATAGCTAATGAAACACTTATCCGCATCAGCCTCGTGTCCCAACAGGACGAAAAAAATCATCCCACATGCCTCAGTGACGAAGCCTATGCCCAGTTGCAGGCATACTTTGCCGGCAAGCGTACAGATTTTTCCCTGCCATATGAACTTACCGGTACACCTTTTCAAAAGCAGGTCTGGGCTCAAATTGCCCGAATTCCCTATGGACAGACAGTTACCTACAAAGATATTGCCCAGGCTATCGGTAAACCACGTGCCTTGCAAGCAACAGGCCAAGCTGTAGGTGCTAATCCCCTGGCCATCCTCATCCCCTGCCACCGCGTTATCGGCAGCAATGGCTCATTGACTGGTTACGCCTGGGGCCTGGAAATGAAACAAGCCCTGCTAAAACTCGAGCAGGGCTGCGCAGAATAACACTGCAAACTTTATACACTCACTTTTCTGCTGATATGCCACGCAGTAAATCTGCGGCTTTCACCTCTTTATGCCTGTACCGTTTACGCCCCTTGGTTATGTCGCCATAGTCAATAGCTTTGTCCGGACAGATATGCAGGCAGCCCAGACATTCTACGCATTTATGCTGCCATACAGGCTGACCATTGGAGCGTTTTATATTATCCCTGGGACAGATTTTTTCGCAGCCATGCCACGGATTCCATATATCATGCATCTTTGACGTTCCATTTACGATTCATTGACCAATTTACCGGTCATATGCTCGGGAATCTTCCTCACTTACGAGGATATGCTTCGCCGCTTTCAACTGCCGCAGGCCACTGGCATGATCCGAATGCAAATGCGTCAGCAGTACATAGTCAATATCCTGAGGCTGGATGTATAAGCATTATGATAACATACAGAAAGGAACTTTACTTAGACACCTAAACAGAGAATGTCCATCATTTCATCAATTCTCCATGCGCTTGCAGATTTTATCCGGTTAATTTCAACTTTTCGTATTGGCTGATACATAGCTGCGCTTGTCAGCCGGTATCTCCTCCCACTTGATGGCATTAGCAGCGATTTTATGCGTAACTCCCCAAGCTGCTGCGATACCTGCCGCTTCCCCAATACTCATGCAGGTTGGTTGGATGCGCATGGACGCCTGCAGGATAAAACTGGCACTGATGCAACGTCCGGTCACCAGCAGATTTTCTATCTGCTCCGTGATTAAAGAACCATAGGGAATTTCATAGAAAGCACCCTTAGGCAGTTTTTCCGAAACCTTTTCGCCATGCGCATCAATAAACCAGGCTGTGCGGCAGACGGCATCGGCAAAGCGGCTCTGATTGTGGTAATCATCTTCGACCAGATAGTACTTACCACGAATACGCCAGGATTCCCGTGCCCCCAACATAGCTGCTTCGCGGCTGATAAAGGCCTTCTCAAAGCCTGGCAAATGGCGAATCAGATAGTTTGCGATATTATGCATCATCTTGCGGCCATAGGCTACTGCCTTGCTATAAGAAACCGGATCAGAGGCTGAGAACTTCACGGGAATTTCCGGGCAGTTCATACTCATAACCCCGTTTTTGCCAAGGATGGTATAAGCCTGCATGTATTCTGCTTCTTCCTGTGTGATTTCCCCGTTTTTCACGCCCTCGGCCATCAAGTCTTCCAGCTTATATCTCTGTTTGCGGTGCATAGCTTCAGCAATTTCAAAATACGGGGGCTTGGACTTGCACCAATCCTCTTTAAGCTCCACTGCCACATGCTGATAAAGCCTGTCTACGTCTATGCCGCCCATTTCAAAACGGAAAGACAAGGGCTGGTTGTTGCCTGTCTTTTCATAGCCGCGCTCATAAGGAACACCTGCCGCACGGGACAAAAATGCGTCCCCCGTGCTGTCAATAAATGTCTTGGCGCGGATAGCCGCCAAACCAGCAATGGTTTGGACAATGCATGCTTCCATGACCGAACCATGCTGAATGGTATCGACCAACACGGTATGATACAGAACCTCCACGCCTGCTTCTTCACACATTTCATCATAAATGAGTGACAGTATCTCCGGATTGTGCCAGGTTTGCTGCGTCACGCCATCAAAAGGCTCAATGCCGTGTTTGCGCAGCCGTTCCTTCACTTCCGCTACATAAGGCGTATCGCTGTCCGGCGCAAAGGTATCCATAAAAGGATAAACACAGCCCAATACCGCCAGTCCCCCTAATGCTACACCACGCTCCACGAGCACGGTTTTGGCACCATTCCGGGATGACATCACAGCCGCCGCTGTCCCCGAAGGACCGCCGCCTGCGACACATACATCCACGGAATATAACACAGGAATTTCCTTGCCTGCATAAATCATGGTTCCCATCTTTCTATCATTCGGCGCTGCCAGCACATTTTCCGGCGTACCGACTGCACTGCCAGCCAGTGCTCCTGCCGCAGCCAAGCCTGCCATCTTCATAAAATCTCGCCGGGAAATCGGAATTGAAAAGGATTTTTCCATTGTGTTCACTCCTCGTACAAATCTGCATTTTTCCTAAATTTCCTTATTAGCAATACAATTATTCCTTCAGATTCGCATGCCCCTGATGACAGATGACGCCCATGAGGAATTCACTTTAAATATTCTTCTAAAACCAAACTCTCATCACTGATTTTCTTTGCAGTTTCCTTGCCAACATAACGGAAATGCCAAGGCTCGTAACTGTAGCCTGTGATACTTTCCTTTCCCTGAGGATAACGTAGGATAAAGCCATATTCGGCCAACAGCGGATGGATTTGGGCAAAAATTTCCTTCTGCGCTATCATTTCATCGTTATCATCGATAACCTTTCCATCCACTACCAGGCAGATATCGACAGCCAATCCGGTATGGTGCTCGGAATATCCCGGAACTGCTACATACTGTTTTACATAATCGGCTCCATACTTTTGGGTAAATTCCGCCACGATTTCCTTTTGGCGGGCTACGCTCCGATATACCGAATCCAGTTCAACCTGAATTCCCTTCTGTTTCAGCGCCGTGCGCAGTTGCTCAAAGTGCCGATAAGTTTCCGGCTCAATCTGAAACTCCCGTCCAAACGAATTCCTCACGGTAAGCAGCGGCAGTTTTGCCTCATAATCATCCGGCAGCTTGTGTGTTTTGTTGACGAATACCAAATAATCTACACTTTGGCTCGTACCAATTTGGCTGACTTCCATACTATCCGCTGCCTCAGCTTCATAAGCGAAGCTGCAACATACCATAGCCGATAATGCACCAACCAACAGTTTTTTCTTAAACGATTTCACAATTTCACGCCTCTTTCTATTCAATAAAATACCATCGACTATATTCGCTACAGCAACGGCTTTTACCTGCTTGCGTTAAATAATTTCCGGTTTCATAATATCGGCATTTTCCTGATAAGCAATCAGTTTTTCCGCCAAAGCTTCATCCGCTGTATTGATCATCGTTTCAAACGCAATCAGTAATCGTTTTTCCTCGCTGTTATTCATGTTCAATAACTCCTTTTTCAATCAGTGCCTGTCAAATTTGACCGGTCAACCTGCAAAAAACCTTCCATCGCCGGCCTGTACATAATGGCCGGCTTTTTCATTGTTGCCATAGGGGGTAGTGCTTTCATAAATTCCCGGCTGCTGCATAAAATAATGCAAAGTTGCTGCTGCATTTACTGCACCGCCTAGCCACCAACCAGCTGGATCTGGTCATCGGCATGAAAGATGCCAAGTTCCACGATGATGCGATTGCCTTTCAAAAGCTCTGCGATGATGCCTTTGTCCGTGTGGTAAATAAGCAGCATCTATTAGCGCAGAAATGCAAAAAGAGACGCCCAAAAAGCGTCTCCTCTGCGGATTTCTGGCCCTATCGCCAGATTATCGATATTCCACCCTATTTGTTGAAACATGTCTTTTCCAGCGATCATCATATCGTTACCGCCGCCATGTCCATTTAATTTTTTATTGAGCACGGCTATGCGCTCCCGGCAGCTATGCGGTACAGAAGTTCCTCGCGCCAGAATGTATTTCTTCATCTTTAAGCGAAAGCAGCTGCGAAGCACCATTTAACGCCTGCCAGCATTATAACAATTTTGTTACCAGCACAAACAAAGGGATTGCAATAATCGTACGTTCCAGGAAAATAATAAATAGTTTCTTGAAATCCAGCCCAACACCGGATTTAACGATGATACTTCCCACTTCAGTCAGATAGATAATCTGCACCAAAGAAAGCCCTGCTACGAGGAATCGCGTGGTTTCCGGCAAATCCTGGCTGGTAATCAACGCCGGGATAAACATATCGATAAACCCCACCAAGGTTGCTGGTGCAATCTGGAATGCCCCTTCAATCCCCAGAAGGCTCATATAAGCCCCCATAGGATAGGAAATCCACTGCATGATGCTCGTCTCATTTACCAACAGTGTACCAATGGTTCCCCAAGCGATAACGATAGGAATGAGATCCAGCACGATACCGATTGTCATTTTACCACCGGCCTTTAAGGCTTCGGCAAGACGGAATTTCGCAGCTCGTCCCAACGCCTCAGTCCACGCCCAACGAACGAGCGAAGCATCTTTAGGCACTTCTTCGTTGATTTTCTTTTCCCCATGAAACGTATCCGGAATGGATTTCAACGGACGGATGCGAACACCAATTGCCGCCAGTATCAGACCAATAATCGTAACAGAACCATAAAGCAGCAGAAAATGCGACGTGACATGAAGGGTTTCCGCTACAACCATGCAGAACGGAATCGACACCAGCGAGAAATTCGTCATAATAGACGCTGCCTCACGTTTGCTGTAAAAACCGCTATTGTACTGATTTCCCGTGATCAGCACCGCCGTATTGGACGATGCCAGCCAGGAAGCAATGAGATCGACCGACGCACGGCCTGGAACATGAAACAGTGGGCGAATCAATGGTTTCAACAAGATTCCTGTAAATTCCATGATGCCGCAATCCGTCAAAAACGGCAATACAAAACTCAGCGTTACAGCTAAGGCTACCAGCGTCTGGGAAAGCCCCACCATACTTTCGCCTACGTCAGCACTGCGAACAGCTTCAGGACCAACGCCCAGCACCACGCACAGCGTGACGAACATAGCCACCAGCCGCGTCACCATATAAGGTTTCGATACCCACAAGAGCCCTGCCAACCATTCATGCTTCCGCAAGAAAGCCGGTTTCCAAACTTGCCCGATCAATGCCCCTACCGAAGAAAATACCACAATTGCCGTCAACAGCCATGGTAGATTCGCCTGGATAGCCTTATCAAGCATTTCCGTCAACACCGACAAAGTCGTGTTGAAATCACTTTGTCCCCCACTTACCGGGAACAGAAACATAAAACAGCCAAAGCCCGAGCAAAGCAGAAATTTTGCCGTTTCTTTCCAGGAATATTCCTTTACGCCTTCCATCCTTGTACCTTCTTTCATAAAATAAGCAACGACATTTCATAGTAGCGCTTATTTTATGAAATGTCGTTGCGTTTTATTCATGTGCAGTAATTATTATACAGCATTATTTATTTTTTGCAAGAAAAACTGTATGATTATGCAATTTCTCCGTTATTTTTTCGGTGCAGCCTTAGTTTCCTGTCCAGCAGGTGCCTTAGGCGGCTGGGCGGCTTTAGTTGCAGGAACTGTTTTCTCTTGTTTTTCCGGCACAACAGCCTTTTCTGCCTTGCCATTTTTCACTGCTTCCTGTTTTCCCTTTGCCTTCGCTTCAGCAGCAGCTGCTGCATCAGCCGCAGCCTGTTCCTGCGCCTGGACTTGCTCCTCGTAAGAGGTTAAACAGTCCTCTACTGTCTTTTTCAACTCTTTGGCATTACTGCCATATCCGCCAAGGTCATTCATGTTAATCGCTGACAGATAATCGCTAGCCACCTGAAGCTTATTGATATCACCATTGCCCAGATAGACCCGATAGGCGATCTCTGCGGACACATACCCATAGAGATTATAGCCAAGGCTTTTCTGCCCTTCATCCTCAAACAGGGACAGATACACCCGGGCCGATTGGTAGTCCTCCTCGGCCAGCATTGCCTTGCCCTTTTCCAAGGTCTCAGCCAGCAATCGCTCCCGCGAAATCTTGACCAAGCCAAACAAAACGACTCCACCCAGCAACAGTAAAATCAAAATGCCAGCAATAATAGCCTTAACCTTTATCATACGAAACATTATGCAGTCTTCCTATCTATATATATTTAAAAATCTAACCCTATTGATTATACAGGACAACGCTCATTTTTTCAAAACTATTTCCAGTAATACGATAATCATCCTTTATCCTCCGCCCTACAATCAATAATAACTATATCACAACAATTGCAAATAACGATTCAAATTAGTTATAGAATGGGAAAACAATCACGTTTTCCATTGACAAAGAACATTTTAGTACCTATACTATTCTTGAGATGATAATTATGGCTGATTCATGAAAATTCTAGTTTTTATGCGGCTTTGAAGTTGTTTTTCCGGCTAAGTTTTCACTGTTTTTGCTAAAATCATCCATAAGCTATGCTTATGAGTTAATAATTTTAGAGGAGAGTGTTTCATTATGGCAAAGAACCCAGTTCAGATTATGGAGACAGTCCTTCGTGATGGTCATCAGTCTTTGTGTGCCACGCGAATGCGCATCGAAGATATGCTCCCACAGCTGGAGGCACTGGATGCGGTTGGTTATAAAGCACTGGAAGCCTGGGGCGGTGCAACGTTTGATACGTGCCTGCGTTTCCTTGGGGAGGATCCCTGGGAACGCCTTGATACGTTGAAAGCCAACCTCAACACACCGATTCAGATGCTTCTTCGCGGTCAGAATCTTTTGGGCTACAATCACTACTCCAATGACGTCGTGGAAAAATTCGTTCAGAAAGCATCCGAGCACGGTGTCGGCGTATTCCGTATTTTCGATGCCTTAAACGATGTCCGCAACCTCAAAGTTGCCATCAATGCAGCACTCCATTGTCCGGAAAAACCCGAAGTACAGGGCTGTCTCGTCTATACCATCAGCCCGGTTCATACGAACGAAAAATTCGTCGAACTCGCGAAAGAGTTGCAGGATATGGGCTGCCATTCCGTCTGCATCAAGGATATGTCCGGTCTTTTAAAACCGTATGTAGCCGAAGACCTCGTCAAAAAACTCAAGGCTGCCCTCGACATCCCAGTCGAGCTCCATACGCACTGCACGTCCGGTTTCGGCCATGCTACATACCTCAAAGCTATCGAAGCGGGTGTCGATATCATCGATACTGCCCTTGCTCCGTTCTCCTCTGACACCTCCCAGCCATGCACAGAAACGATGGTTCGCGCCCTCGAAGGCACCGAATACGATACGGGCATCGACGTCCAGAAACTCACGCCGATTTCCAAACACTTCCTCAGCGTCAAGAAACGCATCATTGAAGAATTCAACCTCAAAGGCTATTTCGATATCAATCCAAACGTCCTCGACTTCCAGATTCCGGGCGGCATGCTCTCGAATCTTGCCAACCAGCTCAAGGAAGCCGGCATGGAAGACAAATACCAGGAGCTTCTCGATGAGATGCCGCGCGTCCGCAAAGACCTCGGCTATCCGCCGCTTGTTACGCCGTCCTCACAGATTGTCGGCACGATGGCTACGTTCAACGTCATGAGCGGCGAGCGCTATAAGATGGTTCCGAAAGAATTCAAAGACCTCGCCCGTGGCAAATTTGGCCGTACGCCGGTCGCTATCGATCGTGACTTCCTCACAAAGACACTTGGTATTGCTCCAGAGGACATCATCGAAGATTGCTCCGTCGAAGACGCTAAGGCAAAAACCTTCGCTGAGTTCGAAACCGAACTCAAAGAGAAGGGCTATTTAAATCCGTCTGAGGAGGACGTCCTCTCCTACGCACTGTTCCCACAGGTCGCAGAAGAGTTCTTCCAGAATCACTACCAGAAAATCACGGCTTACAAGAAAGCCTGATAATACTTGCCACCTCCTGTTATCCTATAAGTCAGCAGCCCCGCAGTTTTGCGGGACTGTTTTTTGTATACAAACTAACACAAACTTGACAGTTACTAATCCTTGCCGATATAATAGATATGTAAAAATTATTATATTTAAGGCAATGGCGCCTTTTGCGACTATCCGGTACATGGGTGACGTGTGCTCTTTTTGTGATAGGAACAAAAGGCTTATTTTATTGGAAAAGAGGTATTATTCATGGATCTATTAAACACTGTTGTCAATGAGGTCAACAACGTCCTCTGGTCGTACGTGCTCATTGCCGTACTCGTCGGCTGCGGCCTTTGGTTCACACTGTCGACAAAGTTCGTCCAGCTGCGCATGTTGCCAGAAATGGTTCGCCTGCTGACCGATGGTATCGGCGAAAAAACGAAGGGCAAATCCATCAGCTCCTTCCAGGCATTCTGCGTTTCCACTGCTTCCCGTGTCGGTGTCGGCAACATTGCTGGTGTGGCTATCGCAATCGTTACCGGCGGCCCGGGTGCTATTTTCTGGATGTGGGTTATCGCATTCATCGGTTGCGCAACCGGATTTGTCGAGAGTACCTTAGCTCAGATTTACAAATTGCCGCGCGGCAACAACGCCTTCCACGGCGGCCCGGCTTACTACATCCAGAATGCCCTCAAGCAGCCTGGTGTCGCTAAGCTCTTTGCGATTCTCATCGCCATCACCTATGGTCTTATCTACAACTCCGTACAGTCCAACACCATCGCGCTTTCGGTCCAGAACGCTTTCGGCATCCCGCAGATTGGCACGGCCGTCATCCTCTGTGTCCTTACCGCACTTGTCATCTTCGGCGGCATGACCCGTATCGCAAAATTCACGGAGTTCCTGGTCCCCATCATGGCTGGCCTCTACATCCTGACGGCCATTGCCGTTATTCTCTTCAATCTCGATAAAGTTCCGGGCATGTTTGCCCTGATCGTACATGATGCGTTCTCCCCGCAGGCAGCAGTCGGCGGCGGTCTCGGCTCGGCCATCCTCACGGGCGTCAAGCGCGGCCTGTTCTCCAACGAAGCCGGCGAAGGCTCCGTACCGAATGCAGCAGCTACGGCTGATGTCACTCATCCAGTAAAACAGGGGCTTGTCCAGGCCTTTGGTGTCTACGTCGATACCTGGCTCGTTTGCTCCGCTTCCGCTTTCATCATCCTGCTCTCGGGCCAGTATGTCATCGGTGGCGAAGTAACCGGTGCCGCGCTCGCGCAGGCATCGCTTGCCAGCATCTTTGGCGCCCTGGCACCGATTTGCGTATCCATCATGATCATGATGTTTGCCTTCAGCTCCATCTGCGGCAACTACTACTACGGCGAAATCAACATCGCCTTCTTCGAGAAGAAATCCAAGACGTCCCTGAACGTTTTCCGCCTCCTCTGCGTCGCCATGGTATTCTTCGGCAGCGTCGCAGAGCTCTCGCTGGTCTGGAACCTTGCCGACCTCTTCATGGGCTTTTTGTGCCTGACTAACCTCTACGCAATCGCCCGTCTCAGCAAACGCGTCCGCATCACGCTGGCTGACTACCTCGACCAGAAACGCCGCGGCATCACCGAGCCGGTATTTGACCCAGCCATCCTCGGTGACGAAACCGGCATCCATGCCTGGGGCGTCGATAAAAAATAAATACGCATAAACAAAAAGGCCGGACTATCCGCATCGATAGCCCGGCCTTTTTTATCTGTCCATCACAAAATTCTTCACGTACAGCGCCCGAAAATCACATTTTCCAGCTTATTTTACGTCGATTATCACAAAATTATCGAACACCCCCCCTTCACCTAAAAAGCGAGCAGATTTGACAAGTCAAAACCTGACTTGTCAATATGCACACTATCTCCTTTCCCCACTTGATATTTGCGGCATAGCAGATATGCCTATCAATGGATGCAGGCTCATTTTCACTCGATCACCGTCTGCAGAAAATCTTATTCTCTTTTGCCCATTCTGCAATCACTGTACAATAATCTGCTGGCAATCTTTGATTGCAATGGCCCAATGCCTGCGTAATCCGACCTTGTTTTACCTCTATGCAAGCAACGTATTTTTCCTGTTTTTTCATCGCGACGATTAAAGACCATCTGGATATAACCGCTGAATCATAGCTGGCGACACAGTTATGGAATATATTGCCCCATTTACGTAATTCATTTGTATCCTTGGGCAACCGGAATGTATATTCACCGAGTTCTGTTTCCAAGGCCAATTCCTTGTCCTTATATTCATATACCGCATTCTTACGTTCAAAAGGCGTCCCAGCATATCTATAACGATTTACTATCTCCGGATGCTCGGCAAACAATTCATCGACCAGTGCATCGTGGACTTCCTGCGTAAGCCCCTCATTGAGCAGACAGCGATAAACAGCCCGATCGATCAAATCTTCATGGTATTCCAGCCCGGCTTCGATGAACATTCTCAGCGTATCCATTGCGGCATAGTTAAGGTTGTCATTACACCACCTAAGCACACGTGGGGCAATGGCTTTTTCCGAACGATAGCGCAGCAGCCAGCGGCAAAAGCGCTGAAAACTACGTATTTCATAGGCTCCTGCCCCACTAAAACTCAGCGCCTCTGTGATAGTATCGTAGCGCATATCCAGCAGCCGATAACCAAAAATCTCTTCCCGATAGAAAAACCGCCGGATGATATTGATATCCGTAAAGCCGCATTGCCGAAGGAAAACATATACCAATATGCTTTCGGGATTTCTCACATAGGCCTTGCGCAGACTAGGCGGCGGATTTTCTATGGACAAAAATCTGCACAATTCCCGATAAACATCAAAGCCGCCTTGTTCCTTTATCGCCTCATAAGCAGCCTGTCCCAAAACATCTTTCAACAAATAAAGCGAAGGATCTAACGTGCATTCACAATAAGCAAACAAATGCAGCAAGCCATGCGCCTCTCCTAAATAACTGGGACGAAATCCATATTTTCCCTCAGCAATCTCCTGCAAATATCCAATGGCTATATCGATGACCATCGCGGGGATATCCACATACTTTGCGGCCAACAATTCCGGAAAGGTTATATTGCCCCCGCAAACATACCCATTGCGCCAGTTTCTTACCGTATTTTCTACAATCGACACGGGCCAGCCCTGTACACTGCCATGGTCAATATCGCAGGCAATCGTCCACTCCTTATCCATAACCTCCGTAATCGTGTTGTCTTCCAAAGTCACCCGCTGGCTATGCAAAACAAGCTCCACCGTTCTATCAGGAAGCATCTCCACGCTCCAGCGCAAAGGCAAATAAATGTAAGAAAATCGCTGGTCATCTATCCGTAGTTCCTTCAGACGATCTTCCAAAGCGCCCGGTATACACGGCTCTTCCTGCCAGTCATCTTCTATAGCATTGTAATAAAAACACCTTTTCTTAGCGTCCATTCACTATTCTCAGACTCCCTCGTAATCTCGCCATCAATTCCTCATACCGCAAAAGCACAATCGCAACAACAGCACAGACGCTATATCCGCCTGTGCTGAATTGCTGAACTGCTATGAGATATTAAGCCTCCGCTGTTTTAGGCTTCAAATCCGATAATGCCTGATTCAACACATCCGACAAATTATCCATCTTTTCTTTGAAATCCTGCACCCTGCTTTCCACAGAATCTGCCACTTCTTCCTCACTTGGAGCATCCACATTCTGTGTCCGTAAGTCAGCAATGATTTCTTCTCCCTTTTCCTGCAGCGTAAGCTGGAGCTTTTGCACCGACTCTTTTACCTGTGCATAGACCAGCTCACGCTCCTCATCCGTCGTGCATGCATCCATCGCGCATTCTGCTTCCTCGCGGATGTCCTGCACCAGCACCTCCAAAGCCTGCTCTGGGGTAACCTCAGCTTTTTCCTCTGGCTTATCATCTTCCAGCAAATTTGCCAGCACCCAACCTGCTACGCCACCAATTACAAAATTCCAAATCATACAAATCTCCTCCTTACAAACTTCCAGCAGACATCCTGCCAATTTTTAGCAGGTACCATCTTTTTATCCTGATGATACCGCATCACTATGACATCTCACGTCGTTTTATCATTCATCAAATTTTTTACAAAAAAACCGATTCTATCACAGAATCGGCTGTTTCCTCTATATATCGAACTATATCTTATATATTCCCCTGTCTAATAATACATCCTATTTCCTTCACATTGACAAAACCTTTTGCACAAATTCTGCTTCATCAGAGCATATATCATAAGGAGCATACTCTTTATACGCATCAGGATTGCTCAAGGTTATAATTTGACTTCCTTTACCTTTTCTTACCTCTTCAATATAGTGCGTCAGCGATCTAAGCCGAGGGCCATGTTGCATTTGGACAGCAATACTGCCACGCTCACCAAAATTATTCACCACCAAGTAACACATTAAGCTCCCTCCTAAAATCTTCTTCTGATTGAATGCAGCCAGATTCATATATTTTTCGTAAGCGTCCACCAACATCAGGTGCATAACCTTTCTTGTATAAATAGCTATGTAACCAATCATTCAACCGCCGATCATAAGCTGTATTGAACTGAAATTCAATCGGATATACAGAATGATCCGGCTGATAATATAAGTGTAAGCCGCGATATCCATCGTCCATCTTCTTACCAGCTATCATATTGGATTCCCTGACTGGCTTCATATTCGCAATCTCATAAGCCTGCGAATAATCTTCTACGATTAACCTCGCTCCAAACAAATCATTATATGTACGTTCAACGGCATAGTTAGGATAGTATCTGTCATACTTGATGCGGCAAGACTCCAAGGACTTAATTCGGTAATCATACGGGAATTCTGCAGTTTCAAGTGCTTCATCGTAAAAATCTCTAGCTAGGCTTATGTCGGCCATCAACTCTTCCTTATCAAATTTATGCAGCGAATTCTTCAGACTTTTACTCAAATGTGTTGTATAAAACAATACCGATATATCCATACTCTACCTCCTTGCCTGTATTATAACAAAGAAAGTAGCCCCACCGCAATAAGCGAATAGCCTTACAAGTAACTGCCTATTTTATTTTAGAAGGATTGGTGGTTATAGATGTGTTGTCTCCCCCCTTTTTCTATACAAAATCAGCCAGCCGCTGTTCTGCATCTTCACTTCCTGCCTCTTGGGCTTTTTCATACCATTCTTTAGCCTTGATCAAATCCTGCTCGACATTGCCCACGCCTTCACAGTAAATATCTCCTAAAGCCAGCATCGCCGTTGCATAGCCATGCGCCGCTGATATACCAATCCGTCAATTGTCCATACATAAGTGATGTCTGAGCACCGAACCGCATTAGGCCGTTCTGGATTAAATTGTTCATCCAAGATGTTCTGTAGACTGTCACTGAAGTCTGAATCAACGGTAGTTGGACCCCAGGGCTTAACCCATTGAGCACGAAGCCCCATCTGGCGCATATAAATTCGTTCTCAATATGTTACGCGAGCATGAACCCTATGAAAAAATTTCCCGTCTCGCCTCAACATCCATGGAGAATGTCCAGCGCATTGCCCAGAAGAATAATATTGCTTACAGCTAACACATACACTCTTGTGCAACATGAAAAGCACAGGCTCAATCGGGCCTGTGCTTTTCAATAACCAGTAAATCATTTCTAAGCAAATTTATGCCTCATCAGAGAATGCCTCAACTATCTCCTGATAATACTTTACACCGTCTTCATCATTATTCTGCAGGCTTTGTTCCCATCTTCTCTGCGCAAAATTTAATAACCGCTCATCAATGCCAATAGGGATTTTGTACTCACGGGCAATTTGTACGATTTCTTCTTCACTTGGTTCTCCAATTTCAATTCCTGTAGTTTCCTCAATATATCCCAATTCACCATTAGCTCTTTCAATATCATCATCATCAACAGCAAAAGCAAGACTTAGGAAATAGCTCGCTATCGCAGCATCCCATTTTTCCTCTTCTATGAACCCATACCCCTTATCACGATAAATTCTTGCCAAATACTTTGGCCGAAACACATATTTATAAGCATCCTTAGTTTCACGATGCAAGTTTTCTATATCTCCCTGATTTCTGAAAATATTAATTCGCTCAAATCGTAAATCCATTGAACATGGATTCCACTCTAGCCCCATACGCAATGTGTTTAAAGCCTGCTCAAATTCACCGAGTTCTACCATAGCATAACCACAATAGTAGTATAAGTCAGCCACCGGTTCCGTACGCCAAATTATATTCGGCCCCATCTTGGCACGGTTTCTTTGCTTTTTATTCTTGGCATTATTCTTTCCCGACAAAAAGTTTATAAATATTTCAAACTGGAACATCTCATCAAAATTATAATATTCTTCAAATCCGTATACCTTGAACTTCTTAACTTTCTTGATTTCTTTCTTTAACAATTCTATTGCTTCAGCATACTTCTCTTGATCCATCAAAGCTCTCGCCTTTTCACAGACAGTCTCAACATCCGAAAAAGCATTTGTTACTTCTTTATCACCATATAACATGACGGTTACACCTCACATTTCTAATTCATATTTATTCTTGTTCACCAAAGCGATTAATAATCAGCTTAGCCCAAAACAGACCATCCTGATAGCATTATTCGCCAGCCTGCAATAAAAATCTACCATCCAATCAATAATATACAGGTAAATTCAAACAATTTATTATTGTAAAAAATGACACCTCCATCGCCGAAGATGTCATTTCTGTGTCCATAAGCCCTATTATACTATGAAAAATCAGCCAGCCGCTGTTCTGCATCTTCACTTCCTGCCTCTTTGGCTTTTTCATACCATTCTTTAGCCTTGATCAAATCCTGTTCGACATTGCCCACGCCTTCACAGTAAATATCTCCTAAAGCCAACATCGCCGTTGCATAACCATGCGCCGCTGATTTTCGGTACCATTCTGCGGCCTTTGCTATATCCTGCTCAACACCTGAGCCTTCCAAATACAAATCGCCAATTCTCGCTTCAGCTATATGCTGATATGTATTATCGTCATTTACAGCCTTCAAGTATAGTTCCATTGCCTTATCATAATTCTCATTATAATAGTAAATAGTTCCCAACGGCATAAGCGGCGTTTCATTCCCTGCCGCGATAGCCTTTTCAAACCACTCCTTAGCGATGGAATAATCTTTCTCTACGCCATTGCCAAAATAATATATGTCACCAATTTCATTCATGGCATCCTCATCACCACAATCAGCTGCGCGCATGTACCAAGCCAAAGCAGCAACATAATCCTGTTCAACACCTTCGCCATTTCCATAGCAATATCCAATATTATGCATCGCTATAACATCGCCCAACTTGGCAGCCTGTAAAGCCCAGTATGCTCCCTGACCAGCGTCCTGTTCAACACCATCGCCACGGGTATACATAGCCCCCAAAGACCGCATTGCCGCTGCATTGCCATTATCGGCAGCCTTTTGATACCATTCTGCTGCTTTGCCAAAATCCTGCTCAACACCTTCACCAAACTGATACATTCTACCAATATGCTCCTCTGCCTCAGCTTGGAATTGATTTTTCTCCACTGCAGCACGCTGGAAATATCCTAATGCTTTTTCATACTGCTCTTCATCATAGTAAATTTGCCCGAACCAGAACAATACTGCATCTTCACCAGCTTCTAGTGCCTTTTCGTAGTATTCTTTTGCTTTGTCGTAATCTACGTTCTTTCCCAAGCCATAATGATAGGCCTCTCCCAAATGTGCAAAAGCAAGATAATTTCCATCATAGGAGTCCGCCGCTTTTTCAAACCAATAATTGGCAATACTGTAATCCTGCTTAACGCCATTGCCATCGTAATAAAGTTGTCCCAAATCTACCATGGCTGTAATTTCACCATTACCAGCTGCTCGTTGGTAATAATCCAAAGCTTTAGGGAAATCTTCTTCTTTCCCTAAACCATAACGATAGGCTTTTGCCAAACCATAAAAAGCAGTATACTTGCAATTCCCCCCTTCCTCTATTTGTTTTTCATAACAATAAACCGACTTGGTATAATCTTCCATATCTTCATAAACCGTCCCTAATAGATACCATCCATCTACATCACCAGCATCTATTATCCTTTGATACCATTCAATAGCACGATTATATGACTGCTCAACCCCCGTACCATATTGATACAGCAATCCAATGCTGGCTAAGCCATCAGTATTTCCTTCTTTCGCTGCAAGTTCATAATAGTGAATGGCCTTATCAATATCGCCAGCTAATTCCGCTTGATTACCTAAGTCCATTAAATCTTTCGCTTTTACTTCCTTTTCCACTTTGACTCCTCCTGTCTGCTAATCAGCAATTCACTTTACATGCAAAATAATCATGGCCGATTTACCCAATCATAAGCATTTACAGATTCTATTAACTATTTTCAATAACTTCCCAGCCAATTAGAAGTGTCTCATCTATCATCACGTCCATAGTTTTTAGCACTTCTCCAATTGATTAAAGGAACTTTTCCAAACGTTCCAATGCTAATCTATTACCATTTATCAATGACTTATAATAACACTTTATAGCACTATTTCTCCTTTGAACACATGGAATCTTTTTTTGCCAGTACATATCTCCAAATTCTATTGCGTATACAGGATTAATAGATTCTGATGCCAACTTATAATACTCATGCGCTTTATTGATACGAACGCCCCAAGCTCCATATCCATAATAACAAATATTCCCCAAAGTAAAGGCAGCCCATCCATCACCAGCATTGGCTTTTTCATTCAACCATTTAAACTCTGCCTTAATTTTATTCTTCTTATCTTCTTGCTTTTCAGTAACCAAACTACCTTCTATGTATTTAGCTCCAATAATGCCGATATTTTTCAAGCCACTCTCTTCTACCACATTATCCAACCACCTCTTATATTTTCGCATAAAATCATCATCTAATGATTCTTTGATATCATATATACGCAACAAATCCAACATTGACCCAACATTTCCTAAGTCAGCAGCTTTTCTATGATACTCCTCTGCTATGTTACTCAATTCATCCTTATTTTTAGAATACTGAATATCAGCAGCTATGCGATGATAGCACAAAGCCAACGCTTCTTTATCATCTCCACATGCAACTATAGCCTTATCATACCAGAACTTTACTTTAGAAAAATCGTATTCTCTATCAAAACTAACATTTCCAATATATACTTTATCAGTTTTATCACTAGCACCTCCACCTAAATAAGTACTCCCCAGCAATAGCATCGCCTTACAATTGCCATTGCTAGCTGCTTTTTCATATAGCCTTATCGCTTTTTCAGCATCGGCTTCTACACATTCTCCCAGAGAATAACATCTTGCCATACCGAACCAACCATCGGCACTGTTGCTCTCTGCCGCCCTTTGATAGTACTTAAATGATTTCTTCACATCCCGACGGCACAACATACCTTCGTGATAGGCATCACCTAAGAAAACCATCGCGCCCACATCGCCACTTGAAGCTAGTTTTTCCTTCTCAGACAACATTTTTTCATTATTTTTTATTTCGTCTATTTTCTTACACAACTCTTCACATTTTTTGTCATAATACTGACAAGCCTTTTTTAGCATATAAACAAAAGTACCACAAGGTATCATTTCACTAATTTCATGAAATCCAGAAAAAGGATTTGATATAAATCGATCGAATATCCCCCCAAATTCATCATCATCTAACCATTTTTCTCTATATCGCATAATTCCTTCTTTTGTCATCCCATCTATAACAGGTATGCTATAGTGATTTAACATTGGTTGCGACTTCACCCAGTTTAACGTTTCCGAATCAAGATAATTCCAAGAACGGATACTATCAAATAAAGGCAAGCATTCCTCAATAAAGATTTTTTCATCAAATTCGAGATTTAAGTATTTAACTGCTCGCTGATAAAATTGAACCCAAGGGGACTCATAATTAATTTGCATATTAACTGTCTCCTATTATTATTGATTGTAACACGTAACAATACAAAAAAGGTTGCCACACAGGCAACCTTAATTTTTTCTTAACTAAGACTCAAATCAGCCTGTGCCTATCTTTACAGCATCATCAAGACCGTCCACTTTCTAAGCGCAATATTTCTTTAGTTTTCATACGAATATATGCAACTTGTACGACCGCTGGTATTGTGACCCTGTATGCAGGCCCAGCAATATCTACCAAAGTCCATAAAGCAGTCAAAGCAATTCCCGGAGGTCCAGCCAATGCCCCCATGGCTCTTGTTATTGTTGCATTTGCTGTTAAAGATAATCCTCTACCAAGAAGCGCCTTTGCTACAGCATTAGCTACTATTACTGCTATCTGATACGCAAAGAATCCCCCTTTAACTATACCAGCTTGTAATGCCGCGATCAAAGCTTCTTTGGTAAAATCAGTTGTCTTCAAATCCAACTCATCTATTATCTTTTTTAATTCTTCACTATTCATTTTATCAATAGCGTCTATTAGAATTTTTTGCAATAAATTCATCTCTATTATTTCAATAGAAGCTTTAGAATTATAATTTACTTTCATCTTATCGCAAACATCACATAGAATTTCTCTATACAGGACTCCTTCACCATTACCAAATATATTTCTAACTAAATTGGCAATACTATTTCCACCAAAATGCTGCAACTCCCCAGCAATTTCCTGCCAATACATACTTGGTCTATCTGAATATTTTTTATATACTTCTGTTAATGTCAATTCTTCAGTTAACCTTAGGCTACCATCCCTATCTTTTATAAGATAATCCACTAATATTAGCAAATCTTCATCACTCGCCGAAGCCAAAATCTCTAAATCTGCATCTTTACGATAAGTCATAACCCCGTCCCCTCTCTTTCTATATCCTGTCTCTTAAACACACACGCCCGTACACATTTTTCCATTATGTACCTTGGTAAAAAAAAATATCCAACTCCTTAATATTATGAATGATTTTCTATTTATCCACCTTACATTTTTCCGCTAGTCTGACTGATCATCCAATTGCTTCTTCTATTCTTTCATTAGAATCAAATGCCTTTTCAAATTCATAATGAATTTCAAGATACTCTCTCTACTTCCTCTACAAACGACTTATACATAGTTGCCATTTTACCATCATAGGCTTTAGTTCGCTCATAGTGGTCATGTATTCTGCCGTGGTTTCAATTTACTTAATGCGCTCATTGAAATAATCTTCTTTACGCGCATGACGTTGTTCTGCTTTGAACAGGCAACCTTATTTAGGAAATATTCATCATTTCAAATAATGCTTTGTGTACCCACCTGTCTTACAGCAGCATCTACAAATTCCACCACTAAACCATCATCCTCATTATATCTGTAAGCACAGACTAAATACACCGACGGGGTGTCTTTTGTCCGCCCTACAAAAAGTTTTTGCGGCATTACATATTTAAAC
Organism: Selenomonas sp. ND2010; assembly: GCF_000702005.1. Lineage (GTDB taxonomy): Bacteria > Bacillota > Negativicutes > Selenomonadales > Selenomonadaceae > Selenomonas_A. The sequence goes on along the minus strand of NZ_JNKI01000011.1, from coordinate 12,535 downwards.
AAATTAAGCTTGTTTGCATCCTCTATCTTATCACCATCACGCTCCAGCATGTATTTCACAACATAAGCCTTCGCATCTTCTACAATCTGCCAGTTATTCAACACACTCTCTAAAGCCTCTTCCTGAACAGGAAGTACTTCTTCACCTGCATAGCAGTCATATTGTATTTCAAGATCTAGGTCTCTCCCCCATAGTCTGACTTTCTTATGATTAATCATCAAAAATACGCTCCTTTTCCTGACTAGCTTTCTTACATTCTGACACGCCACCTAAATGAGTACAAGCTTCATGTATCTTCGTGGGCACAAGATCGCATGTTCTCATGTCGTTACGTTCATGCCAAGAATAATTATTCTCATGACGCCAATCCGATACATCACGAGGTGTCCAATCATCCCGCCCCTCATGATTTTCCTTGTTCCATACTTCAGATAATTTCGTATCACACTGCTCAAAATTTCCGTCTCGCCCCAGACGACGCTCCGTCATATTATCAATTTCTACCGTAGCCTCTGCCACCCCGCTAAAATCCACCATAGCATCTTGATAGGGTATTTCACTCACCCCACGCTCTTTCATAGCTTCTATGGTTTCTCTGTCTGCAGGTCTATAGCCACTTTCTCCTCTTTCTCCCTCCCATATGCCCCTATCCGTATTCTCCTTTGGCACATGAGCCAAACGCTCTTCATATGTACTGAAGGGCACTGTCTCGATATCAGGATTTTCTATTTCTGCTGCTTCTAACTGTTCCCCCCAATAATTTTCTGCCTCATCTTGAGAAATTTCTCCTTCTGAGCCTATTTCATGATAACTTTCAAACTCTCCCTGATCTTCATGAACATCTGACCTTTCATTTATCTCATCCATTGACAAACACACCACCCTTACTTCGGTGTTCTTCAGTAAACCTCAGAAAAATATTCAAGTAACTGCCGTCTCTTTTAACTGCCTCACGCAATACAATTCCTAAAAGAATGTCTACTTGTTGCGATGCAAGTTCATATGACGTAGGTATCAACTTTTCTTTTACTGCTTTCAGCCAAGAATTCATTTCCCCACAAGATTTAGCATGATTAAGAGCTTTTTGTGCATCAAAAAACTCAAACAAAAAGTGTTGCCAATTTGAAGCATTTCCACTTTTTGCATACATCAAACATTCAGCCTTCAAAGCCCCCCTTAATGATGAACTTAGAATCTCAGCCTTCATGTTTAGCAAAGCTTTCCGTAATTTAGAACCTCCAATCCCATTATTCTTGATAGCGTCCAACAATTGATCCTCTATTTTAACAAAATCCTTTATCTGTACTTTCTGCTTTTCATCAACACTTATTGTTGGCTCATAAAGTGGAATCTGACAAAGAACGGGTTCCAGCCAATCAATTTGGCTCACCGCTGCTACGCCTTTCTCCAGCTTCACGATTTCTTCAATCTGTGACGCATTTAATCCAGCAGCTGCTCCTACTAATTCACGATCAGATAGTTCCGGCAAACGTAGGATGATTTTCGTGTTCGTATTGCGAATAACTGACAAATCCAAAAGCCCCGGTGATTGGTCAGCTATGATAAAGCCTTCGCCATAGGTACGCATCTCTGCTATGGAATTAGCCAACATCTCCACTGATTTTCCCAAAAGATTAGTTTCCTCGGCAGTCTGCTCTCTGCTAGTACGCTTCAAGAGATTATGTGCCTCCTCTAAGACAGTGACATGGAAGAGAGTGCTGTTCGGCGAAGCCCCCCTGCTACGTTCTTCCATACGATGTTCCTGTAATTTGAGCACCAATAATCCCATGAGAAGGGACTTAGTTTCTGCAGATCCAATCCTACTAAGATCAACGATAACATTCTCGTTGAAAAGTTCCTCGTCGGAAATACCTTTGGCTGAAAAGACAAGGCTGTTTATGCCATTGGTCAAGGAACGCAATCTGGTGACAAGTGAGCCTATATAGTCACTTTTATTGTCCGCAGAGTACTCACTTTCGGTTAAAATCTGCCTAACCTCTTCCTGCACATCGGCAAAGCTTGGATATATCTCTTCATGAATTCTGTTCTCCGAAAGAGACAGGTTCCAACCACATCTTGTATAAGCCCTCTCCACAGCCTCTTTCAAAATCGCAGGCATAGCAGCATACATGGGCCAACAAACATTGAATATCTCCACTAGTCTATCTATATGCTCAAGCACATGGATGGAGGGAGGGAATACAAATGGATTAAGTTGCAACAATTCCCCTAATCTGGGGTTAGTACCAAGAATTCTTATCCCGGGGAACATATGCCGATATTCCCCCTTAGCCGGTTCAATAACCAAGAATTTTTTCCCATGTTTTTTCAAGGCAGCAATAATATGACAAACAGCATTGCTCTTTCCTGAGCCTGTAGACCCCGCCACAAATGTGTGACTGGCAAGACTTTCTATATCCAAATCCACCACTGTTTCTGTCTGTTCACCCATATGGAAAATATGACCTAACTGCAACACATCCGCCTGTCCGTTATCAGGTTGCCAGCTATGCAGGACTTCCCTTGCAAAAGATGCATGATTAACTACTGGAAGCCCCTTCACTGATGTATGAGGAAGCCCCATATGTATTGCCAATTCCCCAGTACTCACTAAAGCGGCAGGAGTCACTTCCACCCGGCGCTCTCCATCATAGTCAAAACCTTGGTACGCGAACACCGGATGCAAGAAATTTTTGATATATGGTGCCAGTTGTGCCAAGGAAGGTTCATCGTTCCAAGTATTTATAGCCGAGCACTCAATACCACTCCCTTTGCCCGAAACCACGGATCGATAGATATTGGCTGCCATTTCCGTTTCGGCAGAGCTTTCTCCCACGAAGTAAGCAGCAAAATTCCACATCCCCATGCTCTCGCATTCCTCTAGGCGCTGAAGCTGCTTTTCCAATCGCTTGACAATCGCAGCAAAGGTTTTATTTTCTGCCCCTAACGTGATCCCTTGACTTTTTCCCAATGTAGATGTAACCGTCAAGGAATTAGTCAGTGTAACGGCCTCACTCCGTCCTATAGTCTTTGTATCATTAATAGCGATCCCGTAATTCCTAGCCGAACCTTCACCTTCACTGATACCACTACTTACCCCCACTGTGTTTGATGTACTTAGTCCATGAGTCAATGTGCGCGAAATAGAATGCGACTCGGATACTGTATGGCTAGTGCCCTTGGTGACAGTGTGAGTATCACTGCTGCCTTTGCTCTCGCTGTGATTTTTACTGTAACTAGCACCCACACCATAAAAAGCACCCACCCCCACCGTAGATCCATCTGTCGTATTAGTGCTCTCACTGTGAGCCTCTGCTGTAGACTCATTCAGCCCATCGACTGTCCCAGATGTATATGTGTGCCCAATAGTCTCAGATATATTTTCTCCGGCGGTAATAGAGGCATTCTTGCCATAATTTTTTTCGATATTCTTTGACAGTGTAATGCCATCGTTTACAGTTTTTCCCACCCCTTTGTTTTTCGAAAGCGTTATGGTGTTACCACTGCTATTAGCTTTGGCCTCAGCATCAGAATCATTTAAGGAAAAATTCATCTGCATATTAGCAAAGGGATATATTTGTGTACAAATGCTTTCATAACCTCTTCGTATTTCAGCAAGGTAATCATAGCTTACGTTCTCTGCAACGAAAAAAGCCTGATAGCGCTTCCCCTTCATGCTGTCAATGAATTTTTCCACCCCCTGCACAAAACGTCTATCGCTCAAGCCCTCCTCATTCTGGCGAAAATCAGCTATGCAAGTAACACTAGAAACAGCTCCCATGGAGATGTTTTCCATTTGTTTATGCAAATCCTCTTCCAAATAAGCCGAGGTGCGGCTACCGGGGAAAAGCCCTTTGAGACTATCCTCTAACATACACTTCATAGTACCAGCAGCGTGAATAGAAGATTTAGGTCTCACACCCAAGAAAAATTCCACCGTTATACCATCGCTTTTCATCATCAACACTAAAGTGCAAGGCTTATCGCTCAAAACCCTATACAAAGTTGCCAGATTATGCAAAGAGAATTCCTCCGCCTGATATGCCAGCTTATCAATACGGAAAAACTGAATCTGATTAATTTGGGCTAAAGCCTCTGCATCTGCCTCCACAATCTGCAAACTATCAAGTTTTGCCAAATATCCCTTCATCACTTCATCATCGATGATTTTCAAACAATTGGCAAGGTTATTCTGCAAAATAGCCAATCGATCAAACTGTTCATATTCCCTCACTAGTGAGTGTCTGGTCTTTTTTTCTTTCTGCGATTCATCTAACTTTGGTTCTATAGTTATCCGATTTTCAGTCATCAAAGGCAGTTGCGGTTTTTCCATTTTCTCAGATAAAAAACTTTCTTCATTTACCTCTATCGTCTTTCCATCAAACCCATTCCACTTCATAAACCACCACCTCCATTAATTCTGCAATAAAATTTTTTCTTTTCTCCTGGTATCATGAGCTTATAATAACCGGTTGGACGACCTTCACAAATTTGCATATAAATAGCAAAGTCCTGTGGCGAATAACCTTTTATCCATTTCCAATCACAATCATCAAAGTACAAGTCTTCTGTAAGCTCATAAATTGCTTCTCTGCTGCCAATACGTTTTTTTATATGTTTTCTGCTCAGTGATAAAAAGTACTTTTCCACAGAATCAATAATTAATATGGTTCGCCAAGCAACGCTTCTCGTCGTGGAATGTTTTATCTCAACATTATCAACAGAATTATCACTACGACAAATATCGCCAACGCAATTTTCGCCATAATCTCTCTGCTCTCTGCTTGATTTTCCCCCGAAGGCATTTGACGGATTGGTCGCAACCTTTTTTTTTTAGGCTCTGCCCCTTCAATGCGTGTTGGAAGATTGACTGGCGCATATTTCTTTGTATCCTCTGCCAGTTCTTTATTTATGCGTCTTTGGTATTCTTCCTTGGATTCTTTTGGTTTCCCAGTTTTGGGCACAGTCGATGCTATTTCGGCAGGCTTTGGCTGAAGCTCAGTCTTTGCCAAAACTTGTTGCTTATCTTCTGCACTCTCAGAAATCTCTGATTTTCTGCTTATCTTATCTGCATAGATCACTTGAGCAACTTTCTGCATATGGTCTACCCGCTCGCGAGAAAAGTTTTTCAACAAATCCTTCTTCAATGTCTTCCAATAAGTCATATCCCACTGAGAAGAGTTTCCATTAAAACTGGACAATTCCTGATGTGACTGAAACAGTTCAGCCTTTGCCACCTGATTATAATCATCCCGATATTTTGCAAAGGTTGGATCCACATCTAAAGCATCCTTAAAAATATACTTCAGTCCCTCTATATCACCATTGGCTATACAACTCTTTACCGAATCATGCATCTCTCACCCTCCTAAACATCTAAAATCCCGTTCAATTCGGCAATATTGGCCTCAATCCATTTTATGATTTTCTTATTCTTTTCAAGTTCTTTTTCTCTTGTTTCCTGGTCGACCGTGCAAGCCTCAATTTCCTTATACTTTTCGCCAATACGTCTATCCAATTCATCAAAACTCTTAGAGAACTGCTCCTTCATATCGTCTATCTGCATCTCGGCGTAATCAAGTGATTTTTTAATGCTCTCTCCCAGCTTTTGTTGATATTTTGCTAGTAAATCTGCCTGTATCTTATCCGTAGCTACACGGAACTTCTCAGTAGTTCTAGTACGCTCCTCAAAGACATCTCTTTCTACTGTCTCATAATCAAGTACCGTCTTGTATACTTTCTCTGTGCGATAATCATCCACATTTACATAATACGTTTCATCCACATAATCATCTCGCCAGAACATCAAAAATTTCCACCCTTGCTTGTCGGGATTTTTCACTCTTCTAGTGCGCGGCTCTATATGAGAACCCGATTTTACCTGGCGTGTCCCTACTTCTACATCATGAGATCCCACTATAACATCTTCTTTTTCAGTGCCTACCTTCTCATGATAAGTTTCTACCTCTATGGTAGTCTCACCTATAGCCTCCGCCTTTTCCATAGCAAAGGAATCGGAGCGCCAAGTATTGATGCTCTCCCGAAGGTTAGTCAGACCATCCTTCACCAAAGATGCTGTATCAAAGTCCAACGCCCCTACTTGAGCCTCCTTATCGAAGCGAGTGAGCTTTTCCTGGTATTCTCTCAACAACCTTTCGCCAGTTTCTACTAATTCGCGATTGATGATAGTTTCCAGTTCAGCCGCTAGTTTAGCCATAGTATTGGATGACATATCCGTGAATTGATTAACTAACCGAACAGCCTCCCTCTTACTTTCAATGAATTCATCATAGCTTTGAAAAATATTACTAACATCTTCATTGATCTTGTCTGTCAACTCCTCGGTTTTTTCCCTTATAGATTCCATGGGATTAAAAGCATTTATCTTATCTTTGAATTTTTGTGCTTCTTTGCCGTCATCTATACGCGCTTGAATAATCTTCGCACGCTCAGTAATTTCCCTTAGTGCATTTTCATCCGTGGCCACCGTTGCCTTGACTTTTGCCAAGACTTCACTAGCCTCTAACACACCTTGGAACGTCTCTACCAAATCCTTTATTTTTTTCGTCATGGCATATTTTTTCACATAGGCGATAATTGCAGACTCTATAGAGCGTATGCCACAATGGATTAACACTTGCCCTTTGCTGTCTTTTCTATCCAAAGCAGCAGCTAATTCAGCATTCAGTTCCCGCTTGGCTATAGGAGACAAATTGCTGTATGCTTCTAAGTGCATGGATTCATGCTTCCTAAACCGTCTCATTTTGCTAATAGTATCCAAGGCTGCATCAGGGAGATTATCCATATCATCCAATTTTAACTTGGCGGGATCTATATCCCTGAGATATGTACGAATATTCAAGGCCACATAAGCAGAACACGGAAAAATCTGCGGATTCTCTATACCATGATTGACCAAGTATGTCCTAGCCTTCTCGATGGCAGATTCTATATTCTCTTCCTCCGGGTTGAAATCATCCATACGGTTTATAGCAAACAAAAACCTGTCTCGCATCAATTTCCCACCGGTACGAATTTTTTCCGCAACATGATTGAGCAGATGATCATCATCATTGGTAGCCAGCTGTGTCCCGTTCAATACATACAGTATTAAATTATTTGCGTCACTTTCTACAGCTCTATATGTTGTGTTTTTGTGGTCTTGATTCTGAGAATTATTTGGACCCGGTGTATCCACCAAGCGCAAGGCCGTCGTATTGGCATCGATAAAAGGGATATTGCCAGATATAGCAATTTCTTGCACTTCTGGATCTTCATTCAACTCCACCATATTCGCATAGGCTATATTATCTATTTTTGAGATGATATTTCCATCTCTATCATATGCAATTCCTTGAAAATCATCTCTGTCATTATCAGTTATTCGGGTTACAGTGGCTGTACAAGCCTCATTTTTAGATGGCATCATCTTCCTTGATAACAAGGCATTGATCAATGTAGACTTTCCAGAACTCATAGTAGCAATGACGTTAATAGGAAATACCGCATTTTTCACATTATCAAAAGATTTTTTTAGAGCTTCATCTTTGAAAGCTTCTACAGGAGCATTATCATCTCGCAAATCATCAAAAATCTTTGTCAATTTCTCTACGATATTTTTCTGAGACTTTCCTGCAACGAATTCCATAGTAGGCGGCTTTATGACACCTCTCTCTACTGCCTGACGAAAGGCATCTTCAAAATCATCCCAATCCATCTCCATTCCGTGGAATTTTATATCAAAATCTACTGTATTAACTGCTTTTCGCAATTCTTCCGGAAACTCCCCTACCCATTCCTGCAAACGCTTGTCTTTGACATATTTGTACAGTCTGCTGTCTTTTTCTATGGCATTGCCATTAATCTTAATTTCTGTTTGTAAACGATAGGGATTATACTTAACATACAATTTTGCCATCAAATTTTTCCTCCCTTGCATAGTTCCATGATAATCATGGCCACATAATTAATACCTGATAACGTATGAAGATTTTCAATCTCGGAGTCGGTACAGTATTGGGAAAATTCCTGTGCATAATACTGCGGAATACCAAAAGTTTTGAAAAGACGTTTACATCTGCGTCTTTCCAATTGATCTTCTAATTCTAACTCACCTTCATCACTCAGCACCTCAAATCCGACCTTGGCCGATACAGGGCAAATCATCGGTGCCTTGAACCCCTTGCTTGAAATATAGCTGCGAACTCTTCTGATAATCCCTTTCAAATCTTCCTCTTCTGGATTTAAGCAATCTATCTTATTAAGCAGGAATAGCACTGGTTTTCCCATTGCATGCTCACGCACAAACTCCATATGGTAGCTATCATCATTGACCCCAATCTGCGAGGCATTGATGATATAAACCAGCAAATCATAGTCTCCCTGCTTTATCTCCCGCCTCGTTATATCCCGATGACTTCTTTCCATGCTAGAATTCACCCCAGGTGAATCTTTGATAACAAGATCAAACTCCGCCAGCTTTCCCAAAAAGTTCACAGACGTACCATCTTCACTTTCAAAAGTACGAGAGATTTTTCCCCCTGAGTTCGCAAATGAAAGAATACGGTCGGTACAGGCCATATTTTCTGCTTTGCTCACTTTTTTGCCGATTAGGGCATTGATAAAAGTTGACTTACCTGCGCTCATGGTCGCCGTTACCAATACCTTAAAAATCTTTTTCTTATGATTATAATTATTTTTTTCCCTTACCTCATTTCTATGCCTAGAAAATACGCGCTCTTTCCTGCTTGCTATAGTTGTTCCATATAGAGCAGCCCCCATAGCTTGAGCCTCTTTAACATGGAAAACTTCCACAGACACATTACCAAATTCCTCGCGAATACATTCTCCCACCATAGGCATATATGAAAGTCCCCCCGTAAGCAGCACCCGCCGTACAGGAATACTTATATCAAATGACCTAAGCATATTTAAAATTAGCAGCCTGTATCCATAAGTCAGTTCATACATTTCCCCTTGGCCAATTTTTCTATACAAATCAAATATTTGTGATCGTTTAGCAGCAAGCTGAGGCAAATAAATTTCGGCTTCATGCTTACTGGAAAGGGAAATTCGAGCATCTTCAGCCGCATTATACAAACGTGGCATTGCCCCCTTAAGACCATACAGATTTATGCCGTACTCAGTAGCGAATTCTTTAGCCAACCTGTCTGCAATTTTTGTATCAAAATCCAGCCCCCCAAAAAACATCTCCGTATTGCCATAAAGCTTTTCTATCTCTCCCCCTTTGATACTGCCCAAAGTCACGCTAAAAGTACCTGCCCCTCCATCACATATCAGGATATTTTCCCTGTTTTGATTGCAGGATGCATAATAATGCATAGCAGCTACACCATCTGCAACAGTCTGTACCTGTTCAAAGCCAGCTCTAACTGCAGCCTCGTTGACCACTTCTGTCTGCTTGCCCAGCAATCTCTCAGGCAGACAAATCACAACCTGTGAAATTGTCTTGCCCAAAAATGATTCGCCCAAAACTTTGAGCTCATTGAACATATCTGTGAGCAATGTAACGGGATAGTAGACTTTTCCTTCCAACCAAGGATATTTGCCACCAATAACAGCTTCTCTTTTAATACTGCTTACAGCAGAAAGATACGTACTAGGTTTATCTTTTGTCCCCCATGCAGCCACACCTTTACCACCATCTCCTGGAAAAAAAGCCGTTTTTCCCCCGCTATCCCTCACACACTCAGGGATGCCATCCTTTACAACTGCCGCTGTCAGGAACCCCGTACCAAAATCAATACCTATAATCTCTGACATTAGTAAACTCCTGTAATCCTTTCGCTATTCTAATAAAAAGGAAGAACCGTACCGACTATTACAATAGAAAAGTACCATTTCCCTTTGCTTCAGAACGCTCCATATTTACTCCCTATTCCACATACCACATCTAAGTATATCTTTTCTAAATCTTCAGTTATTTTATCCTAACCCCTCTCTCTTTTTTTATGCATCTTTTACCTCCTCCATATACACTTCCGCCGCTTTCGCGAACCACTGTCCCATCCGCTCTCTCAATTCCTGCGGAGCAAGAATTTCTACAGCCTCGCCTTGCATAGCTGCCCAGCGGATGAAACCTTCACCAAAGGCCGTTACTTTTAGTAAAACACTTTCATCTGTTTCTTGTATAATCTCATACTTCGGCACTCTGTCCACCACAGCTTCCAGTGCCGATTTTTTGCATCGCAATTTTATTTCCAAGAGTTCTCCAGCATACATGAATTGGACTGCCGGACGCATATCACTATAGCGGAAATTCGTATAAAGCGGATTTTCTCCCACCTTGCCTAGTACCTTGACGGATTCGATGCGATCCAGGCGAAAAAATGCCGGGTACTCATACTCGGATTCATCGCGGAACGCCACCAGATAAAAATAGAACTCTGCAAATACGATATTCACGGGCAATACATCCCGCTTAATCCGCTTTTTATCTGCCTTTGTGTATATAATCTGTATTTTCTGTCTATTTATGATAGACTTATTGATTTTCCACTGCAATTCCAGTATGGATTTGCCATGTATTGGCTCAATATAATGTTTAAGTTCATCCTCTATTGCATAATAAAGGGCTTTCCTATCCTCATATGGCAGCAATGCGCGAATGGCATCTACCATCCCCATCATCTCATCACGGCATAAAGCACGGCTTCCCAATAACACTTTCAGAAGAGCCATTACATCCCTGCCAGTAAAATCATGCCGGCCGCCTCTGGACAGATAGTAACATTTGTCATTGCGGTCATAAATAAGTTCATCGCATTCATGCAGCTCCGACAGGACATAGCGGATATCGCTGATATCGCGGTCAAAGGTACGGCTGTTGATCTTGTACTCCTCGATAACATTTTCCCGATTCAGCCGCTCCCGTTGCAGCAGCCGGCAAAACAGATGGACAATCCTAAGCGTCGGCTTCACTCGCTCACACCGCCCTTCTCTATTAGCTTACCTTAATCATATAATATCGCTGCGACACCCCATGTCGTTTTACCAGCTCTCATTTTCTCTAACGCTATGTCAAAGTGACATGATATTTTTCTATATTATATCATTTTATAACGGAATTCGCTATTTTATTTTTGTTTTCTATTATTTCGTTAGTTTTAACTTATTGCATTAGATATTCTGTATAATAGCCTGTAGAGGTGATACAAAACATGTCCATTGGTAGCAGAATCAAAGCACGACGAAAAGAGCTGGGGCTGACACAAACAGAGCTGGGGCAACGCATCCATAAATCTTCGCAGGTGATTTCCAATTGGGAACGCGGCTATACCACCGGCATTGCCGCTGACGATTTGCAGCATTTGGCCACAGCCCTCGCCACTGACATTGCTTTCTTCATTTCCACCGCCTATATCACCACCTCAAAGGCACTGAACACAGATCACATACATATAGCCAATGTTCAAGAGACATCCAATGACAGCCGCCTGGATTCTCTGATTGCCGAATACCCACGATTAGATGAGAAATCGAAGGATATCATCGATGCCATCGTAGCTCTATCAAAAAAAGAATAACAAAAAGCTTCATGCGAATGACAGTTCTTGTCAATCAGCATGAAGCTTTTTTATTTTATTTCTTTCCGTTCATTGCTACATAATCCAGCGCGTGAACGTACCCCCGCCTATAGAGGCGGGAGCTTCCTGCTTCCACGAGAACAGCACCACTGACTCCGAAGAGTTGCAGCGACTTACACTCTCTCCACAGGCGTAGATTCCCGTGCGACCCACGGTATTTTACGAGATTAGTTAGGCAGATATTCGTCTAGCTTCTTCTCGAATATTTATTGCAGCGTTTTTATCGCGGTTATGATGACTACCACAAGCGGGACAATCCCATTCTCTTACAGACAAGTTTTTAGTTTCGTCATTTTGGTAGCCACAAATATGGCATAATTGACTGCTTGGATACCACTTGTCTATCTTTATAAGTTGTTTGCCCTGCCATGCAAGCTTGTACTCCAGTATATTTGTGAACATGTTCCAGCCATTGTCGGCTACGGATTTACCAAAGCTGAATTTTCCGCCTTTCTTATGTTTCGCCATAGCTTTGACACTAATATCTTCTATGCCTATGGCATCATAGCGGTCTACCAAGTAGCGGGCTTTTTTGTGAAGGAAGTCGTGGCGTTGGTTGGCAATTTTTTCATGTAACTTAGCTACACGCAACCTTTGTTTGTCTCTGTTATGACTTCCCTTTTGCCGCTTAGAAAGTTTTCTTTGTGCCTTGGCTAATCTTTTCTCGGCTTTCTTCAAGAAATTTGGATAGTCTGCATCATCCTCATCGGAAGCAACATACAAACCGTGCATAGCAAAGTCCAGCCCAAGAAAGTTCTTCGGTATTATGGGGAGTATTTGGTTTTCATACTCTACAAGAATACTGATGTAGTATTTTCCTGTTGGTGTCCTGCTTATGGTTACAGTCTTAATAGTGCTATTTTCCATCAGCGGGCGATGCAGGCATAATTTTACCCAACCAACTTTCGGCAGTTTTACCTTATTACCAT
>NZ_JNKI01000010.1 GCF_000702005.1 Selenomonas sp. ND2010 | reverse complement strand
GTGTGTGATAATATGGGTGACGATGATAATAGCACAAATGGGTATGGCAGTAGTGATACGGGCCACTACGGTAACATTATTGACGAATGAGACCGCAAGAAAAACATTAGCGGTTGACTGTATAGGAGTAGGTAAGAATGTATATGTTTTAGTAACAGATCAATATAGATTCATGATGGAACAGCTGGAGAGGGGGCGGAAGGATGAATCCAATTGATTGGTTTAACCAAAAAAAGAAGATTACGGGTGATATGATTGATCGTGGTAAGCTTTGGGTCGCTTGTTCGAGGAAACGTTCGTATGTTTTTTGCGTATCGATAACGTATTTTATATTACTTTGTAATTATTGGCCATATTTTTTGAGACATGGAATATTGGGGATTCAGCCATTTAAATTAGTTGGAATTATGTTTGGATGTATTTTGGGGGAATGGGTACATCGATGCGGTCAGTATTATCTGCTAGGCAATCCGAAAAAATTGTCAGAAAAGGAATTTCAAAAAGAAGCAGTATATGTGATGTTAGGAATGATGATTACTGGTGTTGTATTGCTAATAATACAAGTATTAATGTGGAATTGCTGGCATGTTGATTTGTCTTGGCTGACTGGTGTTGGACCAGTTAAGCGTTATTGATCAGAAAAGGCTTATTGTAATGGATTAACAAGTGTGTAGTGTAATAAAAATTTATGGAAAGGAATGGTGACAATGGAAATACAAGATGAAAGTTATATAAATACGGTGTTCTGTTGGGGAATATTGATAGCTGTAATTGGCTGTTTCTTGTTGCCTGTTAGTCTGGCTGGATTTGCCGTAGTTTTTTTAGGGGCAGGATTATTGTTAGGGAGGAAGATAAAAAATCATGTTTCTTCCGGCAAGGATTTAGTGTGCTGGTTGTATGGTTATGTGGCAACGGTTGTCTGGGGGATAAGTTTTTCAGGGTACATCAGTCATAGGATAGGCGCTCTCTTATTTATGATAGCCTTTTTTCTTATGTACAAATTAGCGCGCAAGATAAAGAAGGAAAAGGAGCAGGTACAGCATTAATGAAAATGGTTATGGGAAGGAATTTGTGGGCGAAGGCTGTCTGGGGGTGGAGGCAGTTTAATCTGCCTTGGATTGTGCGGCCGATACTTCGTTATCGGCGCTATATGTTGGAAATATTTCTGGCGGCAGGTGTCTTTCAGGCAATGGGGGTTGTTTTGCCGCTGGTCACACAGGTGATTATCGATAAAGTTATTGTCAATCACGGTATGGTTACGCTTAACGTTCTTTGTGGTGGTTTGCTGTTTGTTTTACTTTTTCAATTGCTCATGGATTGCAGCCGCCGTATTTTGTTTGCGCATACGGCTGGCAAGGTGGAACTTATACTGGGGGCGCAGTTTATGCACCACTTGATTCAGCTGCCCTTGTCTTTTTTTACACAGCGGCGGATTGGCAATGTACTGATGAAAGTATATGCAATGGAAAATATTCGTCAGTTTTTGACGAATACTGTGGTAAATGCCTGTATTGATGTATTTTTTGCATTTATCTTTTTTGGTTTGATGTTCTATTATTGCTGGCCATTAGCTTTGGTCGCTTTTTTGACAGTACCAGTTTTAGCGGGCATAAATTATGGTGGAGCTCCCTTATACCGTAAATTGATACGCGAGCAATGGGGAGCAGAAGCGCGTAACCGGGCCTTCCTAGTAGAAATGATCCATGGTATGGAAACGGTGCGTTCTCTTGGTGCTGAGCCGGCTTTTCGTTATCGTGGCGAGCGATTGCTGCAGCAAGTGGTGGAAAAGAATTTTTCCCGTGCGAAATTAGGAACTGCACTACAGGAAGGGGTGCAGGCGACCCAGGGGATAAGCAGTTATATTTTGATTTGGTTTGGTGGCTGGCTGGTCATTGGCGGGACGGTTACTATTGGTCAGTTTGTGGCATTTCAGATGCTGGCGCATCAGGCAGCAGCACCATTGCTGAGGCTTTCCCATATATGGCAGGCCTGCCAGCAAATGGCGTTGTCTTTGAATCGTTTGCAAGATGTTTTGGGGACGGCTCCGGAGCCAATCTTTCCCTTGAGCGGTAGACGGTTGCCTAAGATATGTGGTGATATTCGCTTTGCTCGGGTTACTTTTGCCTACCCTAAGCAGCGGGCTGCGGTTTTGAAGAATATTACGATGCATATAAGGGCGGGAGAACATGTAGGGGTTGTCGGCCATTCTGGTTCGGGAAAGTCTACCTTAGTCCAATTGCTGCCGCGCCTTTTTGATTGGCAACAAGGGGGGATTTTTCTTGATGGCGTGAATATCAGGCGGTTGCGGCTCCCTTGGCTGCGGCAGCATATTGGCTATGCTTTGCAGGAAAGTCAGCTGTTTCCTCTTACTGTGCGTGAAAATATAGCGTTGGGCCTGCCGGAGGCGACAGATGAAGAGATTCGCCAAGCTGCGGTAATGGCTGGTGCGGATGACTTCATTCGTGATTTGCCGCAGGGCTATGAAACGCGGATAAAAGAGGATGGCAGCAATATTTCGGGGGGCCAGCGTCAAAGACTGGCTCTGGCCCGGGTCCTGTTAAAAAAACCGCAGGTGCTTATATTGGATGAGGCGACGAGTGCCTTGGATTATCGGACGGAAGCTGCAGTTTTTGCGAATTTGCGGACGAGATTTGCAGGGATGACTATGTTGACGGTGACCCATCGGCTGCATAATGTGAAAGAATTCGATAGGATTTTGGTTATGGATGATGGCAGGATTGTTGAGGAAGGAACGCACGAAAGTTTGTTGCGGCAACGAGGTCTTTATCATCAATTGTGGTATGCACAGGAGGTTGGCTGATTGAGTAATTGGGAGAAATTTCGTAAAGGATTGCGGCGATTGAAACCGCATGCAGAGGAAAGGTTTACGAAGCGGCAAACAACTTTTTTGCCAGAGGAGGTGGCTGTTACGGAGACGCCGCCTCCGTATGCAGGGAGAATTATCATTTGGACGATTGTGATTTTTGTGGCAGTGATTTTCATGTGGATGATATTCGGAACGATTGATGAGGTGGCAGTGACATCGGGCAAGATGATTCCTGATGGTTATGTGCGGACTTTGCAGGCGGAAGATAAGGGGATCATACAGAAAATATGCGTATCGGAAGGGCAGTTTGTCCATGCTGGCGATGTACTCATGGAGCTTGACCCTACGATGTCGGAAGCTGATTTGGCGAAAATCAAACAGACAGCGGCCCATTCGCGCCTAGAGATTGCCCGTCTTACTGCTGAGCGTGATGGAAGCCCGTTCGAGCCAGAGAAGGTAGAGGGGGCGGATGCTGACGATATAGCCAATGAAAAGAATCTCTATCAGAGCCGGCTGGGAGAGCATAAAACTCTGCTTATGGCGGCAAAAGCCTTGGTGAATCAGGGACAAAGTTCGCTGCGGGGGGCACAGATCGCTTCCGCGAAAGATGGAGAACTTTATCGGATTGAGGCAGATAAAGAGAATCGGTATGAAATGTTATCGGAGGCCAACGCAATTGCGCAAATCACCTACCTCGATCAGCAGGCGAAACGAATATCAGCAGAAAATGCTTATTACGAACAGCAGCAAACCGTGGGAGAACAGTCCGCTGCTTTAGATAAAGCGCAATCGGATTATGATCGGATTGCGGCGGAGTGGCTGCTCGATATCAATACGAATTTAACGAAGGCTCAACAAGAGTTGGCGGCTGCTGAAGAAGAGCTGAAAAAGGCAGATGAGAAAAATCGTTTGATCCAGATTGTGGCGCCGGATGATGGTTATGTGAGTAATTTGACGGTGCACACGGTAGGCGGTGTGGTTACAGCAGCGCAGCCATTGGTGGAAATCGTGCCGCGGGATACGCCGCTAAAGCTGGAAGCATGGGCGGAGAATAAAGATATTGGCTTCCTGCACGAGGGGCAGACGGCGCAGGTTAAAGTGGAAACCTTTGAGTTTCAGAAATATGGAACAATACCGGCTAAGGTGGTAAATATAAGCCCGAATTCCGTCGATGACCCGGATAAAGGCCGAGTGTATCGCCTTATCTTGGAGCCAGAGGCAGATACGATAAAGGTCGATGGTGAAGAGGTACCGTTGCTTAGCGGAATGAATGTCACCGCTGAGATAAAAACACGTTCTAAGCATATTTATGAATATTTCTTGGAGCCATTCCGTAAGTATAAGAGTGAATTCTTGAGGGAGAGAGCGTAATGGCAGAGAGAGAAATACCGGCTTGGGATTCCGGCGCAGCGTGTTTTTTGCAGGTGCTTCATTATTTGGGCTGTTCGATGACGGCAGAGGATTTGCGGCGCAGCTATATTATACCGACGGGCCGGATGGAGTACCTATCTATGGTGCGTATTGCCCGTGAGTTGGGGCTTGAGTCAGGTTTGCTGGAGTATCAGCGTGAGGATGAGGTGGTGGCTATACCGCCCGTGCCAGCAATCGCCAAAATGAAAAACGGCGAGTATATTATGGTCAGTCAACAAGCTGCAGATAAAATCAAAGGTTTTTCTTTGCATAAGCAGGAGCGTTGGTTCTGGACGTGGGAGGAATTTCGCGCGTGCTGGACTGGCAAATTGGTGCTGTTTTCCCGAAAAGAATTACGAGCTTCGGAGAAAGCGGATGCTTCCATCGTGTCGTGGCACAATTTGTGGCAGTTGGTTTTATGCCAGTGGCGCAGTTTGCGTATTGTAGTGCTGTTATCGTGCCTGCTTCAGTTGATAATGCTGATAAGCCCGCTTTTTATGCAGTATCTTATTGACAAAGTGTTGGTTCAGCACGGGGTTAGAGCGCTGAATCTTTTGGCGGCTGGGATGCTTTTGCTGTGTGCCTTTCAAGGCTGGATGTCGTTTTTGCGGCGTTTGTTGCTCAATCATGTGGCGGAAAAAATAGATATGGTATTGAATGCCCGTATTTTGCAACGCGTATTGCATTTGCCGTTATCCTTTTGGCTGCAGTTTTCTGCGGGCGATTTGGTAAATCGCTTGCGGGAATTGCGTACGGTGCGGCAGTTTTTGTTAGGAACAGCAGTGTCAGCTGGGCTGAATCTTATTTTTTCGATTGTGTATTTGGTCGTCTTATTTCATTATAACGAAGAGTTGACTTGGCTGACCGTGGCAATTGGCATTGGTATGGTGATGCTGAACTTTGCGCTGGTTCCTTGGCTCAGGCGAAAACTTCGTGAAAAATACATTTTGGAGAGCCAGAAACAAGAATTCCTGCTAGCACTGCTGCGTGGCATCGTGTCGGTGAAAACGATGGTGCTAGAGCGCATAGCAGTCAATCGTTGGCAGGAGAAGATAGCTCGGCAGGTAAAGGCTTCTTATGATATTGACCGGGTTAATGCGGTAGGAATTAACTTGACCCGGACGTTGAATCAGTTGCTCATGGTTCTGATTTTGTGGCTCGGAGTGCCCAAAATAATGGCTGGAGATTTTACGGTCGGAGCCTTAGTGGCTTTTCAGCTATATGCCAACAATGTCATGCAGCCATTGGTGCAGCTGGCAATGTTATGGCAGGATTGGCAGCAGGCTAAAATATCGATCGATTATATGAAAGACATCGCAGAGGCACCGGTGGAAAAAGGGAGCGGTCAGTTGATGGATCATCGGGTAGACGGCAATTTGTCGTTACGTTCCATATCTTATGCGTATCCTGATTCGCCGCGGAGCAGCTTGGATGGTGTCTCGATGGAAGTGCCAGCAGGCTCCATGATTGGAATAGTCGGTCCATCAGGGGCGGGGAAGACTACGTTGCTTCGGCTGCTGCAGTCGGTGGTAAAGCCTGATGCAGGCAGTATTTTGTTGGATGGCATAGATATCCAGAAATATGATCTAGCTTGGATTCGCCGTCATATTGGCATTGTCATTCAGAATGGGTCCCTGTTCCAAGGGACAATCCGTGATAATATACGACTCGTACAGCCGCATGCTGAGATGGATGATGTGGTAAAGGCTGCCCAAGAGGCGGGCGCGCATGATTTTATTATGAAGTTGCCTAAGCAATACGATACGTTGGTAGGTGAAGGTGGTGCTGCGTTATCTGGTGGCCAGCGGCAGAAAGTAGCTATGGCCAGGATGCTTTTTGCGGATCCAGAGATTTTGATCTTTGATGAGGCGACGAGTGGTTTGGATCCGAAATCCGATCGTTATTGGCGGACACAACTGCCGAAAATAAAACGAGGCAGAACATGCATCGTTATTTCGCATCGTCTGGCGGATGTAAAAGAATGTGATTGTATTTATTATTTGGAAAACGGGCGCATAGCCGAAGCCGGCAGGCATGAGGAGCTTATGGCTCAAAGAGGTAAGTATTATCAATTGTCATTATTAGAATAAGAAGAAAACAAAAAACGCCAGGTTTAAAACCTGGCGTTACTTTTCGTATGGCGGAGTGGAGAGGATTCGAACCTCCGCACCGGTTACCCAGCCTAACGATTTAGCAAACCGTCCTCTTCAGCCTCTTGAGTACCACTCCATGTAATTATATGGCGGAGAGGGTGGGATTCGAACCCACGCACCTGTTACAGCCTACCGGTTTTCAAGACCGGACTCTTCAACCACTTGAGTACCTCTCCATAATGAACAGATATATTATAACAGGTTGAGGGATGCCTTGTCAAATAGCAAGGGGACTGCTATAATAGCCTTTGAATTATTTTTCGCAAGGACTAATGCGTTTAGGAGCTGAGTGCATGAAAATCGCATTTTTTGATTCGGGAGTTGGCGGCTTGTCGGTGCTCCATCACGCGATGAAGGTTCTGCCGCATGAGCAGTTTGTGTTTTTTGCGGATGAAGACCATGTTCCCTATGGAACCAAGAGCAAGGAGCAGGTTCGTGATTTTGTGGCCGAGGCTTTTGACTTTCTGATGACCAAGGATGTCAAGGCTATTGTCACGGCCTGCAATACGGCAACGTCGGTGGCCGTAGCGGAAATGCGCCGCCGTTATGATATTCCTATTATCGGCATGGAACCGGCTGCTAAAAAGGCGCTGGATATGGATGGGGAGCATCGGGTGTTGGTGACGGCAACGCCTATTACCGTAAAGGGCCGCAAGATGGAACTACTCATCGAAAAGGTGGATAAGGACCATCTGGTGGATCGACTGGCTCTGCCAGGGTTAGTGGAGTTTGCCGAACGGCAGGAGTTTGAATCGCAGGCCGTAACTGACTATTTAATGGATGAGTTTGATCGCTTTGACTTTTCTAAGTATTCTGCACTGGTGCTGGGATGTACGCATTTTAACTACTTTAAGGATACGATGCGGAAATTACTGCCGGATAATGTGCAGTTTGTGGATGGCAATGACGGGACGGTCCGAGAGCTTATCCGTCGTTTGGAGGAGCGCAACCAACTAGAACATAATCGTCCATCGGTGGAGTATTATTATTCCGGTCGTCTGGTCAAGGAGGATAGAGAACTCCTTCGGCTGCAGAGTTATCTGAAGCGGTTGGAGAAGATGTATAGGATTTGACTTGACTTTAGGCAGTATTTGTTCTAGGCTATACATTGTGTTTTGTATTAATAAGGAAATAAGATTTCCGTCGGGAGGGATTGCATGCCGGTCATTACGGAACATCACGTGAATTTTTACGATACGGATGCGATGGCGGTGGTTCATCATTCGAATTATATCCGGTGGTTTGAGATCGGCCGGGTGGAATATTTGCGCTCGATTGGCATTACGCTGGGGGAGCTGATGGATGATGGTTTCGTATTTCCCATTACGGATGTACGTGCCAAGTATGTCTCACCGGGGAAATTCGATGATGTCGTCCTGATTGAGACGACGCCCACGGCACTTACTAAGGCTAAGATGGCCTTTGACTACCGGATTATCCGCAAAGCAGATGGTGAAGTCATGGTGACGGGGCATTCCCAGAATGTGTTTACCAGCAGGGAAACGGGACATATAACTCGTTTGCCGGAAAAATACTATCGGATATTAGCGGCAGCAATGGCGAAAGAGAAGGCCTTGTCGTCGAAATAACTAACTGATTTCTAGGGAGGAATAATTGTGACAATCGTATACGTTATTGTTGGTCTGATTGTACTGGCCGTAGTAGCAGCTAATCTTTACCTGGCTGTTGTAGGTAAGGAGGACATTCGTGTAGATGCGAGTGCGCCAGTGGTAGTGGAGTCTCA
This sequence comes from Selenomonas sp. ND2010, assembly GCF_000702005.1. Lineage (GTDB taxonomy): Bacteria > Bacillota > Negativicutes > Selenomonadales > Selenomonadaceae > Selenomonas_A. Next base: position 87,622 of record NZ_JNKI01000010.1, on the reverse strand, counting down.
GGATGAAAACAGCATCGTATTGTCGAAAAAACTGAACTTCTATAATGAAGGTAAGCAGTGCGCGACTATCATGGATGCCATCAACCACATTCAGTTGCCGTATGAGCAGTATGATGGAATCGAAGTCAAGGGTATTGCAGAACGCGAGGGGGAACCGCGCGAGGATGAGTATTTCGAGGCTGTTCTGATTCAGAAAAAGGGCGACGCGCATGGCGAGGATAAACTGAACATTTACGCCAAGGTTAAACTGACGCCGCGCAAGGGGATGAGCCTTAAGGAGGCGCTTTCCCATATGGTCGACCTGCCGGTTGATTTCATCTGGATGGAGACGGGACGTACGCCGTGGCATTACCGCAAAATCCGTTTGGTATTTACTGCTGAAGAGATTGCCAAGCTGGCAGACGTCCAGCTGGTACAGGACTAAGGAGGCACGAAACAATGGCAGAAGAATTAGAACTCATCCCGGTGCCGACGCGCATCCTGACTGAGAAAGATGACATCGTTGATGCGATTGAACGCTATACGAAAGATAAGATTGGTGAAAATGACCTGCTTTGCTGTGCAGAAAGCGTAGTAGCTATCACGCAGGGACGTTATGTACGCCCGGAAGACCTCAAAATCAGCAGGGTAGCACAGTTCTGCTGCCGGTTCATTCCGGATTATGGCTCTTTGGCTTCGCCGCATGGCATGCAGTCGCTGATGAATGTTGAGGGCAAGTGGCGCGTAGCGTTTGCGCTGTTTGCAGGCTTTATTGCAAAAATCTTTGGCAAGTCCGGCATGTTTTATGTTTGGGGCGGCAAAGAAACCGCTATGATTGATGACGTGACGGGTACAATGCCTCCGTTCGATAAATGCATCGTATATGGTCCGGGCGAGCCGAATGAGGTCGTAAAGAAGATCCAGGAGCGACTGGGCTGCTTTGGCGCGATGATTGCGGACGTCAATGACCTCAAACGTTCCCGCGTGGTCGGTGTTACGGATAAAGTCGATGGCCCGAAGGCTGCACAGCTGCTGATTGATAATCCTTTCGGTAACGCATCACAGAAAACACCGATTTGCATCATCAAGAACTACAAGCAGTATCAGGAAAATAACTAAGACGGAATTTTATAGCCTTCCTCTGATGGGGAAGGCTTTTCATGTATAGGAGGAATTATTATGGAACGAATCGATCGCCGCAGTGCGGATCAGCTGCGTCATTACACCATTCATCGCCACTTTCAAAAATATCCGGCAGGTTCGGTACTCATTGAAATGGGAAATACCAAAGTAATCTGTGCGGCTACGGTGGAAGATCGAGTGCCGTTTTTTTTGAAAGGTACTGGGGAAGGCTGGGTTACAGCAGAATATTCGCTGCTTCCTAGTGCTACCGGGGTGCGCACGCAGCGTGAAGCTGTCCGAGGAAAACAATCGGGGCGGACGCAGGAGATTGAGCGCCTGATTGGCCGCAGTCTTCGCTCGGTGGTGGACACTAAGGCGATTGGTGAGCGGACTATTATGATTGACTGCGATGTCATTCAGGCTGATGGCGGTACGCGCACGGCTTCTATCACGGGTGCGTTTGTGGCGTTGGTGGAGGCTTGTGCGACGTTTTACGAAAAGGGAAATATCTTCCCCGTAAAAGATTTTCTATCGGCTATCAGTGTTGGTATCAGCCATGAGAATGAGCCGATTCTTGACCTTTGCTACGAGGAAGATTCTAAGGCGATTGTCGATATGAATGTGGTAATGACTGGCGATGGCCGCTTTGTCGAGGTCCAAGGAACTGGTGAGGGTCGCCCGTTCTCGCATGAGGAAATGTCGGAACTGCTCCGTTTGGGGGAAAAAGGCTGCCGTGAGCTGATTTCTTATCAAAAAGATATCTTAGGTGGCGAGTTGGTATGGCTGGTTGGCCGTGAAGGCTGAGACGAGGAGAAATGACATGCAGAAAATCGTAATTGCAACAAAGAATAAGGGCAAGGTACGGGAGATGGCAGCGGCTTTAAAGGAACTGTCGGTAGAAGTGGTTTCGTTAGCGGAATTTGGACCTTTGCCCGATGCTGTGGAAGACGGAAAAACCTTTGCAGAGAATGCCCAAATAAAGGCAGCGTTCTATCAGCAGCAGACGGGATGTGCTTGTATCGCTGACGATTCGGGGCTCGAGATAGAGGTGCTTGGTGGGGCACCGGGAATCTATTCGGCTCGTTTTGCTGGTTATCATGCGGATGATGCTGCCAATAACCAAAAGATGGTGGAAGAATTGCAGAAGGCGGGAGTGGCCGAGTCCGCTGCCGATTATCGCTGTGCACTGGTATTTATGGGGACGGATGGGAAAGTCTTGACGGCAGAGGGGCGTTGCGATGGTCAGGTTAAGCTGCTGGCCAAAGGGGAGAATGGCTTTGGCTATGACCCGTATTTTTATCCGCTGGAATATCCAGGGCGTACCATGGCGGAATTGACCCTAGAGGAAAAACAAGTCATCAGTCATCGAGGCAAGGCGTTGAAAGAGCTGGCCAAGGCTTTGGAGGATCACTGGAAATGAAAGTTGGAATTGTAAGTGACAGCCATGGGAATACCAACGCCCTGGATGCGATGCTGCAGCATCCTGCCGCCGTTGATGTGGAAGCCTGGCTTTTTGCTGGCGATATTGCCATGGATGCAGAGTATTTGGAAATGGTGACGGATTTGCCAGTTATAAAAGTTGCTGGCAATAACGATTGGCCGATGTCGCGGCTAGAGGATACGGTAATTGCTCAATTGGGCGGGCATCGCATCCTGCTTACGCATGGACATCTTTATGGTGTGGGATTCTCCACCCAAAATCTTGTGCTGGCAGCCGCGGAACAGGCTGCCGATATTGCCATCTATGGTCATACCCATGTGGCTGACGTGTCAATCGGTGAGGTTACGGTACTTAATCCCGGTAGTGTGGCGCGGCCTCGAGATGCCAGCCGTGGATCGTTTATGGTGGCGGAGCTGGTTCCGGAACAGCAGCCAGTGGTACAGCTGATACGAATATAAACGGATATAATTTCGTTGCAATGAAAAAATAAAAATTAATAATATATTTTTTACGAAAAAAATAAAAATCAGCAGGAATTTTTCCCTCGATGGATAATAAATATAGTGATGTGATGTATATCATACGGAACTGTTTTTAGGTGAAGTAAAAAGTGAACGAAATTCACTATTTACGCGGGTTTGCAGCACTTTTTACAGTGCTTGAATGGCATAATAAAATGTGCTATGATGAACCTACAGATGTGTGATAAGTTGTATTTATGGGAGGGATTACTTTGCGAGAACTCGACGCAAAACAAATCACTGAAAACGTAGCACAGATGTGCAAGGAAGCAGCTTATTATCTGCCGAAAGACGTTTACGAAGGCCTCAAACGTGGCCGCGAGACGGAGGTTTCTCCGGTTGCTCAGAACGTTCTTGACCAGATCATTAAGAATGCAGAAATCGCACGTGCTGAGGATCGTCCGTATTGCCAGGATACCGGCATGACGATTGTATTCCTCGAAGTAGGCCAGGATCTCCATATCACTGGTGGTTCCTTGGAGGATGCAGTCAACGAAGGTATTTCGAAGGGCTATACGGAAGGTTATCTGCGCAAATCTGTTGTTGCGGAGCCGCTGTTCAATCGTGTTAATACGAAGGATAACACGCCGGGCGTTATCTATACGAAAATTGTCCCGGGTGACAAGCTCAAGATTACGGTTGCACCGAAAGGCTTCGGTTCGGAGAACAAATCCGGCGTCAAGATGCTGGTTCCGGCCGATGGCGTTGAGGGCGTAAAGAAAGCTGTTATGGACATCATCCTCCATGCAAGCATGAATCCGTGCCCGCCGATGGTTGTCGGTGTTGGTATCGGTGGTACCATGGATCGTGCTGCCCTCCTTTCCAAGAAGGCACTGACTCGTTCCATTGATGAGCGTAATCCGATGCCGGAATACGCAAAACTTGAGGGCGAACTCCTGGATCTCATTAATCAGACGGGTATCGGACCGCAGCTCGGCGGCTCGACCTCCGCTCTTGCAGTCAATATTGAGTGGGGCCCAACGCATATCGCAGGCTTGCCGGTCGCTGTAACGATCTGCTGCCACGCAATGCGTCATGCATCCCGTACGCTTTGATTTGAGATAGGAGGAATAACAATGGCAGAACCAATTAAAATTCAGACTCCGTTTACGGAAGAGAAATCCCGCCAGCTGCATGCTGGTGATGCAGTCTTGATCAGCGGTACGATTATCGCTGCTCGTGATGCAGCTCATAAGGCAATGACGGAAGCGCTCGCACGTGGCGAGAAGCTGCCGGTTGACTGGACGAACCAGATGGTCTATTACCTGGGACCGACGCCGGCAAAACCGGGCGATCCGATCGGTTCCTGCGGTCCGACGACTTCTGGCCGCATGGATGCTTATACGCCGACGATGCTCGATCAGGGTATCAAAGGTATGATCGGTAAAGGCTCTCGTTCGGAGGCTGTTATCGAGTCCATGAAGAAAAACGGTGTTACGTATTTTGCTGCTGTTGGTGGTGCTGCTGCCCTGATTGCAAAGTCGGTTAAAAAATATGAAGTCCTTGCTTATCCGGAGCTCGGCCCTGAGGCTGTTGCTGCGCTTACGGTTGAGGATTTCCCGGCTATCGTTGTTATCGACTGTGAGGGTAATAACCTTTATGAGACGAATCAGGCTAAATATCGTACGCTGAAAGGCTACTGATAGAGGTATTGGAATTATTTTAGGAGGTACAGAATGTTTCACACAACTTTTTATCTGCGTCGTCTGCATTCTTTAGTGGGTCTCCTGGTTTTGGGTATGGTTCTTTTTGAGCATATCTTTACCAACTCGATGGCCCTCGGCGGCGCTCCGGTGCTGAATGGTGCACTTGCAACGATGGAGCTCATCCCGAAACCGATTTTCCTTGCTCTCGAAGTCGGGGCTATTGCGCTTCCGCTGCTGTTCCATGCTATTTATGGTATTTACATCTGCCGTCAGGCTAACAACAACCCGGGCCGTTATGGTTACGTCCGCAACTGGCAGTTCGCGTTCCAGCGCTGGACGGCTTGGCTCCTGGTCTTTTTCCTTGCCTGGCATGTATTTGATCTCCGTATCTTTACGAAGGCTATTAGCGGTACGCCGATTTCCTATGAACTGCTCCATAGCATGTTCACGGGCAACCCGATTATCGCAGTTCTCTACATTATTGGTATGTTCGCTGCAATCTTCCATTTCTGCAATGGTATCACGACCTTCTGCATGACTTGGGGTATTGCTAAGGGCCCGCGCATCCAGAACGTCGTCAGTCTCTGCAGCATGGGTCTCTGCGCTCTTCTCTGCCTGATTACGCTGGTATTCATGGGCAGCTACTTCGTAATGTAAGTGAAGTATCGCAAAGAAAAGGAGAAAATCAATGGCTAATAAACCTGAAAATAAGATTATTGTCGTAGGTGGCGGCCTCTCTGGCCTCATGGCTGCGCTGAAAATCTGCGAAGGCGGCGGTAAAGTAGACCTGTTCTCGTACTGCCCGGTAAAACGTTCCCATTCCCTGTGTGCACAGGGTGGTATGAATGCTTGCATGGATACCAAAGGTGAGCATGATTCCATTTATGAACATTTCGATGATACGGTATACGGCGGTGACTTCCTGGCTGACCAGCTGGCTGTAAAAGGCATGGTTGAGGCAGCTCCGAAACTCGTCAAGATGTTCGATCGCATGGGTGTTCCGTTCACGCGTACGGCGGAAGGCGTTCTCGATCTCCGTAACTTCGGTGGTCAGAAAAATAAACGTACGGTATTTGCTGGTTCCACGACGGGTCAGCAGCTCCTCTATGCTCTTGATGAGCAGGTTCGTCGTTGGGAAGTCAAGGGCGGCGTCAAGAAATATGAGTTCTGGGAATTCATCAAAATCATCAAGAACAAAGATGGTGTCTGCCGTGGTATCGTTGCTCAGAACATGAATTCCAACGAAATCGTTTCGTTCCCGGCTGATGTTGTTATCCTCGCAACGGGTGGCCCTGGCCAGGTATATGGCCGTTGCACGGCTTCCACGATTTGTAACGGTTCGGCAGTATCCGCTGTTTATCAGCAGGGCGCTGAAATCGGTAACCCGGAATTCCTGCAGATCCATCCAACGGCAATCCCAGGTTCGGATAAAAACCGCCTGATGTCTGAGGCTTGCCGTGGTGAGGGTGGCCGTGTATGGGTTTACCGCGAGAATCCGGAAACTCACGAGAAAGAGCGTTGGTACTTCCTCGAGGATATGTATCCGGCATACGGCAACCTCGTTCCGCGTGACGTTGCTTCCCGTGCTATCTACAAAGTCGTTGTTCACATGGGCCTCGGCATGCAGAACCCGAACCGCGTATACCTCGACCTCTCGCATATCCCGGCAGATTACCTCGAGCGCAAACTCGGCGGTATCCTCGAGATGTATGATGATTTCGTAGGTAAAGATCCGCGTAAGGTACCGATGGAAATCTTCCCGTCGATCCATTACTCCATGGGTGGTATCTGGGTTGACCGTGAACATCATACGAATATCCCAGGCCTCATGGCTTCTGGCGAGTGCGATTATCAGTATCATGGTGCTAACCGTCTGGGTGCAAACTCCCTGCTGTCGGCAACCTACTCCGGTACGATTTCCGGTCCGGAATCCCTGCGTCTGGCTCGCAGCGGCAAACTCGGCGATGCGCTTACGGAAGCAGAGCTCGAGGCAGCTCGCAAAGAGTGCGTAGAAGAATTCGACCGTATCCGCGCAATGAATGGTCCGGAGAACGCACATCAGATGCATCATGAGCTCGGCGATATCATGTACAAATATGTTTCCGTTGAGCGTGATAACAAAGGTCTTGCGCAGTGCATGAAGGAGCTTCATGAGCTGCTCAAACGCTGGGAGAACATCGGTGTTACGGACCATGGCAACTGGGCAAACCAGGAAGCTATGTTTGTTCGTCAGCTCCGCAACATGATTATCTATGCAATGGCCATCACGAAGTCCGCACTGCTGCGTGACGAGAGCCGTGGTGCTCATGCGAAGATTGTCCTCAAATCCGACTATGATCAGTGGGATGATGCAAAGAAGAAAGCCTTCGATGAGAAGACCGGCAAGTATCATTTCGATGCTGAGACTGGCCGTGCTATGACGGATGATGGCAATGATGATCTCGTATTCTTTGGCCGTGATGATGAGAAATTCATGTACACGACCGTTGTTTCCTTCGATGCTGCTAATAACGAGCCGGAGGTTTCCTATCGTGAATTCGAGCATTCTCTCATCAAGCCGCGTCTGCGTAACTACGCTGTAGCTAAGAAAGAGTAATGGGGGAGGACAAATAGAATGGCAGAACAGAAGAAAGTCAGACTCGTTATCGAACGCCAGGACGGCCCAAATGACAAGCCGTACACGCAGGAGTTCGAAGTAGATTATCGTCCGGGCCTCAACATCGTTGCCGCCCTGATGGAAATCCAGAAAAATCCGGTGACCGTTGACGGCAAAAAAGTCGCTCCGGTTGTTTGGGAATGCAACTGCCTGGAGAAGGTTTGCGGCGCTTGCATGATGGTTATCAACGGCAAAGCTCGTCAGGCTTGCTGCTCGTTGGTTGATAACCTTGAGCAGCCGATTCATCTGGCTCCAGCTCGCACGTTCCCGGTTATCCGCGATCTTTTGATTGATCGTTCCGTTATGTTTGAGAGCCTCAAACGCATCCATGGCTGGATTGAAGTCGATGGCACTTGGGATGTCAAAGATGCTCCGATTCAGAACCCGCATACGGCTGAGACGGCTTATGAGATTTCGCACTGCATGACCTGCGGCTGCTGTCTCGAGGCTTGCCCGAACGTTGGCCCGCAGTCCGACTTTATCGGACCGTCCCCGACGGTACAAGCATATCTTTTCAACCTCCATCCGCTCGGGAAATTCGATGCTCCGACGCGTCTGAATGCCCTGATGGAAAAAGGTGGTATTACGAGCTGCGGTAACAGCCAGAACTGTGTCGAGGCTTGCCCGAAGAACATCAAATTGACGACGTATCTTGCTCAGCTTAACCGTGATGTCAACAAACAGGCATTGCGCAATATCTTCGATAAGTAAGAGTTAGCAAGAACGATGAAGACCTGCTCAATACGAGCAGGTCTTTTGTTTTTTCTGGAAACTTTTTGAATGTAGATGAATTGCTGCTAGGGATAAGACTTGATTCTTATTAGTGTTTTGGTATATGATAAGAGGAGAATGGGTGAATACCCTATACGTATAATTTGGCAAATAGGATGATAATTATGAGAAAGAATAATCGTATCCCCTTGAGCCCATGTTTGAAACGTTTTAAGTTCTTTTTTGATCTGCTGAAAAAGACAACTGAGGATTATCTGTTTTTCGCGGATTTACAGGAAAACATCGTAATGGTATCGCCAAATCTGGTGCAGGATTTTGAACTGCCCAGTGAGGTTATGGAAGACTTTGATGCCAATTGGGCACCGCTTATCCATCCGGAGGAGCGAGGCCCCTATTTAGCTTCGATGCGCAGTATTCAAACTTCGCAGAGTTTTTTTGAGCATGCGATGGAATACCGTGTTAAGAATCGGAAAGGCGAGTACACATGGCTTCGTTGCCGTGGCCGCGTTGGGACAGACCGGGACGGAAATCCGAGTATGTTTGTGGGCATGATGTCGAGGATGGCACAGCGCAATCAGGCTGACGAAGTTACAGGACTCTTAAATAAATATCAGTTTGAGCACGCGGTTAAGCGAGCCTTGGCAGAATATCGTGCAACAGGTGAAGGTGGCGCAATCCTGGTAGTTGGGTTGGATAATTTCAAGATCGTCAATGAAACCTACAATCGCTTGTTGGGGGACCAGGTATTAAAGCGCGTATCGCGTTTGATTGCCAACGTCCTTCCTCCGGCTTTGACGCTTTTTAAACTCGATGGCGATGAGTTCGGTATCATCTATCCGGGCGCTGGCGAAGAAGAGGTAAATGATATCTTTGCCAGTATGCAGAGTGCGCTTTCGCGGCCTCAGGATATTGATGGTCATCAGTATTTTTGTACGGCGTCCAGTGGTACGGTATTTTATCCGGCTGCTGGTAAGGATTATCTGGTCCTTCATAAACATGCAGAAGCAGCGATGGATATTGCGAAGCGAGAGGGAAAAAATCGCAATGTGATGTTCAGTAAAGAGGAATATAATCGTTGGGTCCGCTCAATCTCTATGCGCGATAGTCTTTGGGATAGTGTAGAGAATGGCTGTACGGGGTTTAGCCTGTTTTTCCAGCCACAGGTCAGCGCGGTGGAGCAAAAGCTTATCGGTGCCGAGGCACTGTTGCGTTGGAAAAATCCCAAGGGCCGTATGGTAGCACCGATGGAGTTTATTCCGATTTTGGAAGAGACGAAACTTATTATTCCGGTGGGCAAGTGGATTTTTGAAGAGGCGGTTAAGACTTGTAAGCGTTGGCGGCAGGTAGTCCCGAATTTCCGCGTCAGCATCAATATGAGCTATGAGCAGGTCAAAGACCTTTCATTCAAAGAGTTTGTAGCCGAATGCCTGCAGCGCTATGATATACCGCCAGAGGCGATTATCCTGGAGCTTACAGAAAGTAAGATCGTTGCGGACTGGAGCTTTGTCAACAAGCAATTTGACGAATTCCGTCAGCAGGGATTAGCGATTGCCATGGATGACTTTGGCACAGGCTACAGTTCGTTGGCGTCGCTCAAATATCTATCCTGCGATATCGTGAAGATTGATCGTGAGTTCGTAAAAAAGATACTTGAAAATGATTTTGATCGCCGCCTGGTCAAATATGTGGTAGCGCTTTGCCATAGCATTGGAATTAAATGCTGCATTGAGGGTGTTGAGGAAGACGCTGAGTACGAGCTTTTGACTAAGGAGTGTAAGGCGGATTCGATTCAGGGATATTTGTTTGGACACCCTGAAAGCGTTGAAAATTTCGAAGAAAAGTTTTTGCATATGGAGAAAAATTAATGTCACGCGATAAAGTTGCTGAAGAGATTACCCTTCTGGGAAAGAAGAAGGTAAACTATCATTATGATTACTGTCCGGAGATTTTGGAGACTTTCCAGAACAAACATCCAGAAAACGACTATTGGGTTAAATTCAATTGTCCGGAGTTTACGGCTCTTTGCCCCATCACGGGGCAACCGGATTATGCGACAATCTATATCAGCTATGTGCCGCAGGAAAAAATGGTTGAAAGTAAATCGCTGAAGTTATATTTGGTCAGTTTCCGCAATCATGGCGATTTTCATGAGGATGTAGTCAATGTCATCATGAAAGACTTGATTAAGCTTATGGATCCGAAATATATCGAGGTTTGGGGCAAGTTCCTGCCACGTGGCGGCATTTCCATTGACCCGTATGCAAACTATGGAAAACCTGGTACGAAGTACGAGGAGCTGGCTTGGCATCGTTTTGCTGAGCATGACATGGTAGCAATGGACAAAGTGGATAATCGTTGATTGATTTGTGAACAGGAAAGGGGTCAGTATGCCGTTGAAACATCAGAAGCGTATTGCATTGGTCAATGATATTACTGGGTTTGGCCGGTGTTCCGTGGCAGTTGAACTGCCATTGATATCTGCCATGAAGATACAGGCATGTCCGATGCCGACTGCAATTCTTTCCGTTCACACGGGATTTCCCGATCATTTTATTGATGACTATACAGACCGGATGCGGCCTTATATGGACAGCTGGGAAAAAAACCGGCTGTCCTTTGATGGTATATGCACTGGTTTTTTGGGGTCTGCGCATCAAATTGAGATTGTGGCAGATTTCATCCGCCGTTTTAAGCAGCAGGCGACCAGAGTGATGGTGGATCCTGTCATGGGGGACTATGGCAGGCTCTATAGTTCGTATACGCAGGAAATGTGCGATGAGATGCGAAAACTTTTGGTTTATGCCGATCTGGTTACTCCGAACCTCACAGAGGCTTGCCAGCTGCTGGGGATTCCTTATCCGGAAGATGGGCGGGTTTCCAATGAAGAGCTTGAATACATGGCTGGAGCATTGGCGGATCAAGGGCCGTCACAGGTCGTCATTACGGGGCTCAGTGAAGGAGAAACCATCCGAAACTTTATTTATGAGGCTGGACGTGGGACTGTTTTAGAATCAGAAAAAATTGGTGGTGACCGGTCTGGGTCTGGGGATGCCTTTGCGGCTATTGTAGCTGGGAGCTTGATTAATGGCGAGGGCTTGGAGCAGAGCGTCCGCAAGGCAGCGGATTTTATCAGTAAATGCCTGGCTTATGCGGTAAAACTGGATTTGCCTTGGAACTATGGTCTGCCATTTGAAGAATATCTTAGGGAGCTGAAATGATATGCTGGTTTATGCAACCCATGAAGGCGGCAGGTATCTGCCGTTGGAAGAGAGTTTGCGCATTCAGCCGGAGGGCAAGCGCAATCTCTATGTCAATGTGACGAATGAATGCAATTGTGCCTGTACCTTTTGTCTGCGAAACATGAAGAAAATGGCAGAAGAATCCTCGTTATGGCTGAAGGAGAAGCCGACAGTCGAAGCATTCAAAGAGGCATTGGATGAAGCTCCTTGGGAGTATATCAAGGAAGTTGTATTTTGCGGATTCGGGGAACCAACTATGCAGCTTGACACGTTGGTAGAGCTGCTGCACTATGTAAAGCAGAAGCATCCGGAGCTGCCAACTCGCCTTAACACCAATGGACTGGGAGAGCTGGAATATGGCCGGGAGATTTCCCAGGACTTTCAAGGCGTTCTGGATACGGTTTCCATTAGTCTCAATGCGTCCAATGCAGAGCGGTATTATGCCCTCACGCGGGCCAAATACGGTGTGAAGTCTTATCAGGCAATGCTGGATTTTGCGGAGCACAGCAAAAAATATATCCCACAGGTTGTTTTGACGATTGTGGACCAGGTTGAGGGTCCAGAAGAAATCGCTCGTTGCAAGGAAATTTGTAAGGAACGAGGGCTCATTTTACGGGTTCGCCCTTATGAGGACAGTTAAAAAACAGCATAAAAAAGCCGGTTCGCATCTTCTGTGAACCGGCTTTTATTCGTTGATAAGCATAGATATTAACTGTCCTTCATATTCATTTGTCTGCCTGATTCTCTCTCGAGTAAGAATCACGCGCACAGGTTACTACGTATGTAGACGTTCAGCTGAAACCTTGTGATTAATACATCACGTTGTGTACACCTTCTCGATTGTCATCTTGCCGTTATCGATAACGATAGGGTTCCTAAAGTTTCGATGGTTTTTAGATGATTCGTAAAGATTTACCCGGGATAGCTGCTACTTCCTTTGGACTTCTGACGTTGTGCTACAGACTTCCACTGGCTCAGAGTACGACTGGCGGCCACCTGACCATCATTACGTCTCGCTTCCGCCTGATGGATAATCTTTTTCTTCACCGATGCACTTGCTAGTCAGTACTAAAAGAAGCAGTGTAGCAAAGCGATATCTTCAATAAACAACCACATCCTTTCATAGCTCCAGATATGTTGTTTTTGAAGAGAGCCTGTTTCGGCTGATAAACACCTTGTACAATTTCGACCTCCAGGACTACTCGTGTACTGGTTTGATTATCAATCTCTTCTTTACGCTTTTATATTAGCACATTATTCAGACGATTGCAATACTTCTTGCGAATTTTTTATATGTTTTCGTAAAAGGATAAGGGGCATTTGGACTTTTGTCTGTCGACAAAATTTGAACAATAGCGTTATAATAAAAGGGATACATAGAAGATTGAAAGGGAGCAATGGTAATGAAACATCTCATAATCGTCCGAGGTGGCGGTGAGCTCGCCAGTGGCGTAATCCATGCGCTGTATCGGACGGGATTTCGTGTGCTGGTATTAGAGCAGGAAGAACCTACGGCAACACGTCGGCGCGTTGCCTTTTCGGAAGCCATCTATCGTGGGGAGGCAACTGTTGAGCGCATTACTTGCTATCGTGCGAAAAATGTGGAAGATGCGAAGAAGCGTTTGAAGGAGGGACAGCTGGTTATTTTGGTTGACCCAGAGGCAAAATGCGTTCGTGAGTTTAAACCGCAGGTACTGGTTGATGCAATTGTTTCCCATGAGAATAAAGGTACGAAGCGAGACATGGCTGAGCATACAATCGCATTGGGCCCAGGGTTCTGTGCTGGCCGTGATGTAGATGCTGTGGTAGAGACCGGTCGCGGTCATAACCTGGGGCGCTTGATTTATGAGGGATTTTCCTATAAGAATCCGGATATCAAGAATTCAACGGTTGGTGTAGAGCATAATCTGGAGCATTTGTTGTTTGCGCCGGAAAATGGCCGGCTCGAAATGCTTCGCAGCATTTCGTTGATGGTCAAGCGAGGAGAATCTGTCGCGCATTTGCATACCGATGAAGGTAAGACCGTTGAGTTGAAAGCCACAATCGATGGTGTTTTGCGGGGCGCTCTTCACACCGGTGTGATGGTTCGCAAAGGACAGAAGATTGGCGATATTCATCCGACCATGGGACAGGAAGAGTGCTTTACGATTTCCGATAAGGCTCGTTGTATTGCAGGATCTGTTCTAGAAGCGGTCATGGTTTGGGATAGCAAACGTCCGAAAAGGAGATTTTTCCATCGTGGGTAATTGGTTTGAGGCGTTGATGAATTTTATATATCCTCCGCATTGCCCTCTTTGCCATAAATATGTAGAAAATCGGGGAGACTGGTGTACAGTCTGCCTTTCTTTGGCCTGTCAGCCGCATCGGCTGCCTATTACAGCGCCCATGCAGTCAGTGATTGACAGTGCATGGGCGCTTAGTGTTTATCGGGGAGGAACGCGAGAGCTTATCCGTGGCTTGAAGTATCATGATCGGCGCAGCAATCTGCCGTATATCAAGCGGTTGTTGCAAGAGGCAGAGAAGTCGGCAGGGGTGAGAAAGCTGTTGGAAGAAAGCATCTGGGCGGTTCCCGTGCCTCTGCATGCGAAGCGTCAGCGGGAGCGTGGTTTTAATCAAGCCGAATTGATCTTTGCAGATTGGCTGCAGGATCATTCGATTCCCATGAAAAACATGCTCAGGCGCGTCCGACAGACACGTCCTTTGTATCAACTCACGGCTCGTGAACGAGCGGTAAGTTTAAGGGAGGCGTTTCAGTTGCAAACAGGGGGAAAGGTCAAAGGGAAAAGTGTTCTGTTGGTGGATGACATCATGACTACTGGGGCAACACTTTATGCTTGTGCGAATGTGTTGAAACAGGCAGGCGCAGGAAAAATACAGGCGTTGGTTTTGGCAAGCGATCAGGGATGATTCGTGTTTTCCTCTTGATTGTATTTTCGAGTTGTAAACATGTATACAAATAGTGTATAATATAACAATAGAATTTGGAATTGTGTAAAGATGGAGATAGACGAAGGAGGCTTTCGATTGTTGATGAATGGTGCTCAGGCTGTGCTGGAGAGCCTGAAAAAGGAAGGCGTTGACGTCGTATTTGGTTATCCTGGTGGCGCGGTATTGACGCTGTATGATGCGGTTTATAAAATGAAATTTCCCCATATTTTGACTCGCCATGAGCAGGGCGCTGTCCATGCAGCGGATGGCTATGCCAGAGCTACAGGCAAAGTTGGCGTGGTATTTGCTACGTCAGGACCGGGAGCTACCAATCTCATTACCGGTATTGCAACGGCATGCACAGATTCGGTACCACTGGTTTGCATCACGGGACAGGTCGCGAATCCATATATCGGCAAAGATTCCTTTCAGGAGGCGGATATCTTTGGGATTACGACGCCGATTACCAAGCATAATTATCTGGTCAAGGATGTAAACGATTTGCCGCGTGTGCTAAAGGAAGCGTTCTTCATCGCTAGGACGGGGCGTCCTGGTCCTGTCGTCATCGATGTCGCCAAGGATGTTTTTGATACGAAATTCGACTATCAGTATCCGGAGGCAGTCCAGCTCCGCGGGTATTCGGGGGAATATACAGGCTGTGAAGAAGAAATCGATGCGGTGGCAGCGGCTGTAGAAAAAGCTGAGCGCCCTTTGCTGTTCGTGGGTGGTGGTATCATAAGCTCTGGTACTGCCGCGCAGGTTCGTGAAATCGCAGCAATCCTGGGAGCGCCGGTTACGAGTACGCTGTTGGGACTCGGTGTCGTTCCGGCGGATGACAAAGGCTTTTTGGGCTTTGCTGGGATGCATGGTTCGTATGCTGCCAATATGTCCATTCAAGAGTGCGATTTGCTGCTTTGTATCGGCATGCGCTTCAGCGACCGTGTTACGGGCAAAGTAGCAGGTTTCGCTCCGAAGGCAAAGATTGTTCATTTCGAACTCGATGAGGCCGAGGTCAATAAGAATGTGAAAGCCGATTATCGTGTGTTAGGTGATTTGCGATGGTCGCTGCCACTGTTCTTGAAAAAATTAAAGGCTGCCGGAAAGGATTTTCAGGCTGCGCACAGCTCGTGGCTTCAGCATGTTATCGCCATGCGGGAGGAACATCCCTTCAGCTATCAAGAGGAAGGCGATTTAATCAAACCGGGAGCGCTGATAAGAAAAATTAGTTCGATCGTTGATGAAGACACGATTGCCGTTACGGATGTCGGTCAGCATCAGATGTGGGCGGCACAGTTTTTTGATGTGTACAAACCGCGGCATTTCTTGACCTCTGGGGGACAGGGCACAATGGGATATGGTTTGCCGGCTGCCATGGGAGCTAAGATCGGTCAACCGGATAGTTCGGTAATCCTGTTTACCGGTGATGGCAGTATCATGATGAACTGCCAGGAGTTTGCCACCATTGCGGATAATGATATTGATGTCAAGGTAGTCATTGTTCATAACTGTATTTTAGGTATGGTAGGACAATGGCAGCGGCTGTTCTACAATCACCATTATTCCCAGTCGGAACTCAAGGGTAAGACTGATTTTGTCAAATTAGCAGAAGCTATGGGAATCAAAGGCTATCGCTTAACCAAGAAGGAAGAGTTAGAGTCTGTGCTGCCCAAGATATTGGCGGAAAAGGGACCGGCACTTTTGGACGTATGGATTCCAGAGGAGGAAGATGTTCTGCCGATGGTTCCCGGCGGGAAGCGGCTCGACCAGATGGTATTGGGAGGTGGCAAAAAATGATGAAAAAATATCTGCTGGCTGTTCTGGTCGATAATAAACCAGGCGTTTTGACGCACGTTTCTGGGCTTATAAGCCGCCGCGCCTTTAATATCGAGAGCATTTCTGCCGGTTATACGGAAGAGCCGGAGGTTACCCGAATTAACATTGTGGTATCGGTGGAATCGGAAGATGAACTGGATCAGGTCGTTACGCAGCTTTCCAAGCTGATTGATGTCATAAAGATTGTCAACCTAAGTAAAGTGGAGTCCATTGAGCGGGAATTGGTCATGATAAAGGTAAAGGCCGGGCGAGAAAATCGTGCGGATATCATCAATATTGTGGAGATATTCCGCGCGAAGATTGTTGATGTGGGTCCTGAAGATGTGGTAGTGGAACTGACTGGTTCACAAAGTAAGATTGATGGTATTATCGAAGTGCTTTCCGAATACGAAATATTGGAGATTGCCCGTACTGGGGCTATCGCGTTGTCGCGAGGACCTGTACCGGTCAAACGCATGTAAAATAAGAAAAGGGGCTGTGAAATTACAGTTTATCGGTTCGTGGAACCTTATTCGAAGCAGCTCTTCGCCGCCGCTAGGGGCAGTGCCAACACTACGCGGGAGATGTTTTCCTAAACGAAATTTTTATCTTAAATTAAGCATCGAAAAAGTTGCAAAACGCGCTTCGCTTAAACGATAGCAATTTTTCGACGAACAGTGAGGATAAAAATTTCGTTCTTCACGGAAAACATCAAACGCTTCGTTTATGGCACTGCCCCTAGCGGCGGCTGAGTCTGTGGCAAGTTTCGCAGGGTTCTCCCCTCCGAGGGCGTAGCAATTCGTGCCGGCTCTAACCGAGGCGGCGGGGGCCCCAGTACCATAAGCGTAGCCTTGACGTTCCGCGTGAAGCAAGAAATTTTTGCCTGCGTTCTCGTTGGAAAAGCAGTTTCGTCCAAGCGAAGCGCGTTTAACTGTTTTCCAACTCTTAATTAAAAGGCAAAAATTTCTTGTAGCGGGTTGTCACCGGTGGAGCGTTGGTACTGGGGCCCCCGCCGCCGGCGATTTACCTCGAACACGAACTGGGGACTACTCCCCTGCAAACTGTAATTTGTAAAAAGTGCGTGGATAAATTTATAAAAACCTCCATAAGTTAGATTAATCAACCTAACTTATGGAGGCTTTTATTTTTTATGTCAATATGAAAGGGGGGGCACAGTCCCTTTAATTCTATTATTTTTTGATGATCAAAGCCATAAAGACGAGGTCTTCGGTTTTGGAAGCGTTGGCAATGCCGTGCTTCTCACCGTCCGGACAGAAGGTGGTAGTACCTGCGCCTAAGGTGACTTCCGTGCCATTGTCATTGTAGAGAGCCGTGCCCTGAAGAATGTGGTAGGTCTCGGTGTTGCCATGGTGCTCATGAACTCCGATAGAGCAAAGCGGTGGAATGATAACTTTTGCGTACATGTCACATTTGCCGTCAAGTTCTGTCGGGGTCAGCAGCTTTACGATGGTGATGGTTCCCTTGCCGTCAGCTTTGTTGGTTGCCTGGATTGGATTCGGTTCGATAAAGGCCATAATAAAGACTCTCCTTCTTTTCTTTTTGAAGTTTATTTGCTACAATGATATTATACAACTAATTCGGTTAGAAATAAATGCGGGGATTCCGCCCAGTGGCAGGAATTTGCGCTTTTTATTTTGTCCAAGTCAGAGGTGATTGTATGGTATATTTGTTGAAGTTTGGAGCAAGCTGGATACTGCCACCTGGAATTTTTATCCTGGCGTGCTTTGGCTTGGCCGTTTATATCTGGCGTCGGCATCGTGACCATCGGGCGGCGAAAATTCTGGCAGGAATAACTTTCGTTTTTTATTTACTTTGTACGGGATTGGTAGCTGACCACCTGATGGGGGCATTGGAATCTGCCTATGAGCCGCCAGCACATCCGCAGGGGGATGTGATTGTTCTCTTGGGCGGTGGTGCGTTTAAGGATGTACCGGACGTAGATGGTATGGGGACGCTTTGCTCGTATCCGGCGAACCGTATGTTGACTGCGGTGAGACTTCAGCGGCAGTTAGGCGTGCCAATCCTGCTATCGGGGGGAGAGGTTTATCGTGATACTGGCAACGAGGCGGAGATTTCCCGACGGATTTTGCTTTCCCTAGGTGTGCCGGAGGATAAGATTTTGGTGGAAAACAAGAGCATCAATACGACACAGAATGCGCAGTTTTCGACGCGAATCATGAAGGAGCAGGGCCTTTCGGAACCGATCTTGGTGACGTCGGCTTTTCATATGAAACGCTCGGTGATTGATTTTGAGAAACAGGGAATGGCGGTAACTGCCTATCCAGCTGATTATCAAGTCGCTCGCAATCCGGTTTTTCATTATAATAAATTGTGTCCCCAGACTGGCGCACTGCAGAACAATGTGCTAGTCCTGCGGGAAATTTTGCGGACTTTTGTATCGAGGTATTTGGAATGACAAAGAATTTGACGGTGGGAGAACCGGCGAAGCTTATCCTGTTTTTTACCCTGCCGCTTATTGCCGGCAATATATTTCAGCAGTTGTATGCGTTTGTCGATACGCTGTTGGTCGGCCGCTTCTTAGGTGTTGAGGCACTGGCTGCTGTGGGGTGTACAGGCAGTCTGATGTTTCTGATGCTGGGCTTTGTCATCGGATTTTCTACGGGGATTACCATCTATACCGGACAACGTTATGGGGCAAAAGATGAAAAAGGGGTGCGTCAAAGTGCCGCAGCCTGCACAATCTTGTCGTTGGTTGCCTCGTTCTTTTTAACTGTAGTAGGTGTGGCTTTGTGCCCGTTGTTTTTGGTATGGATGCAGACGCCACCGGAAATCATGGACGGAGCCGTGTCGTTTATCAGCATTGTTTATGGTGGTATCGTCATGTTTGTGTTCCTGCAGATGCAGACCAATATTCTGCGGGCATTAGGCGATAGTAAGATGCCGACGGTTATTTTGGCGTTGACGCTCATTTTGAATATTATTTTGGAGCCGGTAGCACTTCTCGTATTGAAGTGGGGAATTCCAGGGGCGGCAATTGCTACGGTAGTGGCACAGTTTATCGGAAATATAGGGTGTTATATTTACATCCGTCGCCGGGTGCCAGCTCTGCATACCAAGCGTGAGGATTGGCATGTGTCTCGCGAGGTTTTGCTGGAACATCTGAAGATTGGACTTCCTATGGGATTCCAGTCGTCCATTATCGCCATTGGAGCGATTATCCTGCAGGTGGCACTCAACAATTTAGGACCGACGGCGGTGGCAGCTTATGCCGCTTCCCAGAAAGTCGACTCGGTGGCTATGATGCCAATGATGTCCTTTGGCTTGGCCATGGCAGCTTATACGGCTCAGAATTATGGCGCGCAGCAATACGCGCGCATTGCCGAGGGCGTGCGGAAGTGCTGTTACATGTCGGTGGCATTCAGCATTGCCGCAGGAATTCTGCTGATAATCTTCGGTGCAGATATCATGTATCTTTTTGTGGGCGAAGGACAGCAGCAGGTTATTGAATATGGGCAGCAGTATTTGCTGGTGAATGGTTCCTGCTATTGGATTTTGGCGCTGCTCTTTATTTTTCGCTATACCCTGCAGGGATTGGGACAGAGCGTTGTGCCGACTATTGCTGGTATCATGGAGCTTATCATGCGCACAGCGGCGGCAATTTTCTTATGTGCTTCTCTGGGATATCTGGGCGCGTGTTTGGCGAATCCCATGGCGTGGATTGGTTCCTGCGTTCCGCTGGCTATTGCCTTCTTTTGGACCGTGCGGAGCTTTAAGCGCAAATATAATCTGATGGATTAAAATGGTGGGAAGGATTTCAAGGACAATTGTCGAAGTTATCTAAGGGAAATGTATTCATAGTGGGTAATGATGATGACTCAACAAGTCAATGAACTACTGATTCATGAAAGGGATGGATTATCTATGTATCAAGATGAGTACAAACGTTGGGCTGCTGCCGATCTTTTAGATTTCGACCTCAATAAAGAGTTAAACGATATCAAAGATGACGAGGAAGCCATCAAAGATCGCTTTGCAGTTGCTCTGGAATTTGGTACGGCTGGTTTGCGCGGCGTATTGGGCGCGGGCACGAACCGTATGAATATTTGGGTCGTTCGTCAGGCTACCCAGGGTGTGGCTGACTGGGTCAAGACTCAGGCAGGCACGCAGACGGTTGCCATCAGTTATGACAGCCGTTTGAAGGGGTGGAATTTTGCCCGGGAGGCTGCTGGGGTTCTGGCAGCGAATGGCATAAATGTCCGCATTTATGATGAACTTATGCCAGTCCCGGCACTTAGTTTTGCCACCCGTTATTATAAGTGCAATGCGGGAATCATGGTTACGGCATCGCACAATCCGGCTAAGTATAATGGCTATAAGGCCTACGGCCCGGATGGCTGCCAGATGACGGATGATGCGGCAGCAGTGGTTTATGAGTCCATTCAGAAAACGGATGTGCTCACGGGCGCAAAATACATCAGTTTTGCCGAGGGCGTTGCGAAAGGTTTGATTCAGTTCGTCGATGACGCTTGCAAAAAAGCTTTTTATGAGGCCATCGAGGGCTGTCAGGTTCGCCCGGGACTGGCAAAAACTGCCGGGCTTAAACTGGTTTATTCCCCGCTTAATGGTACGGGGCTGGTGCCGGTAACCCGTGTGCTCAAAGATATCGGTATTACCGATATTACGATTGTTCCTGAGCAGGAGTATCCTAATGGTTATTTTACGACCTGCAGTTATCCCAATCCGGAAATCTTTGAGGCACTGGAAAAGGGGCTGACGCTGGCAAAAGAAGAGCAGGCAGATTTGATGCTGGCTACCGATCCGGATGCAGACCGCGTGGGCATTGCCATGAAGTGCGCTGATGGTTCCTACGAATTAGTTTCAGGCAACGAAATGGGTGTCCTGCTTTTGGACTATATCTGCCAGGGGCGCATCGAAAAGGGGACCATGCCGAAAGATCCGGTAGCGGTTATGTCGATTGTATCGACGCCACTGGCGGATAAAGTAGCCGAACACTATGGTGTTGATCTGCGGCATGTTCTTACGGGCTTTAAGTGGATTGGCGATCAGATTGCCGGTCTTGAAGCCAAGGGGGAGACGGAGCGCTTCATCTTTGGTTTCGAGGAAAGCTATGGATATCTTGCTGGTCCGTATGTTCGCGATAAGGATGCTGTGGTTTCCTCGATGCTTATCTGTGAGATGGCTGCATATTATCGTTCCATCGGTTCTTCTATTAAACAGCGTCTGGAAGAAATCTATCAGCAGTATGGCCGCTATTACAATGCGGTGGATGCCTTCTCCTTCCCAGGACTTTCTGGCATGGACAAGATGAAGGGAATCATGGCTGAGCTTCGCAAGAATCCGCCGAAGTCCTTCGGCAATCGCAAGGTAACCGCGTGCATTGATTACAGTGAGCCGGAAAAGACCGGGCTTCCTAAGGCGAATGTCTTGACGTACCAATTGGACGACGGTTCGACGGTAGTGGTTCGTCCGTCTGGTACGGAACCGAAAATCAAGACCTATTTCACAACGCTGGGCAAGGACCTGGAAGAAGCAAAATCAGTAAAAGACGAATTGGCAGAGGCTGTAAAGCCGTTATTGGCATAAAATATTATCAGAGGTGTATTGGATGAATATAATGGACAACAATCTGCGGGAAGTTGAGCAGTTAATCATGGAAAGTGACTTTGACCCGGCTGGAGGTAATCCGGAGAAGTCGTTGAAGGCCGATGTTATGGAAAATTATGTGGAACAGCTTCTTTCGGTTATCGACCTTCGTCAGCTCAAACCTTATAAGGTGGTTGCCAATACGGTTAATGCAACAGCAGGGCCGGTCATCAATGCACTGGAGAAAAAACTTCCCTTTGATGTGGTGAAGGTTCACAATGTTTTTGACCGCAGTTTCCCCAATGGTGTCCCCGATTCGACGAATCCAGCTATGCGTGAGTATACGGCAGCTGCTGTTCGCGCGCAGGAGGCCGATATGGGAGTGCTGTGGGATTTAGATTTTGGCCGTTGTTGTCTCTTTGATGAAACGGGAGCAGTGATTGAAGGCGAGTGTAGAACCCGCGGGATGTTGGTTTGGATTCTGGTACTAGCTTTGCTCGCAAAATCCGAGTGCCGGACGGTATCGGAACTATTGCCCGATCATTCCTTCTGTTTCGAAGAACTAGTGGAAAGGTTGAAACAACTTTCCAAATAACGATGAAACGCTAAAAATTCCTTCACAGTAAAAAGGATGCATGCTATAATAATCACGTATTATACGATATGTGGTTTTTTATGGTAGCATCCTTTTTTTATTGCGATGGCACGCAGCGAGGATGTGGAGTTACAGAGGAGTGTTGACGAGAATGAGTTTGAAACTGAAATCAGGTTTTACGTTTGATTATGACAACCTGTATGGTGAAGGCAAAGTTACGGATGCAGATCTGAAATGTTACGAGGAAGATCTGAAAAAAGCACATGAAGCGATGAAGGTAATGCGCGAGAAAGGCTTTATCCGTGCACATCTTTCCAAAGATGGCGAGCCGGAGAAGGTTCTTTTCAGCCAGTTGCCGTATGTTGAAGAAGGACATCTGAACAGCCCGAGCTCCATGAAACACTTGCAGGAACTGACGGATCATGTAAAAGACAACGTGGACGTTGTAGTTTCTCTTGGTATCGGTGGTTCTTATCTCGGTGACAAAGTCCTCTTTGATGTTCATTGTGGCGAGTTCTGGAATGCTTTGTCGAAAGAAGAGCGCAATGGTTTCCCGAAAGTCGTATTCAGCGGACAGAATATCGATCCGCGCCGTACGGGAGATATCATCCATTATTTGAAGAACTCGGCAGCAATCACCAAGAGTCATGAAAAACGCAATCTGAAAGTCCTGCTGCTCGTCATCTCCAAATCTGGTGGTACGCTGGATACTATGTCCAATTTCATGGTAATCTATGATGCGCTGCAGAAATTTGAGAACGTCGATGTTGAGGTCGTAGCGGTAACGGACCCGAACATGGAAAAACAGACGCTTTTGAAGAAGCTGGCAATCGAAAAGGGCTGGCCGCAGTATGCTGTACCGGACGGTGTTGGCGGACGCTTCTCGATTTTCTGCGAAGTCGGTCTGACGCTGGCTGCTTGTATTGGTTTCGACATCCAGGCATTCCTCGATGGCGCTAAAGACATGGATAAGGCTTGCCAGAATGACGATATGTGGCAGAACCCGGCGATGCTCAATGCTGCCCTGAAGTTTGCTGCTTCGGAGAAACATGGCCGTGATATCGAAGTCATGATGCCGTATGGCGATTACCTCAAATCGGTTTCGGAGTGGTACATTCAGCTGTTGGCTGAGTCGCTTGGCAAACAGTACAACAAAGAGGGCAAAGAAGTCTGCTATGGCCGCACGCCGCTCGTTGCTGTCGGCACGACGGACATGCATTCCCAGACGCAGCAGCATCAGGAAGGCAAGCTGGATAAAATCGTTCAGTTCATCCGTCTGGAAAACTGGGAAAATGACTTGGAAATTCCGAACGTATTCCCTGAGGCTCAGAAGCTGGCCGATATCTCTGGCGTGACCATGGGTCAGGCTCTTGAGGTTGCTCGCCAGTCGAATGCGGATGCTCTGGCTTCCAACAAGCGCTACAATGCTTGCTTCACGCTGCCGAAGCTCGATGCTTATCATCTCGGTGAGCTGCTGTACATGCTGGCTATGTCGGTTGCGTATGAAGGTGAGTTGGCTGATGTTGATGCCTTCGACCAGCCGGGTGTTGAGTCCTATAAGCGTATCATGGGACCGAAACTGGCTGAGCGCAAAGCTATGAATCAGAAATAATTTCTATTAGGATAGGAAGAACTTTCTCAGAAGAGAAAGTTCTTCTTTTTTATTGTTTGCTTAGAAAATTTTAATAAATACTATACAAACACGAATAACACGAATATAATGGTATCGAAAAAAGCTTTTTAGCATGGACAAACAGGAGGAGAGTTGTTTATGGATGGACAATATGACAGAAAGAAATTGGCAGCTCTGTTTGTTACGCTATTGCTGTGCGGCGTGAGTGTATTGTATGCCGACAGAGATGGGGAACGTGTTGCTACCGAGTCGCCAGAGCAGAATGAACCGCCGGCAGTGTTGGGGCGGCGGGGAATACGCGGGGCAGATATTTTGGTGGCAGAGGAGGACATACGCAATCCCTTTACGCCACTTCACGAAACGGCAGCCGAAGACAGCCAGGCAGGAGCAGTCGCAAAAGATAAGAAGCTTCCGACAGGAACGGCTCAGGTAGAAACGACAACATCAATGGCAGCGCGTCCCGAACGGCCAAAGCTTCAGGATTTGACAAGAGAACCGGTGCGGCCTGTAGAACCGGAGCTTTGTGGGATTATGCAGGGAAGCGACGGGAAGATGGCGCTGCTGCGTTTTGATGGGCAGACGGCCGTCTTGTCTGTAGGGGAAACCTTTCGGGATTGGCAGCTCGTCCATATTGGTGATGGCGTTGTTATGTTGCGCAAAGATTGGCAGGATAAATGTTTATATCTCCGGTCATATTGATCCTTGGGAAATGAGGAATAGCGATGAAAAAATGGCAGAATGGGAAAGCTCTAGTTACTGGTGTTGTTGTGTTTTTGGCTTTGTTTCCGATGGGGCGGATGGCAGCTTCGCCCATGCGGGTACAGGTGGTCAATGGTGATGTGCGGTCGGTGCTCTTATCGGCGGCGAAAATGGGACATTTCAATTTGGTATTGGATGATGAAGTCAAAGGGACGGTGACGCTGGATATGACCGAGGAACCAGATCGGGTGATGCATTTGGTAGCTTCGGCTAAGGGGTTGATACTGTTCCAGGATGGCGAAGATTATATTGTGACAGTCGGCAGCAGAACGGGGCGTTTATCGCATGTTCATTCGTATAAAGTGAGATACGCCAACCCCCATGACTTGGCGCAGGCGGTAAATTTATCGCTGTTAAATGAAGGAAAATTTGATTCTGTGTTGAATAAGAATTATAATGATACGAAGAATAAGGCAAATGCCAATAAGACTGCTGGGCGGACTGCAAACAGGGCTCTCGTGGATGAGACATCCGGCTCGGTTATTTTTTATGGAACCGTTTGGGAAGCACAGGAAGTGGAAGCTGTTTTGCGCAAATTGGATGTACCGGCAGAACAGGTATCATTAGAAGCAAAAGTAATTGCACTTTCGCGCAGTGCATCAAAGGATTTGGGTGTGGAGTGGCAATGGTCAACACTGCCGCAGTATCCGGAATACCACAAGACGCGATACAAGGATAGACAGAGCGGGGATTATACCGAGACGGAGATCCGCCGCCGGTTCAATGGCAGTGAACAGATTCCGGGGATAATTCGCTTCGGGCATGGGCCCGAGGGGAGACCCTATGAATTTTATTTTAGTGCAAAGCTCAATGCTATGATTGCGGATGGCAAGGCCAAAATGCTGGCAAGGCCGAATATTACGACGTTACAGGGGCACGAAGCTGTAATTAATATCGGTGGAGAGGTTCCAGTACCGACACAGTCTGTCACGGAATCATCGACGACAACTACGATGACGTATCGGCAGACTGGTATTATTTTGCGGTGTATTCCGCGGGTTAATACGGGAGGAATGATAACGGCAGAGGTTCATACAGAGGTTAGTTCACCGCTGTATGTCAATGATATCAAGGCGTATCGCTTTCAGAAACGAAGCGCAGATACCACGGTTCGCCTTAGGGATGGAGAGACTATGGTGATCGGTGGATTGATCGGCAGCGATGAATCTCGATCGATGAGCAAAGTGCCGTTTATTGGGGATGTTCCTATTTTGGGAAGCTTTTTTCGCAATTACAAACGGAATCATACGGAGTCAGAAATCATGATTTTTTTGACTGCGCACATACTAAAGGATTCCGGCAGTACGAAAGATACAGGCCAATGCAACTAGAAAAGGAGAACAGATATGGCGATTAAGATTTTGATTGCAGACGATCATGCCTTGCTGCGGCAGGGAATCAAGCGTGTGCTGAACTTTGAAGATGATCTTGAGGTCATCGGCGAGGCAGAGGATGGTCAGGAGACGCTGGCCCGTACGTTGATGCTTCAGCCGGATGTATTACTGCTGGACCTCAACATGCCAGGGCTCAGTGGCTTGGAAGTCGCTCGTCAGCTCAAGCAGGCAGAGTGTCCGACCAAAATTGTCGCATTGACGATTCACGATAGTGATAATTATGTACTGGAATTGCTGAAGAATGGTGCGTTGGGATACCTTCTGAAAGATGTGGAACCGGCGGTACTGGTTAAGGCTATTCATGTGGTGAACGAGGGCAACGCCTTTGTTTATCCCAAACTTGCGGAGCGACTGTTTGGCAGCTTGTCGATTTCTGATGATGTGGAAACCAAGGCACGGGAAATGTTGGATGAGAGCCGTGGGGAGCGATTGACGGCCCGTGAAATGGATGTGCTGGAGTGCATTGCCAAAGGCTTTTCCAATCAGGATATCGGCAAGGCTCTGGGGCTTAGTGAAAAGACCGTCAAGAACCATTTGACCAGTATTTTCCATAAACTCAAGGTTAATGATCGTACGCAGGCATTGGTTTATGTTTTAAAAAACAAAATCATATCGCTGGATTGAGGATAATACGCAGGATTGGGACTGGGAACGAACCATTCTGTACGCAGGAAGGGCCGCGGACTCCAAAACGAGTCTGTGGTCTTTTTTTGATGAAGGATTTTGCGTATAGAAAAAACTTCCAATCAGCGGTATAATAATAGAAGCAGTTTGAAAAATGAATCAAATTCGTAAATGATATTCATTCAGGAAAGCAGGGGAGCAAATGCTTTATCCATTGAATCTGGATCTGTCTGGCAAATCGTGTGTGGTGATAGGCGGTGGGCAGGTGGCGGAGCGAAAGGTGATGGGCCTTGTCGCCGCTGGAGCTGAGGTGACGGTTATCGCCCCCGCGGTTACGGATACCTTACAGCGATTGGCGGGGGAACGCCAATTACGCTGGCAGGCAGGCGTGTACGTGTATGGCATGTTGGCACCACATCAGCCGTTATTGGTATTTTGTGCGGCAGATTCGGAAACTGCTAACCGGGAGGCAGCGCGGGAGGCAAAACACCTAAGGGCGTTAGTCAATGCGGCGGCACAGCCGGAGATGACGGACTTTCAAGTTCCGTCGCGTGTCGTGCGGGGAGATCTTTTGCTGACGGTGGCTACTGGTGGTGACAGCCCGGCGTTTTCACGGCTTTTGCGGAAACGGCTGGAGCAGGAATACCCCCCGAGTTTTGCGGAATTTTTGCCGCGGCTCAAGGCTTTGCGTGAAGAGATAAAAGAGCTGCCGGGCGGCAGTAAAGAGCATCAACGCCGTTGGCGCAATGCTCTAACTCAGTGTGTGATAGATTTAGTGAGAGCCGGTCAGTTGGATCGGGCGGAGGAAGAGATACGTAATGGAATTATTGATGCTGGGGCTGAATCATAAAACTGCTCCTGTTGATGTGCGGGAGCGGTTTGCGATTCCAAAACAGGCAATACGTGATGGGTTGGCCAATCTCAATGATTACGAGGGCCTTTCCGAGGCGGTGGTTTTATCTACCTGTAATCGCAGTGAGATGTATGCCGTGGTGGACGACATTCGGGAAGATTTGCCTACGCTTCGACAGTTTCTCTTTGACCTCACGGGAAATGAGGAGAATATCGATGCGTATCTCTATCATCATGAGAATGAAGACTGCATTCGCCATCTTTTTGAGGTGGCGTCCAGTCTTGATTCCTTGGTGCTTGGAGAAGGACAGATTCTGTCGCAGGTGAAGGCAGCTTATGCGTTAGGCCGTGAGGCTGGAACGACTAGTACCATTCTCAATACCTTGTTTCATCGGGCGATTGCCTGCGGTAAGCGCGTGCGGACAGAAACGCGCATTCAGTATAATTCGGTTTCGATAAGTTATGCGGCGGTGGAATTGGCTCGTGAGGTATTAGGGGAATTGACCTCGTCTAATGCGCTTATTTTTGGTGCGGGCAAGATGGCAGAGCTTACGGCACAGCACCTAGTCTCCCGTGGAATCAAGAAGATTTATGTGACAAATCGTCACTTGGAACGGGCTCAGCAGTTGGCAGCCCGCTTTAACGGCGAAGCGATTCCTTTTGATGAGGCGATGAAAAAGGCTGTGGATGTGGATGTCATCGTGACTTCTACCGGGGCACCGCATTATGTGATCAAGCCTTGGGAGACGCGTCAGCTCATGACCAAGCGGAAAAGCCGCAAACTTTTTCTCATCGATATTGCCGTGCCGCGTGATGTAGATCCCGAAGTGGGAGAAATCAAGAACGTCTGCCTCTACAATATCGATGCGCTGGAAGAAGTAGTCGATGAGCATGTACAGGAACGGCGGGAAGAGGCGGTTCAGGCGCAAAAAATCGTCGAGGAAGAAGTGGTATCGATTGAAGAAAAATTCCAATACCTCTCTTTCCGGCCGCTCATGGCATTGCTTTCTGAGCGTTGTGAACGTATCCGGCAGCGTGAGATCAAGCGTGCTAGCTCGAAGCTTCCGGACCTCACTAAGGAGGAAAAGCGCCAAATTGAACATATGACCCGCATGATCGTGCGGAAGATCTTGCGCATGCCGATGATGAAACTCAATGCATCGGCGGGAACACCGCAGGAAGAATTCTATATTGACGCCATGCGTTCGTTATTTAAACTCGATACGATAGGAGAGACAGCTACCCGTGAAGAAAGACACCATCATTATCGGTACGCGCAGCAGTAAGCTGGCACTTTGGCAGGCTGAGTATGTGAAGAGCCGTTTGGAGGAAAAATATCCGGATTTGACGGTAAAGCTCAAGCTTATGACGACCAAGGGGGACAAGATTCTCGATGCGCCGTTGGCTAAAATCGGCGGCAAGGGGCTTTTCACGAAAGAACTTGAGACAGATATGCTGGAGGGCGGCATTGATTTGGCTGTGCATAGTTTGAAAGATATGCCGACGGAAGTTCCGGCAGGTTTGGTGATTTCCGCCATTACCAAACGCTTTGACCCCGGCGATGCCGTGGTAAGTCCCCAGTACAAGAAATTCTCGGAGCTGCCACAGGGGGCGAAGGTGGGAACATCCAGCCTGCGTCGGAAAGCACAGCTTTTGCATGTTCGCCCTGACCTCAATATTTGTGACTTGCGGGGAAATGTCAATACGAGACTTCGCAAGTTGGAAGAAGAAAATTTTGATGCGATAATACTGGCGGTGGCTGGACTCAAGCGGCTGGGCTTTGGGGAACGCATCACCGATGTATTGCCGAAAAGTATGGTTCTTCCGGCGGTAGGTCAGGGAGCACTGGCTATTGAGACCCGGGCAGCAGACGAAGAAGTGCGTGGGCTGATTGCCTTTCTAAATGATGAGGAAACGGTGCAGTGTGCAACGGCAGAACGTTCTTTCCTGGCGCGTGTCGAGGGCGGTTGTCAGGTGCCCGTGGGGGTTTATGCGACCCCGACCGAGGCGGGAGAAATTCAGGTGGAAGCTGTGATTGCCTCCGTGGATGGGGCAAAACTTTATCGGGATAAATTGACAGGCCGTGCCGATCGGTGTGAAAAAATCGGCCAGGAACTGGCGGATAAACTGTTGGCAATGGGTGGCTTGCAGATCATGCAGGAAATCGGACTGCTCATGGACCGCTGAAAGCGAAATTAATGGTTAAGGGAGAGATAAATATGGCAGGAATGGTATATTTGGTAGGCGCAGGTCCGGGGGATTACCGGCTGATAAGCCTGAAGGCAGTGGAGTGCCTGAAGATGGCAGACGTCGTGGTTTACGACCGTCTGGCTGATGATCGGATTCTTCAATGGGCCCCGGATGATGCAGAATACATCTATGTCGGAAAGGCATCTAGCAATCATACCATGAAGCAGGAGAACATCAACCAGCTGCTGGTAGATAAGGCGAACGAAGGAAAATGTGTGGTTCGTCTCAAGGGAGGAGACCCCTTTGTTTTCGGCCGTGGTGGCGAGGAAGGCCTGTTACTGCAGGAGAACGGTTTGCCTTTTGAGATTGTACCAGGCATCACCTCAGCGATTTCAGTGCCTGCTTATGCGGGCATTCCGGTCACGCATCGTGCGGTGGCGACTTCGTTTGCCGTGGTCACTGGGCATGAAGACCCCACCAAGGGCAAAAGCAATATGCGTTGGGAGCATCTGGCGACTGGGGTCGATACGCTCGTATTTCTCATGGGTGTGGCAAATCTGCCGCATATCACGGAAAAACTCATGGAAAACGGGCGTTCAGCCGATACACCAGCCGCTGTTATCCGATGGGGAACAAAGCCCGAGCAGCGTGTTCTCATGACTACTGTTGGGACGGCTGCTGAAGATGTGGCCAAGGCGAAACTCAAGCCGCCGGCCATTTTTATCGTTGGCGATGTGGTCAACTTGCGTGAAAAACTTCAATGGTTCGATGAGCCTAAGACGCATCCGCTGTTCGGTAAGACCGTACTCGTCACGCGGGCTCGCAGCCAGGCATCGAAACTTACGGCGCGTCTTGAGCAGATGGGAGCCAAAGTCATCGAGACACCAGCTATTCGCATCGAAGAACCGGCGGACCATTATGAGGCGCTTGAGGCAGCGATTGCTAAGCTGAACGATTATCAGTGGCTTATCTTTACGAGTGCCAATGGTGTTGCTCGTTTCTTTGACCGCCTCATGAAGGGCGGCAAAGATGCCCGAGCGCTCGGATATGCCAAAGTAGCTGCCATCGGCAGTGCAACGGCAGCAAAGCTTAAAGAGTATGGCATTCTTGCGGATGTGATACCGAAGGAATTCCGAGCCGAAGGTGTCTTGGAGGCACTCCGGGGAAAACTGCCACCTCATGCGAAAATCCTCATTCCGCGTGCGCAGGAGGCAAGAGAAATTTTGCCGGAGAAGCTGCGTGAACAAGGTGCTGTCGTAGATGTGGTACCTGCCTACCGGACCGTAGCAGCAGAGGTTGATGCGGAATCCTTAAAGGCGCAGATGGCGGCTGGGGAGATTGATCTGGTGACGTTCACGAGTTCCTCCACGGTGACCAATCTCATCAAGATTATTGGTTCAGCGGACGCGCTTACGGGGATCAAGACTGCCGCAATTGGTCCGGTTACGGCAGAGACGGCGAAGAATAACGGTATTAAAACGGATATTGTCGCCGACGAATATACGATTGATGGATTAGTTGAAGCAATTAAAGCGAATATTTGATTCATAGGAGATGGATTTTATGTACACTCAGAAACTCCGCCCGCGCCGCATGCGAATTTCACCGGCTATGCGTGCTATGGTAAGAGAAACGAATCTTTCGGCAAAGGATTTTGTTTATCCGATTTTTGTCGTTCCAGGGGAAAATGTCAAAGAAGAGATTCCGAGCATGCCGAATTGCTATCATCTTTCGGTGGACAACGCCGTAAAAGTTGCGCAGGAATGTTGGCAGCTGGGGATTCCGTCGGTGGAAGTCTTTGGCTTGCCAGAGTACAAGGATGAAGATGGTTCCAGTGCTTGGGATATGACAAGTCCGGTACAGCGTGCCATCAAGGCGATCAAGGAAGCTGTTCCGGAAATGATGGTTGTCGGTGATGTTTGCCTGTGCCAATACACGTCTCATGGTCATTGTGGACATCTGGAAAATCACTATGTGGACAACGATAAGACTCTTAAATTGTTGCAGAAAGTTGCTGTTTCGCAGGCTAAGGCTGGTGCGGATATCGTGGCGCCGTCAGATATGATGGATGGCCGGGTAGCTGCTATCCGTGAAGCGCTGGATGAGGCAGGGTTCCTTAATGTCTCGATCATGAGTTATGCGGTCAAATATGCGTCGGGATATTATGGTCCGTTCCGTGATGCGGCAGATAGTGCGCCGAGCTTTGGGGATCGTCGTCAATATCAGATGGACCCGGCTAATGCACATGAGGCCATCAAGGAAGTTGATCTCGACATCGCTGAGGGCGCAGATATCATCATGGTAAAACCGGCGCTGGCTTATCTTGATGTCGTCCGCCAGGTTCGCGATCATATCCATCATCCGGTAGCGGTTTATAATGTCAGTGGTGAATACGCAATGGTCAAGGCAGCCGCTGCCAATGGCTGGATTGATGAAAAGCGCATCGTGTTAGAGACGCTTATGGGGATGAAACGTGCTGGAGCAGATATCATCATTACCTATCATGCAATGGATGCTGCGAAATGGCTGAAAGAAGAGGAGTAATTTATGCTGAATCTCGAAAAATCTGCGGCAGCGTTTGCTGAAGCGAAAACGTTGATGCCGGGCGGTGTCAACAGTCCGGTTCGTTCTTATGCCAGCGTTGACTGTAATCCGCCGTTTATTGCGCGTGCTGAGGGCGATAAGATCTACGATATCGATGGCAATGCGTACATCGACTATGTCGGCTCCTGGGGGCCTATGGTGGTTGGCCATGCGCATCCGCGGGTCGTTAAAGCGCTGCAGGAAGCTGCTACGCGCGGCACGAGCTATGGTGCACCAACTTGTATCGAATCCGAACTCGCAAAACTCGTCATGCAGGTCTATCCCTCAATCGAGGTCATCCGTATGGTAAATTCCGGTACCGAGGCGACGATGAGTGCTCTGCGCCTTGCGCGTGGCTACACGGGGCGGGAAAAGATCGTCAAATTCATCGGCTGCTATCATGGCCATAGTGACAGTTTGCTCGTAAATGCCGGCTCGGGTATGGCGACGTTTGGTGTACCGAGTTCTCCGGGGGTTACGAAAGGGACAGCACAAGATACGATTTCCGTGCCGTATAACGATGCCGAGGCTATCACGAAGGTCATGGAGGAAATCGGTGATGAAGTTGCCGCTGTCATTGTGGAGCCGGTAGCTGGTAATATGGGCTGTGTGCCACCGAAGCAAGGCTATTTGCGTACGCTGCGCAATCTTACGGAAAAGCATGGCGCACTTTTGATTTTTGATGAGGTCATGTGTGGGTTCCGCGCATCCTTGGGTGGTGCTCAGGCCGCTTATGGCATTACGCCAGACCTTACTTGTCTCGGCAAGATTATCGGTGGTGGTTTGCCGGTAGCCGCTTATGGCGGACGCCGCGATATCATGCAGAAGGTATCGCCGGCAGGTCCGGTCTATCAGGCAGGAACCCTCTCGGGTAATCCACTGGCCATGACGGCAGGTCTTGAGACACTTAAAATCATTACGGCAGAGCCTGAGGAAGGCAAGGCGGATTACAGCCGAGAGCTCACGTTGAAGACGAAGAAGCTTCTGCTTGGTTGGCAGGAGAAGGCCAAGGAAGCTGGGGTTACGATTCAGGCCCATCAGGCGGGCTCGATGTTCGGCATTTTCTTCAACGATAAGGATGTTTATGATTATGAGGATTCTTGTGCATCGGATCAGGAAGCCTTTAAAGTCTGGTTTAAGGCGATGCTGGAACAGGGAATTTATCTGGCACCATCGCAGTTTGAAACCCTATTCATGAGCGGTGCGCACAGCGAGGAAGATATAGACCGTACTATTGCCGCTGCAGAGATTGCTTTCCAGGCTGTTGCTGACAACAGAAAATGAGTAAGAAACAGGTGAGAGCCTGTGCGGAAAAAATGTCCGTTGGTTTTAGGCCAATGGACATTTTTTTACAACAAAACCAAAATGAAAATAATTGGAAATAATAACTGAATGCAATAGGAAAGACGATAACTATTGATTATACTATAGGATAAAAGCCCTATGCCATATAAAATACTTTTTTATACAAGTGGATACCAGTAATAGGATAAACCCTAATATCACTGTCAATGCATAGGGCAACAGGGGGAACGAGAAATAAAAATAGGGAAAAAAGTCATATTGTATACACGGTTAATGTCGTGCTAATATAAATTAGAGTAAGGTAAGAAGGGAATGGGATAGAAGAAGATAGGAGTTGAATAGAGTCTTGTCTATGGATAATTGGAAAAGCATGACTGATGAAGAGGTCGTAGCGTTGTATCAGCTGAATGGGGATGATCAGCTGGTTCAAATGATGTTGAAGCGCTATGCTCCGATGATTGGTGGTCAGACTCGTTGGAATTGTCTGCGCAATATTGCCCAGGAGGATTTGTTTCAGGAAGGTCAGATCGGTTTTTTTAAAGCAATGCGGGATTATAATCCAGAGAAGAAGATACCATTTGGCGTCTTTGCCCAGCATTGTGTACGTTGCCAGTTTATCACCGCAGTTAAGGCTTTGCAGCGGCTCAAAAATCAGCCGCTCAATACGGCGTACTCGCTGGATTATTCCATTGCGGAGGAGAATGAGAACTACACGCTGTTAGATATTCTGGTCAGCGATGAGTTAGAGGCGAATCCTGAATTCTGCTTGGTGATGAAAGAAGACTATGAATTCTGTCAGTCGGTGGTGACGAAGGAGCTGACGCCTTTTGACTATCGCATTTTCCTGTCGTATGTGCGTGGGATGTCTTACCAGGAAATTGCGGATGAAATCAGTGGCTCTATCAAGAGTGTTGACAATGCCCTGCAGCGTTCCAAGCGCAAGATGCGCCGGCATATCATGGCAAAACAGGATATTACGGTCGAGATGTTCCGGAATTACCTGATTGTCCAGCAGCTGTTGCTGATGACAGAGCGCGAAGATTCGCACGAGGATGAATTGGTAGCATTAAACCTGCAGGATATCTTGCTGCAGATAAGTGCATAACGAAGAAGAGAAGAACCTCCGATATTTTGGTCGGAGGCTCTTCTCTTCTGTCATTTTACGATATGTTTTCCGCCATAGTAGCGCGGAGACCAATAACTATTGGATAATTCATCGATGCGGACTCCTTTGCTGGAGCTGGCGTGGATGAATTGTCCGTTTCCTAGATAAATTCCGCAGTGTGAAGCTCCTGGTTCATAGGTCGTAAAGAAAACCAGGTCTCCGGGAACCAACTGCCGACTGCTGGTGGTCCGCCGCCCGAGTTTATACTGTTCGTCTGCAGTGCGGGGAATCGTGATTCCGTTTTGGGCAAAGACGTATTGCAAGTATCCGGAACAGTCAAAGGCCTTGGGGGTATCCCCACCAAATTTATAGGGAACGCCGAGGTATGACTTGGCGGTACGGATGATGGCATTTACCTTGCCCGGGGCAAGAATCGGCTGATTATCCGGTGCCAGCTGACCACCACCGGTTTTGGGGACCGGAAGTGGTTCTGGTTTGGGGACATTGCTGCCCCAGGTACGCTGCTTGGCTTTTTGCAGAGCCCGCCAGGTAGCGTTGTTGACGATTCCGGTGATGCGGATTTTCTGGTCACGCTGAAATTCGGCCACAGCTCGTTCCGTCTCGTCGCCGTAAACACCATCTACGGAGTGGATGGTGTAGCCGACATTTTTGAGTTTTTTCTGCAACAGCAGCACATCATGTCCCGTGGAACCGGAGCGGAGTGTAGGCGATGCCAATACCGTGCCGGTCAGCATGATGAGTGACAGGCAGGTGACAAAGCCGGTTCGAAGCAGCCGTGGTCGTTTCATAGTCGTCGTCCTTTCTGTTGTTTTCCTTTTTTGTTACGCCTCGCGAACGTGGTCGAGTCCCTGACGCATGAGCTTCAAGACATGATCATCGTCCAGGGAGTAAAATGCCTCTTTGCCGACTTTGCGGAATTTCACGAGACGGGCAGCACGAAGCACGCGCAACTGATGCGAGATGGCAGATTGTCCCATCTGAAGTGCTTCGGCAATGTCGCAGACGCAGAGCTCCTCTTCGGAAGCCAGCAGGGAGAGGAGTTTGATGCGAGTTTTGTCTCCTAGTGTCTTAAAGACATCTGCCAATGCCAGGCTGGTTTTGTCATCGAGTTTATGGATGGCACAGTCTTGGAGTCGGTCTGGATGCGTATGATAGACCTCGCAGAGGTCATCGTTAGCGATATAATCGTCCATAAAATCCTCCCATTACATTCAATTAGGTATATTATAGCAGTTTATTCTTTGAATCGGAATGAAAACTTTCGGCCGGGAGTGATGTACTGAAGCATGTTGACTTCACTTTCCTCGACCATGGCTGCTACATTGGTTCGTGCATCCGCTGCCTGCGGGGCACGAATGATCTGTAGTTCGCCCATATAGCGCTTATAATCGATATTATCGAGCGTGACCGCACCAATGGGGCGAATGATGGTATTATCTGGCTGAATGGTTTTTCCCATCTCTTTGAGAAGCTGGCGGCTTTCTTCTGCGCGGATGGCATCACGGGCTTCGTCGGCCCGTGCGGTGAAGGTATGGGAGAGCAATTCACGTTGTACGGGGTCCTTGGTTAAAAGTTTGGCACCTAGGGTGACCTGATTGTTGTTGAGGGAGCCGATGGAACGCAGTTCTTCTTCGGTGGGTAGGCTGTCTGAAATGAAGATGGAGTCAATTCCAAGAGCGATGAGGTGACGGGCGGCCAGTTCTGCCGACTCATCCCGATGGTCCTCCATAGTAGGAAGTCCATCCTGCAAGGGACTGCGACGGCGCCCCTGACTAGGGACAAAGGCACCTGTTTTGATTTTCAGTTTGTGCAGCATCATGGTTTTGCGCACGAGACATTCTTCGCTGATTCCCGTGCCGCGGCGGGGATAAAAGTTATGCAGAGCATCGATTTGACGGAAGTTAGCCTGCATTTCTACTAGTGCACTGAGCAGTTTTCCTGTGATGGTTGAGGCGTTGAGTTGAATGCGGATATCCTGCTTATTGTGCGATAGTTTTACAATCTCGTCCAGGCCAAAGCCGTAATCTAACCGCAGGGTAGTGATTCCCAGCATGCGGAATGCGGAAGGGGAAAACTCCTTGATACCTAGTAATTCCATGGTAGCTGGCGAGATGTCGGATATGATTTCCATGTCATGGCGCCGAGCTTCACGCAGTAATTCCGATAGTTCACGCTTTAAAGCTTGGACGTTAGTTTCGGGGATGTGAAGGGAGGTAAAGATGCGGCGAAAGCCGCAAGCAGCAGCTTTATCGATGAGTTCGAGATTTTCTTCCAAGGTGTTATCGAGTCCTGGATAGATTGAAATACCATTGTTCATGAAATAGTCCCTCTTTATCGTTTTCTATTTGGATGATGCGGCGGTTCAGTCTTCGGCCGGATCATCAAAGCCAAGCAGCCAAGTGGCTGCAAAGCCGGCAGCATAAGCTGCAATGAGGCCCAAGAGATAAAGGGCTATATGGTCAGTACCGGCGGCTAACGGCAGGCCGGAAATGCCAAGCGTGGCAGAGCCAATGCCGAAGGAGGCTTGAACCGCCCCGCCAAAGGCACCGCCAATACAGGCGCCAATGAATGGCCGGCCCAGCGGAAAAGTGACCCCGTAGATAAGTGGTTCGCCAATTCCCATGATGCCAACCGGAAGAGCGGAGGCAACGGTCTGTTTGAGATGTTTGTTTTTCGTCTTGAGATAAACGGCAAAGCTGGCCCCCACCTGGCCGGCTCCTGCCATGGCCAGAATGGGAAGCAGTATGGTTACGCCATAGCGGGCGAGCAGGTCCACATGAATCGGTGTGAAGGCCTGATGAAGTCCCAGCATGACAAGGGGAAGCCAAAGGCCACCAAGAAGGAAGCCCGTTATAGCTCCACCGGTATTTATGGCAGTCGTAACCGTTTGACCGATGAGGTCGGACAGAAAACCACCGAAAGGCTGTAAAAACAGGATAGCGATTGTACCGGCAAGGAGGAAGGTGAAGAGTGGCGTCAAAAATAGGCAGAACATTTCTGGGATAATGCGTTGCAAGCGTTTTTCAATCAAGGCACCGAGGGCAGCGATGAGAAGTACTGAAATGACTCCGCCACGGCCTGGAACGAGTTGAGTATTGTTGAGGGTGATTTCAGCCAAACCTGGATGGGTGATAAGTCCACCGAGAATGCCACCGAGGATGGGGGTGCCGCCAAATTCTTTCGCGGCATTGAACCCGATGAAGAGATTCATTCCCCAGAAGATGACATTGCCAGCAACGGCCAGCAAATGGAACCAGGCTGCCGTGGATGTGGATGGGTCGGCTTTGGCAACGACGTTCAATAATCCGCTGATTAGGCCACAGGCGATGAAAGCTGGAATCAGTGGGACGAAGATGCTGGCGATTCGTCTGAAAAAAAGCTTTATCGGAGTGGCGTTTTTGGCGCGAATCTGCGCATGAAGTTCTTTGCCGTCGCCGATTCGCGTCTTTTTTCCTTCCGCTGCTGCTGGTGCAGCAGCGGCGGTATGGACGAGTTTAGAAAATTCGTCGGTGACATTATCCACGCGCCCCGGGCCTAAGATAATCTGTAATTCCTCTTCGGTTTGATTGACGCCAAGAACGCCGTCGATATTTTTCAAGTGCTCTTCGATGTCGAGAGGCGTTTTTTCAAGCCCCAGACGGAGGCGGGTCATGCAGTGGGTTATCGTTTTGATGTTCGTGGCAGGCCCGGTAAGCTGGAAAATCTGCCGGGCAATTGCTTCATAATTCATGCGCGTATCTCCATTTCCTGTAAAGCGTTGCCGAGTTTACCTTCTGCCTTGATAAGCAGCTGGCGTCCTTCCTCGGCACTGCAGCCTGTAAGCTGCAACAGAATCGCAAGTTTGGCACGTCCTTCGGCTTTGGTGAGTGCTGCAATTGCTTCATCGCGGCTGCAGTCTGTCGCCTCCATGACGATGCGGCGCGCCCGTTCCTCGAGTTTTAAATTGGATGTCTTTACATCGACCATG
This sequence comes from Selenomonas sp. ND2010, assembly GCF_000702005.1. GTDB lineage: Bacteria > Bacillota > Negativicutes > Selenomonadales > Selenomonadaceae > Selenomonas_A. The sequence goes on along the minus strand of NZ_JNKI01000010.1, from coordinate 48,932 downwards.
AGATTTCCGTAGACTTTGCCTAATTTTATCATGGTGCCGGTGGAAAGCATATTAAGTACCAGCTTTTGCGCAGTGCCGGCCTTCATGCGGGTACTGCCGGTAACTGCTTCGGGACCTGTTATGGGGGTAATGGCAATGTCGGCAAGTCCCGCGATCTGGGAGTTTTCGCTGCAGGATAACGCAATAGTCGGTGCCTGCTTCTTTTTTGCGTATTCGATGCCGCCAATTACATAAGGCGTACGGCCAGAGGCTGCAATGCCGACCAATACATCGTCAGCGGAAAAGCCGACGGCTTTCAAATCTTCACCGGCGAGGGTGGGATTGTCTTCGGCGCCTTCCTGTGCCTTGAAGATCGCTGGGGTTCCGCCAGCGATAAGTCCCTGGACTAATTCTGGTGCTGTTCCGTAAGTGGGCGGACATTCGACAGCATCGAGAATGCCAAGACGGCCGGAAGTACCAGCACCGATATAAAAGAGCCGGCCCCCTTTTTTCAGTTTTTCTGTGATGAGGTCAATTGCCTGAGCTATTTGTGGCAATACTTGTTCTACAGCCCGTGGAACTTGCTGGTCTTCGCGATTGATGGCGGTTACCATCTCTATGGTACTGAGTTCATCGATATGGGAGGTATGGGGATTACGACGTTCCGTCGTAAGTTTATTTAATGAAATCATTATGTTCTCCTTTTGGCATTGTTTATCCTTAGTATAGCATATAACGCGAAGGAAGACATATATCTAAGCCACGCAAGCAAAAAGCGGCTGCCGGAATCGACAGCCGCTTTTAAAAGTGGTTAGCAAGATAATGTTTTGATTCGCTTAGCCTACGACACTCTGGCCGAAGTAAACGATGAGGCCCATGACGATGACGAACGGCACATAGTATTTAACTGCGAACTTCAGCAGCTGGCCATCAACACCGGTAACGCCAATCGAAGCAACTGCGATGGCGATACTCTGTGGAGATACCATTTTGCCAGCGCAGGCACCCGTAGCATTAGCAGCGGCGATCCAAGCCTGTGCAGCTGGCGTTGCACCGATTGCCAGGGCGGAGTCGGTCTGCAGTTTACCAAACAGCACGCAGCTGGAGGTGGCAGAACCGGTGATGAATGTACCGATGGAGCCAATGAAAGCTGCAATGCACGGATAAGCAGTACCCGTGGCAGCAACAGCAGTTTCCGCGATTTCATGGGTCATGCCGGCATAGCCCATGACTTTTGCCGTAGCGATGACCGCGATGATGGTAACAATCGTGAAACGCAGATTGATGACAGTCTGCTTGAGAACGCGAAGCATCTCGCCCAAAGCAGCACCCTGTACGCTGCCACCAATGAAAGCCGCCAGGAGAATCAGAATACCTGGCGTAGCAACCCAGGTAAAGGTATACGGTGCACCGCCTTCGCCATCGTAGATGAGGACCGAAGTCTTGATGAGGTTAAGCGGATCATGAAGTGCCGGAACGAGTTTTGACGTAGCCAGCAGGAATACGAAAATCAAGATGAACGGCAGCCAAGCCTTGAGACCGCCAGCAGCAGTAACAGGCTCTTCGTCATCATGAGCAGGCATAGCATATTCCGGGTCGTTTACCGGGAACAGTTTGGCGCAGCCGACAATGGCGCCCATGGCACCAATAGCGCCGGCAACAACAGCCAGTTCTGGGCCCATGAAGTAAGCGACAATCAGCTCGGGGATAAGGAAGCCAAGAGCTGCTGCAATGCACATGATGGACATGCCTTTCAGCGCCTTGAGCTTTCCGCCGCCAGCAACGATGGTCATAAGGGTCGGGCAGAGAATCGTCAGCGGAGCAAGCTGCAGGCAAGTGTAGGTAGCAAGCGTGGTTGGGTCATTGCCCGTAACGCTGCCCAGCGTGACGAGAGGAATACCGATGGAGCCATAAGCAGTCGGCACGGAATTGGCAATCAGGCAGACCGAGGCAGCCATAATGGGGTTGATGCCGATGCCGGCAAGCATACCTGCCGGTATCGCAATGGCCGTACCAAAGCCAGCCATACCCTCGAGGAATCCACCGAAACCCCAGCCAATCAAGAGAATCAGCACGCGGCGGTCATGGCTGACCGAAGTGAGCATTTTCTTGATGACGTCCATGCCTTTGGTGTGAAGGGAAAGATTGTACGTAAAGATTGCGGCGATGATGACCAAAAGGATTGGCCAGCAAGCCAGGGCAACACCTTCGAGGAAAGCCTGGAAAGCGTGCACAGCGGTCATATCATAGAGCCCCATGCCGACGACAATCGAGATGAGGAGGGCCAGGAGGCAGGCCTTGTGACCGGGCATATGAAGGATGCTCAGCGCAACGACCAACCAAAGAATTGGGGACAGTGCGAGTAGAACCAAATGAGTTCATTCCTTTCTTTTGATGACAGATCATCGTAAAAAAATATTAATAATATATAAATAAGATACTTCATTATATAAGTAGGTACTAAAAAAGTCAATGCGAAAGATAAAAGGTCCTATTTTTAGAAAACTGTGAATAACAATACAGTGGGAGGGAAAGAAAAAGAACCCGGAGAAAACCGGGTTCAAATGCTGTACGAATACTATCAATAGAGGCGATCTACTTCGTAGCCATTCTTGTTCAGGGCGCCGATGATGCGATTGACGTGTTCCTCGTTATGGGTTTCTACCGTGACTTCCAAAACGACTTTTTTGAAGCTGTCGGTGACTTTGGCCTGGTTGTGATTGAGCTCGATGACGTTGGCGTTTTCCTCGGCCAGAATGCGGGAAACGTTGAGAAGCTGTCCTGGTTTATCCGGCAGTGGAACCGCAAAACAGAATACACGGCTGCGGGCAATCAGGGCTTTTTCAATCAATGCGGAAATCATGGAGATATCAATGTTGCCGCCACTGACGATAGCGGCGACTTTCTTCCCTTTGAATGGAAGTTTGGTCAGTGCTGCCAGCGAAAGAACACCGGCACCTTCGGCAATGAGTTTGTGTTTTTCGATGAGGGCCAGCAGGGCGCCCATGATTTCCATTTCTGAAACCGTGATGATTTCGTCAAGATATTTCTTGCAGAATTCAAAGGTAAGGGTGCCGGCGGTTTTTACGGCACAGCCATCGGCTACGGTATCAGCGCTGTCTAACGTAAGGATTTTATCGTTATCGAGAGCTGCTTTCATGCAGGCTGCATTTTCTGGCTCAACACCGATGACTTTGATGTCGGGATTGACGAGTTTCGTAGCCAAGGCAACGCCGGAAGCAAAACCACCACCGCCAATCGGTACGAGAATCGCATCGATATCCTTGCAGGCATCGATGATTTCAAGAGCAGTAGTGCCCTGCCCGAGGAGAACTTGTAAATCGTTGAAGGGGTGAATGTAGACATAGCCGTATTTTTTTTGCAATTCTAGACTGTAGGCATAGGCATCGTCAAAACCATCCCCGTGAAGAACAACTTCTGCTCCTAACGCTTTCGTGCCTTCAACCTTAAGGATTGGGGTGGTCGCTGGCATACAGATGACGGCTTTAACACCGAGTTTTTGTGCCGCATAGGCAACGCCTTGCGCATGGTTGCCGGCAGAGGCCGTGATGACACCCTTGGCGCGCTCACTTTCTGTCAGTTGGCTTATTTTATTATAGGCGCCACGCAGCTTGAAAGCACCAGTATGCTGGAGATTTTCTGGTTTGAGATATACCTGATTGCCGGATAATTCCGAGAAAAAATCGCTGGGAATCAGCGGTGTTTTCTTGACGACACCTTCAAGCTGACGGGCTGCTTGATAGACGCCGGAAATAGTGGTAGCGGCAACGATCTCCTGATTGGATGGAGCTGCGGTTTCTTTTTTCGGCATGAAAAGGCCTCCTTGATATAAAAACAGTTATATTGAAAATTAAGAATGGATTTACATTAATGGTGATATAATATCGGAAAAACGTCCATAAATGTTTAATAAAGTTTATCATCTTTTTACAATTATTGTCAACGTGATTTTCGGCTAGAAAAATTTCGCTAGTTTTATAAAAATTAGAGGAATTTTGTGGAAATTAAGCGAACTATACAATATAAGACTCACGGGGGAGGAATCCAGATGAAGAAACTTACCCGTATCCTTGTTCCTGTTGATGCGTCAGACGGGGCTGAGCGGGCTGTAGAGTTCGCCGCGTCATTGGCGGAACCTACAGGGGCAGTGCTCGATATTCTGCATGTTTCTTATTTTGATAAGGATACGGATGCAGAAGAAGAGTCCTGGCTGCCGGAGACGATAGCCGGCTCTGTCGAGGTAATGGAGAAGGAAGCGTTGGAACGAGCGAGGAAGCATGTTCCGCCTTCGGTTACGGCAGAGTATCATCGTCGTACGGGAATTCCCGCTGATGAGATTTTGCGTTTTGCGCAGGAAAAGCAGACAGGACTTATCGTGGTCGGCTGTCGTGGCCTTGGTTTTATGAAGGGACTTTTGCTCGGAAGTGTTAGTCAGGAAATCGTTGAACGGGCAGAGGTTTCTGTGGCAGTGGCCAGATAATGGAAGCCATTTTATCAAGGGGGTAAATATTATGATGAAGAATATCCTTGTACCAGTAGATGGATCGGAAGGTTCGGATCGTGCGGTTGCTCAGGCAATTGCTTTAGCGGAAGCTTGCGAGGCAAAACTTAACTTTTTGTATGTAGCAAACATCAATCAGTTGGCAATCAATGCCTGCTTGTCCGATGCAATCTTGGAAGCAGTAACAAAAGCTGGCAATGTCATTTTGGACCGCGCGATGCAGATGGTACCGTCCGATGTGGAAAAAGAAGCTTTCTCGGAGACGGGCTCTCCTGCAGTAGTTATTCTCGACTTTGCCGCCAGCAATGATATGGACCTCATTGTCATGGGCAGCCGCGGCCTGGGCGTTGTCAAAGGAGTTCTTCTGGGCAGTGTCAGCCAGTATATCGTAGAGCAGTCGAAGTGCCCGGTACTGGTCGTAAAATAAGATTCCTTGTCGTACATTTCCATACAAAAAGTCACGGATAATGATGGCGGTTACGTCTATTCATTATCCGTGACTTTTATTCGTTTGCATATAGAAGTTTTATTTTGCCTGTCTTGCGCCAGGCATTCAGGTCGATGATGCGTTGATTGCGGCTGCCGCGGAAGCTCAGGGTGAGATCGCGTTGTTCCTCCAGGTATTTTCCGTCTACCAGTACATCGATTTCTTCGAGCAGGGCGTTGATGGCAGGATTGTGACGGGCCATGAGTTCTTCGAGGGTGTAGCCGCTGTAGCTCCAGACGTCCAGGCCGCGGGCATGGACGTCCTTGGCAAGTCGTGTGAGTGGAGCGGGCTGCATGAAGGGTTCTCCACCGCTGAAAGTTACGCCAGAAAGAAGGGGGTTTTTGTCGATTTCGGCGATGATGGCCTCGGGCGTGGTTTCCCGGCCACCTTGAAAATCGTGGGTGTCGGGGTTATGGCAGCCAGGGCAGTGGTGAGGGCATCCCTGGGTGAATACGGTGAGCCGCATGCCCTCGCCGTCGACAACGGAGTCGTCAACAATGCCGGCGATTCTGAGTTTCATGGATGTAGACTTCCTTTCATAGAAAAACCTTCCTCAACGAGGAAGGTTTTTGGCAATTGTGTTTTTAGTGTCGCATCCCATGTTTAACACGGTCGTGTTCTTCGGCGCGTTTTGCATCGTTCCAGCGGTCGATTGTGCCGACCAGATAGCCGGTGATGCGGCGGATGCGTTCAAATTTCTGCGGCTGGAGAACGTAATCGATGTTGACATCGTCGTTACCCGCAGCGGAAATATGGAGGGTGTCGAGTTTTTCGTTGGTTTTATTCTCGACATAGTCGATATAATTCACGATTTCCTGTTCGGAAATATCTTCGAGACCTTCTACGGTCACGTCAATGCCATTCACTAACATGTAATCCACCTGTCCTTTTATACTTAATCCTGCTTATTTATTAATAATGGTGCAAACAGCGCGTTTTCCGCTTGCAAGAAAATTATACAATATATATGGTGTGATAGTCAATAGAAATACTACATATAGTTGTTTGTGGCATATAATGCACAGGCTTATCCACAGAATAAAACTGTATGTTATCCGAGATTTTGGTAGTTTATGCAGACTATTTTCTTCACGAACCGCAGGGGAATCTATGAAATCTGCGTGTTGTTCGATTCGCGAGAAAGATAAGGGATGAATAATCTTTCTTGAAGAAAAAAGTTATCCACAAGAGGTCATTGTGGCGATTGGTCTGCTTGAATAACGGTGCGAATCGGATAGGGGATTTCGATTCCTTCTTCCCGATAGCGTTTTGTCAGGGCTTTGATAAATTCGTGTTTGAGTAGAAATTGATGGTCGAAGCGGCTCGAATGCATGATGACATTGAAATCGATGCTCGAGTCGCCAAAGGTGTGGAAGCGAACGGCTGGCTTTATCTTCACATCTTTATCGACTTGCTCCAGAATGGTTTCGGCAACCTCGACGGTCACGCGCTCGACTTTTTCGAGGTCGCTGTCATAAGCGACCCCGATGGGAATGCGGATGACGATGTCGCGGCGAGGCATGCTGAAATTGGTGATATTGGAGGAAGCGATTTTTTGATTCGGGACCACTACCATATTGGCATCGCCAGCTGGAACGATGGTCGTGAAGCGCCAGGTAATATCGGTGACCCGGCCTTCTTCGCCGCTGCTCAGGCGGATGTAATCGCCGATGCGCAACTGTTTGGAAAGAATCAGGTGCAGACCCGAGAAGATGTTGGCCAGCGTTTCCTGCAGGGAGAGGGCTACGGCCATACCACCGACGCCCAGGGCGGTCAGGATGGGGGCAATGGAAATCCCATAGTATTGAAGAATGACGAGGATGCCCATCGCATAGATGATGCCGTTGACAATGGCATTCAGCAAAGTGGTCTTTGGCATCTTTTGCTCAGAGCGTTCGATTTGCATATCGATGATGCCATTTACGGTACGGGCAATAACCCGGGTGATTGACAGAATGATAACGGTGAACAAAACATAGGAGAAAATCCTGACGAGTGGTTCACTTAGATGACTGGTGTTGACAATCCAATAGAGACCGACGACGAGGCAGAGGGAGATTGGCACTCCGCGGAGGGCGTTGACAAAGATGAATTGCCAGGTGGTCTCATCGGTGGAGATATGGCGGGAAACGCGCCGATGGATGATGCGGTTGATGGTGATACCAGCAGTAAGGGCAACGGTGAGGATGCAGCCCGGCAGGATAAGCATTTCTAAAAGATGCGCCCAATCAATCCAGGACATCCATTCGATAGTAGACAAAATAAAACCCCCTTGTACCTATGACAGTGATTGAATCACTTGAATTCGAAAATACAATTATTATACTATATAATAGGAAAAAGAAAAACCAAAATAGGAATGGAGCGATAGTATGGCAGAAATTCTGCACGTCGGAGAACGCCTCCAATTGAGAAAGGCAGATTTATCCGACCTTGGTTATATCATGAAACTGGAATATGAGCCAGAGAATCTCAAGTTTATTGTCCCTTTTGACCGGGATTTTCATACAAAGCTTATTCGTGAAAGTAAAGCGGCTATGGACATCATTGTTGAGGAAAGAGAGACGGGAAGTCCGGTGGGATATTTGATGATTAATGGGCTCACGACTGAGGCGAAGGAAATCGAGTGGACCCATGTTATCATCGAGAAAAAAGGCGTTGGCTATGGTCACGAAGCCATGAAATTATTGAAGGCCTGGTCGTTTGATGATTTGAAGTTTCACCGCGCCTGGATGGATTGTAAGGACTATAACGTACGGGCCTTGCATCTCTATGAATCAGAAGGAATGGTGCGGGAAGGTTTGATTCGTGAGACGATTCTTACCAACGGGGTATATGAAAATCTGGTGATATTAGGAATCTTGGATCGTGAATATCAGGCACGCAAAGAACAGGGGCTAGAACTTCCTGCGAAAAAATAAGAAGGAACCTAAGAGGAAGAATAGCAGAAATAGGACACATGTTTAGAAAACAAGAGGGAATCCGAATTGTTTCGAGACATGTGTCCTTTTATTACAAGCCGGAAAGCGATACAATAATAACAACCTAAGATAAGATTAAGAACAGTAATCGTCAGATAATTATAAACATAACGAACTGTTTTTGGTATGGGAGGTCTTTTTTATGAGTAAATTCAAACGCGCCTTTATTATTGTGCTGGACAGCTATGGTATTGGCCGTGAGCCGGATGCTCCGGAATTCGGCGATGATGTATGCAACACGTTGAAGTCAATTGTTGCTTCGCCGAAGTATGATACACCGAATATGAAAAAACTCGGTCTGTTCAATATCGATGGGGTTGACTGTGGCTCGCCGGAGGCAGCACCGATTGGCAGCTTTGCCCGTCTGCGTGAGCTTTCCCGCGGCAAAGATACGACCATTGGTCATTGGGAGATTTCCGGTATCGTATCGGAGCGTCCGCTTCCCACGTATCCGGATGGCTTCCCAGCTGATCTGATTGCAAAGCTCGAGAAGGCTTTCGGTAAAAAGATCCTGTGCAACAAACCGTATTCCGGTACGGCCGTTATCCATGATTACGGCCGTGAGCAGGAGAAAACTGGCGGCTTGATCGTTTATACGTCGGCCGACAGTGTATTCCAGATTGCAGCGAATGAAGCAGATGTACCAGTCGAAGAGCTCTACGGTTACTGCAAGACAGCTCGTGAGATGCTGCAGGGCGAGCATGGCGTGGGCCGTGTCATTGCCCGTCCGTATGTGGGCAGCTATCCGGAGTATACGCGTACTTCCCGTCGCCATGATTTCTCGCTGGATCCGACGGGAGACACGATGATGGATGCGCTGCAGCGCAAAGGCCTCGATACCATCGGGGTTGGCAAAATTTCGGATATTTTTGCCGGCCGCAGCATCAGCCGCAGCCTGGGCATCAACAAAGACAATGTCGATGGGATGGAAAAGACGCTCAAAGTCATGGAGGAAGATTTCACGGGTCTTTGCTTCGTAAATCTCGTTGATTTTGACATGCAGTATGGTCATCGCCGCAACATCGATGGCTATGCGGAAGCTGCGACGGTGTTTGACCGTCAGCTCGGCGAGTTCATGGCGAAGATGAAGGATGATGATGTGCTGATGATTACGGCAGATCATGGCTGTGATCCGGGGGCACCGGGGACAGACCATACGCGTGAGTATGTGCCTCTGCTGATTTACGGCAAACAGATTAAAGAGGGCGTCAATCTCGGAACGTATCCGACATTTGCCATGATCGGGGCAACGATTTCGGATATGTTTGGCTGCGACCTCAAGACCAAGGGCGAGAGCTTGCTGCCGCGTATTGTAAAAGACTAATGGTATCAATAGAGTAGGGGAGCGAGGCTCCCCTATATATAAAGGAGAGATTCAGCAATGAGAATGTACGATCTTATCACCAAGAAAAAACATGGCGAAGTTTTGACGGATGAGGAAATCCAGTTCATGATTACCGGATATGTCAACGGTGATATTCCGGATTATCAGATGTCCGCAATGACGATGGCAATCTGGTTCAATGGAATGAATGACCATGAGATTACGGAACTGACGAAAGTCATGGCAAAATCCGGCGATATGATTGACCTCTCGGCTATCGAAGGCAAGAAAGTCGATAAGCATTCTACGGGTGGCGTTGGTGACAAAACGACGCTTATCGTAGCTCCGATTGTAGCAGCATGTGGCGGCAAAGTTGCTAAGATGTCTGGCCGTGGCCTTGGGCATACCGGCGGTACGGTAGATAAACTTGAGGCGATTCCGGGATATCGCACGGTTCTTGATCGCAAAGAGTTCTTCGATACGGTCAACAAATGCGGTGTCAGCGTTATCGGTCAGTCTGGCAACCTGGCTCCGGCTGATAAAAAACTTTATGCACTGCGCGATGTTACGGCTACGGTCGACAGCATTCCGCTGATTGCTTCGTCCATCATGAGTAAAAAGTTGGCTGCTGGCAGCGATTGCATTCTGCTGGATGTAAAAACGGGCAGCGGTGCCTTCATGAAGACGCTCGATGATTCAATCAAGCTGGCGCAGACGATGGTTGCTATTGGCGAAGGAGCAGGCCGTCGTACGGTAGCATTGATTACGGATATGGACACGCCGCTGGGCTATGGCATCGGCAACAGCCTGGAAGTAATGGAATCCATGGATGTCCTCAAGGGTCATGGACCGGAGGATCTCACGGAAGTTTCCCTGCAGCTGGCTTCGAACATGCTCTATCTCGTTGGCAAGGGAACGCCGGAAGAGTGCCGCGCTATGGCAGAAAAATCCATCGAAGATGGTTCTGCTTTCGAGACCTTCTGCACGATGGTCAAGGCACAGGGCGGCAATGATGAAGTCCTCCGCGATTACACGAAATTTGCGCAGGCACCGTTCAAACTTGACGTTATCGCAGAGCGCGATGGCTTCATTACGAAGATGAATGCGGAAGAAATTGGTGAAACGTCTGTTGTCCTGGGCGCTGGCCGTGAGACGAAAGAGAGTGACATCGACTTCTCTGCTGGTCTGGTTCTGCACAAGAAATACGGCGATGCAGTCAAGAAAGGCGACAGCCTGGTCACGCTCTATACGTCCAAGGAAGAATCGCTTAAAAATGCAGAGTCCATGTATCGTGAGGCAATCACTATTGGTGACAAACAGCCGGAAAAAGAACCGCTGGTTTATGCTCGTGTCGAAAAGGATAAAGTCGAGAAATATTAATCAAAGTCAGGGGAGGGTTATATGATGGAGGATAAAGAACTTATTGAAGTTGCTAAGAAATATCGCGAGTTTTCTTACAGCCCGTATTCAAAGTTCAAAGTCGGAGCAGCTGTGCTGACGAAAAAGGGAAATGTATACGGAGGCTGCAATATCGAAAACTCCAGTTATCCGGTAACGAATTGCGCAGAGCGTACGGCCATTTTCAAAGCCGTATCGGAGGGCGAGCAGGAATTTGAGGCAATCGCGCTGATTGCGGATACGGAGGGCCCCTGCTCTCCCTGTGGTGCCTGCCGTCAGGTTATGGGGGAATTCCATATCAACAAAATTATCATGGCAAACCTCAAAGGCGATGTGAAAGTTGCTACCTTGGAGGAGATTCTGCCATTTGCCTTTTCGGAGAAAGACCTTTAAAACTCGGTAAATGTTGACAATAATATGTATTTTGTGAGAGAATAGGACACGTGTCCTTAATTCTCACAGAGTACAAAGGAGAGAAAATCATGTACTTTATTATCAATGTTCTAGGCGTTTTGGTGTTTTTGGCAATTGGTGTTCTCTTGTCCAAAAAACGCAAAGAGATTCAGTGGCGCAGTGTAGGAGCTTTGCTTCTGCTCAACGTCTTTATGGCTTGGTTCCTCACGTCGTTCTCAATCGGTCGTGAAATTATCGTGGCAGCAGCTGCTGGCTTCAGCTGGCTCATCAGTGTTGCTTATGAAGGGATTGCGTTCGCATTCCCGGATTGGGTACATGTTCCGCAGATGAACTTCTTTACGGCAGCACTGCTGCCAATCCTGCTGGTTGTTCCGATGTTTGATATTCTTACCTACATCGGGGTACTGCCGTTTATCATCAAATGGGTCGGTAAAGGTTTGGCATTCATCACGCGTGAGCCGAAATTTGAATCCTTCTTTGCCATTGAGATGATGTTTTTGGGCAATACGGAAGCATTGGCAGTTTCCAGCCTCCAGCTCAAACGCATGAAGGCAGATCGCTGCCTGACGCTGGCTATGATGTCGATGAGCTGCATTACCGCTGCTATGGTCGGCATCTATACGCAGATGATGCCGGGTGAGTTCATCATCACGGCTATTCCTTTGAATGTTATCAACGCACTTATCGTTACGAACTTGTTGCATCCGGTTAAAATCTCCGAGGAAGAAGATACGGTCGCAACGGTTACGGAGGGTGGCAAAGAGCGCGAGCCGTTCTTCTCCTTCCTTGGCAACTCCATTCTGGGCGCTGGCCGCTTGATTCTGATTATCTGCGCTAACGTCATCGCATTCGTTGCACTGGCAAAACTCATTGATATGCTGCTGGTTCTCATTCATCCGGCAATTACGCTGGAGAACATCCTGGGCTGCATCATGTTCCCGTTTGCTTGGCTCCTGGGACTTGATTCTGCTGAGGCCTTCCAGTTGGCACAGTACATGGGAACGAAACTTGTCACGAACGAGTTCGTTGTCATGCTGAGTGTTCAGGATATCCTTGGACAGTTCAGCCGTCATATGCAGGGCGTCCTGACGGTATTCGTCACGTCCTTTGCAAATTTCTCTACCTTGGGTATGATCATCGGCTGCTTCAAAGGCATTGTCGATGATGATAAGAACGAACTGATTTCCCGTAACGTTGGCTACATGCTGCTTTCGGGTATTCTGGTTTCGCTGCTGTCGGCTGGAATTGCCGGCCTGTTCGTCTGGTAAGAACCAGAGAACCTAGACAGAATCGCTTCGTAGGGAAAAGCTCTGGCAACTCAAATTTGAGGTTGCTGGAGCTTTTTTTTATGGTGCGATAGGGGGGAGGAGGAAAATAAAACGGCTTTGCCGAATAGATAGAATATCCAATCTCTGGATAATGGGATATCATGGATAAAACAATAAGCAAATAGAGATATACTAGGGGGCGACAACATTGGATAGAAAACTTAAAGTTCTCATTACCGATGATTCAAAACTGTTGCGGAAAAAACTGCGCCAGGAGCTGGAGGCTCTGGACTGCGAGGTGTTGGAGGCAGAAAATGGCAAAGACGCTGTGATGTTGAATCTTCAAGAATCGATTGATTGCATATTCCTCGATATCGTTATGCCAGAAGTAGGTGGGATAGAGGCTCTGCAGGTGATTAAGGAAGTCAATCCAGATTTGCCGGTAGTTATGCTGTCTTCCGCGGGAACGCCGCAGAAGCTTATGACGACCTTGAAGATGGGAGCGATGGATTTTATTCAGAAGCCATACTCCAGCGACCAGATTAAGAAGACCATTGAGTCTGTCCGAAAGAAGGTCGCTGGCGATGAAAAGTAAGTATAACATTGCACAATGCTTGTTCAATGAAAAGCGCTATGGACCGGAAGAAATCCAATCCTTGCTTCAGCAGGAGGAAGCGGACGAAGGGGTAATCATGCATCGGTTGCCCGAGGTGAAACAAGTGGATGCTCGTCCTATCCGCACAGCAGTAAAATTGGCAGCTGCCGATGGCTATGATGATGAGCTGAACATCTACACTAAGTATGTGGAGCTGTTCATCGAAAAGATGGAGGAATTGACCCACACACTCAGCGTCGTGTCACAGGAACCTGTGACAACAGAGGAGATGTCGCCATCCTATGCCGTTTCGATTCGCGTGAGTGGTGATATCAATATTGTCGGTGGCGTTATCGCAGCGGAGTCGGTTTTTTTAGAAATGGCCCGCCGGTATAGTGGGGAAGAAATGGACCAGGTGGATGAGCTGGCTATTGACTGTTGCGAAGAGTTTCTCAATGTGGTTCTTGGCCTGTTTAGTATAGAGATGGCCAAAAGGGACTTGGAAGGTGATTTATATCCTCCTCGCTGGAAGAAGGATATCGTACCACAGGGGAGTCGTCAATTGCGCTTGCGTGTGTATACGGCATTTGGTTCGTTCCAAATCGTACTGGCTGTCGATGAGTTTTTTTGATATAATGGGAGCAGGGCAGCTGCTCCTATTTTTCTTTGATTAATATTTTTTCAAAAAAGTGTTGACATCTGGTTCAATACCTCGTATAATAGGTTCTGTTGTTGAGCGACATCGCCAACAGGAAAAATAAATAGCTTCTTTTGGTAGAGCATTGTGGAGAGTTGTCCGAGTGGTTGAAGGAGCACGCCTGGAAAGCGTGTATACGGTGAACGCTGTATCGAGAGTTCGAATCTCTCACTCTCCGCCATTTTTATATCCTTTTTTCGGATAGATTGCAGAAGAGGCAGAATTCTTTTTCAGGTCGGGCCATAGTGCTTTGGTCTTACGCAATGGAGTCCCACGAACCTCGTCAGGTCCGGAAGGAAGCAGCGATAAGAGGGTCGCTCCATGTGCCGTGAGGGTGCCTGGGGACTGTGGTCCGACGTGAAAAAGAACAGGGATAGCTGCAACAGCTATCCTTTTTTTGTATCGCGGATAATCGGGGGGAAGACAATTCATGGCTTATATTGCATTATATCGAAAATGGCGTCCAGGCAGTTTCAAAGATCTGGTCGGTCAGGAGCATATCAGCCGCACCTTGTCTAATGCGATCACATCGGGGAAGATTGGACATGCTTATTTGTTTTCTGGTCCGCGTGGTACTGGTAAGACTAGTACGGCAAAAATTTTGGCCAAGGCGCTGAATTGCGAGCATGGACCGACGCCGGATCCCTGTGGGGAATGTGCGCAGTGCCGCAAGATAAGCGATGGTTCCTCCATGGATGTGTTCGAAATCGATGCGGCATCGAACCGTGGTATTGATGAAATTCGCGATTTGCGAGAAACGGTAAAGTTTGCGCCTGTCGATGGGCGATATAAGATTTACATCATCGATGAGGTTCACATGCTGACCACTGAGGCATTCAATGCGTTATTAAAGACATTGGAAGAACCTCCTTCTCATGTGGTGTTTATCCTGGCGACGACAGAAGCGCATAAAGTTCCTGCTACGATACAGTCTCGTTGTCAGCGCTATGATTTCAAGCGCATCACCGTCGAGGAGATTCATGACCGCCTCCGTTATGTGGCCGACGAGATGAAGCTCGATGCGGAAGAGGAAGCCTTGACGATGATTGCCGTCCAAGCGGATGGCGGATTGCGCGATGCGCTTTCGATTCTTGATCAGTGTTCCGCGCTTTCGGAAGGGACGATTACCGCCGAGCGGGTGCGCCAGATATTAGGCCTGGTGGGACATGACTGGATTTATCGGATGACAAGAGCTTTGGCGGCACAAAAGGCCCAGGAAGTTTTGGAAGTTATTGCGGAACTCTTGCGGGATGGCAAGGATTTAAAACAGATTGTTGCGGAACTTTCGCTGCACCTGCGAAGCCTTATGATTTATCAGGCAGTAGGGACGGTCGCCAATATGGATCTCTATGCGGAGCAGGAGGATGTCTTAAAGGAACAATCCAGGCTGTTTTCTGCCGAGCAGGTCATGCGGATGATACGACGCCTTCATGAGGCAATGAATGAGATGAAATGGTCGCCGCAGCCGCGCATTACGGTGGAGGTTGCACTGCTCTCGCTTTGCCGGGAAGAGCCAGCTGTGTCGAGGCAGGACGAAAATTCGGCAGTAACGGCTGATGCTGAGCGGATTGCCCAGTTGGAGGCGAAATTGGCACAGGTTAGTGCTGCTTTAGCAGCTGGCGTTAAGGCGATGCCGGCTGCAGGGCCGGCACCTGTCCGCAGGAAAGGGGAAACTATGCGGACACAGCCGGCATCGACAGCAGCGCCGATGCCGGCACCAGCTCCGATACCTGTTCGTGCGGAGGATACGCAGGTTTGGAATACGCTGCTTCAGACCCTGAAAGATACGAATAAGATGCCGATCTTTGCTTGTGTCTCACAGGGAACCTTTGCGGGAATGACCGAGCGGCAGTTCTTTATTCAGTTCAAGGGGAGTCTGATGGCGTCGCTGACCATGCGTAACTATCGCACGCAGCTGGAGTCGCTGTTGCAGGAGATTACGGGAAGAGAGCTTCATCTTTCCTGCAGTGGTGAGGATCGTCCAATGACGCCGCCACCACGTCCGAAAAAGCAGCCGGCAGCTCCTGCGATAGAGGAGCCGGAGACGATTCCAGTGAATTTAAATCAGCTGCCACCGGAGGAACGGGCACCGCTGGAAAAAGCATTCAATTATTTTGGGGATCATGTAGTTGAAATCGAGGGAGAAAAATGACGGGGTTAGTAAAACAATTACAGGATAAAGAGGGCTTTTCGGAATCGGAAGCTATGATTGCAGATTATCTGTTGGCGAATTTTCGCATGTTGCCCGGCATGTCGACGCGCCAGTTGGCAAAGGAGACCTTTACCAGCTCAGCAGCTATTGTGCGGTTTAGCCAGAAGCTGGGATTTGGTGGTTACACGGAGTTCCGTGTCAAATTCCTGGCAGAAATGATGCAGTATGTGGAACGGCCGCATGGCAAAGAACTCATGATGACGGATCGCGATTCGGTTCATTCGATTCTCGATAAGGTGACCAGTATCGAGATTGATGCTTTGAAAGATACTCGCAGTATGCTGGAGCCTTCGGATTTTGTACGGGCATTGGCACTTCTCAATAAGACCGAGCATGTGGACTTTTACGCTACGGATAACAATCTGGATATTGCAAATATGGCAGCGTCCAGTTTTATCATGGCGAATAAATGCTCCACGGTCCATCCAGCTATGACCATGCAGTATTTGCAGGCCACCGGTTCTCCCAAAGAACATGTGGCGGTATTTATCAGCCGTACCGGCGAAAATCGCATGCTGCTCGATATCGGGCACCTGTTGAAACTGCGTGGCAATCCCATTATCGTTGTGACAGCATCCCCGCGTTCGAGTCTGGCTTCGGTAGCAGATGTGGTATTTCCAGTAGCAACGGTGAAATCCATGGAGGAACTTGGGCCACGGGTATTCCTTATGGGGGCAAAGTATGTCATGGATATCTTGTTTGCTGTCCTAATGACCCGGGTTGACTTTCACAGCGCCCGTCAGAAAGAACAATGGCTCAACAAACACTTCTATTATTAAGCAAAATAACTTCGGCCTTCTCCTTGATGGGAGTAGGCTTTTTTTGTATTCAACATGCGAAAAATAACAAAAATATCAGAATATATGTAATATATGTAACAGTGCTACAGGAGTAAAAGTCTTTTCTACGATGTTATGAATCAGTGTTTCGTATTGGTTTAACTTTATTGTTCCGTAATTGGCATCGTGTTATATTAGAATCACCTTAAGGGGAACGGGGGCTGCGCGCACAGCCCTAGGGTAAATCAAATTTGGAAAGAGGAAAAGAAAATGAGTAAACAAGAAATGTTCGATAAATTTATCGAATTCATGGGGGAGTTCGCTCAGATTCGTGCCGTAGCGGCCTTGCGTGATGGTTTCATCATGACGACGCCGTTCACAATCTGTGGTTCGGTGTTCCTGCTGCTGGCGAATCTGCCACTGCCAGGATATCCGGAGTTCATGGCTTCGATTTTTGGGACAGACTGGACGGCTCCACTCAATGCGGTTGCTGGTGGTACCTTCAGTGTCTTGGCGCTGATTGTTGTCCTGTCGATTACTTATAAATTTGTAGAAAATGAAGGCTGCGATGCAATCATGGCATCGATTCTGGCTCTTTCGACCTTTTTGATTTTGATGCCGCCGACGATTGTCAGCAAAGGTGGGGAAACCATCGGTGACATCATTCCGAAAGCTTGGGCAGGCAGTAATGGTGTCATTACCGCCATCTTTATTGCCTTCTTTGTATCCTATGTATTTTGCTATTGCGAAAAAAATCACATCGGCATCAAGATGCCGGATTCGGTTCCTTCCGGTGTCGCCAAAGCGTTTACCGCACTGGTACCAGGTATGATTTTTTTCACGTCCGCTTCGGTTCTCTATGGTCTTTGCCATTACATCGGGGCTACGACGCTGCCGGAACTTATCTTTAAAGTAATCCAGACGCCGCTGCAGGGCCTGTCCGATTCACTGGCTGGCGGTTCTATCATCGTGGGACTTCAGAGCATCCTGTTCTGGGCTGGTATTCATGGCCCGAATGTTGTCGGCGGTGTGGTAAGCCCGCTGCTCATTGCCAATTCTTTGGATAATCAGCACCTTATCGATGCTGGTATGAGTTTGGTGAACAATCCACAGGCAAAAATCTTCACTTGCCAGATCAATGATGTATTCGTAAAGAGTGGCGGCTGCGGCCTGACGCTGGGACTTTTGTTGGCTGGTATTTTCACGGCACGTTCCCAGCAGCTCAAATCGCTGATGAAGATGGCGTTTGTCCCGGGTCTCTTTAACATCAATGAGCCGATTATTTTCGGTCTGCCAATCGTGTTCAACCCGTACCTTTTGGTACCGTTTGTCATTGTTCCGCTGATTGCGATGTTTGTTACGTACTTTGCTATCACGACGGGCTTTATGGCTCCGTTCACGGCTGTTCAGGTACCTTGGACGACACCGCCGATTATTGCGGGCTTCCTGCTCGATGGCTGGCAGGGTGCAGTGGTTCAGATTGTAAACCTCGCTATCGCTACGGCAATCTACTTCCCGTTCCTCAAAGCGCAGGATAACGCCTTCCTCAAAGAGGAAATGGGCGACATGGAAGAAGCAAAACCGGAAGCAGATTCCGTAAAAGCTGAGATGCAGTCGGCTGCAGAACATTAATTCAAATTTTTAGGAAGTATCGAGAAAAGGGGAAAATGATGATGATTAGCAAGAGAAAAGCAACAGCAATGATTCTCGGTCTTACGATGGGGATTTCGGGTACGGCGATGGCAGCACCTAACGATGATACGGATATCAACGCCCGTATCGCAGCGCTGGAAGCACAGCAGCAGAAGCTTTCCAAGCAGCTCAATGCACTGAAAAAAGAGAATGCCAAGCTCAAACGGACGGAAAAAGTCGCAAACAGCAATAAAGCAGCAATCAAGAATCTCAAAGATGCCCAGAACCGCATCCAGATTAATGGTTTCGGACGTGTGGCTTGGGATAACGACAATATCAACGATTATGCAAACCGCAATGATTTCCGCCGCTCGTATCTTGACCTTGAAGGCAAGTATAAAGTCAATGACCGCTGGAACGTAAACTTCCAGGCAGAAACGGCTCAGCGCTATGCGAAATATGTAACGGCTGATAAAAATTCGGCTCTTTACCATCCGAAAGATGCCGACCACAAATACGATAATGAGCATGGCACCATCCAGCGTGTCTGGGCAGAGGGCTCTATTGGAAAACTTAATGTGGATGTTGGCCGCAGATGGCGCTTCTTGGGATATAACTTCGCTTTCTTCGGTAATGAGTGCGATGGTGTAATGCTCAGTTCGGCAATTCCAAAATCCAATCTGACGGCTAAGGCATTCTATCTGACGCCGACTGATCGTGGATATCATTTCAGCTTCGGCGGTGTTGGTCTCGAAGGCCGTGTGGGCCATGGCTTAGAGATGCGCGTGGCTTATGGCAAACCAAATGTTGACCGTAATGAAGTTTTGGGCGACAACTATTATGATGTAAGCACCACAAAAGATGCGGATCATACATTGCCAGCAGGTAAGGATTCAGCAGGTAAGGATTTGTATGCTGCTGAACGTCCGAATACAATCGGTTCGCAGGCGTTCCTCATTGGTGCCATGTGGAATCCAATGAAGAATATCTTCTTCCTCGGTGATTATGTCCATACGAATCGTGAGCGCAGAAATTATAAAGGAATGCGCTTTGATGGCAGAGATACTTATGCAATCCAGCTGAATTACCGTTGGCCGGATCTCAATAGCCCGGGTTCGTTCCAGCTTTATTCCCGCTATTTCAACTATCCGAAAAATGAAAATGACCTTGTGGGTGTTTTCGGCGATAAGCAGGATGGCGCTTTCCATTCTGGCAATCGCGGTTGGGTATTTGGCTTTAAGTACGTACCGGCTAAGAATATTGAGTGGGATACGTTCTACATGAAAGCGAATGCCACGAAGATGGTTTGGGGTGCAGGCCGTGGTGAGGCTTATCATCATAATATGCTTCGTACCCGTGTTGATTTCCATTTCTAATTTAACAATAAACAGTTTTCTTGGGGAAAGAATTGAAAAGGAGAATTTATTATGAAAAAGATTGTTTTACTTTGCGCTTCGGGAATGTCCACCAGCATGCTGGTAAAGAAAATGCAGGAAGCTGCCGCTGCGGCTTCTTATGATTGCTCCATCGATGCCTTTTCGGCATCGGAGGCAGCAACGAAGGCGGCGGATGCGGATTGTGTCCTCCTCGGACCACAGATTCGTTTCCAGAAAAATAAGATTGCCGAGCAGATTCCAGGCATTCCGGTTGACGCCATCGACATGCGCATGTATGGCCGTATGGACGGCAAAGGAGCCCTTGAATTCGCCCGCAAATTGATGAACGACTAAGGAGTATTGTTTTTTATGGAAGGTTTAGAACTCACTGCATTTCAGATTATCTCAGCTGTTGGTACGGCGCGCAGCTGTTATATTGAAGCCATTCAGGAAGCCAAAAAGAGCAACTATGAAGCGGCTGAAAAACTTATCGCCGAAGGCGACGAGGCCTTTGTGGAAGGCCATGATGCGCATGCAGGACTCCTCCAGAAGGAAGCTTCTGGTGAAGGTGGCAACATCAATCTGCTGATTCTTCATGCTGAGGACCAGCTCATGAGCGCGGAAGGCTTTAAGACTATTGCATTGGAATTCATCGAGGTATACAAACGCTTCGATGAAAAGAAGTAAGGAGGATACCAATCATGAGTTTTCCAAAAGGTTTCCTCTGGGGCGGCGCTGTGGCTGCCCATCAGCTCGAAGGTGGCTGGAAAGAAGGCGGTAAAGGCATCAGCGTTGCGGATGTCATGACGGTCGGTGGTCCGGGCAAACCGCGTGAGATTACCGATGGTGTTTTGCCGGGCAAGATTTATCCGAATCACGAGGCTATCGAATTCTATTCCCATTACAAGGAAGATATTGCCCTGCTGGCAAAGCTCGGCTTCAAATGTTTCCGCACGAGCATTGCCTGGACGCGTATTTTCCCAAATGGTGATGAATTGGAACCCAATGAGGAAGGCCTCAAGTTCTATGATGACCTCTTCGATGAGATGCATAAGTATGGCATGGAGCCGGTAATTACGCTTTCGCATTTCGAAATGCCTTATCATCTCGTTACCGAGTACGGCGGCTGGCGTAATCGCAAGCTCGTGGATATGTTTGTCCGCTTTGCTGTTACGTGCTTTGAGCGCTATAAGGATAAAGTAAAATACTGGATGACCTTCAATGAGATCAATAACCAGCGCAATGTAAACGAGACTTTTGCACCGTTTACCAACTCTGGGGTTATCTATAAGGACGGCGAAGACCGTTATAAGGTCCTTTATCAGGTTGCACATCATGAGCTGGTGGCGTCGGCAAAGGCCGTTATTGAAGGCCATAAAATCAATCCGGACTTCCAGATTGGCTGCATGCTGGCCATGTCACCGTCCTATCCTGCGACTTGCAAACCACTGGACCAGATTGCAGCCCTAAAAGAAATGGATCGCACTTTTTATTACAGCGATGTGCAGTGCCGTGGCCATTATCCGCAGTACATACTGAAGGAATGGGAACTTCATGGTTACGACATCAAGATGGAAGACGGCGATCTGGCTGCTCTGGAAGAGGGCAAGGTGGATTATTTCGCGCTGTCCTACTACATGAGTTTTGTCAGTGAGTATGACGAAAATAGCCGTCATCTGGCCAAGGAAATCCCCAATCAGTATGTCAAAGCTTCGGATTGGGGCTGGCAGATCGATCCGGTTGGCCTGCGCTATATGCTCAATGTGCTTTCCGAGCGCTATGAGCTGCCGATGATGATTGTCGAAAACGGTATTGGCTTGCATGAGGCGCCGGATGCATCGGGGATGGTACAGGACGACGAGCGCATTAAATATTTCGCGGAGCATATCGCCCAGATGAAAAAAGCGATCGAAGAAGATGGTGTGACGCTGATGGGCTACTGCCCATGGGGACCCATCGATCTCGTTTCGGCTAGCACCGGTGAGATGGAGAAGCGTTATGGCTTTATCTATGTCGACAAGAACAACAAAGGGGAAGGCACGTTAAAACGCAGTCCGAAAAAATCCTTCTATTGGTATCAGAAAGTTATCAATAGCAATGGTGAGGATTTGTCGTATTGATTTCGATGGGGGTGACCGGTCAACTTGACCGGTCAATTCATAGCAAAGAATAGGGAGGAAGTAAAATGATGGATATTCGCAAGAAAGCATTGGCTGCTGCCGTTATGATGGCGCTGGCTGTACCAGTTTCGGTTACGATGGATATGGCTGCTCCGTCGATGGCGGCCGCTGCACCGGCTACGGAGACGAAAGCCAGCGATGCTTTTTCGGTTGACTTGACGAAGGGCGAAAATGCTCTGTTTGAAGCTTCCAATGGCTGGACTAACGGTATGCCGTTCAACTGCTTCTGGCATAAAGAAAACGTGACATTTGAAGATGGCGCGTTGCAGTTGACCGTGGATGAGTCGCCAAATCCGGCTGCGGATAAAGTCCCGTATGCCGGTGGTGAGTATCGCAGTAAAGCAACCTATGGCTATGGGCGCTATGAAGTAGTCATGAAGGCTATGAAGAATGACGGCGTTGTTTCTTCTTTCTTCACGTATACCGGCCCCTATGATGGCGACCCATGGGATGAGATTGACTTCGAGGTCTTGGGAAAAGACACCACGAAAGTACAGCTCAATTACTTCCGCAATGGCAAAGGCGGTCATGAGAAGATGATTGACCTTGGCTTTGATGCATCGGAGGATTTTCATACGTACGCATTTGAGTGGCACAAGAACTCCATCATTTGGTTTGTCGATGGCAAAGAAGTATTCCGCCGCGAAAATGAAGATCTGCCAGTCACAAAACAGAAAATCATGATGAATGCTTGGAACGGTAAGGGCGTAGATGAATGGCTTAAACCGTTTAACGATTCGAATCTGCCGATTACCGCGGAGTACAAGTCCATCAAATACACGCCGTTTGCAGAATAATAAGGAGCTGAGATATCATGCAGAGCAAGAAAAGACTGTGCCGGATGGTTTTGGCAGGCATTGCCATGCTGGGTACTTGTGGAGCGGCATCTTTGACGGAAGCTGCAGATGCGGGCATGCATGTAGACCAGGTAGGTTACCTCACAGGTCATGAAAAGACCGCTATGGTAACGGATTCCGGTGAAAATTCCTTTAAACTCGTGGATGCTAAGACCGATAAAGTCGTATATAAAGGCAATCTTTCGGCTGCTAAAGCCGATGCTTTGTCGGAAGAAACGCTGCAGCGGGCTGACTTCACGATCTTCAACACGCCGGGAACGTATAAACTGAAAGTGGGAAACCGCGAGTCTTATCCGTTTGCAATCGGGGATAATGTCTATGCAGTTCAAGCTGTACAGACGCTGCGTTCCTATACGCTGAGCCGCAGTGGAACGCCAATCAACGATAAAGATATCACAGGCCTTAAGGTTAAAAATGGTCATGCACAGGATAAACAGGCAAAAGTGTATTTTACCGATAAGCTGAACAAGAAGGGCGATATCGTGGATGTATCGGGCGGCTGGTATGATGCTGGTGATTATGGCAAATATACCACCACAGCTGGCATTGCTGCGGCTGAACTTCTGTTGGCTTATGAGGCGCATCCCGATCACTTTACGAAGGGGCAGCTGTTGTTCCCCGAGGGCATCCAATACGATAAAAATTTGCCCGACGCGCTCAACGAAGTAAAATATGAGTTCGATTTTATGAAGAAGATGATGCGTAAGGACGGCAGCACTTTCCATAAGGTTGCTGGTGCCCAGTGGCCGGGCTTTGACAAGAGCCCGGATTCGGATACGCAGGAGCGGTTCCTTTATGGCAATTGCACGGCCAGCACTGCCATGTATGGCGCGAGCCTGGCAATCGGCGCACGTGTCTATCGCGACCTCGATGCCGATTATGCGAAACAGCTGCAGAAGGATGCCAATAAAGTTTGGAGTTACCTTTCCAAGACGAAGGAATCGATCTATCGGGTAGATGAAGGTCAGGAGAGTGGTTCTGGCCCGTATGATGATAAGAATGATATCCAGGAACGCTTGTGGATGGCTGCAGAAATGTTCCGTACCACCGGCGACAAAAAGTATGAGAAATACCTCAAGGCAAATAAAGCAGAGCTCACTAAGGCTCCAGGTTTTTTCACCTGGGATAATACCTTGGCCTTGGCTCAGTTTGCCTATGCTATGTCGAAAAATGCCGATGCCGGATTGCAGGCGGAGGTAAAGAAAACCTATCTTGCTTATGCTGACTTTATCGCCGATAAGATTTCCAAAGATGGTTTTGGCTGCGCGCTGTCAAAAGATGAGTACACTTGGGCTTCAACCAAAAATGCGATGACCCAGGGAGATATGCTCCTGATGGCTTACCAGCTGGAGCCGAAACAGGCATATATTGAAGGTGCATTGTCGCAGATTCATTATATGTTTGGGCGTAACTCTCTCGACAAGAGCTTTTTGACGGGAGCTGGTTCCAATCCGCCGGAGCATCCGCACAATCGCATCCATGAGAGTACGGGAGCCTATGTACCAGGACTTCTGGTCGGTGGACCGAATGCGGTTTCGGGAGGCGATCCGGATCAGACGGCATATCTTGCCAGCAAACATGTGCCGACAGCTAAATCCTATCTTGACGTTTTGACGTCCTGGTCTACGAATGAGTATGCGATTGATTACACGGGAACGGCAGCTTATGCTCTGGCATGGTTTGCCAAACCGGTGGATTTCACAGCATCTCAGATAAAACTTTCGCGCGCTTTCCCCAGCGTGACGAAGTGAAACTCTCTTTTTCTATGATCCTTTTCAAGTATCACTGGAAGACTGTTTGAAAAAATCCCTCTGTTTTAGCAGAGGGATTTTTTCGTTGACGTTGGCACATAATTTTGATACGCTATGATAGGTAATAAATATGAATTCACATATACGAGAGGAGCAATAACATGTTTGGTGGAATGGGCAACATGGGGCAAATGGCCGGCATGATGAAAAAAGTCCAGAAAATGCAGAACGAAATGAAAAAAATGCAGGACGAGCTGAAACGCAAGACTGTTGATGTAACAGCTGGCGGCGGCGCTGTCAAAATCGTCATGAATGGCGAAAAGCAGGTCCAGTCCCTGACCATTGATCCGGCAGCTGTAGATCCGGAAGATGTTGAGATGCTGCAGGACCTTATTTCGGCAGCTTTCAATGAAGCTATCAAGAAAGTAGACGATATGATGGCTTCGGAAATGGGCAAGCTTACGAGCGGTCTTGGCTTGCCGCCGGGGATGTTCTAATCGTGCAGTATATTGCACCTTTAGCAAAATTGATCGAGCACTTTCGCGCACTGCCGGGGATTGGAAACAAGACGGCAGTGCGTCTTGCTTATCATGTGCTCGATATGGATGTAGATAAGGCAAAGGCGCTCGCGGCAGCAATCGTGGATGCGAAGGAAAAGATTGGCTACTGCAATACCTGCTTTAACTTGAGTGATGCGAATCCCTGTGCAATCTGTGGCAGTGACCAGCGGGACCATTCCGTGATTTGTGTCGTTGAGCAGCCGCAGGATGTCGCAGCTATGGAGCGCATGCGTGATTATCACGGTGTCTACCATGTACTTCATGGAGCCCTTTCGCCTTTGGAGGGGATTGGTCCTGAGCAGATTCGCATCAAGGAATTGTTGAATCGTCTGGCCGATGATACCGTAAAAGAGGTCATCATGGCAACAAATCCCAATGTCGAGGGAGAGGCGACGGCAATGTATATTGCCAAATTAGTAAAGCCTATGGGCCTAAAAGTGACACGCATCGCGCATGGTCTGCCAATCGGTGGCGATCTTGAGTATGCAGATGAAGTGACACTGTCCAAGGCAATGGAGAACCGGAGGGAAATCTAATGGAAATTGTTGCAGCCTTTGCAGTAGGCTTGATCGTTTTGTGCCTTATTGGCAAAATCGTCGCACTGCCGATGAAGCTGCTTTGGAAGATGATTACGAACAGCCTGGTGGGCGTTGTGTTGCTATGGGTGGTCAACTTGTTTGGCGCTGGTGTGAAAATCACCTTTTTAAAAGCACTCATAGCTGGTGTATTAGGTGTGCCGGGCGTCATTATCGTATTATTGATGAAATGAAAATCAGCCGCTTTGCTGTCAAAGCAATGGCGGCTGATTTTTTGCAGAAAAATATCTGAAAAAACTGATGTTTACAAATTCATGTTTTTTTTGCTAAAATGAAAAAAGGGTATACGAATTCGTTGTCATTCGGGAGGGGATAGTATGAGAACGCATGGAAGTTGGCGGCGCTATGCTGTGCTTTCATTGGCCATAGGTTTATCGCTCGCGGGGAACAGTCATGGGGCCTTGGCTGCTGCACGGCCGGCGTTACCTGCCGGCACGCAGGATCAGATAGTCGGTCCTTCGGCTGCTCAGGCGGCGGAGCGTCTGCGTGAGGCGATGGAATGGGAACGTGTACAGGAGCAGATTGCCGAGGATGAAAAAAAACGGCATCAAACCGTTGAGCAGCAGGGAAAGGATGAAACTGCAGAAACCTCTGCGGCAGTGAAATTTGTCTTAAAGAAGGTTTTACACGATTCATCGGCTGTGCTTCCCGAGGAAGAAATCCAGAAGATTACGGCGGATTATCTCGATAAAGAAATCGAGATCAAGGATTTGCAGGAAATGGCCGAAAAAATCACGACGCTCTATCGGGAAAAGGGGTATGTGACCTGTCGGGCTGTTATTCCACCGCAGCGCATCCATGATGGCGTGGTGCGTGTGCAGCTCGTTGAGGGGCGTACGGGAACCATACGCATGGAGGGCAACAAAAATACAAAGGAAGGCTATATCCGCAAGCGGCTCAGTTTGACGCCAGGAGCTGTCGATAATATTGAGACGCTGAATCGCGAGTTGCAATGGTTTCATGGTACCAACGATGTTCAGCTGCGGCTTGTCATGAAACCGGGGACAGCTGAGGGGACGACTGATTATGATATTTTGGTTTTTGAGCCACCACGGCAAAACCTGATCAGTTACAGTGATAACAACGGCTATAAGAGCAGTGGCAGGTGGCGCAATGGGCTTTTCTATACCAATCGCAGCTTGACTGGTATCCGTGATACGCTGCGTGTCAATTATATGCGGAGCCGGGGGTCTGACATGTGGGGGCTTAACTACTCCATTCCGGTATCGCCGCGTGGCGTTCGGCTCGATGTGGAGTATACTGGTTCGCAATCGGACATCAAAAAGGGAGAACTTCAGGCGCTGGGAGTCGAGGGAAAGGCCAGCTCCTATGGTATGACCGTGCGCGTGCCGCTGAAGGTCGAACCGGACCGCCGCTATGAGGCCGGATTGCAGCTGGTACATCAATCCTCCAAAACAGATCTGGGGCATGGAAATAAGGTTTCCTGGCTGGATGATTCGTTGATGCGGTACATTCCTTATATTTCTTTTACGCATTACGGACATACATCAGTCGTTTATCATAAACATTCGCTTCTGCGGGTCAGCGGCGATGATTCTGTCTACCATGAGGATTACAGCGGCACGCTTTATCGGCTGGCATCCTTTTATCAAAAGCGCTATACGCATGGGCAGTATATACAAGGGCGATTGGATATTCAGCAGACCAGCAGCAATCAGCTGGCATCGGCAGACCGATTCTTTATCGGCGGTGCGAACACGGTGCGGGGGTATGAAGAGAGTTTTATCGGCGGGGAAAAGGGGCTGGTTATGAGTATGGAATACCATGTTCCCTGCGGTAAATCGCATCGCTATGATCCGTTTGCGTTCCTTGACTTTGGCACGGTGAGCGGCGAGACAGCGCCAGATGACAAAAGCCTCATAAGCATTGGCCTTGGCACAAGCTATCATTATCGGCGGACCAACAGCTCGTTGACGCTGGGCATCCCCTTCAAGCGGGAACTGAACAACCAGCATGTTGATGCCGTGCGGCTCAATTTAACGGTGACGACAACATTTTAAAGATTGAAGGAAAGAACAGTTACACAAAATGTGTGACTGTTCTTTTTTCAAATAAGCAGGAAAAACACGGTGTTTTATTTAATAAATAGCAAATAATTGACGATATATTATAGAGAATGTTTTATAGGAAAACGTGAAGATGCTTTGCTGGTAGAAACGATGAGATGACGGAAAGAAACAGCTCTGATTGATAGAATATGTACGGAAGCATAGGAGGTTACCGTTATGTTTTACGCTAAGGAAGCCGCAGGAGGCGAACAAAGGGGACTCTTTTTATCACGTCGGGAGAGACGGCAGCGTCAGGAGAAGAATTTACGGCGGAGCGTCCTGCTGTCCTTGACGATGGCAATGGGGCTGACACTTCCGCAACAGGCCGAAGCTTCGGAAATCATCACGAAAGACGGAGCGAATGTGGCGAGTGGTTCTGGCGTTCACAATATCTATGCGCAGGATATCAATGGGGATTTGGCTATCAGCCGCTATCAGAAATTCAATCTGACGGCTGGCGATATTGCCAATCTGTTTTTTCGCAAAAATGGCGGTGCGGATGTATCGACGCTCGCAAACTTTGTCAATGCAAAAATAGATATCAATGGTACGGTCAATGCCATTCGTGGCGGCAAGATCGGTGGTCATCTGTTGTTTTTGAGCCCGAATGGTATCGCTGTTGGTGCAAGTGGTGTCATCAATGCAGGGCAGTTTACCGGGCTGGTCATGAATAGTGAAGATTTCCGCAAGCTCTATGAAGGCGAGGCTGGCGGCATCACGTTGGATGCGATAAAAAATGCACCCTATAACAATGCGGGCAAGTTGACGGTTGACGGTCGTATCAATACAACGGAAGGCATTCTGTTAGGTGGTGGCATCATCAATATCGGCAGTGGTGCCAAACTGCAAAGCGTCAAGCAGATCGATTTTTCGTCGCTGGTAAATACTGGCAGCCATTCGGCAGGGCTGGGCGGTGACCTTACGGCAACTGTCACGGAAAGTGGCGATATTGTGCTTTCAGCCAAGACGGAATCAAAGGTTTCGGATAAAGATGGCGATAAGGCAAGACGCATCCGGTGGGGAGAGCGATCCACTGATCTTACGGCAGCAGTCACGGTAGATGGCAGCTTGGTGTCAGATAGCAGCGTTAAAATCTCGGCTGAGAGTACGAGCAGTATAGAAGACAGCACGCCCATGACCTTGACTGATACGATCAAGGGCATCGTGCTGGGCGAAAACGAAATGCTCAATAAATTGACGGATAAGTTGGCGGACAAAGAAGCGGCTGCCAATAAGTATCTCTATGTAAATTATTCCGGGAAATCGAATAAGACGAGTGTCAAAATCGGTGATACAGGCTCGATAACGGCGAAGAGCGTTGACATTGCGGCCAAGTCTGACGTCAAGATCAAGCAGTCGATTGCTGTGCCGAAAGCCGATATGAAAAAAGAGGCAGACAAGACCTCGGAGGAAAAGAAGAATACGGATAGCAGCGGCAGTACGGTGAATTCTGGTTCGAGCATGCCGGTAGTTGCTGTGGGTGTGACAAGGATCTATAATAATGCGGATATTGACGTGAAGGGGGCTATTGATGCGACGGGCAGCGATGGCATTAAAATCGCTGCCAAAGCTACTACGGATGCGAGCTTAGAAGTTACCGCCGGCGGCAGCAGTGCGAGTGTGGCAGCCGTAGGGGTTGGTGTGCTGACTGGGGATACAGATGCCAAGGTAGCACTATCCGGGGACAAAAACTTTACGGCAGTGAATGGCAAAGCGGTGATTTCGGCTGATACCGACAGCAAGACGGCAGTCTCCGTCAAGGCGGAGGGGCAGGACGCAAGCTATATCAGCACGACGGTTGGTGTCGTCAATTACGATACGGCGGCAACGACTGATATTGCCCGCAATATCACGGCTGGTGCTATCGACATCGCTGCAACGAATAAGATTTCCAAGAGCAAGCTTACGATTGATAATACGCTGGCGGTGCCGAAGTCTGATAAAAAGAAAGCGACAGCCAAGGCAACCGAGGAAGAAAAGGCTAAAGATGAGCAGGCGGCGCAGCAAGAAAAATCTGCGGAGCATCAGGCGACAAAATCGGATGCAGAGAAAAAGAGTGAAAGCAAATCGGCAGACCCCGAGAAGCTGGCCAAGGATTCGGCTGATAAGGCAGAGGGGGATAAGAGCAAGGATGCCAAGGCTGGCATGGATAAGTCCCTGAAATCGGTAAAAAATGGCACGGCGTTTGCGGCTGGTGTCAGCGTTGGCGTGGTTTCCAGCAACAATGACGCTTCGGTAAAGGTTGCAAAGGGCATCACGCTGAAGACGCAGACAGCGGGCGGTGACAATGCGCCGGATGGCGCATTGAATCTTGCTGCCAAGCAGACGCTGGCCGGTGAAGATGCGGATAGCTTCGCTTTAAAAGTCAAGAATAGCGGTTCGACGTCATCGAAAGTCAAGGTAGAAGCTGCCGTGCTCGTAAGCAGCATCAGCAATACCGCGAAAACCGTGCTGGCAAGTGACGAAACGCATAAAACGACACTGGATGCTTCGGGAGCATTGACGGCAAATGCAGCTATCGAAGCGGCAAAGTATGGCGAGGGTGACAGCGCGAAGGAAAGTGCTATGCGCTATCAGGCAGATGCTTCGACCAAATCGTCAGCTGAGAAAAAAGCATCGGTGGCAATTGACGGCACGGTAAGTGTCGATACCCTCAAGAACACGGCGAGTACGCTTATTGGCGAAGGGGCTTCTGTCAAAGGTTTGACGGTGACGCTGGGGGCTGGCGCTGCGACGAATGCTGCCGGTACTTATGGTGCAACCGATGAGAATGGCAATGTTGCCATTGGCGGCACGGTGGGGATTGAGCACGTGGACAGCCAGGGAATTCTGGCTGTCGGCCGCAAAGCGTCTATTGAAGCGCCTGTCATGACTATCCTTACGTCGAATAATGCGATCAATGTGGAAAATAAGGTCAAGAATGCCGGTAAGGGCGAAAAGGTCGGCATTTCGGGGATGTTGGCACTCAGTTATGGCGATGCCAATAGTCTCTTGTCATGGGATGATGAGGCAAGCCTCCAGTCCGGCAAATTGACCGCTCTTAGCAGCAACAGTGTGAGTGGCGATACGTCGGCACGCACGGAAAACAGTAGTCAGTATGCCTTTGGTCTGGGTGTTGGTATCAGCAATTTTACGGTAAATACCTTGGCTATGGTGGGGGATAATGGCAACGGTTTGACGGAGCCTGCCGCAGGCGATACCAATGAACAGCAGGCAGCAAAAGCCTTGTATCAGGGGGCTTCCTTAGTGCGCGCTGGATTAGGCGACGATGCGCAGCTTTTGGGAAATGCTACGAACGGCGGAGCGCGCGGGACTATTTCAGCTGGCAGCGTGTCAATCCATGCGATTTCGAGTGGCATGATGAAGGCTGATGGCAAAGCGGCGAAGAATTCGGAAAGCACAGCCAAGAACAAGGATGAGAAAAAGGACAGTGAAAAGTGGACGCTCTGGTCCAAGAAAGGCGAAACGGATAGTAAGGATGCTGCCAAGAAATCTTCGGAGCTCGAAGAAGATACTGTCGCAGCGAAAAACAATAAAACGACAGAAAAGAGTGCGCAGGATAAGACGGACGATGCACCAGCTCCGCCAGCGGACACAGCAACGGAGTCAGCCAACAAGGCTGCCAAAAAGGCAGATCCCGATGGCAGTGCGGCACCGGCGGCAGGCGATAAAGCATCCAAGCCCAGTACGAGCTTCGGACTTGAGGGAAGTGTTGCGCTCAATTTCCTCGATGGTGGTACGAATGCTTTGGTGGACCATGTCAATATTACGCTGGAGGGCGACGGAGTCTCGCATGCCTTGGCAATTTCGTCAAGCGATCTTGTGGGAGCCATGACAACAGCCGGTACGTCAGTCAAGAATTCGCTCAAACCGAATGGACAGCAGTCGGCCACTAAAGTGGGGATTGGCGGTACCTATGCGCTGACGGATACCGTGCGTGAAAATCGTTCGGTTATGCGGGACACAGTGGTAACGGGCGCTGATGAGATAAAGAATTCGGCTTCGCGGCTGGGAATCAACCTTGCAGCTGGTATGGGAGTTGCCTCTTCGGTAGGGAATGGCACGAATGTAGCGGTTGCCGGTGTCGTCTACCATAACGTGCTGGATATTGATTCGCGGGCGCTGTTCATCGATAATACGGTGACGGGTACGGGAAAAGATAAAGCCGTGTTGGAAAATACCGTTCAGTCGACAGACTTCCAGATTACGGGCGGTCTTGATCTCAACCGCGCAACTGGTGGCAATGGCACACAGGTTGGCGTGGGCGGCGCGGTAGCAATCAGTGATATCGATAACACGCTGGAAAGTGCTATGATCAGAGGCACAGTGTCTGATTTTTCAAAGGTTGACGTCACGGCGCAGAAAGGGACGACGCAGCTTACGGGAGCTGCTGCGGGAACGGCAGCGACGGGGGATAGCGGCTATTCGTTTGAAGGCGCTTTTGCCTATGGGGATATCGAAAATAGCACACGTGCGACGATGACGGATACGACGGTCAAAAATACAAATGCGGTAAATATAAAGGCTGGCGAAACCGGTAAAAAGAATACGTCAATCTTTGCGGATGCTGCTGAGTTTATCAAGGATAAATGGAAGGAAAGCACAGGAAACGATGGCAGTAAGAGTGAAGATGACGAGAATAAAAAACAGCTGGAAGATGCTGGCGTTGATACGACAGGGACAAGCTATGTGGATACGTCGACGGGGTCGGCTGCAGACGCGGAAAATACTGGCGCAGGTGCAGCTGCCGATGAGGAAAATGAGGCTAAGGCAGAACTGGGAAGCAATCGCAGTACGACCGTTACGGCAGCCATTGCCGGCGGCTGGGGGGGAAGTGCTGGTGCTGGTGTTGGCATTTCCTATAATCATGTTGATAATTTCATCACGTCCAAGGTAAGTGGTGCAACGATTACGGCTGATACGGTAAACGGCGAAGCGGCAAGTATGGGGAATATCCTTTCGGTAGGTGCCGGTGTGGCGATTGGCGGCAAGACGTTCAATGGTGCGGGGTCTGGCAGTTGGAACGATTTGCGGCAGGAAACCAAGGCCGTTATCGAAAATGCTGTGTTGACGGCTGGCGAAGTCAGTGCTAAGGCGCAAAATGACAGCAATGTTATGAGCATTGCTGGTGAAATCGCAGCCGGGAAAGGCATTGCCGCCGGGCTTACGCTCTCGTATAATGCGCTGAATAACACAACCGGAGCTTATTTGTACGGCAGCGAAGTAACAGGCGGAGCGGAAGGTACGGTTGTTACGCTGGATGCCAAAAATGACAGTCAGGCACTATCGATTGCCGGTGGTGTCAATGTCGTTGCTGGCAAGTCGGCAGCCTTTGCCGCCAATGGTGCGGTAGGACTTAATCGTGGCCGTGATAATACCGAAAGTGTCATTGACGGGAAGTCGTCAAACAAGAAGTTGACCAAGGTCAAGAATCTGTCGGTTACGGCTACGGATACGGCCAAAAAGACGACGGTTGCTGGCGGTATCATGGTCGGCGGTGCTAAAGTGGCTGTCGGCGGTGCGGTGGCCTATGCTGATTTGGGTAGCAGCTCGGATAAGGAGAAAGTGCGCGCTGAGATCCAGAATGCTGATATTGAGACAATAGCAGATAGCAAGATTACGGTCAAAGCCAGTGATACGTCAAAATTCGTGACGGTTGCCGGTGGTTTTGGCGTGCAATTTGGCAGCAATCCCTTCCATTTGCAGGGGGCAGCGGCTGTGACGGAAGCATCAAAAGATACCATAGCACGTCTGGCCGATACGAAGGTCAGCAAACTGGATGAGGATGGTGCTTCCCTTGAAGTGGCAGCAGACAGCAAGCACCAAGTGACGACGGTCGGTTCTGCCGCGGCTGTTGGTATCAGCACGCTAATCAATGCAGCCGTTGGTTTATCGATAAATAAACTGGACCAGGATACGACGGCTGAGATTTCCTCCTCTCCGCAAAAGACGATTCATGCCGGCAGGATATCGGTAACCGGCAGTGGGGATAGCGATATCCTGTCTATCGGTGCGGGGGCAGCGCCTAATGTCATGGGAGCTGCATCGATTGGCGGTTCCGCCAGCTATAACTATTTGTCCGATGATGTTACCGCTAAACTCGTGAATCCGGCTATTACGAGCACGAACAATGTTGGTGTCGTCGCGAAAAGCGATGAACGCCTGGCAAACTATGCCGGTGCGTTGGGATTGGCGGCTGGCGGTAACGTAGGTGTGGGTGCAGCCGTAGCCGTTAATGAGCTTTCGGGCAATACTACGGCCAAAATCGAAGGAGGCACGGTAACGGCGAAGGGGAGTGACGCAGCCGATGATGCGATTGCGGTACATGGCGGTATGGCAGATGATGCGTTGATTTCCGGTTTTGGTGATAGTTCCATGTGGAAAGCTTCGTCGCTTTTCCATGGACGTCAGCAGGGAAAAGCTGCCGGAATCGTCGTTGACAGTTCGGCCACGCATTCGATTGCATCGGCGCTGGCATCAGCTGGCATTGCGATTTCGGGCAGTGCTGGTGTGGGCCTTGCTGGTACGGTCAATGTCAATACTATCGGAGGCAGGACGGATGCGCAGGTCATCAATGCCGCATTGAACGATGGAAGCTCGTCGTATGGCGATGCTGCCGTAAAGGCTGCGGATTATACGAATCTTGGTTCGTTCACAGTCGGGGCCTCGATTGGCGGCGGTTTAGTGGGTGTGTCGGTCGGATCGGGTAGTACGTGGAATACGATTGACCGCAAGACGAAAGCGGAAGTCAAGTCATCGGCTGACAAGAAGGTACTCAAGGCACAGAAGCTTACGGTTGCAGCGGATTCGCAACAGGCGACGACGAATCTTACGATTGGAACTGCGATTGCGGGTGGTAAGGTAGCGGTATCCGCCGGAAACGGCACAGTACGCCATATCTTAAATGGTGAGACGACGGCAGCAATCGATAATATGACCGTTACGACAAATGGAGATACAAGGGTAAATGCTAGTCATGAGTCGCGAGAGTATGTGCGCAATATATCCGGAGCAATTTCGGGGGGCGTGGCTGCTGTTGGTGTCGGTGCGGGCATATCGCTGGTAACAGATGGTTCAACGGTATCGGCAATGGTAAAAGACAGCACGCTTACCAGTAATCGCGATGTTGATATTGCCGCCGAAAACCAGAGTGTTTTGAATACTGAGCTTTATAATGGCACGATTGCAGTGGGAATCGGTGCAGCGGTAGCCGGTGATGTTGCCATCAACAAAATAGAGAACAAGGTGACGGCAGCGGCACAAAACAGCACGATTACGGCGAGAAATATCGGTGTGGCAGCGAAGGATGAACTCTTTGCCAATACACTGGGGCTGGTATCGTCGGCAGGTCTCGTGGGAACTGGCGTCAGCGTGGTATTGAATACGTATAATACGGCCGTCAATGCCAATGTCGAAGGGAGCCGGCTGACGGCTGGCAATGATATTTCCGTGGCGGCAGAATCGGTACGGGATACTGGTGGTCAGGTAGCTGGCGTCAATGGTGGTGCTGGCCTTGGTGTTACGGTAAATGTCATTGCAACCTCACTCAATGAAGGCATTACGGATAATCAGCTTTCGCGGGCTGCTGATGAAAATGGCAACAGCATGGGAACCGATGCTGAAACGAAAAAAGCAATCACGAAGAGTGTAGACACCTCAAATGCTGTCGGAAAATTTGAAGGCGATGGCTTATTTGGCATGGATTCCACACAGAAAGAAAAGATGCTGACGCTACAGAATCAGACAATCGATACCAGTGTTGCCAGTAATCAGGGCGGTGTGCATGCCATAGCACAGCAGTCCTCTGTGCTTACGGCAGGAAATACGCTTTCGCTTACGGCTAAGGATAAGAATGATATCGATTCGGAAGGAATTTCGATATCGATGGCCGCTGGGGCTTCGGCAGCAGCTACCAGCAATATCATCAAGGCAAGACATGATACGGATGTAACAGTCAGTGGAGCAACATTGCTTGGCAGAAACATCACGCTGGCTGCCAATCAGGGCCAGAAACATGACGGCCTTGTATCGCATACGACGGCGGTAACGGCTGGTATGGCTGGCGTTGGCGTTGGTTACTCTGGTGTTGTGAACAAGGGCAGTACAGATGTGGTATTGTCTGGTGCTGCCATTGGTACGGAGGAAAACAAGGCTGGCACGATTACGATACTGGCGGATGATAGCAGCAAGGCAAGCGCTAAACTGCTGGGCGGCGGTGGCGGTGCCATAAACGTGTTGACGTCATTTTCAAATGTCGATGAAAGCAGCAATACTGGGATTACGTTCACGGGCACAAATAATTTGCAGGCAACGGGTGAAGTGCGCGCGGAAGCAAGTAAACAGGCAGCTCTCCTGGCAGATACGCAAGGAGTTGGCGCTGGCGGTGCGGCAGTAGCGGTGAACCATGCTACGATTGCGGATGCAGGAGCAGCTGCGATTGCGATAAATGGCAAGAATAATCATTTTTCCGGCAGTACTTTGACTTTTGCAGCGAACCAGCGTGACAGTGGCGTGGTAAATGCCGGCAATACGACGGTGTCCATCCTGGGAGTCAGCCGCATGCGTGGATTAGGCGATATGGATCTTACGGCTGATGTTACGGTTGATGGCGGTCTATTTGATGCGGACAATATTTACTTTGGCACGCAGGTTGGCAAGGCTGAGACAACGACTATCAAAACCGATGCGGTTGGACGCAATATTTCGGCTGTGGCTGTGGCACCTGACAGCGCAATTGCCAAGACGAAGGCAACCTCGAAGGTAACGGTCGCGAAAGAGGCAGAATTCAAGGAAACTGCAACGCTGACGCTTAGCAGCATGACGAATATGACGCGTGATGCGCATGTCAAAGATGTGACAGTTGGTGCGATTGCCGTCGGCAGCAGCCGTGCGGAAAGTGATGGCGAGGAACATGTCACGGCGACGTTGGAAGGGAAAGAAACAGCCAAGAAACTGAAGGCATTGACAATCCGTGCACAGGGGTCGGACGAGGGGCGTTCCTATGCACAGGCTGGCGGCGGCGGTATTGGCGGTTACATTGGTGCTAGTGCCAATAATAAGACAGACAGCACCGTGCGCGCTGAATTGAGTGGCGCCTGGAAGATCGATAATGTGCTCTCCCTTACGGCGGCACAAAAAGATGTCGGCAAGCTAACGGCTCATGAAGGCCATGGTGCCATTGTTGGCATGGGCGGAACGTTTGCCAAAAATGATATCAACAGCAAGGTGTATGCAGATGTCCGTGATGGCAGCAAGCTGCAGGCCGGCAGCGTATCGATTGGCACGGCCAATGCAGCGATGACGGCTGCCTATGATGGTGAGACCTACACGCTGCAGGATTATTTCGGCGGCGCGATTGCGGGAAACGTGCTCGAGAGTGATCTGCTGATCAACCAGACGGGCAAAGTCCTGATCGGGAAAAACGCCAAGATCGTGACGCGTGATGGGCAGCAGTATGTCGCCAGCACGGATAATGACCTTACGCAGCAATCCAATGCGAAGGGCGGCGGTGCAATTGCCGTGACAGTGGTGGATAACGAAGCTGTCGTTACGGCTGATAATACCATTACGGTCGAGGAAGGTGCTGTGCTCAGCAATGAGGAAGCGGCTCAGGAGGCCAGCCTTACGCTGTCTGCTTATGATAACGAAAAAGTGAACAATCAGGCCGAGGCGACTATTTATGCTGGTGTCGCTGCCGGTATGGGATCGACATCAAACGTTACGATGAATCGCACGAATACCGTGACGGTCAAGGGGCAGGTTTCCAGTGCCAAAGACGTCAATCTTTACGCTGGGGCAGATGCTCTCGGCAAGCGTTCGAATCTCAAAGTGGATTCGAAGGCGGCAGCTTATAACTACACTGTTATTCCCATCACGGTGCTTTCTGCTAAGACGGCGCTGAACGATAACAATACGGTAAATGTCACGGCAACAGGGCTCGTGCGTTCGACGCAGGATATCAATGCGACGGCTACGGGTGGCAATGAAGATGCTGCCAATAATGCGTCTAAGTTTTCGTGGGTCAATGGCGGCAGCACGACGAGCATGGACTTCTTGTCCTCCATTGACCAAAAGGGCAAACCGGAATCCATGAAGCACAATGTAGTGAAAGTGGATGGCACGCTGCTGGCCGGTACGGCTGCGCCTATCAACATCACGATAAGAGGACAAGCTGTTCCTGGACTGAGCAATGGGCTTGTCATCGATACGGATGACAATGATGTAAACAGACGGGTACGTCAGGGGATAAAGACTGGTGATTTTGACTATGCCAATGCGTTGGGTGCGCGTTTGGTGGAACTGAATAATCTTATCTCTGCGTATAGCAGTGGCGATACAACGGCGCTGGCTGGTTATATCCAGGAACGTGATATGATCCAGGAGAAGATGAAGGCACTCAACCTTTATAGTGAAGAAACGGTAGAGGGCGGATATACAGTAGGAAATTATCTGGTTTCGGGACAGCCGGTAAGCTATGTTGAAATTCCTGCCATAAAAGTCAGTGGCGGCAATATCAATGTCAAGGCCAATTATCTGGCGGGTACCGGCAGCCTTAGAGCCAACAGCGCGCCTCAGGTAAGTATCACGAATAATTCCAATGCCTATTTGAAGCTCAATGATATCATCATGGGAGAAGAAGGAGGCAAGATTTCCTTTAATGATACGGTGGTACCGGTAGCAACGCTGGCAGCTGCCAATCAGGCTATCAATACGATCAATAAAGAAAGTGGTACTTTCCAGACGGCTAACTTTGCTCAAATCTATGGAACGATCAGTGGTACGGGAGCACCGCTTTCAATCCAGAATACGTATTCCGGTGGTGCGATTACGACGCTGACGCCGGAACAACAGCAGGAATTGCAGCAAAAGCTTGCGGAAGAGAGACAGAAGGATCCTTCCATCGATGTCACAGAACAGGCGGAAAAATATCAGCAGGAACTGGCAAAGGGAATCTTTATGGTCAACGATGTGGAAGTTGCCGGTAAACTCGAAAATGCGCTTGGGGAAGTGATCATCAATAATACGGCTGGCGATATCATCATCGATGGTGGTACGCAGGAGAAACCGACGGGCATTCACGGTACGACCGTGCGCCTGACTGCTAAGGGAAGCATCAATCAGGGCTATACGGATGGTATTGTCCACATCAACGGGAACCCGGAAAACTATTTGGCCGAAGCAGCGGAAAACTTGAAAAAACAGGTTCAGCTGGATATAGAGGCAGAGAACAGTGTGGCAAGTGCGCGTGCTGAGAATCCGCAGTCGACGCAGGATAATGCGGCCAGTGGGTATATCGCCGGTAAAGATGTTTATATCGCTGCCGAGTATATCAATGTCAATGGCACAATCCAGAGTGGCTATAAGGATTACAAGGCTGAATTGTCGGCAGCTGATGTCGCAGCTGCTAAACAGCAGCCGCGTGATCGGGCTGTGACTGTGCAAAACCGGACGATGTATAAGGTAAATGACGGCGGGCAGAAATATGATGCGGATGCGCAGGCTTTTTACTATGAAGTGCCAGTTTATTATGATCCGCTGACCAATCACCTGATTGTGGAAGATATCAATACCCAGGGCGGCAAAGTTTATCTGACGGGCCGCATTGCAAGCACGGGCAACGGAAAGATTATCGTTTCCGATGGTGCGGCTGATATTTCGGTCCTTAATCATTCGGATATATCCATGGATGTTGGTCAGGTCATAAATAACATTCGCAGTGGCAGTATTACGATTGCCGATACGGCTAAGGATACCTGGACGGAATACAGCAATGGCAGAACGCGCAGCATCACGGGATATGCCAATTATCTAAAG
The DNA here is from genome assembly GCF_000702005.1 of Selenomonas sp. ND2010. Classification (GTDB taxonomy): domain Bacteria; phylum Bacillota; class Negativicutes; order Selenomonadales; family Selenomonadaceae; genus Selenomonas_A. The sequence continues at coordinate 9,441 of NZ_JNKI01000010.1, read as the reverse complement.
ACGCATAAGGACAGCAGTGATCTGTATGGGGATGCCTTGGTAATAACGGCGGCTGATCAGGTACTGAGCGATAATCATAATCTTGTGTATGATGTCGTAGGGCAGCAGTATGGCTGGACGACTGGCAACGCTACCGTATCGAAGACTACTTATCAGACGGATACGTCCAAATGCTGGTGGGGCGCTTATACATCTTATACCGACCAGGAATCCATCAAAGGACAGGAAACGGAATCGCATAAGATATCTTCGGCAGATGCACAGCGTTATAATCTGCCAGAGGGGGCTTATCTCAGCAATGTTGGTGGTACAGAATCGGGGTTGAATCTGCGGGCTGCCAGCAAGAAAGTTTCCGAGAGCCGTGATAATATCCAATCTTGGGTGGAAAAATCCGGCCTCTTTGGCTGGCGTCGCCATTACTATACCCGTTGGGATAAGACTACGGGGTCAATCCAGACATACCAGTACTCGATTGATGCCGGCAAGCAGATTTCCTTGGGTCTTCTGGGGACGAAAGACGGCAGCATTACCTTGAAGAACGATCAGACGACCGGCGGCGATATGAATCTGCTTGGCAAGATCCAGAGTGCGACGAATCTGGCGCCAATCACGATTAATGCCAACGGAGGTTCCATTAAGCAGGCAGGGGATACCAGCATCTATACGGAAAATCTGAGTCTGGCGGCTCATGGCGATATTGCAGGCATCAATGTGACGACGCTGGGCAAAGTCACGGCGAGAAATGATGCTGGCAAGGCAACGACGGTAGCAGATATGCTGAACTTGTCTGCGCAATCCAATGGCAAGGGCAATATTGATATAACCGTACATGGTGGTCAGCTTGAGGGCTTGAATCTTGCTGGTAATGTAAAGGTTGAAAAATTGGCCAGCCTGGATGGGGATACGTTTGCGCAGGATGCACCGCTGGGGCTCGTTTCCTTGCAGGCGCAGGGAGATATCACGCAGTCGGGAACGACGACGGCATTTTATGGCCGCGGTATCTCGCTTGTCAGTGAGAATGGGAGCCTGGGGACAGCTGCTCAGCCGTTGACACTGGCGGCGTCGGATTTCCTGTATGGGACGAATCCATACAGCACGGCGGTCAATGCTTCGGCAGCTGGCTCGGTCTATTTGACGGAAAGTGTTGCCGGTGGCGACTTCATGGTTGGCAAGATCACGGCGAAAACCGGTGATGTGGTCCTCACTGCTGAGGGGGGCGGCTTTGTCGATATGTTGCCGACTGAGGCGACAGAGAAAGATGATAGTACGGATGAACTCGTAAAACGCTGGATTGATGCCGGCCTTATTGATGGTGAGAAAAATCCGGACGGAAGTTATAAATACAAAGGCGCTTACATCGAGCAGCTCGAAAAAGATGTGGTAAGCTATCGGACAGAGGTCGAAAATGCCTATGCGTCCTATGCAACGGATAAAGAAAAATTGCAACAGGAGTATGACAGTCAGTTGACTGCAGCGCAGGCCATCTACCAGAGTGCAGATTATCAAAATTATCTTTCCTTAAAAGCAAAATACGACGCGATGTCGGTGGAACAGCTGGCAGCACTTATAAAATCCGGCGATAAGGCGTATGCGGATTATGCCGTTCAGTTTGGCAAGTACCATAGCTATGATGGTTATGCGACGGCTGATGCCTTCATGAAGGACAGCACGCTGGCTAGATACCAGAAGTATGCGACGGCAGAAGAATTCCTGGCTCATGATATGGTTTATCAGTCCTTGCGTACTCAGGCAGAGCAGCCGAAGTTCCGTTGGACGAAAGATATGATGCTCTATGCCGTAGCAGACAATTTGGTCAATGGTACGGGTGGCAGCGTAGCGGAAAAAGCTGCCAATATCGTTGGGGATAAGGTAACGCTTACGGCGTATAGCGGCATCGGTAAGAATGAAGCAAATGCCACCATCATCAAGGTAGAAGACATCGCAAAGGATTATGCGAAACTGCGGACGCTGCTTCGGTCCAACGCCTCGGATGTGTCGGTAATCAAGGATGACGATGGGAATATTACGGCCTTTTCGGTCAAAGCCGCTATTCCGTTAGGGGTTTATGCAAAAGGAGAATTGAATGTCAAGGCGGCTGGCAATACCTTCGTGTCAGGGCGCACAAATGACCAGGGCAATTACTCGGCTATGCAGCTTGGAAAAGTGGATACTGGTACGGGAAATCTGCGCCTGGCAGCTGCTCAGAGTATCTGGGGCAGGTTGGATGCGCCGGACGCTCATATCATCGCGGGAAATCTCGAGCTTTCGGCTATTGCTGGCGATGAAGTGCCGACTGTCAGCATCGGCAAAGCAGATAATCCGCTTACCGTAAAGCTTTCTGGTGATTTAGTGTCGGCCAAAGCTGATAAGGACATCTATATTAAGAATATGGATAGCCAAAAGGAATTGACTTTGGGGGCTATGTATGCTGCGGATACGATTTCGTTGTCATCACCAGCCGGCTACCTCATGAGCGATGCCAATAGTGAAATTGCGGAATCGTATATCAATGCAGGTAAGACATTGGTGTTGGCAAATGATGATGGAATCATTGGTACGGCCGTACAACCATTGCGGATCCTGAATAACCGTGCAGTGGTAAACCTTACGGCATCGGATGCCTATATCAAGGGGATGAATAATTCTGAGATTACAGATGGTACGCTTACGTTAGGCAATATTGATGTAATCAATCACTTGGGTGCAGAGAGTCAAGGCCATCTATTCGTGGGTCAAGATGAAAAAAATGGTCATATTACGGCTGGCAAAGAAGTATCACTCACTGCTGCCAAGGATATAGAGTTAAATGGGTGGATTACGCTTCCCGAGGATCATTCGGATGATTTGCCGCCCAGTGATGGGTATTGGAGTACGATTAACCATGTGCTGAAGTTCCATGCTGGCGGCAGTGTTGTGCAAAATATCGGCAGCATAAGCAGCACAAGTGTAGGGGCTATGGTTGGGGGCAGTGTTGATTTACAGAGTCCCAATAATAGTTTCGGCATTTTTGAGGCAATAGCTAGAACAGGACAGCCGGTCATCAATGGCGATATTTTGTTGCAGACGAGCGAAAATACTACGAGTGTTGGTATTGAGAATCCTGTAAATGGTACGATCGATGTAAATGTTCGGGACGGGAATTTGATGCTTTACGGCAATTTACAGGCGAATGGAAGGGATGGTGCAGAAGGCAATATCAGTCTGTCGGCTGCTGCTATACTGGGATTAGGTACCTTGAAAGCGGCAGATGATATTTTCGTTTTTAGCCAGGATGGACTGGTTATTGCTGATTTATCAGAAAAGGGTTATACGCTTGATGCGGGTAGAGACGTTCGATTGGCGACTTTGGATACAACGTTGGCGATTTTTGGAGATATTCACGCGGGGCGTGATATTAGCGCCTATGTTATGGCTGATGACATCAATCCAGTGGATTTGAAAGTTGGTTCTCTTTCGGATATGACGAAAATCGAAGCCGGTGGAGATGTCAGCTTTATGATTGAACGTGCTGCTGACGAGCGTGAGGCTGTTGGTAATATTACGTTACAGGCGAGGGTGCTTTCTGAGACAGGCTCGGTAGATGTTAAAACTGATGTTGGGGAAATTGCTGTTAGTGGAAATATCAAGGCACAGAAGGATATTGAACTAACGGCAAATAACGGCAGCGTCATGGTTTATGATCGGCTGAATTCTGTCACAGGGGATATTTATGCGAGTACGAAAAAAGGTAATATAGTTTTGGGAGATGCTACCAATGATGATGATGCGGTAGTGGCGTATAAGGATGTCAGTATTGAGACGCCGGATGGTGTTATGTACATCAATGGTAAGACCGAAGCACAAAATGGCAATGTATCGCTGATGGCCGGACGTGATGTGTATACCAGTGGTGAAGAGGATAGTGTCTTTGTCATCAATAATCAGGGCAAAGTTGTTGCTGGTGGCTCGTTAACGTTGAAGGGAAGAAATGGTGATATATTTGTTACCGATGATTTAATAGCCAAGACAGGTTTTGTTGCTGATATTGAAGGGCAGGGAGCAATTAACTTCGGTAAAGATGTCGTAGTTACGGGCGATGTCCTTGGAACGACGGAAAGCGGGGATATCACGATTTGCAAGAATATTGTATCAAGGCAAGGAGATATAACGCTTTATACCAATAATGGTGATATTTCTGTACTGGATACGGTTCAGGCTATCCAGGGGGATGTCAGCATCGTGTCGCAACAGGGCAATCTTACGATGGGGGTCAACGACCGCGATGGTTTGGGGATTATCGCAAATGATAATATTGTGTTGGATGCTATGGCAGGTTACATCAATATACTGGGGACGGTCCAGGCTAAAGAAGGGGTACTGAACCTTCATGCTGCTTTGCCAGCAGGAGAATATCAGGAAGGCGAAGATAGCTCCAGCTTGCTTGTCGCTGGTTTCGGTAAGATCATTTCTGGCGATGATATGCTATTGCATCTGGAAAATGGTGATATGTTTGTCACGGACAGTATTCAGGTAGGAAAGAATTTGACCATAGATGTCGATAAATCTGGCGGTTTGTATTTCTGTGATAATGTAGTGGTTAATGGCAATTTGCTGGCAACGACAGAAGTGGGCGATATTGATGTGGTAGAACATGTCAGCGCCAAGGGAAATGTTGACCTGCAAACGGAAAATGGCTATATAAGAGTAGGCAAGACGTTGGGTTCGGTAACAGGAGATGTATCGCTTGTTGCTGGGACGGGGAATATCATAATCGGTATATCCGATAAATTGCGGCAAAATCTCTATGCCACCACCGGAAGTGTGGAGGTTCATACGGGCAAAGGCGATATCATTATCGGCGATAATGGTTCTACGGTTGATACGATTTTTGCCAAACAGAACATCGGCCTTCGGTCTGATAGTGGTGCTGTGAAGGTATATGGACGCACGGTAACCGATGAAGGCGATATCTCGATGGCAGCTGCGTCTGATATGTATACGGCTGGTATTTCTGGTATGAATATTATTATTGCGCAGAATGGAGCCCTGGAATCAGGCAGGGATTTGGATATTGAAGCGACGAATGGCGATATCCATATTACCGACAAGATTCATGCAGAACGGGATTTGAATGTAACCATTAAAAAACAGGGAAGTATTTATTTTGACACAGATGTAGAGTCTAACGGTGGTTTTGCCCTGACCGTGGACAATGGTGGTATCGATGTAGGCCGGAATATCAAGGCTGTGGAAGATGTAAATCTACATTCTGGTAATGGTTCGATTCGAGTCGGAAGTACTATTGAATCGTCAGCTGGGGATGTTTTGATCCGTGCAGGTGTGGGCGATATTGATATCGGTGATAATGGCCCGGATGTAAATACGATATATGCGAAAGGAAATGTAGAAGTCACTACGGGACTGGGGGCGATTGATGTACATGGCCGGACAATGGCAGATACGGGCAATGTCGAAATGGCGACAGCAGCTGCTGAATATACGGAAGGCAGTACGTCTTTCCATATCGATCAGAACGGACAGCTTATTGCCGGAAAAGATATCGATTTGACAATGACCAATGGGGACCTGCATGTTTCGGATCTCTTGCATTCCGGACAGGATATCAAGGCTGAGGTCAAGCAGCAGGGCAATATGTATTTTGATACCGATGTTGTGGCAAATCGCGATATTGATTTAACGGTTGATAAGGGAATCCTCAATGTTGGCAGGAATCTGACGTCTGGTAATGATATCAATATGAGCGTTCAAGAGGGAACCCTTCGTGTTGGTGCAGTGGTTGCTGCCAACAAGCAGGCCAAACTGCAGGTAGAAGATGGCGTGATAGATATCGGTGAGGCGGTAAGGTCGACAGATGGTGATATCTGGTTGACGACGACGACTGGTGATATCCGTGTGGGCTCTCATGCGGATGCGAAGGAAAATTTAAAGACCGATACCGGTTCAATCTATGTTCATGCCGGCAGCGGCAACATCGATATCGGTAACAGTGGCCCGAAGGTGGCAACGATATCGTCGGCAAAAGATGTTGACTTGCAAACACTGGCTGGTACCATTACCGTCCATGGCAAGACAAGTGCAGGCAATGACGTACGGGTAGATGTCAAATCGGAAACCTATACAGCAGGTGAAGATGGCCGGAATTTGTTGTTCGATCAAAATGGGCAGCTGCTTTCCGGGCAGGCGATGACCATTACCACGAACAATGGCGATATACATGTAACAGATCGGCTTCAGGCCGGGACGGACCTGTTGGCAGCAGCCAAGGAGCAGGGAAGTATCTACTTTGATACCGATGTTGCGGTCAATCGTCAATTGACAATTACGGCTGATCACGGGAATATCGAAATCGGTCGCGATGTCACAGCTGGCAGTGATGTGAACATGCTGGTTAAAGATGGGAATATTATAGTAGGCAGAACGATTACGTCAGATGCTGGTGATGTCTTGCTTACGGTGAAGAAAGGAGATGTGCAGGTAGGCACGGGTGTGCAAGCTAAGGAAAATATCAAGGCAACGATGGGAAATGCTGTGATTCGTGCGGAAAATGGCAATATCGATGTTGGCAACAATGGCGCAGGTGTCAATACTATTGTGGCCGGAACCGATGTCGATATGAAGGCTTACGGCAATATTTTGGTACATGGCAAGACGCTGGCCGGAGGCGATGTCGATATGAAAGCCGTATCGGAAGCTTATCAAGCTGGCGAAGACGGCAGGAATTTCATCATTGATCAAAATGGCGAGATTGAAAGCGGCAAGAACCTTACGGTAATAACGCAAAATGGCGATATGCATGTGTCGGATAGACTGCACGCAGGTGAGACGCTTACCGCCAAGACTGAAGCACAGGGAGATATCTTCTTTGACAGTGATGTGGAAGCAGATAAAGACCTTATGTTGTATACGGAAAATGGCTCCATTGAAATTGGCAAGACCGTTTCGTCGAAAGATGGTAATATCCATGTAGAAACCCAGGTCGGCGATATCCGTATCGGCAAAAATGAGAAAACGGAGCATACCGTCTACGCTGCAAATGGCAGTATTTATGCTGCGACTGGTGTTGGCAGTATCGATATTGGCAATAACGGCGTTGATGTCGATACCATCACGGCGGCCAAAGATATCGAAATGTCTGCCGATATTGGCGCAATAAAAGTGCATGGCAAGACTTCGGCCAATGGCAATATTACCTTGGCTGCAGCGTCGGAATCTTATACGATGGGGGAGGATGGTAAGAACTTTATCATCGATCAAAATGGTAAGTTGATTTCTGGTTTGGCAACGTCAATTACGACGCAAAATGGCGATATGCATGTATCGGATCGGGTGCAGGCTGGTACGGATCTTACGGCGAATGCTCTCGGACAGGGTGGTGTGTATTTCGACACCGATGTGGCTGCTAACCGTAATTTGAATCTCTATGCAGAAAATGGTGATATCGTTATCGGTAAGACCGTTTCCTCTGCTATCGGTGATATCAATATGGAAACGCTTAATGGTGATATCCGTATTGGTAAGAATGAGAAGACCATGCAGACACTTTATGCAAAATCCGGTAATATTACAGGTGTGACCGGTGTAGGCAGCATCTTGATCGGCGATAATGGTCCGGATGTCGATACGATAACGGCGAATAAGGATATTGCACTTACGGCAGGTATCGGAAATGCCTATATTTACGGCAAGACACATGCGGTTACGGGAAATGCTGTTATCCGGGCAGCTTCATCCAGCTATGATGAAAAAGCCCAAAATATCATTCTGGATCAGCATGGCAGGCTCATTGCCGGTCAGGATGTGGATTTGCAAACCGTAAACGGTGATTTGCGGGTTACGGATCGATTGGAGGCAGGTTCTGGTCTGATCGTAGCAACAGAAAACCAGGGCAACATCAGTTTCGATATTGCGGCTGATGTTGCGGGAGATATCGTTGCGCATACCGATACGGGCAATATCACGATTGAGAAGGGAACAGCTGGTGGCAATATTGTATTGTCCAGTGCTGTTGAAGGCGAGATTCATGCTGGTGACTTAAAGGCTGACGAGATTGTTTATGTGCAGCTCAAGAAAGGTGATTTGTATCTGGATATGGCACAAGGGAAAGGAGTCCTGTTGCTGCAGGGCGATAATACGGAAGCCTCGCATATCGGTACGATTGAAGCTGCGGCTAATTCTGGTGCAGAGCCGGATGTAATGCTGAGTGGTAATTATATCGATGTCGATTCGGTGGCAAAAAGTGCTGGCAACGGAGCATTGCATATGAACTTTGCTGGCAGCGAAGATAAGCTCATTGCGGGCAATGTCCGCGTGGGTGATGTGCGTTCGGATACTGGTACCTATACAGATAATCTTTGGGTAGCAGGAACTGGTGAGATCCATGTCGGCCAGGGGGATTACTCCGTTCGGGATGCCTTGGTATATGATAAGCTCCATATTGATAATCCGCGTACGAGCATGGCAATTTACGGCCGTACGCCGACGCACGATGGAGAACGGGTCGTTTATTGGAACAACTCTGGCTGGGCAAACAGCAAAACGCGTACTTACGGATTGTCCGCTGATGGCACAATCAGCACGAAGGGTGCAATACTCATTCGGAAGGCACAAGGCTCGCGGCTCCATGGCGATACGTTGAGTGTAGTCGATATGATGGAAGAGCGTTTGACACTTCCAGGCTTCTATCAGGAGCCAATGCCGGATATCAATCGGTTCATGCAGGCAAAACAGATAGGAAAACTGATTTATCAGTATGGGATTTCAGGCTATGATGCCCAGGAGAGAAAGCCGTTGATTACCGTTGATACGGAAACAAACGACTTAGCAGAAGGAGGGGAAAACACATAAAAGATATTCCGAAGCGGAACGATGCTGTATCAAGAAAGGGAGATAGCAAAGAATAGAATGGTGAGGCGCTGAAAAGCGTCTCACTATTTTTTTGCAAAAAGTGTTGACAAAAGATAAAAGAGCGTGTATCATAGTACAAGTCGCTGAGAGATACGGCGGGAACAAAAACGACACCAAGCCTTGATTGGCAAGTGGTTGTGGCTGTTTTCACCAAAATGCTTCAAAAAAAGAATTTAAAAAAGTTCTTGACAGAAACAAATCGATGCGATATAATAAATGAGTCGCTGAAATGAGCGACAGAGATTGTTCTCTGAAAACTAAACAATGTAAAATGAAATCATGCAACATGATTTAAGCCAGATGTTAAGATGAAACTTCGGTTTCATAAATAAAACATCGATTGGTATGAACAACATAGCAATCGGCAATTTCTTTTAAAGATAATTGAGAGCTTGATTGAGTTCTTCAATATAATTTATTGGAGAGTTTGATCCTGGCTCAGGACGAACGCTGGCGGCGTGCTTAACACATGCAAGTCGAACGAGGTGATTGAAAGCTTGCTTTTGAGAACCGAGTGGCAAACGGGTGAGTAACGCG
>NZ_JNKI01000009.1 GCF_000702005.1 Selenomonas sp. ND2010 | reverse complement strand
TTGCGGCAGGTTGTCTACGCGTTACTCACCCGTTTGCCACTCGGTTCTCAAAAGCAAGCTTTCAATCACCTCGTTCGACTTGCATGTGTTAAGCACGCCGCCAGCGTTCGTCCTGAGCCAGGATCAAACTCTCCAATAAATTATATTGAAGAACTCAATCAAGCTCTCAATTATCTTTAAAAGAAATTGCCGATTGCTATGTTGTTCATACCAATCGATGTTTATTTATGAAACCGAAGTTTCATCTTAACATCTGGCTTAAATCATGTTGCATGATTTCATTTTACATTGTTTAGTTTTCAGAGAACAATCTCTGTCGCTCATTTCAGCGACTCATTTATTGTATCGCATCGATTTGTTTTTGTCAAGAACTTTTTTTAATTCTTTTTTGAAGCATTTTCGTGAAAACAGCCACAACCACTTGCCAGTCAAGGCTTGGTTTTGTTTTTGTTTCCGCCGTATCTCTCAGCGACTTGTATTATGATACACGCTTTTTTATATATTGTCAACACTATTTTTTAAAAAAGCATAAATTTTATTTTTTATAAGAACAAAAAAGCGCACCACACAAATGGTACGCTTACAATTACTAATGGTGGCGGCGAAGAGATTTGAACTCCTGACACTGCGGGTATGAACCGCATGCTCTAGCCAACTGAGCTACGCCGCCATGATGGTGGGCAGGGATGGATTCGAACCATCGTAATCCGAAGATGACAGATTTACAGTCTGTTCCCTTTAACCACTCGGGCACCTACCCATATGCAATTAACAAGTGTTAAGAACAAGATATATTATATCTGCTCTTAACATCTTTGTCAACTGTTTTTTTATATTATTTCCGACGCATCCAAACGGGAATGTCAATAAAGTCTGGAGCTGGCGCAGCTGGCTGTGCTTCTGCCGTTTTATCTGTCGTGTCAGCAACACCAGAAACGGTGCCTGCAGCTGGCTGTACCGGGGTCTGTACTCCAATTTCTTCCGGTGCATCGAAACCAGTAGCGATAACCGTAACACGTACAGTATCGCCCATAGTATTATCCACTGCAGCACCCCAGATAATATTTGCCTGGCTGTCAGCAGCTTCCTCAATAGAATTCGATGCTTCCGTAACCTCAAACATGCTGAGATTTTCCTCTGCACCCGTGACATTGAGCAAGATTCCACGGGCACCATCGATACTGGTCTCCAAGAGCGGTGACGCAATAGCCGCTTTAGCTGCCTCTACCGCTGCATTTTCGCCCGATGCTTCACCAATACCCATCAATGCAGAACCAGCATTGCTCATGATGTTCTTCACATCGGCAAAATCAAGATTAATAAGACCTGGCAACGCGATGAGATCTGCAATACCTTTTACGCCCTGGCGTAACACATCATCCGCAATGCTAAAGGCCTGCGTAATCGGTGTCTTTTTATCCACCACCTGCATCAGACGGTCATTGGGAATCGTAATAATCGTATCAACATGTTTCTTGAGATTGGCAATACCAAACTCTGCATTGCGGCGGCGCTTCATTCCTTCAAACGAGAAGGGACGCGTAACAACGCCTACTGTCAAAGCACCAATTTCACGCGCACATTCCGCTACTACTGGAGCAGCACCAGTACCCGTTCCACCACCCATACCTGCGGTTACGAATACCATATCAGCCCCACGAAGTGCCTCCAGAATATCGTCGCGGCTTTCTTCCGCAGCTTTCTGCCCAATTTCCGGCTGAGCACCTGCACCAAGGCCACGCGTGAGTTTTTCACCAATCTGCATCCGCTTGGGAGCCAAAGATTTCATTAAAGCCTGCGCATCCGTATTCACGGCAATAAATTCTACGCCCTGAAGGCCGAGATTAATCATGCGGTTGACCGCATTGCTACCGCCACCGCCAACACCTATTACTTTAATTGTAGCCAATTGATCCAGGCCATTATCATCCAATTCAAACACTGCATTAACCCCCATGACGATTATATTCTATAATGTGGTTTTCTTACCACATTTGCCAATCTGCACAATTATACTGTTTTATTTTATCATCATTTTGCATTGAATTCCATAGCTTTTCCGAAAAAACTTCCAGAATTCCCGTGAAACAAGTTTTATTTATTGTGCATTCGCATTGACGACCGTCTCTTTTTCCCTTGGCATGTGCTTCAGCCGAATAAAGGGGGCAGTGTAACTGAAATCAACATATTCGATCGAATGCCGGCTATTGGGAAGATTATCGAGAAAATCCTGCGTGAGTTTTGCCTTTTCATCCATTCGCTCCATATTCCCCAAGCGTATCTGAACCGAGTTCGTCGTATAGGCTGTTATCTGTTCCGGGTTAGTCATATTAATTTCTGAGATCTGATTGAGCGCATCAGTATTTAATTTTTGCAAAAACATAAGAATTTGCGCAATCCGTTCATCTTTATTGTCATCACCAATATATAGATCATGCAGGGTCGTTCCTGTTATCAAAGGAATTGGCATTTTATGCAGCGAACGGTAACTATGAATAACTTTGCCCTGACGGTCAAAATCAACATAGCCATAATCACATATCGCGGTTGCTACTGGCACCCGTTCGGTAATATCAATTTCTATTGTATCCGGCAGGCGTCTGCGAACCACGGCTGATTCAATACGCAAATCATGCATGAGATTTTGCGTAATTTCATCCGTCTTTAACTGAAAGAGCGGATTTCCCTTTTGGATTCTGCCAATCTCCATAACATCATCACTATTCAAATAGGTATTGCCATTGAGCAACAAACGCTGAAACGTAAACAAAGGCGAATAGACAATAATGCCCATAATGCTTCCACATATCAGCAGGAATAAAAAACCTTTGATGATACGCCGAGGACTACGGCGCACCTTTCGATTAAGTTTCACGGGCTGATTTTCCCGTTGTTCTTGTTCCTTTTCTTCCACGACATTCACTTCCTTCCCCTATTAGTAATAAACCGGACAGGTAACATCCTGTCCGGCATTTTCCCGCAAGCGGCTTATTTTTCGAAACCGGCCATTTCCAAAATACGTTCACAAAGCTCTGGGAATTCCACCCCCATTGCTCGTGCTGCATCCGGGACCAGCGAAAGTTCCGTCATGCCCGGAACGGAATTGACTTCGATTACATACGGTTTCTCATCACTCCCCAGCATCATGTCGACACGTGCTACGCCTCGGCATCCACAGGCCGTAAAGGTCTTGATGGCCAATTCCTGAATCTCTTTGGTCTTGGCATCCGATACCGGCATGGGAATAATATGCGTCGATGCGCCCTTGGTGTATTTGCTTGCATAATCATAGCGGCCCGAAGTAGTTGTAATCTCAATGATAGGGAATGCTTCTTTTGCTTCATCATTCCCCCAAACAGCTACCGTCAATTCACGCCCCTTGATAAATTCCTCTACCAATACTTCATCGTTGTAGGTGAATGCTTCCTGCAGTGATTTTTCTAGCTCTTCATGATTCTGGACGATATAAACGCCAATGCTCGATCCCTGAGAAGCGGCCTTAACCACTACCGGCCATGAAAAGTTTTTCTCGATTTTTTCTACTAGACTGTGCTTCATCTCGAAAGCATGAAACGTCTGCGAACGTGGCGTCGATATGCCTTCCGCCAAAAATACGCGCTTTGACGCCGCCTTATCCATGGTTACTGCCGAAGCCAAAACGCCAGATCCCGTGTAAGGAATTCCCAGCATATCCAACGTCCCCTGAATCATGCCATCTTCGCCGTACTTACCATGGATTGCATTGAATACCATGGCACACCCACTCTTGCGGATATCTTCCGCAAAAGTCGTCGGATTGAGTTCCATGCCTTCAGCATTATATCCTTTCGACTGAAGTGCTTTCAAGATAGCCGTACCTGTCTGACGGGAAATCTCTGCCTCCGTGGAAGTACCACCCATAACAACAACAATTTTATCCTGATTCATTTGAATGTATTCTCCTTTATCCGCGATTACTTTTCCAGCATCTCCACGAGTTCTTCTCCGGTTTTGTAAATGTCGCCCGCTCCCATCGTGATGACCAAATCACCGTCTCTTACTTCCTCTTTGAGATGAGCCGCCACTTTTTCGCGCTGGGGCAGATAGATTACATCCTGGCCTGACTGCCGGCGTACTTCCTTCAGAATCGTCTCGCCATCCACACCTTCAATCGGACTCTCTCCAGCGGCATAGATATCTGTGAGAATCAAAAGATCGGCTGAAACAAACGCCTTACCAAACTCTTCATGTAAAAGTTGCGTGCGGGAATAGCGATGCGGCTGAAAAGCACAAATCAGACGCCCCGGCTTCGTTTCCTTGGCAGCCTTGAGCGTTGCCGCAATTTCCGTTGGATGATGCGCATAATCATCCACGACCCAAACACCATTGACGCGGCCCTTCGTTTGGAAGCGGCGCTTGGCACCATGGAAAGCCGCCAACCCTGCTGCCATCTGCTCAAAGGGAACCCCCATCGTAAGACCGGTTACAATGCAGGCCATCGCATCCAACACATTATGTCGTCCTGGAATATTGAGAGAAACATGGCCCAATTCCTTTTCCCCATGAACGACATCAAAACATATTCCCTTTCCACCGGTTTTAATATTGACCGCACGATAATCCGCTTCATGATCGATCGCGTAGGTATAAAACTTGCGATCTACCGTCTTGGCGATATTGCGCAAATTTTCATTATCAAAGCAGAGTACTGCATACCCTGTCTCTTTGTCTACGTTCTGAATAAACTGCCGGAATGCCTTGATGATGTTTTCCATCGTACCATAGTGGTCCATATGGTCATCTTCTACATTGGTTACCACAGCAATATGCGGATGAAGTTTCAAGAAGGATCCATCACTTTCATCAGCCTCTGACGCCAGATATTCGCTCGCACCGAGTTTTGCATTCGTACCCAAATCAGGGACCTCACCACCAACAATAACCGTTGGCGAAACACCTGCATGCGTAAGCGCTACGCCTAACATCGAAGTTGTAGTAGTCTTGCCATGTGCACCAGCGACAGCAATGCCCTTGTATTCATTTACCAAGGCTGCATTGATATCCGAACGATGAAGCTTCGTGATGCCTAAATCACGAGCTGCCAACACCTCTGGATTGTCATAAGGAATAGCCGTCGATACCACAATCGCATCAGCCCCTCTGACATTTTCCCCTTTCTGGCCGCCCAGCATGATTTTGACGCCAAGTTTACGCAGATTCTCAATCACCTGAGAGTCTTCCCGATCAGAACCTGACACCTCGTAGCCAAGTTCTGCCATAATCTTTGCCAAGGGGCTCATACCAGCCCCACCGATACCAACAAAATGAATCTTCTTGATATCTTTAAGCTCTTTCAGCTGTTTCATCAATCTTTCTCCCCTCATGAACGATTCGCAAGTTCCAGTACAAGATCGGCAATATCCGCTGCCGCCTGGGGACGCCCCATTTGTCGGCTTGCTTCAGCCATCGCTGTTAATTTATCCTCTTCACTCAATAGCTCTGCTAAAACGGAGCTCAGCCGTTCGCTGGTTAAATCTTTATTGAGAATCATCCTTGCTGCCCCAGCTTCTTCCAATGCTCTCGCGTTGTGCTCCTGATGGTTCTCAGCCGCATAAGGATAAGGCACTAGGATTGATGGGATGCCTCGAGCAGTGAGCTCAGCTAAACCAGTAGCACCAGCTCGGAATACTGCCAGATCTGCCATCGCCATAGCCTTTGGCATGTCATAAAGATATGGCCGAACCTTGATATGTTTCACGGTTGCAAGTTCAAGGCCTGCCTGCTTCAAACGCTGAACCATATCTTCATACTCATTCTTTCCCGTGACATGTAAGTACTGTACCTCGGGATGCGCGGCAGCCTGCACCAATACATCAATCATAGCGCGATTGATTGCCCGTGCACCACGGCTGCCACCAGATACCAATACCGTCTTGCGCTTTGGATCGAAACCAAATTCCGCTGCCCCTTCTTCGCGCAGTGCTGTCATGACCTCTCTACGAATGGGATTGCCCGTACAAAGAACCTTATCCGCAGGGAAATGTTTCATCGCTTCCTCTGTTCCCGCTGCAATCTTCGAAACGAATTTCGATAGAATCTTATTGGTAATTCCTGGAACGACATTCTGCTCCTGAATCAGCGTTGGTACATGCATAAGGCTCGCCGCCAGCAAGATGGGACCACAAACATATCCACCAGTCCCCACTACCACATCTGGGCGGAAATCACGAACAATTTTCGCTGCTTTTGCCACCCCTGCTATGGCTTTGCCGGCACGAATCAGATTCGCTGGCGTTAAATGACGCTCAAATCCCTGAATATCCACCGTTGCAAAAGGCAAACCTTCCTTCGGAATGATATCTGCCTCTAACCCACGGGTCGTTCCTACATAGAGGAAATTCGCCTCCGGATATTTCTGCTGTATCGTGCGGATGATTGTGATAGCCGGATAGATATGTCCCCCCGTTCCGCCACCAGATACAATAATATTCAAACTAAGAACCCCTTTTATAAATTATTTACTAAGCGCTTGAAATCGCGGCCACGCTGTGCCATTCCATCATACATATCAAAGCTTGCACACGCTGGCGATAACAATACCACCTGCGGTGCCTTCGCCAAGGCATGTGCTTTTTCCACTGCCTTTTCCATCGAGAAGCCTACCCGATGAATGTGTTCCGCGGGATAACCATTTTTAAGCGCTTCCTGTTCAAAGCGCTCAGCTGCCGCACCGAGCAGCACCAAATCGGAGACACGCTTTTTGCAAAGCTGCATGAAATCGGTAAGATCTGTAAGTTTATCATCGCCGCCAGCCAAAAGAACAATACCATTTTCAAAAGTCTCCAAGGCCTTGATCGCAGAATCTGTATTGGTTGCCTTGGAATCATTATAATATGCCACACCATCAAGATCGCGAACATATTCGATGCGGTGTTCAACCCCCCGGAATTCCCGGAGGACATGAATCATCTTCTCCGGTTCACACCCAGCCAAGAATGCCGAAGCCACTGCAGCCAAAGCATTCTCAACATTATGACCACCCTTGATGCCCAATTCCTTGACGGAGCAAAGCTGATGTTCCTGCCCAGCCCAGCGGATTACCAACCGATCCTCCCGGACAAAAGCACCTTCCTCCAACTCCTCCCGGCGACTGAAATAGCAAACTTTTGCCTTAGCTCTTGCCTTCATGCCACGAGTCTGTTCATCATCGTAATTGAGCACCAAAAAATCTTCTTCCGTCTGCTCTGCGAACATTTTCTCTTTCATCTGCTGGTATACTTCCATGGAGCCATGGCGCACAATATGGTCCGGTGTAACATTTAGCACTGCTGCTACATGCGGATGAAACTTTTTCGTAATTTCCATCTGATAGCTCGATATCTCAGCAGCAATGCAGCCGCCTCTACCGACACGAAGCACTTCCTCGGAAAGCGGTACTCCGATATTGCCACCAACTCCCACTGGATTGTAATGCGTTGCCAGCAGCAATCCCAAAAGCGTAACCGTGGTAGTCTTGCCATTTGTTCCCGTTACCGCACAAATGGGGGACTCGGCCAATTCATAGGCCAACTCTACTTCCGTGAGTACACGGATTTTACGGGCATAAGCTGCCTGAATGAGTGGGATTCGCTCTGGAACGGCTGGTGATACCATCACCCAATCAACATCATCCAGCAAACTCTCCTGTTGCGGACCAAATACCAGCTCAATCCCTTTATCCCGAAGCTCCTGGAAATCGTATTGAATATCTTTTTCTGCTTTGGCATCGCTTAACACGACCTCAGCGCCAAAAGACTTAACCAATTTTGCTGAAGCAAAACCGCTGATACCAGCACCGATGACCAGTATTTTCTTTCCCGAAAGATCCATAACCACGAAGAAATCCCCCTCAATGAATTCTTATGAACTCGAATGAAAAATTATAGCATGCAAAGGCCAGCAATACCTGCTAAGAGCCCTACCGCCCAAAATACGAATACCACTTTCCACTCAGACCATCCGCCCAGTTCGAAGTGATGATGAATCGGACTCATGCGGAATACACGCTTGCCCGTAGACTTGAAGGAGATAACCTGGATGATTACCGAAAGTGCCTCACAAACAAAAATCAAACCGACAACAGCCAGCAAAACTTCCGTATGCGTAAGAATGCCGACAGCAGCCAAAGCGCCACCTAATGCCAGCGATCCCGTATCGCCCATGAACACCTTTGCCGGATGTGCATTGAACCGCAAAAACGCCAAGCAAGCTGCTACGACAGCTGCGCAGAAAATTGCCAGATCCGTATGTCCCATGTTCAAACAGATAACCGCATAAACACTAGCCGCGATAGCCATCGTACCAGAAGCCAAGCCATCGAGTCCATCGGTAAGATTGACAGCGTTCGACGTCCCAACCATAACGAAGAGCAACAGGAAGTAGTACCCTGCCCCAATGTTGATGGAAGTATTCGCAATCGGAAGCCACACACTCGTATCAATTCCGAGCATACGAGTGCCGATAATC
The DNA here is from genome assembly GCF_000702005.1 of Selenomonas sp. ND2010. GTDB lineage: Bacteria > Bacillota > Negativicutes > Selenomonadales > Selenomonadaceae > Selenomonas_A. The sequence continues at coordinate 94,260 of NZ_JNKI01000009.1, read as the reverse complement.
ATCGTAACCACCGCAATAACAATCTGCCCCAGCATCTTTTGCTTAGCCTTGAGCCCTAAATTGCGTTTTTTTACCACCTTGATATAATCATCGAGGAATCCAAGTACGAAATGCCCCAAAGTAATGAAAAGTGCCAGCAGGATTTCCGTAGAAAGCGGCGCTGCTACAGCCGTACCAATCGTAATGCCCAGGATAATCATGATTCCGCCCATAGTCGGCGTACCACTTTTTGCTTGATGGCTTTTCGGGCCTTCCTCACGAATGCTCTGGCCAAATTTCAATTTATGAAGTTCCGGGATAAAAAAAGGTCCCGTCACCAATACAAAACCGGCAGCTACCACTGCCGCAATGAGTAAACTCGTTTCCACTTTGTGATTCCTCTTTCTATTTCATTTTTCTTAAAGCAGGTCAATTATTTTTTCCATCTGCATTCCGCGGGAGCCTTTGAACAAAATCGTATCTTCTGGCTGCAAAATCTCATGAAGGCGTGCTGCCGCTTCTTCATGAGAATCGCAGCGGCATACGATCTCAACTCCGCCTTCTTCTGCCCCATCGGCAATGTGATTTCCCATCTCACCGCGGGTGATGACGGCAGCAAAATGATGCTCTGCCAATTCCTTCCCCACATGACGATGTGCTTCCACCGACACACTGCCCAATTCCAACATATCGCCCATTACCGCAATCTTACGCCCTTTCGTCAATTCCGAAAGCGTATTGATGGCCGCCGTCATCGACATGGGGCTGGCATTGTAGGCATCATTTACCACATTCCAGGATTTAACTTTCTTGCACTCAAAACGCATTTTCGTCGCTTCAAGATTCTGCAATCCCTGACTGATTTCTGCCGCTGTGAGCCCCAGCGCAAATCCTGCGGCAATAGCCGCCAACGCATTATAGACATTATGACGTCCCACCATCGCAATAGTATATTCATGGCGTTCCTTTTGATAGGTTACCGCAAATCTCGTCGTCTGCCCTTCTGTCTCAATCGAATCGCCACGCACATCGGCATCCTGTTCAAGACCAAAGGTCAGGACACGAACCCCGGGTTGGGCTTTATCCCGCATACCGGCAACATATTTATTATCCGCATTGAGGATAACCGTCCCCCCAGCAGGAATCGCTTCTACCAGCTCAGCCTTTGCCTTGGCGATATTCTCCAAAGATCCCAAAAGCTCCATATGGGTCTCCCCAACATTAGTCACAATGCCAATCTGCGGTTCTGCAATGGGCGCCATAGCCTCAATCTGATGGAATCCTCTCATTCCGATTTCCACCACAGCCGCCGTATGCTCCTCCCGAATTCCCAGCAGCGTCATCGGCAAACCAATTTCATTGTTAAAGTTTGCCTGAGTTTTCAACACGGAACCGCGAGCGGAAAGGACCGCTGCCGTAAGGTCCTTGGTTGTCGTCTTTCCATTGGAACCTGTGATGGCAATCACAGGAAGGCTTGAAAAACGCATACGCCAATTATGAGCCAGCTGCTGATAAGCGGCCAACGTATCCTCAACCTGTAAAACCGTCCCCTTGCACGCCGCCAAAATCTCCGGCGCACAGGTGCGGCTTACCATCACACCAGCCGCACCTTTTTGCAGAGCCTCAGCCGCAAAATCCTCTCCATTAAATCGCTCTCCTTTGAAAGCCAGGAAAAGGACCCCTTCTGAAATCTTGCGGGTATCACTAACCAAGTCCCCGAAGGTTTCTTTCTTTTTGGCATATACGGTAGCATTGGTAATCGCCCGTACTTCTTCAAGATTAAATGCTGGCATCAGTTCTCCTCCTTGCGGGCAGCGACTGCTTCTTTCGCTACTTCCTTGTCGTCGAAGTGAATGGTTTCATCCTTCAAAATCTGATAGTTTTCGTGCCCCTTGCCCAAGATGATGACGATATCGTCTGTCTCTGCAAGTTCCACCGCCCGGAAAATTGCCTCACGGCGGTCCGTAATCTTTTCATGATGCTTGCTGCCAATTGCTTCTTTCACCCCGGCTTCTACTTCGCTGAGGATAAACTCTGGATCTTCTGAGCGAGGATTATCCGAAGTAGCAATGACCACGTCTGCCAGCTGCGCTGCCAGCCGTCCCATAATCGGGCGCTTGGTTCGATCACGATCGCCACCGCAGCCAAAGACGGCAATGATTTTCTTCTTGGCAATTTCCCGAGCCGTACGCAGCACATTTTCCACACCATCCGGCGTGTGGGCATAATCAACAATAATCGAGAAATCCTGGCCAGCCTTTACCAATTCAAAACGTCCTGGTACACTAGTAAATCCCTGCAAAACTTTTGCAATGACTTCCGGTTTGATATTTTCGGCTAAAGCAGCTCCTACAGCCGACATGACATTGTAGACATTAAAAATACCCGTGATATGCAGCTTGAGGGCCATTTGACCAAACGACTCATGATTCAGCGTAAAATTGGCGCCACTTGCCAAGACATCGACATCCGTAGCCCGCAAATCCGCCTCGCTATTGATCGCATAGGTCAAATGACGGCAAGAGGCATGCTCCAGCATCGTCTTGCCGGCTTCATCATCGATATTGACAACTGCTGTCTTTCCCTGCTTAACTCCCTCTCGGGATACCAACTCGAATAATTTGGCCTTTGCCAACATATAGTTTTCCAACGTTTTGTGATAATCCAGATGATCCTGGGTAAGATTTGTAAATACCGCCGTATCAAATTCAATCCCCGCCACCCGGTTTTGATCCAATGCATGGGAAGACACTTCCATAACGACATAGTCCATGCCCTTGTCACGCATGATGGCCAACGTATGCTGAAGTTCCACTACATCCGGCGTCGTATTGTGGATGGGGAATACTTCATCCTCCATCATAATCTGTATGGTTCCAATGAGCCCTACCTTATATCCAGCTTCACGCAAAATAGCTCTGGTGATATAGCTGGTTGTCGTCTTGCCGTTGGTGCCCGTTATGCCGATCACACGCATGCTGCGAGCTGGATAATCGTGGAAAAACGGTACCATCGCATCCAGTGCAGCCGTAAGGTCCTTAACTAAAAGCACGGCTATCCCTTCTGGCACTTCTACCTCGGCCCGTGTCGTAAGGATGGCCGCAGCTCCAGCAGCAACTGCCTGGGGAATGAATTTATGTCCATCTACATGGATACCGGGAATGCAAACGAAAAGTGTTCCCTTTTCCACCTTGCGGGAATCATGTTCAATCCCCGTAATAACCGTTTCTTTATTGCCAATAACTTCAGCGCCCTTAACGAGTTCTGCCAGCTGATTGATAGTTTTCATCGATTTTCCTCCTCAGATTCCGCCATTCATAATTGCGGACCGTACACTATTATAAACCGTCTGGAAAAAAAATAGTAGTATTTTTTATTTCTGTATAAATGCGAAAGAAGCTGTTCACGTTGCATGACAGCCTCTTTTCTTGCCAGCCGCCTGTTATGCGGCCATGTATTTACTTTTCCTGACTGAAATACGTATGCTTGGGAACTTCCATCCCCAGCTGATCTTTTGCAATATTCTTAATGCGTTCCGGCGATTTGAGTTTTGCGATATCAATCTTCAGGCGCTCATTCTCCTGTTCCAACGCATCCGCCTTCTGCTGCACAGCCACCAGTGCATACCCACGGCTTGCACTTACTCCACTGCCGACTGTAACCAGCATCGCCAAAACTGCCATTGTCAAAAAAAGGATCTGGCAGTGGGATCGGGTACTCGTATCCAAAACCGTCTTAAAAAGCGGCTCTTTCGGTGCTTGTCTTAACCGTCTGTTTTCTTCCTCCACCGAAAGAATTTCTTCCACATGTTCTTCTTCCTGTCTTGCGAGCATCAGCAATCCCCTCCTTCCTCTTGTTGCGGTAATTTCTCTGCGATTCTTAGCTTGGCGCTCTTAGAGCGGGAATTGTTGGCCAATTCTTCACTCGTTGCCTGTATTGGTTTGCCAATCATGCGAATTTCCGGCTTATGGTTACACATACAAACCGGAAGCTCTGGTGGGCAAATACAGCCACGGGCCATTTCCTTCAGCGTCATCTTGGCAATGCGGTCTTCCAAGGAATGGAAGGTAATGATGGCAATACGACCACCTGGTTTTAAATGTCGGACCGCCGTGCGAAAAGCATTCTCCAATATACCCAATTCGTCGTTGACTTCAATGCGAATTGCCTGGAAAATACGCTTAGCTGGATGACCGTTGGCTGCTTGACGAACCGCTTTGGGCACAGCCTTGCAGATGATATCCACCAACTCGCCAGTCGTCTCAATCGGTTTTATCATCCGTTCTTTGACGATAAACTGCGCGATGCGGCGTCCCCAGCGTTCCTCGCCATAATCATGGAAAATACGGTCAAGGTCTTTCTCACTATAGGTATTGACCACATCGTAGGCGGAAAAATCCGCCTCTGAGTCCATCCGCATATCGAGCGGCGCATCCTGCATATACGAAAAACCACGTTCTGCCGTATCAATCTGATGTGACGAAACGCCAAGATCGAAGACCACGCCATCCACCAGAGGAGCATTCTCTTCCTCGAGAATCGACTCCAGGTTGCGGAAGTTGCTATGAACAATATCCACCCGACAGGCTGCATCCTTCAAACGTTCCGTTGCCGCTGCGATTGCCTCTTCATCCTGGTCAATGCCAATGAGCCGGCCTTCCGGCTCCAACATTTCGGTAATCCGATGGGAATGACCAGCTCCACCCAGGGTACAATCCACATAGGTTCCCTTTTTATTTGTCACGAGACCCCTTACTGTCTCTTCCAGCATTACACTGATATGATGAAACTCCATGTTTCCTGCTCCTGACTCATGTTTTTTGCTTCAAAAAGTGGGTTATATTCCCAATTCTGAAAGGGAATCGGCAATTGCCGTCACATCCGGCTCCACTTCTTTATTATATTTCTCCCATTGCTCCTGGCTCCATACTTCGATGCGGTTATCGACACCTGTAAGCACTACATCCTGTTTCAAGGCAATCCCTGCATGGGAACGAAGATTAGCCGGAACCAGAAAACGGCCCTGCTTATCACATTCCAAGGTTCTGGCACCAGCAAAGAAGAATCGATTGAGGGCACGAGCAGCCGGCTTCGCCATTGGCAGTGCACGAAGTTTTGCCGCCCACTCTTCCCAAGCCTGCTGTCCATATAAGAATAAGCAATTATCAAGGCCACGGGTGATCACAAAGGTAACGCCAAGTTCCTGACGGAAATCAGCGGGCAGAATGATACGTCCTTTGGCATCGATGGAATGTACATATTCCCCCATAAACATTCTGCCTCACCACCTTTCTGGCTTTTTAAACCACTTTCCCCCACAATTCACCACTTTTACTCCTCTCTTTTATATCAAAAATCGGCTGCTTTTGCAAGCCCTAGTTAGCTGTCCCCATTATTTTTCCACATTTTTTTCCACAATTATGCAAAAAAACCTGTGAGTAACCACTTTTTCCTTGTTTACTCACAGGTTTTTCGCGAATCCGGCAGCTCTGTGCCAATCCCTATTAATTTTTCGTCCAGCCAAAGCGTTCAAATATCGGAGTATAACGAATTCTCTCCAAAAAATCCTTGCGCGTATCTTCCGTGTGGAAAATCGGCACCCGCTCTAACGCATAGATATTGCTGGCTTTATCCACATTGCCATACTTGATGGTAAATGCCGCTTTATACCCTGCCTCTTTCACCATCTCAGCAATGTGTAGATTATAAGTTCCCGTCGGATACGCCATATAATCTACCGAATGACCCAGCTCCTTTTCGGCTTTTTTCTTCGAATCCACCAATTCCATCCGTAGCTGCTCATCCGTAAGATCTGTCATCGATTTGTGGTCAACGGTATGTGATTCAATGCTAATGCCATGGGCATCCATTTCCCTCGCCTGATCCCAGGTCAGATAGTTCTTATCCTTTCCCAGAAAACTTGTAATAACAAAAATCGTTGCCTTGAACCCGTATTTTTTCAAAATAGGATATGCATTGGTATAATTATCTTCATAGCCATCGTCAAAGGTGATCAGCACGGGATTGTCTGGAAGTTCACCATTTCCCGCAATGCTGTCATACAGCTCATCCGGAGAAATCGTATGATAGCCATTATCCCGAAGGTAACGCATCTGATCCTCAAAGTCATCCGGGCGAACAGCCAATGAGATAAACGTGTTGTCGATTTTATGATAATTAAGCACCATCACCTTGGTGCCAGTCTCACTATCTGCCACCATAGTTGCCGTCATCGGCTTCTGCCCAGATATCAACACGGGAACTAGTAATAGCAATAAGATCGCCACAGCCCGCAACCACCATTTTCCAGCAACTTTTCTTCTATATTTTAACGACATCTTTCGATTCCTCACTTTCACAATCCTATTCATTTTACCCCGATTCCGAAGAAAATTCCAGTCCCGTTTCTTTTTTTGATGAATGTGGTTCATTATTCCTTGTATCTAAGAACCCTTCTGTGCTATAATTCGGGTAATGGAAATTTCCCATCCTTAATGGGTTTTTACTAGGCTATATATAGGAGGTTATATATTATGGCAATTACTAAAGACATGAGCATTCTCGAAGTCGTTCAGAAGTATCCGGACACGGTTGATGTATTCGTCAACGCCGGCATGGGCTGCCTTGGCTGCGCTGCCGCTCATTTTGAAAATATCGAGCAGGGTGCTATGGCTCACGGCATTGATGTCGACACTCTGATCGAAGGCCTCAACGAAGCAGTAGGCTCCGCTGAGTAATCCACGATAACAAAAAAAGCTCCATCAAACGATGGAGCTTTTTTTTATGCCCATATTAAACTCAAAGCGTCTGTAAAAGTTCTTGAACTTTTGCCAGGTACTCCTCACGGCTAAAGGTAAAGACCTCTCCCGTCTTGCGGACCTTGACTTCAATCAAGCCTTCTTCCAAAGCTTTCGGACCGACGACGACACGAACCGGATAACCGATCAAATCGCAGTCTTTGAATTTGACGCCAGCGCGCTCTTTGCGATCATCGAGCAGCGTATCCATGCCAGCTTTACGGCATTCCGCATAAATTTCCTCGGCATAAGCCAACTGATCCTCTTTTTTCGCATTGACAGCAACGACAACCACCTCAAAGGGGGCAATTGCTCTCGGCCAGATGATTCCCTGTTCATCGTTATTCTGCTCAATTGCCGCAGCCATCGTACGACCGACGCCAATACCATAACACCCCATGTAAAGCGGCTGGGATTTTCCCTGCTCATCGAGGAACGTTGCTCCCATTGCCTGCGAATACTTCGTTCCCAGCGTAAACACCTGACCAGCTTCGATGCCACGAGTCATGGTCATGGGAGCACCACAGCGCGGACACAAATCCCCTTCTTTGACCATGCGCAAATCCGTAATGACAATGCTCTGCTGGTTAAAATCCCGCTTCGGATTAACATTTTTATAATGGTAATCCACTTCATTAGCTCCAGCCACTGCATTGTGCATGTTCATAACCGTGGGATCTACCAAAATCAGCGTACCTTCTTTGATGCCAATCGGGCTCATGAATCCAGGACAGCCACCTACAGCCTTAATGGCTTCATCTTCCGCCATGCGGAGTTCCAGCGCACCTTCCACCTGATTGATTACCTTGACCTCGTTGACTTCATGATCCCCACGAACGAATGCCAAAACAAGCTGATCCGTGTCCGTCTGATAGGCTACGGCTTTGATGGTTTTCTCCACCGGAACATTCAGATACTCTGCGACACGCTCAATCGTAGCAGCTGCCGGCGTCTCAACTTTTTCAAGTTCCAGCGCCTCCTCAGCCTCTGCTTCAATCGGAGCCAATTCGGCCTTTTCATCACTGGCTGCATAGTCACATTTCGTGCAATAGGCAATGTTGGACTCACCAGCCTCAGCCAATACCGTAAATTCATGCGAGTGACCGCCACCGATGGCACCGTTATCCGCTTCAACCGGACGGAATTTGAGCCCCATGCGGTTATAAATATTCGTATAGGCATCATACATCTTCTGATATGACACATTCATGCCCTCTACGTCCTTATCAAAGGAATACAAATCCTTCATGATAAATTCGCGGCTGCGCATCAGTCCAAAACGCGGACGGCGTTCATCGCGGAATTTATCCTGAATCTGATAGAGCAGAAGCGGCAGCTGTTTATAACTGCTCACCTCGTCACGGACGAGGTCGGTAATCATTTCCTCGTGCGTCGGTCCGAGACAGAAATTACGGCCATGACGGTCTTTGATGCGCATCATCTCATCGCCATACGCTGCCCAGCGACCACTTTCTTCCCAAAGCTCCGAAGGCTGCAAAATCGGCATAGCCACTTCCTGACCGCCAGCTTCATCCATCTCCTCGCGGATAATTTCCTCTATCTTGCGGATAACCCGCCACCCCAGTGGCAGGAAAGTGTACATACCGCCGGCAACCTTGCGGATCATTCCCGCACGGTACATCAACTGATGACTGACGATTTCAGCCTCGGCTGGTGTATTGCGAAGTGTTGGTGCATATAAATTACTTGCTCTCATTTTTGTTTACGTTCCTCCAATATTGCATCGATTTCCTTGAACAGTTCCTCGACCAGTATTTCCTCTGGTACTTTGCGAATGATTTCCCCCTTACGGAAAATCAAACCTTCTCCATTGCCTCCGGCAATCCCCACGTCAGCCCCACGGGCTTCTCCAGGACCATTGACTACGCATCCCATAACGGCTACATCAATCGGGTCCTTAATCGTTTCCAACTTCTTTTCCACCTGAGCTGCAATAGCCGGCAAATCGATGCTGGTCCGCCCGCAAGTCGGGCAGGCTACCAAGGTGGGGCCGTATTCTTTTAGCCCAAGGGATTTCAAAATCTCGTTAGCGACCTTCACCTCGACCACTGGATCGCCTGTCAACGAAATCCGGAAAGTATCTCCGATGCCTTCGGCCAACAACGCACCAATTCCTACCGCCGACTTGATGATGCCCGTATTGACGGTTCCTGCTTCCGTAATACCAAGATGCAACGGATAATCAACCGTCTCACTCATCAAACGGTATGCCGCAAGGGTAAGTGGAACATCATGCGCCTTGAGGGATATTTTCATATCGTGAAAATCCAGCTCCTCAAGGATGCGGATATGCTGCATCGCGGATTCTACCAGGGCTTCTGGTGTAATGGCACCATACTTAGCCAGGATTTTCTTATCCAGAGACCCCGCGTTAACGCCAATGCGAATAGGAATTTGCTTTGCCTTAGCCGCCTGCACCACGGCTTTTACCTTCTCTTCTCCGCCAATGTTGCCTGGATTCAGGCGCAAAGCCGAAATGCCCTGATTGATGGCCTCCAATGCCAGTTTGTAATCAAAATGGATATCGGCTACCAGTGGCACATCGACCTGGGCAATAATATTTCCCAGGTTCTTAGCCGCTTCCATATCTGGAACTGCCAGCCGAACAATATCACAACCGGCAGCCTGCAGTGCTTTAATCTGCGCAACCGTTGCCTCTGTATCGGTAGTCTTCGTATTGCACATAGATTGCACCGAAATCGGTGCCCCCCCGCCAATGGCTACCGGGCCAATATGAATCTGACGGGTCTTTTTTCGTTTTATCATTTTTTAGCCTCCTGTAAAGACGCGTACGATGTCGTTCTTCGTCGCTAACACCATGAGCAGAATCAACAGGAAGATGCCAATCTTCTGCGTGTATTCGAGCGCCTTGGGACTCATTGGTTTTCCCCGCACTGCCTCGACGACAAGGCCGGCAAAATGACCGCCATCGAGCGCCGGAATCGGGAATAAATTTACGATACCAAGATTGAGACTCAAAAAAGCAGCAAAATTCAGCAGCGGAACAAATCCCATCTGCGCGACTTCACCAGCCATCTGAGCTACCCCAATTGGCCCAGCAAGCTCTGCGCCGGAAAGTTCCAGGATAATCTTATAAAGGGCATCAAGCATCATCAGAATAATCGCCACCGTCTTATTTACAGCCAGCTGAGCTGCTTCAAAGATCCCCGGATGATGCGTCTTTACCGAACTCATTACGCCAACTACTGCTTTTTTCGCCTGGTTGTCATAAACCGGCGTCATGACCGTACGAATCGTCTCATCGCCTCGTTGAACCACAACCGTAATCGGCTCTCCTGAATTGTCTTTCACCCCATTGACAAAATCGGTCCACGTTTTCGTCTCGACCCCATCCAGACTGATAACACGGTCGCCATTTCGAAGACCTGCTTCAGCTGCTGGTTTTCCTTCCATAACGGTACCAAGTATGGGATCCGGATTAGGCGTGCTGACACCAGCAAAGAAAAAGATTCCAAAGAACAAGATTACTGGCAGGATAAAATTCATGATTGAACCTGCTAGAATGACTACCATCCGGGAAAGGACCGGTTTGGCACAATAACCGCGCTCACCAGCATCATTATCACCAGGGTCCATACCGGCAATGTCATTAAACCCGCCTAGCGGTATAGCACGAATCGAATAAACGGTTTCGCCCCACCGATGACTTATAAGCTTGGGTCCAAAGCCAATGGCAAATTCATCCACGCGCATTCCCGTGAGTTTTGCGGTGATAAAATGTCCCAATTCATGGACCAGCACCAAAAGACCAAAAACAAAAATAGCCGCTGCTATCGTCAAAACCATAAAAACACCTGCCTGTTATTTTGTCAGCAGGGACGCCGCAAAGTCGCGGGCCCAGCGATCCTCCTCAAACAATTCTTCCAGCGTCGGTTCCATGATACATTCACGTTTTAGCATCGTCTGCTCGATGATGTCATAAATATCAAGGAACTTGATGCCTCCCTTCAAGAACGCTCCCACAGCAATCTCATTGGCCGCATTGAATATGCAAGGCATACTGCCTCCCATCTCACCAGCTTCATAGGCAAATTTGAGTCCTTTGAATGTATCTGTATCTGGCTTATCAAAGGTCAAGTTCTTCATGTTCCAGAAGTCCAATCGCTCAAACTCTGAGTCCGTACGATCCGGATAGGTAAGCGCATACTGAATGGGCAGTTTCATATCCGTAGACCCCAATTGTGCAATAACAGCACCATCATGGAACTGCACCATGGAATGAACAATGCTCTGTGGATGAACCACAACCTGAATCTGATCATAGCGAACGCCATAAAGCCATTTGGCTTCGATAACTTCCAGTCCCTTATTGACCAGTGACGCCGAATCCACAGTAATCTTTTTCCCCATGTTCCAAGTGGGATGGGCCAATACCTGCTCTACCGTCGCATCTTTTAACTCGTCACGTTTCTTTCCACGGAAAGGGCCTCCCGAACAAGTCAACAGGAGCTTTTCAATGCTGGCCAGCTTTTCTCCCTGCAGACACTGAAAAAAAGCACAATGCTCACTATCGACTGGTAAAATCGATACGCCCTGTTCCTTGGCACGCTGCGTAACGAGCTCACCAGCGACCACCAAGGTTTCCTTATTCGCCAACGCAATGTCTTTTTTGGCCTCCAAAGCCTTCATGGTAGGCTCCAATCCAGCGAAGCCCATCATGGAAGTGACCACGGTATCGACATCACTCACCGCTGCTGCATCAATAAAAGCCTGGCGCCCTCCCGCAAGTTTTGTGGGGCCACTATACCGGCTTTTCAGTCGGTTATAAGCAGCCTCATCCGAAAGGACTGCCAATTCCGGTTCAAACTCGCGAATCTGCTGTTCCAAAAGTTCATCACTGGCATTGGCTGCCAACACCGAAATATGAAAGAGTTCCGGATGACTGCGTACTACCGCTAAAGTCTGCGTTCCGATTGACCCTGTCGAGCCCAATACCGCTATGTTTTTCATCGCCGCCTCACCTTACTTCCTTTTACATCGTCAATCCGACGAATTTCACAAAATAATACACCAAGGGTGCTGTAAACAGGACACTGTCAAAACGATCCCAAATGCCACCATGACCCGGAATAATATTTCCCGAATCTTTGATACCAGTATAACGCTTTGCCACCGACTCAACCAAATCCCCCAGCGTTGCCAGAATGGATATTGCCAAGCCCAGCAAGGCCAGCTCTTTAACCGGCAGCGAAAAGAAAACACCCAGACCTGCGACCGATGCTGTCGTTCCCACCACCGACCCCAAGAAGCCCTCTACGGTCTTATTGGGACTTATACTGGGGCAAAGTTTATGCCGGCCAAAAGCCGAACCCGTAAAATACGCGAACGTATCACTTGCCCAAGTACCGATAAACATAATCCAAATCAAAGCGGCGCCAAACGGTAAGTCCCCTAGTGACGTGGAAAGCATCACTTCTGGCTGCATGTCTCGCAACATTGCCATATAGGCAAACGGAAAGCCAAAATAAAGAACTCCAGCAATCGATGTCACCGCATCCATAATGCTTGTCGTGCTATGGAAAAGTACCGTCTCCAACAGGATTACCAATACGATAAGCGTGCTGAAAGCGATCATCCATTCTGCATTACCCACTTGGCCTGCATACCATAGCAGCGCAATGCCAGCCAATCCCGTAACAAAGGTCAACCCCATGCCACGCTCCGAAAAGGCTCGCACATACTCAAACCAAGCCAGTAGCGCCAGCACCAAGGCAAAACCAGCAAACAACATACCGCCAGTCTGGATCACCCAGGCAGCCAAGGCAATACCGATAATCCCTGTAATAATTCTTGTAATCAATGAAAACGCCCCTATTATTTTTTTTCGTCCTTCGTGAGTCCGCCAAAGCGGCGATCACGGCCGGCATAATCTATCATTGCATCGACAAAACACTCTGGCGTAAAATCCGGCCAGTTCGTGTCCGTAAACCAAAATTCCGCATAAGCTGACTGCCAGAGCAAGAAATTTGACAGACGCTGATCGCCACTTGTACGAATCACCAAATCAACCGGCAGATTCCCTTTCGTGTCCAAGGCATCCTCAATGACGGCAGAATCAATGTCCGACACCGACATTTCCCCAGCATGTACCCGTCCAGCCACTTGTTGCACGGCACGAATCAATTCATCCTGTCCCCCATAGTTTGCCGCCACATTGAACTTAACTCCAGTATTATCCTTCATAAGTTCTTCGGCATCATGAATCTGGTTTTGCAACGATTCCGGCAAGCCATCAATTCGCCCAATGAAGTGAATTTGCACATTGTCCTCATGCATCTCTTGCACTTCTTTTTTTAGATATTCGGAAAAAAGGTTCATCAGGAAATCCACTTCTGCATGCGGACGCTTCCAGTTCTCCGTTGAAAACGCATAAACCGTAAGCGCATCAAGTTTTAAACCAATTGCAGTCTTTAAAATATTCTTAAGCGTCTTGACGCCAGCAGTATGTCCAGCCGTGCGGATCATTCCCTGGCCCTTCGCCCAACGCCCATTGCCATCCATAATGATTGCTACATGCCGCGGCAGTTTCTCCCAATCAATTTTGGCGAAAAGTGGCGAATCATGTTCCGGAATCTCAAAATTCCCACCCGACACCATCGATTTGCCAATGCTGCCTAAAATCTTCTTAATCATATCGAAATCCCTCGTTTACAGGATATTGTATGCTTCAATAATACAAGAACAAGCCCCTCTTCCGTCAAGCCGTAAGAGGGGCCTGTTCCCAAAGGAATCTTAAGATTCCCTCATGCGTCAGGGAGCCTCGATAGCGGATACCGGGCAGCCAGCAGCGCAAGCGCCGCACTCTACGCATTTGTCTGCATCAATCTCATAATGCTCAGCACCTTCGCTGATTGCCTCAACCGGGCAAGTAGCAGCACAGGAACCGCAGGAAATGCAGTCATTATTGATTTTATAAGCCATGTCAGAACACCTCCTTCTCGAGTTTCTTCTGCTTTGCAACAAGCGTAATCAGCAGAGTGTCGTCGGCGATGCTACGCTCGCGAACGACATAAAGACAGTTCTTATCTGTCTTGAAAAAATCACGCGAAGGGCGCGATATTTCCGTCTGAAATCCAATCCCTGCCGATTCCAGCATAATCTTTGCTTCCTCCCAGGGACGGCCGACTAAATCATGAGCCATATCAGACTTCCATGACTTCTTTCTCTTTGGCTTCTTTCGTCGTGTCAACCAGCTTGATATACTTATCTACCAGTTTCTGAACGCTTTCCTGACCGCGTTTGGACTCGTCCTCCGTGATCTCCTTAGCCTTTTCCAATTTCTTTACCGCATCATTGCCATCACGGCGAACGTTGCGGATTGCCACCTTTGCCTCTTCCGCCTTCTTATTGACCTGTTTTACGATTTCCTGGCGACGCTCCTGCGTCAGTGCCGGAATAGCCAGGCGAATTGCCGTACCATCTGAGTTCGGAGAAAGTCCAAGATCCGATTTCATGATGGCAACTTCAATCTCATGAAGCATGGTCTTCTCATAGGGCTGAATCAAAATCATGCGCGGTTCTGGAACGGCAACTTTGGCAATCTGGTTAACCGGTGTCGGCGAACCATAGTAATCAACCATCACCTTGTCCAGCAGAGCCGGCGTAGCACGTCCGGCACGCAGAGATGCGAACTCACGCTTCAGTGCCTCAATGGATTTTTGCATGCGTTCCTCATGGGAAGCAAGGATGTCTTTAATCATTATTCTTTACCTCCTACCGTCGTACCAATCTCTTCACCGAGAGCAGCCTTGACGATGTTTTTGTGATCATCGATATTGAATACCACCAAGGGAATCTTGTTGTCCATGCAAAGGCTCGTTGCCGTAGTATCCATGACCTGCAAGCCCTTGTTGAGGATTTCAATATACGTCAGCGTATCGAACTTCTTAGCATCCGGATTTTTATTCGGGTCCGAATCATAGATGCCATCCGTTCCCTTCTTGGCCATGAGAATAACATCGGCTTCCGTCTCAGCGGCGCGAAGTGCTGCCGTCGTATCCGTCGAGAAATAAGGATTGCCCGTACCAGCACCAAAGATGACGACACGACCTTTTTCCATATGACGAATGGCCTTGCGGCGGATGTAAGGTTCAGCAACCTGGCGCATTTCGATAGCCGTCTGTACGCGAGTATCCACATCGAGCTTTTCCAGTGCGTCCTGAAGAGCCAACGCATTCATAACCGTAGCCATCATGCCCATGTAGTCCGCAGTAGCCCGCTCCATGCCCTTTGCCGACCCCGAAAGTCCACGCCAGATATTGCCACCGCCAACAACAACGGCAACATCAACGCCATGCTCACGGACTTTTTTAATCTGAGCAGCAATATCCTCGACAACGGCTGGGTTAATACCAAATCCCTGGTCACCAGCCAGCGACTCACCGCTAAGTTTAAGGACTACACGTTTATACTTTGCTGTTTCCAAAACTATTACCCTCCATCCAGGCATCACTGTACCCGATTCAAACTCATACTTAGTATATTATACCTTAAAACGCAACGCGAAACAACGTTTCTACGCTATTTCCTCGTTTCCTTGGTAAGTTCGTAAAATATGCGTAAAAAAGGTCCGTTAACTCAAAATGAGTCAACGGACCTTTTGGCTGCCTGCGTTCTGTCATTTCAGATCCGCTAGCGTATACTTCCCGTAGGAAAATCTTATTTCATCTGGGCAGCAACTTCAGCAGCGAAGTTTTCTTCTTTCTTCTCGATACCTTCGCCGAGCTGGAAGCGCGTGAATGCCGTAACCTTGACATCGCCGAGAACGTCAGCAACCGTCTTTTCGGAATCCTTAACAAAGATCTGCTCGTTGAGGCAAACTTCCTTGTAGAATTTGTTGATACGGCCTTCTACCATGCGCTCGATAATGTTAGCCGGTTTACCCTCTTCCTCAGCCTGCTTGCGAAGAACTTCCTTCTCATGCTCGAGATCAGCAGCATCAACGCCAGCACGATCAATAGCCGTCGGAGCAGCAGCAGCAATCTGCATAGCAACGTCCTTGCCCAGAGCTTCATCACCAGCCGTCATGTCAACGAGGACACCGATTTTGCCGCCCATGTGGATGTAGGTAGCAACGCGGCCAGCAGACTCATAGCAAGCAAAACGGCGCAGGGAGATTTTCTCACCGATCGTAGCCGTAGCTTCCGTAATGAGTTCGGAAACTTTTTTGCCATCGATAACGCTGTCGTTCAGAGCATCGAGATCAGCCGGTTTCGTGTCCGCAATATGCTTAGCGATTTTAGCCGTCAGCTCTTTGAACTGGTCATTGCCAGCAGCGAAGTCGGTCTCACAGTTAATCTCAACAACGACACCAACTTTTGCATCGTCACTAACGTAAGCAGCAACTGCACCCTCAGCAGCAACACGGCCAGCTTTTTTCTCAGCCTTAGCAATGCCCTTCTCACGCAGGAAGTCGATTGCCTTTTCCATATCGCCATCGACAGCCGTAAGTGCTTTTTTGCAGTCCATCATGCCTGCGCCCGTTTTTTCGCGCAGCTCTTTTACCAGTGCAGCAGTAATTGCCATTTACTTCTTCCTCCTAAAAATCGTTTTTAGATTTTCATAATAAATAACGGGGTAAGGGATAATTATTCCCTTACCCCGTCATGACTTCATGTGTGAGTACTATTACTCAGCAGCTTTCGTATCAGCTGCTTCGCCATCCTGGCCCTGACGGCCTTCGAGGACAGCATCAGCCATACGGCCCGTCAGCAGTTTGACGGCACGGATAGCATCGTCGTTGCCTGGGATGACATAATCGATCTCATCCGGATCGCAGTTCGTGTCAACAATAGCAACGATAGGAATGTTGAGTTTACGTGCCTCAGCAACAGCAATGCGCTCTTTGCGCGGATCAACAATGAACAGTGCGCCCGGAAGCTTGTTCATTTCTTTGATACCGCCGAGGTACTTCTCGAGTTTCTCCATCTCATGACGGAGCCCCTGAACCTCTTTCTTCGTGAGGACTTCGAACGTGCCATCAGCTTCCATAGCCTCGAGCTCTTTCAGGCGAGCAACGCGCTTCTGGATCGTCTGGAAGTTCGTCATCATACCACCGAGCCAACGCTCGTTGATGTAGAACATGTTAGCACGCAGAGCTTCTTCTTTGATAGCTTCCTGTGCCTGTTTCTTCGTACCAACGAAGAGAATGTTCTTGCCTTCTTCAGCAACGCTGCGAAGGAATGCATAAGCCTCGTCAACTTTCTTGACGGTCTTCTGCAGATCGATGATGTAGATACCATTGCGCTCCGTGAAGATGTACTTAGCCATCTTCGGGTTCCAACGGCGGGTCTGATGTCCGAAGTGGACACCTGCTTCAAGTAACTGTTTCATGGAAATAACTGCCATGTTGGTGCACCTCCTGTTTTTTCTTCTGAGCTCCTCATCTTCTGCACCACCCCATACCAGGGCACAGGGCAGATATCGGATACTCATGCTTTTTATTACACCGTCAAGTATTATAGCATAGAAATACCGGGAAACGCAATCCATAAATTGCAATTTCCCGGTAAATTTTTTCGTTAAGATTCAGCCTTTAGGCTGCCGCATGTTTTTTCTCTTCCTGATCCATCACAATGGTCACAGCACCATCACCGGTGATATTCAAGCAGGTACGGAACATATCGAGGACACGGTCGATACCAGCTACCAGTGCGAGGCCCTCAATCGGAAGCCCGACAGCCTGGAGTACCATAGCCAACATAATAAGGCCCGCGCCCGGTACACCTGCTGTACCGATCGATGCCAGCGTACCGGTCAGGATGACCATCATCATCTGTCCCATGGTCAAATCGACGCCAAATACATTGGCGATAAACAACGTGCAAACGCCCATGTAAAGTGCCGTGCCATCCATGTTGATCGTCGCACCAAGCGGCAGAACGAAGGAGGAAACCTCACGGGATACGCCGAGTTTCTCCTGACAGTTCTTCATGTTGACCGGCAGGGAAGCTGCACTCGAGCAAGTCGTGAAAGCGATGAGCATCTGCTCACTCATGCCGCGGAAGAACTGCATCGGCGTATGCCCGCCCCACAGTTTTGCCAGCGTCGAATAAACGGCCACCGCATGGATCGCACAGCCAACCGCAACGCAGGCAATAACCGACATCAGCGGCAGCAGCACTTTCGGACCGTTCTTAGCAACGACCGGCAGCAGGAGTGCAAATACGCCATAGGGTGCAAAGCTCATGACAATGCCGATAATTTTATAGGATACTTCCGCAGCAGCATCAAAGAATTTGACCAGCAGTTCCGCCCGCTCGCCACCTACCTGAAGGATGCCGACACCTACAAATAACGAAAAAATGATGACCGGTAAAATCTGTGCCTTAGCCATGGCTTCAATCGGATTAGCCGGAACCATTGCTACAAATACCTGCATGATGGAAGGTGCTTCTTTTACTTTCACCGCTGCATCACTAGCGATCTGCAACCCAACACCCGGATGGATAAGGCCAGCAATGCCAAAGCCGATAACGATAGCAATTGCCGTGGTAAAGAGATACAAAACGATGGTTTTTAAACCAATACGGCCCAGTTTCTTCGTATCGCCAAGACTTGTCATACCAACTACGAGGGAGAAAAATACTACTGGTACGATCATCATCTTGATGAGATTGATGAATATGGTGCCAATCGGGGCAATCCACCAGTTGATGAACGGCAGAGCCGGTTCACCAGCGATAAGCCCAACAACCACCGAGAGAATGAGTGCAATAAAGATCTTGATTGAGAGGTTCACAACAATCACTCCTTTTGGATAAATATAGATAATAATTACGGTATCCCTCGTTTACACATATTATACTTTAAATTTTCAGACATGTCTACAATCTGTATACAAGACTCCGCAATGTGTACTGTATACATAAATAAAGCGCCCTCATGACAGACATTTGTCCTCATGAAGACGCTTTATTCCCTATCCACCCATTAGTTTTGCTGCAAAATAGAATAATTCTCCGGATGCATTCCCGGCTTCACCGTCACTTTGATATCCGTACCAAATTCAGCAGCCAAATTCATCATGAGCTGGTTCTGCCGCAGCTCCTCAGCTACCGTTTCATGGACCTCTATCTCATAGCCTTCACTGGCATGGGATGAATGTTCCATCCGGCGTATCGCTGTAGCGATGCGAATGCTGACGGTTTCTGGAGATTCTACCCGTCCGCGTCCATGACAGACTGGACACTCACTGTAGATAATACTGTCGAGATTCTGACGGGATTTTTTACGGGTGATTTCCACCAACCCCAAACTGGTAATGTCTACGATATTCGTCTTGGTGCGGTCGTGTTTAACATTTTCCCGCATGAAGGTCAAAAGGTGTTCCTTCTGTTCCTCCTTTTCCATATCGATGAAATCGACGACAATTATCCCGCCGATATCACGCAGACGTATCTGGCGCAGGATTTCCTTGGCCGCCTCCAGATTGGTCTGATACACGGTATCGCCAAGATTTGATTTGCCAACATATTTTCCCGTATTGACATCAATGACGGTCAAAGCCTCGGTCTTATCGATGACGAGGAACCCGCCGGATTTTAAGTCGACCTGCCGGGCACCTAGCTTTTCCAATTCTTCTTCAATCCCGTATTTGCGGAATAACGGCTCGCGACCCTCATAGAATTTCACACGATCCACCAACTGTGGCGATAGGAACTGCACCAGTTCCCTAACCCGCTGCCAAACCTCATGATTATCGATGACCATCTCATCGATTTCGTCAGTCAGCGAATCCCGGACCATTCGGATAATGAGATCGGCATCGCGGAACAAGAGATTTGTCCCCTTGCTCTTGAGCTTGAAGCGCGCCATGATGGACTGCCAGAGCTTTACCAGGTAATCCACATCAGCCTTGAGCGTCTCTTCGCTCTGTCCGGCAGCTGCCGTCCGGATAATAAGCCCCATTTCCTCTGGGCATATCCGACTGGCAATCTCGTGAAGACGATTCCGTTCGTCCTCATCTTCAATCCGTCTGGACATGCCGATATAGGCGGCAGTAGGCATCAAAACCACATTGCGTCCCGGCAAGGAGATATGGGTAGTAGCCCTCGGTCCCTTCGTACCAATCGCATCTTTTATGATTTGCACCGGCAGACGCTGGCCAATATGGATATGCTGCGCTTTTGGCAAAGCCTTTACCATATCCTGAGGCATACCATCGCCAATATAGAGGAACGCGTTTTTGTCCGTTCCAATATCGACAAAAGCTGCCTGCATTCCCGGCAGGACGTTTTGTATCTGTCCCTTGTAGATATTGCCCACCAGATGTGAGTGGGATGAGCGCTCCATCTCTATGGTCTCAAGCACACCATCCTCTATCATCGCCACACGATTTTCTTCGGGCGTACTGGTTACCAATATGGATTTCATAAGCTCCCCCCTTCCCTATCTTAATTCTAATAGCTATTATACCAGTTCAATCAGACGCTTGCCATGCCCGAAAAGCCCGTTGCGGGTGATCAAAGCCTGTCCAGCATCTACTGGCAGCTCAAACTGCTCGGCGATTGCCCGCAGTACTTCCACCGGCTTAACACTGCCCGACTGAGTAATGACAATATCCATAACCAATTTTAAGCCATCCGCTGTCAGTTCCGCCGTTACGGGCTGCTTCATGTACTGCTTCGTTTCGATTTCTCGTTTTTTCTTTGGCGTAACCCGATGGAAGATAACCTCTGACGCATCATTATAGGCCTTCACCGCTTGCTTGGCCACCGCCTCGTCTCCGTCATAAGGAACGAAAAGCGTATATCGCGCTTCATCTGCCTGCGCCATCAATGCCGGCTGCTTGCCCCTAACTTCACGCAGCTCTTTGATCTTTGCTCCTGGTGGCAGCTGCGCATTCACACGATCGAAAACTTCCGGCTGACAAACTGGCTTTACAAGTTCAAAATCCATATACTCCGCATCGCTGGTAACGCCTAAGGATAGCGCCGAGGCAAATGCGACTTTCATATGCGG
Source organism: Selenomonas sp. ND2010 (assembly GCF_000702005.1). Lineage (GTDB taxonomy): Bacteria > Bacillota > Negativicutes > Selenomonadales > Selenomonadaceae > Selenomonas_A. The sequence goes on along the minus strand of NZ_JNKI01000009.1, from coordinate 73,480 downwards.
ATTGAACCCTTCGGAGTAGGCCATCGGCAGCTTTGCCCGGTCAAAAGCTCGCAAGAACAGATTCGCATAATCCAGATGGGATACATAGCGAAGTTCCTCTCCCTTGGTAATTTCGGCACGATATTTATACAGCGTACGCGGTTTCCCTGGCCCCTTCGGATCTCTTTCGGGATTTTTCGGAGCAGAAACCTTGGCGATTTGCTCCGCGACTGTCGGGTTTTCCTTGGCATAATCAATGACATGAACCCCAAGGTTCGGACAAATTCCGCAAGCACTGCATTTGTCGCGCCGACAATCTTCCGTCAGGGCTCCTTCCATGGCTTTTTTCCACTCGCGAAGCAAGAACTCTTTATTTACGCCTGGAGATGTGATATCCCAAGGAAGCGGCTCATTGAAATCACGCTGGCGCTCGTTGTAAGCCTTCATATCAACGCCGCACGTTTCAAAAGCCTTGAGCCAGGTATCGTGCTGATAAAGGTCGGACCACCCATCAAATTTCGCACCATCCTGCCAAGCCTGATACAAAACATTTCCCAGCCGGCGGTCGCCACGGGCAAAAACACCCTCGATGACCGAGAGACGTGCATCGTGATAATTAAAGGTAATCGCACGGTCGGTAATATTTTCCTTCAACAAACGCTGGCGGCGTTCGAATTCGGCAATCGGCAGCTGCCCAAACCACTGGAACGGTGTATACGGTTTCGGCACAAAACAAGCAACCGAAATCGTTACCTTAACGCCACGGCGCCCTTTGATTTCCGTGTATAGATCCACGACTTTTTTCGCTAACTTGGCAATGCCGATGATATCTTCATCCGTTTCCGTCGGCAGGCCCATCATAAAATACAGTTTGACCTGTTTCCACCCTTGACGGAACGCCGAACCACAGGCATTCATAAGATTTTCTTCGGTAACGCCCTTATTGATGACATCACGGAGACGCTGGGTACCAGCTTCCGGGGCAAAGGTCAAACCAGATTTTCTCACCTGTTGCATTTTATGTGCTAATTCGATGGAAAAACTGTCTATACGCAACGAAGGTAAGGAGAAACTTACCTTTTCATTCTTGAACTCGTCCATCAAATCATTGACCAAATTCCCCAGGCAGGAATAATCGGCTGACGACAAGGAGGTAAGACTCATTTCATCGTATCCAGATTTATCCACCAAGCTTCGTGCCATAGCCTTGAGTTTTTTCTCCGTGCGCTCACGAGCCGGTCGATAGCAGATACCAGCCTGACAGAAGCGGCAGCCTCGCGAACAGCCCCGGAACAATTCGAGCATGATGCGGTTATGAACGATATCCATGAACGGAACGATTGGATTTTCCACGGAAGGAATTTCATCCATATCACGGCAGACGCGTTTAAAAATAAGCGGTTTTGCTTTTTCATCCAAAGCCTTTAAACTCAGATAATTGCCGGCAGCATCATACTGCGGTTCATAAAACGACGGTACGTAGATTCCCTCCAAGGTTAGCAGCCGTTTCAAGAAGCCGCGGCGTCCGCCCTGACGGCCGCCTTTTTTCCACGCCGCCATCGCCTGGGCGACTTCAACTACAGCTTCCTCGGCTTCGCCTACAATGAAGAAGTCAAAGAAATCCGCAATAGGTTCCACGTTGTAAACACAAGGACCGCCACCAATGATAAACGGCATCGTATCATCACGGTCTTTTGCCCAAAGCGGAATACCAGCCAAGTCCAACATGTTCAGAACGTTGGAATAAATCATCTCATACTGCAGCGAAAAGCCCCATAGATCAAAGGCCGAAAGTTCCGTATGCGTTTCCAGCGAAAACAGCGGTATTTTCCGCTCACGCATTTCCTTTTCCATATCCGTCCAAGGAGCATAAACACGTTCCGCCGCAACATTTTCCTGGCGATTCAGCGCATCATAAAGGATAGCCAAGCCCAAATTGCTCATTCCTACTTCATAGACATCCGGCAAGGACAAAGCAAAGGTACAATCTACAGTATCCCAATCTTTTTTCACGGCATTCCACTCACCGCCAGTATAGCGGGACGGCTTCAAGACGTTCTGAAGCACTTCGTGGTCCAGTCGTATCATTTGTTCATTCCTCCATCATTTCATTCCGAATCAAGTTCTGTACAGATAGAAATAGCCCTCCCCATAAATGGGGAGGAGCCACTTCAATTTCGCGTAAAAAACTGCTAAAACAACAGCTTCTGCTTTCGTAATTGGATGTTCATCAATATCGTAATCGACAGGATATTGGTCGTCAGTGAGCTGACACCATAACTCATCAGTGGCAGCGGTATACCTGTAACCGGCATAATACCAAGCGTCATACCAACATTGACCAGCACATGGAAAGCCAACATCGAAGTAATACCTACTGCCAGCAGCCGGCCGAATGTATCACTGGCATCCCGGGCAATGCACATTCCGCGCCAAAGTACCACCAGGTAAAGAAGCAGCAGGAAAGTGACACCGATAAAGCCCAGTTCCTCGCCCACCACGGCGAAGATAAAGTCCGTATGATTCTCCGGCAAAAAATTCAACTGGCTTTGCGTACCTTCAAACAGCCCCTTGCCAAACAACAGCCCCGAACCAATAGCAATTTTCGACTGGATGATATGATACCCAGATCCCAGCGGATCCACATTCGGGTCCATAAAGACCATGATGCGCATCTTCTGGTAATCCTTGAGCACATGCCATAAAATTGGCATCATCGCAATTCCCGTGGCAAAAATGCCCCCAAGTATCTTCAAGTTGATGCCACAGGCAAAAATCATGCCGAAAAAGATGGCCATAAATACCAGCGATGTTCCCAAATCCGGCTGCTTCATGACCAGTAGAAATGGCAGGCCCACATAAGCAGCCACCGGTAACAAATCATGAAGCGTATTCAACTTGCCCACGCGGTCTTCGAGCATAGTTGCCAGCGACACAATCATGATAATTTTTGAAAACTCCGATGGCTGAATACTGATTGGCCCAATAGAAATCCAACGCTGCGCCCCCAATGCCGATTGTCCAACAAACATGACGGCCAACAGCATGATGAGATTAAACACATAGAGCTTATTTCCATACCCCTGCAGCAATTTATAATCAAAATTCAACAGAAAGGCGGCAAATCCAACATTCACCAGAGCAAAGATTCCCTGCCGGGCAACAAACCAATAACGGTCATCGCTTGGCGTATTGATATGGGTAGCACTACCGATGATGACCAAGCTCATGAGAATAATTCCCACCGTTGCCGCCAGCAACGACAAATCCATACGCCGTAATATACTTTTTGTCATTTCTTTTTGTTCATCTCTCAGTGATTTCCCTTGTCATGCTTCATGCGTGCGACGGGAATATTGGCAACCAAAGCAACCGAATCATCATCGTTAGCCAACGAAATTTCCATATCCGTCTGGTTGATTTCCATGTAATTGGAAATCACTTTGATGATATCGTTCTTGAGATTATCCATGACTTCAGGAGAAATGTTGGCACGGTCATGGATGAGCACGACCTTCAGGCGGTCGCGGGCAATCTTGCCAGACTGCTCTTTCTTGCCGAAAATCTTCATCAATGCGTCTAACATAAAACTCCTCCTTACTTACGGAAAACATGCTTCAAACGAGTCCAGAAGCCCTCTTTTTCAAACGTCATGAATGGAATATCTTCGCCGCACATACGCCCAACGATATTGCGATAAGCCGTACCAGCCTGAGAGTCATCCATCGTAATGCAAGGCTCACCCTTATTGGTGCTGGTAACGACTTTGATGTCATCCGGGACCTGTCCAATGCATTCCAAGGAAAGAATGTCGTCGATATCGTCCATATCAAGCATGTCCCCATTTTCCACCATCTGCGGACGAATGCGGTTTACAATCAGCTTGATGTTTTCCTTATCCGCGCGTCCAAGCTCACCGATAATCTTATCGGCATCGCGGACGGCCGAAATCTCTGGCATCGTCACGACTAAGGCCGTATCCGCAGCTGCGATTGCCGTCTTGAAGCCCTGCTCAATACCTGCTGGGCAGTCAATCAGGATGTAGTCAAATTCTTTGCGGAGTTCGTTGCACAAGGCGATGAGCTGCTCCGGGTTAACCGCCATCTTGTCCTTTACCTGTGAAGTCGGCAGCAGGAAAAGCGAATCGTATTTCTTATGGCGAACCAACGCCTTCTTGTAAGGAACGCGACCTTCAGTAACGTCAATCAAATCATACATGATACGATTCTCAAGGCCCAGCAAAAGGTCCAGATTCCGAAGCCCTGTATCCGTATCCACCAATACGACTTTCTTGCCACGCATAGCAAGGCCAACACCAAGATTTGCCGTCGTTGTGGTCTTACCAACGCCGCCTTTACCGGAGGTAATTACATAGATTTCACTCATGTTTTCAGTTCCTACCTTTCTATTGGTTCAATCACAATACGACCTTCTTTTATGGAAGCTCGTTCTGCCCGTTCAGTTTTTTCCATCTCATCCGGTGACCGGGCAATGAGATTGGAGATGCGAATCTGCGTCGGCATCAGATGATCCGCAATGATAAAAGCTGTACTGTCTCCAAATGCCCCCGCATGCACCATGCCGCGGCAAGTACCACGGATATCAATGCTGCCTCCCGCAATAATCTGCGCGCCGGGATTTACATTGCCACAAACCATGACCGAGCTTTCCGTCCGGATTTCCTGTCCTCCCCGCAGGGTGCGGTTGACGACGACCATTTCCTGAACTTTCTCTTTCTCGGCCTTTGCCTTTTTTACCGCTTCCTGATGCTGCTTGCTTTCCTCCCGCACCTTTTCCGACGGAGTCTGCTGCTCCGCCGCTTTCATGGTCCGGCAAATCAAGCCATGCTCGTGGAATAACTTCTGTAAGTTTCCACGCTCCTCTTCGGTAAACGCATCATTGGGAAGAAGTACCAACGTTCCACGCAGGAAAAAACCTGTCCCAGAGACAAGTTTGTCTTCAATATCCTGGCGAACATCATCAAAGGTAGCACCATCTGCGAAACTAAGCTGCAGACCGGACTTACTGCCCTTGATCTTTACAATTTCTTCACTCATGGCTGCCCTCACTTCTAAAAAATTTTATCTTCATCTGCCAATACCAATATTGCGACAGAATCGATTACGGATTTTGCTGCTGTGCAGGCTTCTGCTGGTTGATACCAAATGCCGCTTCCAGAATCTTGCGGCCAATCGGTACGGCGGATTGGGCACCAAAACCACCCTGCTCTACAATAACGGCTACGACGATATTCGGGTTGTCGAAAGGTCCATAGGCAACGAACCAGCCATGGTCTCTGCCATGGGAATTCTCCGCCGTACCCGTCTTACCAGCAATATCGATAGTAAAGCCTTGGAACGACGAAGCCGCCGTACCATACTTCGTAACATCGTGGAGACCATCCTGAACCAGCTTGATGACATTGGGATCAACGTCCAGCGTCGACAGAAGTTCCGGTTGGAATTCTTTGATGACCTTGCCATCCGGCCCCACAATGCGCTTGACGACATGCGGACGATACCGCTTCCCATCGGCAGCGATCTCTCCCATAACCATAGCGGCCTGCAAAGGCGTTACCAGATTGAAGCCCTGACCGATTGCCGCATCAAACGTCTCGGACAAATACCATTCGCCGTCTTCAAAGTTCAATTCCTTATAACGGCGATTAGCCACCAGCCCCGAGGCTTCATAAGGAAGGTCGACCCCTGTCGTTTTGCCCAAGCCAAACATTCGCGCGTATTTTTCCAGTCGATCAATGCCTAGACGATTTCCCATCTCATAGAAATAGACATTATCCGAATGAGCCATTGCCTGCCGGAAGTTGATAAGGCCCAAGGCCTCACCTTCCGAGTTTCCCTTGGGGATAATCCAATGACGGCCAGTATCGTTGATGAGCTCTTCCGGTGATACTACCCCTTCCGTAAGCGCCGCAGTACCGGTAACAATTTTAAAAGTCGACCCTGGCGGATATTCACCGGAAATCGCCTTATTGTCCATCGGATGGTAGGGATTATTGTTCAGCGCATTCCAATCCTTGTTGGAAATACCATGCGCAAACAGATTCGGATCAAAAGCCGGCCGGCTTACGATGGCCAAAATCTCGCCCGTCTGTGGATTTAGCGCAACAGCAGCTGCCGCATGAGCATTGATCGCCTTGAGCTGCTCATCGACGGCTTTTTCCGCAGCTGCCTGCAAGTTTTTATCGATAGTAAGATAGAGATCATCACCAGGAATCGGATCCTTTTTGCCCAGGATCTCTACAGGACGGCCGGATACATCCACTTCGACCTGCTGGCCACCATTTTCTCCACGAAGTTCCTTGTCGTAGACTTTTTCCAAGCCGAACTTGCCTATGATGTCGCCGGTCTTATACCCGTCGTCTTTCATCTTCTCTAGTTCCGTATCATTGATTTCACTGACATACCCGTAAGTATGTGCTGCCTCCTGCTTATTCATGTAGTCACGAATCGGCAGAACTTCGATGACAACTCCCGGATAATTTTCTTTCTGCTCTTCAATGATGGTAACGATATCCGGTGTGACATCTGCTTTGATGCGAATCGGATCAAAACCACTATGCATTGCGATTTTTTTCTTAATGTCCGCCACCGGTACCTTTATGAGTTCTGACAAACGCTCAATGACATCCTCAGAAATCGGTGCCGTAAGCGGCAGCAAGGAGACCGTAAAGCCCGGACGATTCTGTACCAAAAGTTCTCCATTGCAATCATAAAAAGTTCCTCGCGGAGCCATCGAGGGGATAATACGGATGCGATTGCCTTCGGCAAGCTCCGAATAATATTCTCCCTGATAAATCTGCAGGTAACCTGCCCGCCCGATGAGTACGGCAATGACCAGCACGCAAAGCCAGCCCAGGACTTTTAATCTGCCGCCAAATTCATCATTTTCGACCAAGAATTATCTCTCCCATAACGAAAGGCACCCCGCAAGGTGCCTTAATCAGTGTTTTTCTTTTTTGCTGAGCTTCTTATCCAAGGCATAGGCAAGACGATGCACAGGATAGGCAAAAGCCAGCTGATAGATGAGCATCGGAACCAGCATAGATTCCATATTGCCCACCAGATTAAAGCGATACCCTAATAATACCATAAGCAACGCCAAAATAAAATAGTTTGCCACAATTGCTGCTACCGATGCAAATACCGGCAGGAAAAACTGCTCCTTGAATACCCGGTCAGAAAATCGTCCAAAGAACATGCCAATCAAGAGCTGCGAAAAAGCATGAACGCCCAAAAACGTTCCCATCGCCAAGTCTTGTAATAACCCCGTAGCGAATCCCATCAGTCCTCCATACCGCATCCCACGCAAGAACGCGTAGGAAACCGTAAGTAGCAGCATGAGATCTGGTCCAATTCCACGGTAGGCAATAAGCGTCAGTAGAGACGATTGCACCACATAAAGCAGAACGACAAAAATCGCTAGTCTTCCAAACTTATTCATTTCTGACTCTCCCCAGCTGCCGCAGCCTTTGCCTCAGCAGCCTGTGCAGCCGGATCCGTCTCCGTCCCGGGCGTCTGTGCCGGTGGTTTCATTGGTTCCGGAGGAGCTTCACGGGAAGCTGTGATTACCATGACGTCTTCCAATTTTTGGAAATCTACCGCGGTCTCCAATAGACCGATTTTCAGCAGTCCGCCAGCATCATTTTCAATGGAAGAAATTCGTCCGACAACGATTCCCTTGGGATAGATGCCACCGAATCCTGACGTTACAATGACATCGCCTTCTGCTACATCTGCATTCTTTGCAATATTCACCATTTGCGGCATCATCGGGTTATTCGTGTCACCTTGAACGATTCCGGCTACCCGTGATTCAGCCCGCTGTACGATGGTTCCCACCGAAGAACGCGGATCCAAAATCAGCTGGACCTTCGACGTATTCCAATCGGCCTCGACAATATGCCCCACCAAGCCATCCGAAGTCACGACAACCATATCGACAGCAATGCCATCCTTCTGGCCCCGATTGATTACAATCATCCGTGACCAGGTTGCCGACTCACGGCCGATAACCCTGGCAGCGACCAAGTCAAATTGAGTGGTCATCTGACGATAGCCCAACAGCGTCCGCAATCGCTCATTTTCGGCCATCGCTTCGCTTGCCTCAAGGTTCTGTATGCGAAGCTGCTCCACTTCATTGCGCAACAGTTTATTCTGTTCATGCGCCGTAGCAATATCCCAGACCGTGCTGGTCACGTAGTCCAACTGTCCGCCGATCCATGACACCGCCTGCTGAAACGGCGACAGCACCAACGCCACTGCCTGGCTGTTTGCTGTTGCCTGAAAGCGCCCCTTAGCAGCAAAGAAAATGATGCAGAACAAGCTCACAATGACAAACAGCACAGCCCATGTCTTGCGATGCGGATTCTTATCTTTTCTTACTCTACTGCTCATTGTCTCAACTTCTTCGAGGTCATTACTACACGTTTCAAGAGCTCAATATTCTCCAAGGATTTACCCGTACCTTCACCGACACAGGAGAGCGCATCTTCCGATACCAGAACCGGCATTCCCGTTTCCTGGGACAGGAGCTTATCAAGGTTCGTCAGCAGTGCACCACCGCCCGTCATCATGATGCCATGATCCATGACGTCTGCAGCAAGTTCAGGCGGAGTTTTCTCCAGCGTTCCCTTGACGGCATCGATAATCTTGTAAATCGGCTCATTGAGCGCATCACGAATCTCCCGAGCCTGAATCGTCAGGGTTTTCGGCAGGCCACTAACCAAATCGCGGCCACGGATATCCATTGTCTTGTCCGTATCCGGCGTAACGATAGCCGTGCCGATGCTGATTTTGATTTCCTCAGCCGTACGCTCACCAATCATGAGATTGTACATGCGCTTGATATATTGCACAATCGCAGAATCCATCTCATCGCCACCGATGCGGATGGAACGACTCGTAACAATACCGCCCAGCGAGATAACAGCAATCTCTGTCGTACCGCCGCCGATATCGACCACCATGCTTCCCGTCGCTTCCTCAACCGGAAGGCCTGCACCAATTGCCGCTGCCATCGGCTCCTCAATCAGGTAGGCTTCGCGAGCGCCTGCCTGCTGGGCGGCATCGATAACCGCACGCTTCTCCACTTCCGTAACACCGGAAGGAACACCAACGACAACGCGCGGACGAACAAAGGATTTCGAATTCATTGCCTTGCGGATGAAGTATTTCAGCATGGCCTGCGTTACATCAAAATCGGCAATAACGCCGTCTTTCATCGGGCGAATTGCAATGATGTTGCCCGGCGTACGGCCAATCATCTGCTTAGCTTCCTCACCGACAGCCAACACATCGCCCGTATCACTCTTAATGGCAACAACCGACGGCTCACGCAGGACAATACCTCTGCCTTTTACATGCACCAAGGTATTTGCCGTACCAAGGTCAATGCCCATATCGTGAGATAAACCACCAAAAAGACTCCACATTTTACCGAAAAACTCCCTTCGAAATAAAAACAAGCCAATACGATATCGCACCGGCGAAATTTACAACATAAAATAAAAAAACAGCACTCTTATTGTAGCACAAATCATAGGAGTTTGTAACGGAAAAATTCCAGAAATAACAATTTTCTCCTACGACATTAACCCCTTGTCTTTCAGGCTGACATACCGGTTGCGCCCAATGATAACATGATCCAGGACAGGGATATCCATGATTTTCCCCGCTTTGACTAACCGCGCTGTCACAGCGATATCTTCATGACTGGGCGTAGGATCGCCACTCGGGTGATTGTGCAGCAATATCATGGAAGCTGCGGCGTAGTCTACCGCCGTTCGGAACACTTCACGCGGATGCACCACCGAAGCCTGCAAGCTTCCCACGGAAACATCATGCAGTCCCAAAATATGATTTTTGGTATTCAGCAGCATAACCGCAAAATGCTCCCGTTGTTCAAACCGGAACCTGGGCATGGCAAAATGCGCCACATCCTCGGGGCCATTTACCACTTCTACGCATTCAGCCTCCAGCATCGACAAGCGCCGGCCAAGCTCCACCGCCGCCAGGATAGTAGCGGCTTTCGCCTGCCCTACGCCATGAATTGCCGCTAGCTCTGCCGCAGGAATATGGGCAATGGCCAATAGTCCCCGCTCTTTGTAATACGCCAAGACTTCCTCGGCAATCCGAAGGACTGACTTCTCCCTCGTCCCCGTGCGAAGCAGTACTGCCAATAGCTCTGTATTGCTAAGGCCCGCTGCTCCAGCCGCCAATAGTTTTTCCCGAGGACGTTCTTTAACGGGTAAATCCCTCACCATGATTGTCATACAAATCAACGCCTGCCTTTCTAGCAAGCTGTGTGACTGCATGTAACGGCAAGCCAACCACATTGGAGTATGAGCCCTCGATTTTCTCGATAAAACGCGCCGCTATTCCCTGAACCGCATAAGCCCCTGCCTTATCCAGTGGCTCACCGGTCTCGACATAACGGGAAATCTCCTCTTGGGACATCGCACCGAAAGTGACTTTCGTGGTCACTACATCCGTATAGATCTCACCCTTTACCACCATGGCTATACCGGTAGATACCTGATGAGTCCGTCCCGAAAAGTTCTCCAACATGCGGCAAGCCTCATTCTTATCACACGGCTTCCCATACGTATGCCCGTCAAGCGAAACCACCGTATCTGCCCCCAATACCGGCTTTTCCGGATATTCGGCAGCCACAGCCTTCGCCTTCGCCACGGCATTAATTCTCACCAGTTCTTCCGGCTCGAGCCGATCACTGCTTTCCTCCGCAGCATCACTTACCGAGACCACAAAACTGGCTCCCACTTGTTCCAGAAGTTCCTTTCTACGCGGTGAACCAGACGCCAAAATAATCATGACTTTCCCCTCTCAATAGCGGCGAAATAGTACAATTGCCAGAACAATTCCGAAAATACTCATGAGATTCGGGGCAAATGCCAACCCCAGTGTTAACTGAATCACATAGAGATTAATGGTAAAGGGCTTCACATCGAAAACAGGATACGTCGCCACCAAATACGGCATTAATCCCGAAAGTGCATCCACATTCATCAACAGCTGGCCAATAATTCCTCCCAGAATCGCACCTACCACTACAAATAGGAAGCATATTCCCGAACTGCGTCCACTAAACTTTGCCAAAAGGACCCCTCCAAACCATTATCATCCTTACTATTCTTGTCCTACTCCCGGATTCCTGCCCGCCAAGGCAAAATCCAAACAAAAAAAGTTGCGGAATTTGATTCCGCAACTTTCATCAGCAGATTAAATCAAGTACCGGATATAAACATACACCGTTGACAGTACAATCGTCAAGAGCATGATAGGAAATCCGATTTTAAAATAATTGATAAAGGTAATTTTTACCCCGCGTTCCGCCGCTAAACCAGCCACAATGAGGTTAGCAGAAGCGCCTACCAATGTTCCATTGCCGCCCAGGCAGGCTCCCAGCGCCAAGCTCCACCAAATAGGTTCGAGGTTGCTAACCCCCATATTTCCCATATCCTGAATAAGCGGAATCATGGTAGCGACAAACGGGATATTATCCAATACAGAGGACACCAGCGCACTGAGCCACAAAACCAGCAACGAAGTTTTCGTTACATCGCCGCCCGTAAGCTCTACGGCCTGTTTGGCCAAACTGCCGATAATACCCGTTTCGATGAGGCCGCCAACAGCGATAAACAGACCGATGAAGAAGAAGATGGTAGCCCACTCTACCGACTTCATCGTCTTTTCGACCAGATGATGGCTCCCACCCGCCAAAAGGAGCAGCAGGAAACCGCCAGCCAGCGCAATCATCGAAGATTCGATATGGGTAATCGAATGGGTAAAGAAGCCCAGAATGACCAGCGTCAGCACAAACAACGAACGAACCAAAAGGCCACGGTCTTTAAGGGATTTTTTCTCATCCATCTGCATGAGTTCAGCCTGCAGTTCCGGTTTCGTATTCATCTTGTTGCGATAAATGACCTCCACCAGGAAAATTACCACCACCAGATTGATAAGGGCAATCGGTGCCAAATTCTCAATAAACGCCATAAAGGTCAATTCTTTTATCGCACTGCCAATCATAATATTCGGCGGATCACCAATAAGCGTTGCTGTACCACCAACATTCGATGCAATGATCTGCGTCAGCAGAAACGGAATCGGATTGATGTGCAGCTTCTGCGTGATGCTAAAGGTAACTGGCACCATCAGCAAAACGGTCGTAACATTATCAAGGAACGCCGAAAAAACAGCCGTAATGAGACCAAGATATACCAAAATGCGTTTTGGTTCCGCCTTCGCTACTTTTGCCGCCTTGATAGCAACGTAGTCAAACAATCCCGTATGGCTTGTCACCCCGACCAACACCATCATACCGACCAGCAAGCCCAGCGTGTTGAAATCCACATGATGCAAAGCAGTTTCCTGGCTCATGATGCCTAACAAAACCATCAGTGTTGCACCAAGCATAGCGGCAACCGTACGGTGTATCTTTTCCGATACAATCACCACATACATCAAAATAAAAATAATACCTGCTAAAACTTCCATTTTATGCCTCCTTTTTGCCTTGACAATTCCACAGGCTTCCGAAAAAAATAGACGGAGCCCGTGGTGACCAGACTCCGCCAAGATTCAAATTCAATTGCAGGAATATCTTACCATACCAAAGACAAAAATAGCAAGACCATCCCCACGATTTATAGCATGACCACGGTATTTTTCCCTACGGTGCGCTTCGCCTCATACAAAGCCCGGTCTACTCGACGGCAAAGGCTGTCTACGGTATCTTCCGGGTGCGCCGTAACCACCCCAATGCTAGTCGTTACCTTCCCACCATCCGTCAAGATATCCAAGTCAGCAACTTTCCGACGGATGCGTTCCGCGACCTCCCGCAAGTTTTCTTGATCCATATCATAGAACACCACAAAGAATTCGTCACCGCCCCATCTCCCTGGAGCATCATCATCCTTGCGGGTCGAAGCACGCAGGATATCCGCAATCGCCTTGATGGTCGCATCTCCCGCCGCATGGCCATACGTGTCGTTGATTCCCTTGAAATCATCGACATCCATCATGAGTATCGAGAGCGGATGGGCATTGAGCGCTGCAGCCTTCATCATGCGTCGCAGCCGCAATTCCGTCTCCCCGCGGTTGTATAGACCTGTCAAGCGATCAAGCTGTGCCAAGCGCTTCAACTTAGAATTCGACGCCTCCAGTTCCTGCGTAGTCGTCTCGATAAAATGCACCAAATGCGCCATAATGGATCGATGTTTCTTGAGTTTTGGCGGCGTCACCACCAACGGCGGATTCACACCAGTCTTGAGTCCCTCACGCATCCCAATCGTTACCAGCGTCATGTTGGATACCATGATTTCGCCATTCTGAATGCGCATGAACTCTCCATAGGCATAAAATCCAGAGGACGGGGCCAAATCCCGCGTAATGGATAATTCCTGTTCCGTATCGCTGCCTAATAGCATCCAGCGCGCTACACAGCTTACAACAAAAATTGCTTCCGGCTGAAACGACGCCAGCTTCCCCTGCAATACCAGGGCGTTCTCGATAATATCCCCCGGATCGCCATAAGCCAGGCGCACTTCCTCTCCTTGACGAATATCTGCGCCAAACATGATGCCGCCATCTTCGCGGCACCGGCGTGGGTGACGCGCCAAAACCACGCCATGACGCTCAAAATAAAACGGGAAAGTCAGCGCTTCGACCAAGAATTTTTCATCGTTTGCGATCCCCAAATATCGGTTGAAGATATCCAATGCCGGCTGTCCATCCAATTCCTGCAGGCAATATTCTCCATCCATCTTGGTAACCGTCATGCTGCGCCCCAACGGTTTCCAGCCAAAACTCGAGCTAGCTTCCACATGAAGCTTATCCCCACTGAAAACCGCTACTGCTACGCCATGGCGAAGATTCGTATTCTGAGCAAAAACCATTCCATTTTGCCCCAAGCTTCCATCATCAGCCAAACCACCAAAGAAAACAATCTCTTCCCTTGATTTTGAAGCTTCTCGGAAGAACGGATTGATATCGAGATGGAACCCCGCCGAAATTACCTCAACCGCTGCCACGTTTTTGTCCGCATTTAATATCGCCAACAAATCCTTACCAGCCTGTTCACTGGACATCTGCCGGAAATCGTAAGACATGACTCGAACTTCCGAGCATTCAAACAAGGTAAAATTGACTACAATATTATGCTCGATTAAACGTCCATTTACAATTTCTCCTGTAGATACGGCACCAACAATCTGCGCTTCTGGAAACGAGGCCGAAATTGTCCGCTGCATCTCCATCAACATTCGCTCATTTGCCGTATCCATGAAAATAGAGACCATCACACAGGATACCCGGCGCATGGACCGGGCTTCTTGTTTTACTTTTTCAATACAGTCCTGAAGTTCCTGACGCTTTTGAATCGAAAAAGGAATCTGTTTCATTTTATTTCAACCCTTAACCAGTAACAAAAACACTTACTTTATTTACTCGCAAATATATGATACGTCACTATCATATTACCGTTTAAAGTCTGGATTAGCAAGCTGTTTTTCCCCATTCCCTCATCGATAGTTCCTTCTGTGCCTATGGAAAAAGCTCGAATACAACGAGGCATCCGGGCTTCTGAAAACACTTGCTGACTTTAACACTTATAATACAAAAAACTCCGAGGACCCCTCGGAGCAATAATCCTTTGGTGCGTCAGGAGGGATTCGAACCCCCGACCCACGGCTTAGAAGGCCGTTGCTCTATCCAACTGAGCTACTGACGCAATAAAATAATGGTCGGGATGACAGGATTCGAACCTGCGACATCCTGCTCCCAAAGCAGGCGCGCTACCAAACTGCGCTACATCCCGTAGACCACTTGTATAGTATATCCAAAACTGCCCTTCTTGTCAACGATTATTTAAATTTTATTTCCTTTTCCCAGAACCAAGTTGACAATATTACAGTTAAATGATACTGTTTAATTTAATAATGTAATAAATTTGTTTTTGAGGTGAGTACGCATGATTAAAGAAGCCATTGAAAAAATAGTCAGTAAAAAAGATCTTTCCTATCAGGAAGCCTATACCGTCATGAACGAAATCATGAATGGGGAAACGTCTCAAATTCAAAATGCTGCCTATCTTTCCGCACTCTCAACGAAAAGCACCAAAGCAGAAACCATTGAAGAAATATCCGGATCTGCAGCAGCTATGCGTGACCATGCCCTAAAGGTTCCCCACGATATGGATGTCCTGGATATTGTCGGCACTGGTGGGGATCATGCGCACAGCATCAATATCTCCACTACAGCAGCGATGATTATCGCTGCCGCTGGTATCAAAGTTGCCAAGCATGGCAACCGGGCTGCCTCTTCCCAATGTGGTGCCGCAGATTGCCTTGAAGCACTAGGCATCAATCTAGACCAACCACCAGAAAAAGCTGTGCAGGAATTAAAGGAAATCGGTCTCTGCTTCATGTTCGCCCAGAAATATCACAGCTCCATGAAATACGTCGGAGCCATTCGCAAAGAATTGGGCATCCGCACGGTTTTTAACATTTTGGGTCCCCTGACCAATCCAGCCCATCCGACTCATATGATTTTAGGCGTTTATGACGAATACCTTCTCGAACCACTCGCCAAAGTCATGTTATCCTTGGGCGTAAAAACTGGCATGGTTATCTACGGTCAAGATTGCCTGGATGAATTTTCCTTAAGTGCTCCCACCAGCGTCTGTGAATTCCGCAATGGCTGGTTCCGCCGCTACGAAGTTACACCAGAAGAATTCGGCTTTGCCCGTTGCCAAAAAACCGACATTCGCGGTGGTTCCCCAGCTGAAAACGCCCAAGTAACCCTGGACATCTTAACTGGCGCTACTGGTCCGAAAACCGACATCGTGCTGTTAAATGCCGGTGCTGCTATCTACGTTGGTGGAAAAGCCGACAGCATAAAGGCTGGCATCGAAAAAGCTCGTGAACTCATCGCTTCCGGCGCTGCAAGGAAAAAACTAGAAGAATTCCGTCAGCTTTCCAATGCCTGAATAACGAAAGAGGCTATGACAAAAGCGTTTGCATTTGTCATAGCCTCTTCTTATTCCAATTCTCGACGATTCATCTCGCGAAGGAGTTCAATAGCGCCCTTTCCAATTCCCGTTTCACGAGCTGTTTCCTCTACCGAATAACCGCTCAACAGTAAAGCCCTCGCCTTAGCAGCATTCTGGGACATCCCCTCTTCCTGCTCTTCTTGAGGGGCAGCTGACGTGTCTTCCAAATCCGCCTCAACCTCAGCCACACGATGGTTCATTGCTTCAGCCAAGCCAGCAGCCTGATGTTCACCCATTACATGCGAAGCATGAACTTCCTGCTCCTCGCGCTCAATGGACTTTTGCAAAACAGCGGCAAAATCCTGCGCATCGACACGTTCAACGGACGCAACTGGATGCTGCATCAATGGCGGCTGCTGCACTGCTACAGCCGGCGTCATTGTCGCGGGAGACATCATCGGCATAACTGGCGGATTCTGCCAGCGCACGGAAAGCTCCTGTGCTGTCTGCTTAGCAGTCAGAATTTGTTCATCGAGCTGCCGTCCCTGTTGCTCCAGCGACATTGCAAGTTGACGAGCCTCCGCTAGCTGCGCCTCCAGCTCACGATTGCGAACTTCAGCCTGCTGCAAGAGCTGTTCCAGATGGCTGATATGACTTCCCATCCGTTTAATTACCGCATCTGCCGACCGTTCAATTTCGGCTTTAAGCTGATTCGCAGAATCTACCAATTCATCCTCATCCCAAGAATTTTGCTGCCGCTTAGAAAGCCATCTAGCCCCCATTACTAGGATAAAACCAATTATAATAAGTGAACCTAACGTATTGACCATATTGGAAAAAAATGCCTCCTAAAAGCTGATATCCAAAAGATTTCCCCTTGAGGGATCCTTAGCATATTTCACAGGTTCCGGTGCATTTTCTTCTTCCTGAGAACTTGCCCGATGCTGTGAGGCAGCTCCCTGCCCCCCTTGTTTTTGCTGGCGTTCCGGGTCATCCTTGATACGACCATCTTCCGGATTGTCCTTTGCCCGTACCTGTTCTTGTTTCAGCTTGTCGTCTTCTTTTTGTTGAATTGCCTGAAAATCAGACTGCATGGCATTAGCCTGATTGAGATTATGCTGTACCTGCGCCGCATCGGCAGCACGCGGAACCATCATCTGCAGGCTCATCGGCGTTATATCCATGGGAATCCTTCTTTCTCAATCCATCGCCACTGACATCCGCTTAATACGGACCAATATCCACACGATCATTTTTCACCGAAAGCGTCGCTCGCTTGATTTCCGACTGTACATTCATCATAACCGAATTAATGGATATCCTTACCCCAGGATAGACGGTATCGCTGACGCGAATCTTACCATTCTGCATCATATTAAGCTCTGCCTCAATCGCCAAAATCTCTTTTTCGTCGCGCTTGATCTTACCCGCCAAAGGAAATTGAGACCGCGTAAGCGCATTGATCTGATTGATGCGCTCTTGTGGCAGCCGGCTAATATCAATCTTTCCTAAAGTATTCAGCATCTGCGTAATTTGTTTGAGACGCTGTTTCGATTCCTTATATTCCTGACAGAGTTCACGATAACGTTTCTGAAGCTGTGGATTAACTCCCACGGCCATACGAGTTACTACAAAGGCCGTATTGCCAATAATTTTGCAACGAATCTCTTCACCGGCCTCCATCAGTCCGCCCGTAACCATTCCTCGCTTATCTTCGAGAAAAATACGCTTCCCTGCACTGATATTCGAATGAAGGGCCACATCCTGGATATAAATATCCCGATCGCTTTCAATCACAGCATTTTCCGCAAAAGCAGCACGGATATCCTCCCGTGCCTTGACTTTACCGCGGTTCATTCCGTTTATGCCGCCCTTGATATAGACGTTACGACCCTCGACGTCACCGCCACTGATCATACCACCAATCTCGATATCACCAGTAGCCTTGACGACAAATCCCGCTTCAACATTACCTTTGATTTCCACACTGCCGATGAAATCGATATTTCCAGTCCCCACACCAACACTGCCTTGAATCAGCAAATGCGGATCGATCGTAATCTTCTTACCACTATCAACGATCTGACCATCTATCGAGGCAATCAGCTCATTTTCACCGGTAATCTCCGTATTCTTCCCCTGTGGAATAGGGATGGGTTTTCCGTTTTTCGCTGGCACTTCCATGCCATAAACATCACGGCCAGCCTCTCCTTCCGTCTGAGGAATACGTACCGCCAATAGGTCTCCCTTCTTAGCTAGTACAAAGAGATTCATGTCTTTGAAATCCACACGGTCATACTGGTCAACCTTTGGACGTCCTTTAACGCCCAAATCAAAATGTCGCTCAATCCGCGCATTTTCCCCATTTTTCGGTGGCTTCCCCCTGGCTGCAACAAAGGGGTTCAAACTCTCCACACCAACACGAATCGCTTCATCATCAATGCCAAAAACGATATTGTGCTCGGACAATGCAGCTCGCACGTTTTCCACCGATGGCAACTTCTTGCCCATCTTCGTGTCATAGCGAATCGTTACCGTCATGCGGTCTCGACTGACGTCGACAATAATGCCAGCTTCAGTCTCTAGTCCATTCTCTTCCTGAGTGATTTCATCCGCCGAATCCGACAAATTTGCCGCTTCCTCCGACGATATATAACAGTCTGCTAATTTCTTCGACTCTCCTGAAGCCTCTCGTACAATCTGTGAAAGCGTGATGATGTCATAATCGACAACACCATTATCATGCAGAATCTGGCGGATATCCGAAAGTTCAAATAAAAGGCCATCAGCAGCATCAGGATAAATCGTCAAATAGACACCATCTTCCCGAAATTCACACAGGTAGCCTGCTTCTTTGCTGCCTACTGCCGGGCGCAATGTCTGGTCATCCATGATACGTCCCCCCCAGGCTGAAAATCGCTATACCAAGCTTGCCTTCATGCGAGCCAAGTAACCGCGTAGACGAAAAACTGCTTTTGTATGCAGCTGCGATATTCTGGCCTCGGATAATTGAAGGATCAAACTGATTTCTTTCAAAGTCATTTCTTCGTAGTAGTAAAGTGCTACAACCTTTTTCTCTTTTTCCGGCAGCCGGTCTATCGCCGCTGCCAAGGTATCCCTAAGTTCGGCCTTTTCCAGCCGTTCTGTCGGACCTTCCTCACTTGATGCCGGAGTATCTGTCCGCAGATAATCATCTAGTGGAATCACAGTGGCTACACTGATTTGACTCTCCAGGCTTTGCAATTCTTTTGCACTTACCCCTAGCTCTTCCGCTAACTCTTCATCATTTGCAGGACGTCCCAGACGGTTTTCCAGTTCATAAACCGTCTGCTCATAGCGACGGATTTTTTGCCGTATCGCCACCGGCAGCCAATCCTTGGACCGTAAATAATCGAGCATCGCGCCTCGAATTCGAACACCAGCGTAGGTCTCAAATTTATTTTTCCGTTCCATGTCATAACGATCGATTGCATCAAGCAAGCCAAAAAATCCACTTGAAAGCAAATCATCCCGGTCAACATGGGACGGAAGACTGATTGCCAAACGCCCTGCCACCATCTTTACCAGCGGAAGATAGTGCTCTGCCAGCTGGTTGCGAAGCTCTATTGATTTATTGTCCAAATAACTATGCCAAAGGGAAGTAATATCGGCCAAATTTTCATCTTGGTTCTGTCCCCTAGAATCCATTGGAACGACCTCCTCCCATCATAAGTAATAACGATTCGATATTCATTGATTGAGAACAGGAGCTGCGCCATCAATGATCCGATGGCGCCTCCATATGTTTGAGGTTATTTGATGTTAGCGGCTGAAAATCCGCATTTTCTTCATCACTTGTTTGCATTTCCGCCGACTGGTTTGCCGCTTCTGCAGCCGAAGCTTCATCCTCAGCTTCGTATTCCTCTGGACTTTTTGGTTCCTCCTCTTCCGGATTTTCCGGAAGTTCCAGATTTCTATCGAAGCCTACCAGCTCTTTCGCTTCCAAAACAAAAGCCACCAGCCAAACGACGGCACCAGCAACCAGAAAGCCTATCAGACTGCGGAGCAGCACCGTCATCAGGCGTACGTCACTGACTAATCCCGCTAACGCAATAACCATAGCGGAAATAAATGCAAAAACTAACGACATCCCTAATTTGAACAAGCTGCTTCACCTACTAATTGCATAAACATGATTAAATTTCTTTTTCACCTTTATCAATGGTCTTCACTTTATAGACACCATCTTCCATATTGATGGAAACCGTGCGTCCATATGTGCCTCCTGTATCCTCAGCAATCAACCGGATATTAAGATCTTTGAGGATTTTCTTAGCGGCTTCAGCATTGCGTGCACCCACTCGCATGATATCCGTCGCATTCGCAAAAGCAAACATCTGCGCTCCACCAGCAATTTTCGCTACTAATCTGGAACGGGATGCCCCTAACGCCAATACATCCTTGAGCATCAGCGGAAGTCCTGTATCTGCAAACTTTGCTGGATTGTCGGTTGGACGCGCCTGCGTACTATCCGGCAACATGATGTGCAGAAGGCCTCCTACTTTAGCCTGCGGATCATACAGAGAAATGCCAATACAGGAGCCGAGACCATAGCTGATGATTGTGGACGGCGCCTGGCCTACTTTATAATCAGCCATGCCGACTCGGATAAGATCTGCCATTTTACTCAACTCCCACCGCGTCAATAATCGTATTCAAGGAACCCGGATCCGGAACCAGGAAAAACTGACCATTGATTCCATCGTCCTCGGAAAGGAATTCCGTCTCAATAACCAGAGCCTGGTCACCCATCTGCCCCAACTGAGCCAATACAACATTCAGGATTGCCCCTGCCATATCCATCGCTAAAGCTGGAATAGATGGAAGCATCGTAATCTTTGTGAACGTGAAAAATGCATTCAAGTAAGCACCGGATAAAATGTTGCCGATTTCCATGAGCGCAGACTCATCCATAAAATCAAGACTTGTCGTCGAGCCATGCGGCTTGCCCATTAGCGTGTCAACCAAATAGAAAGCACTTTTCTGTGGAAGCAGAAACAAAATATTGCTCGGTGCCTTCCCGTATACACGCAAAAAGATACCAACAACTACAGCATCCGGTCCACCAACCAAATCTGGTACAGCTTCCAACGGAACCAACGCCACTTTCGGCACATTCATGTCAATTCGGCGATTGATTACCTGCGACAGAGCCGTGGCTGAGTTGCCGGCACCAACATTGCCGATTTCCCGCAGAGCGTCAAGCTGGTTCGCGGAAAGATTCAATTCATCTGTCATAGTTGGACCCCTCTTTTTACAGGAATGGGACGTGCCTAGGCACGCCCTATTACCCTGATATACTCAAATTATTTGCCGTCACCAACATTGCCGATAATCTCTTCGAGATTCAGCATGATAATCAAACGACCATCAACATTACCAATACCACTGAGGAAACGGGATCCGCTCTTATCATTGATTGCCTTTTTCGTATCTACCGGCTTACTATCAATGGTCAGGACTTCCGTTACGGCATCGACCAACATTCCGACATGAAGGTCATCGATATTCACGGTTACAATGCGCGTATCATCCGTATATGGAGTCTCCGCTAAACCAAGACGTTTCTTCAAGTCAATAACCGGCAGCACGGAACCGCGGAGATTGATAACCCCCTTGATGAAGTCAGCGGAAAAGGGAACGCGCGTAATATCCGTAAGGTTGCGAATCTCCTGGACATTCAGGATGCTCACACCATACTCCTCGTCGCGAAGTTTGAAGGCTACGACCTGTCTGCCTTCATCCATCTCATTCATATTCTCTTCATTTGCCATCTCAGCTACCTCCTCTTACTGCTGCATCATCGTAGCGACATCCAGGATCAAAGCTACACGGCCATCGCCAAGAACTGTCGCACCGGAGAACATCTTGAGACCTGCAAACAGGTTGCCAAGCGTCTTGATAACGATTTCCTGCTGTCCAATCAGATTGTCAACCACAATACCTGCTTTAGCCTCGCCGGCATGGACAACTACGACAAAAATTTCATCCGAATCCTTGACGTGCGGTACCTGCAACGTCTCTTCCATGCGAATGATCGGGATGATTTCCCCACGCAGAACAATAACTTCCTTATTCCTTACTGTTTTAATATCCTCTGGCTGGATGTTAATCGTACTATCAATCGACCCAAGAGGAATTGCATACATCTCTTCCTGTACCTTGACCAGCATAGCCTGAATAATAGCCAGCGTCAGCGGCAGTTTGATCTTGAATACCGAGCCCTCATCGACCTTAGTCTCAACATCGACATGTCCAGAAAGCGATTCAATTTTGCTGCGGACAACGTCCATACCTACGCCACGGCCAGAAATATCGGTAATCTGCTCTGCCGTTGAGAAGCCCGGCAGGAAAATCAGACGAACTGCATCTGCATCATCGAGCTTATCCGCCTCTTCCTGGGTAATCATGCCCTTTTCAACCGCTTTTTTGCGAATCTTTTCCGCCGGAATACCTGCACCATCATCGGTAACCATGATAACCACATTGTTACCTTCATGACGGGCAATAAGTCCAACCTCACCAGTACGAGGTTTGCCTTTTGCTTCACGATCGTCCGGGTGCTCAACACCATGATCCAAGGAATTGCGCAGCAGATGCATAATCGGGTCGCCGATTTCATCGATAACCGTACGGTCGAGCTCTGTTTCCTCACCTTCGATGGTAAGGTTGATTTCTTTATTGAGCTCCTTCGAAACATCGCGTACCATGCGCGGGAACCGGTTGAACACTGCACTTACCGGCACCATGCGGACCTTCATGACGATATTCTGCAGATCAGTCGTTACACGATCCATCTGTTCCAGGGTTTCCGTAAGTTCAGCCAAACGATGGGTCTGACCAATCTGTTCCAAACGAACTTTATTGATAACCAGCTCACCCATGAGGTTCATCAGCGTATCGAGTTTATCAATATCAACGCGGACAGACTGACTCTGATGTGCTTTTTTCGGTGCAGCTGGCTTAGCTGGCGCCTTTTTCGCAGCAGGCGATTTTGCAGGGGCTGGTTTAGCGGCTGGTGCAGCGGCCGGAGCCGGAGCAGCTTTTTTCTCCTCAGCTGCCGGTTTTGCCGCAGCCGGTGCATCTGGATCGACGAGCTCAACAACGAGCTTGTCAATTTCCGAAATGCTGCTCAACGCTTCTTCTACTGCCTTGGTATCAGATGCCGTTACTACCAGGACATCAAACGTATGATCAAATTTTTCCTGTTCCAGTGCTTCAGCCGGCGGAACCGATTTGATTACATCACCAAGTTCGTCCAAAGCATTCATAACCATATAGGAACGTGCCGATTTCAACAGGCAGGTTTCTGACAGCGTGACCTGAACATGAACGCCCAGGAGGCCGCCTTCCTTAGCCTGGCGGAGTACATCGCGGTCCACATCGGAAAGTGCAATGCCTGCACTCGGTGCGGCAGCTGTATTTTCAGCAGCTGGTGCTGCCGGCGCAGCAGCCGGGGCTGGTTCCCCTTTGGAAATTGCACTGAGTTTTGCCACCAAATCGGAAACATCAACCACGTCTTCCGATTCCCCATCGGCAACGCTGTTAATCATCTGTTCCAGGGAATCCAAACATTTAAACAGCGTATCAATGATGTCCTCATCCAGCTTTAACTGCTCTTTACGAATCAGGTCAAGAACATCTTCCATTTCATGCGTGAGTTCGGCAATCTTATTGTATCCCATGGTTGCCGACATACCTTTCAGCGTATGTGCATTACGGAAAATATCATTGACAACTGACACATCCTCTGAATTTTCTTCCAAACTCAGCAAGCCCTCATTCAAAGACTGTAAATGTTCAT
The DNA here is from genome assembly GCF_000702005.1 of Selenomonas sp. ND2010. Taxonomy (GTDB): domain Bacteria; phylum Bacillota; class Negativicutes; order Selenomonadales; family Selenomonadaceae; genus Selenomonas_A. Next base: position 49,629 of record NZ_JNKI01000009.1, on the reverse strand, counting down.
GTGATTCATCCAAAAACATTTCCATATACTGATTTGTTTCCATTTGTATTCCCCCTATATCCTTTCTATCTCTTTACAGCCTCGACGATTGCCCCAGCAATATCCTGCAAGGGGCGGATCTCATCAGCAAGTCCTGCATCAACCACCGCTTTGGGCATACCATAAACCACACAGGTGGGTTCATCCTGCGCGATACTGTAGCCTCCGGAAGCTTTGATTTTCTTCATACCCTCACAGCCATCCGAGCCCATACCTGTCATAATGACAGCTACCAGCTTATGGCCTAACGGTGCCACGGAATCGTACATTACATTTACCGCTGGGCGATGATTTCCCACACGCGCTTCTTGACTTAACTTAATCCTGCGTATCCCGCCATCGTCCTTGACCCGCAAATGAAAATCTCCCGGCGCAATATATACATGACCAGCCCGAATCTCCTCACCATCCTCAGCTTCCTTAACCGAAATCTGAGCAATCGAATTCAATCGGTCAGCCAACGCCTTAGTAAATCCAGCCGGCATATGCTGGACAACCACGACCCCGCAGGGAAGATTTCCCGGCAGACGCGTGATTACATTTTGCAGTGCTTGCGGACCACCTGTGGAGGTCCCAATCACTACCAGTTTATTGGAGCGGCCAGCATTTCCCACCATAATGGGCGAAGGTCTCCCGATAGAAGCTGGCACACTACTTCGGCTTTGCAAGAGTGGATTGCTTCTCTTGTTGCCGAAAACGGACTTCTTCACTGCCGGTTCAACCACGGGAGTACTCCCCAGCTTCAGTCCCTGACGCTTTGGCATCTCCACCCGTTTCATAACGGGAGCTCCCGGATGTCCAGCTGACTTCTCTACCGTTTGAGCAGCCAAGGGCATTTTCTGCACCCTCGCTCTTGCTGCCGCACGGCATTTTTGCAGGATTTCCTGCTCAATGCTGTCGATTCGCGAAATCGAACCACCAGCCTTGCTGATAAAGTCAACAGCCCCCAGGCCCAAAGCTCGAACCGTTGCGTCCGTTCCCTTCTGAGTCAAACTACTAAGCATAACCACAGGGATGGGGCACTCTTCCATAATGATTGCCAACGCCTCCAGCCCATCCATTATCGGCATATTGACGTCAAGCGTCAATAAATCCGGTTGCAGCTGCTTTACCTTGCTGACTGCTTCACGGCCATTCATCGCCGTTCCCAAAACCTCAAAATCCGGTTGTTTCCGAAATAAATCGGCTAAAACTTGGCGCATGAACGCTGAATCATCAGCAATTAAGACACGAATCATTCTGATCACCCCATTTAGTGGTTCATCATTCGTCATCCTTTTTGATGCCCTTGGCTATTATTTTCCGTTGAACATCAAATAAGTAGTGAACGAGCTTATTGCTCACCTCACGCGAAAGATGTTGGAACGATGCACCGATATGATAAACCGTTGTACCGTCTTCGCGGGAAATCGGCGTGCAACGAACAACCAAACTCATTTGTTCCACTGGTCCAACCCCAGGGATATTTTCCAGCGATAAAGCAGCCTTCGTTCCCGGCTTGACTTCCTGCTCCAGCGCAAAACAAATGCCATTGCCACTAAGATCGACAATTCTTGCCGTAACTGGCGGCTTAATCGTGCCATCTGCATCAATAAGCCGCACTCCTACCAGAAGATTTACCTTCACTCGAACAAACTCACGATTTTGATAACGCTCAACCTGTTCCGGCCAAGAAATATGCCATACCGGAATCCGCGCATCCATGCGATCTGTCTTATGGAAGGTAGTAAAAAAGCGATAACGGCACTGCCGTCCTACCGCCAATGCGTAGAGCTTCTCTCCAGTCCGTGGGATAATCGGCACGCGTTTGACGCTCATTGGCATTGCCACGATAAGCTCATCTTCCGTTAGTTCTTCGATCCGGCTTGCATAGCGTTCTTCACTGTCTTCGACAAAAAACTCTACGCGCTGGCCAATCTTTAAGACTTCCCTTGCTTTTATTAATTCGCCCGCCATAATGAAGTTCCTCCATGTTTAACGCGAAAAATCAAAAATTTGTCGCAAAAATCCCTTCCAACCTCTTTTTACTTTCATCCTGCTTCCGTAAAGAACGCTGTTAGCCATAGCCTGGATACAACGTGCAGCCACACTCCCCGGCTGTGCCGCCAAAAAAGGGGTTTGCCTTCTCACAGAACGCATTACCGCTGTGTCTTCAAAAATATATCCCAGACAATCAATCGGCATATTCAAAAATCTTTCGGATGTCTGTTGCAATTTAGCCACCACTTCACGGCTCTCCGCTTCATCGTAAACACGATTTACCACCAGGCGAAGATTTTGCTGCGTTGCATACATACTATAGGCCTTCATGACCGCATAAGCATCCGTCAACGCCGTTGGTTCCGGCGTCGTGACCAATAACACTTCATCCGCAGCCAAGATAAAATCCATGACATTTTTCCCCAGACCAGCACCCGTGTCAATCAATATTATATCAGCCAGCTGACCACAGCGGGAAAGTTTCTGCATAAGCCGCTGTCGTTCCTCATAGGTGAAATCCGCCGCCTTTTCGATTCCCGAACCACCGGAAATATAGTTGACACCATACGGACCATGCATCAAGACATCTTCAAGCTCTGTACCATCCTCAAGCAGGTTGAGCAAATGTTTTTTTGACCGGCTGCCTAAAATGACATCGACATTTGCCATTCCCAAATCAGCGTCAAGCACTAATACCCGTTGACCAGCCATCCCCAAAGCAATGGCCATATTCACGGTCAAGTTGGTCTTGCCAACGCCTCCTTTGCCACTGGTTACAGCAATAACTCTTGCCCCCAAAAGGCTGCCAGACTGCAGATTCAAATTATCACTGCTATGGGATACACTATATTCTGTTTTTCCGCCAACTAATCGGCGAAGACTCTGAGCCTGATCTCCCATATTATTCCCTCAATAACAGTTCAGCCAATTTTCGGGGCGTTGCTGGAACAATATCATCCGGTACACTCTGCCCATTTGTCAAAAATGACAAGGCAATCTCTTTTTGTGCCAACAGATTCAGGATCAATCCAACACTGCTGGTTTCATCCGCCTTGGTGAAGATAACACGGTCTGGATTACAAACCGAGAACTTATCCAAGATTTCTGCTGCATCGCGATTTTTGGTTGTTGCACTCATTACCAGATGACGTTCAATATGGGAATTTACCGCCAGAAAATCCTGCAGCTCTTTCATCTGATAATCATTATGCTGACTTCGGCCAGCCGTATCGATCAAAATCAAGTCCTTATCCCGATGTTTATGGATTGCCACTTTGAGTTCATCCGGGGTATAGACAATCTCCAGCGGCAAACCTATAATATCCGAATATGTCTTCAACTGGTCAACAGCTGAAATACGATAGGTATCCGCAGTGATCAACGCCGCCTTGATATTTTTCTCCAACACAAATCTCGCCGCAATTTTTGCCAGTGTTGTCGTTTTGCCAACACCAGTAGCACCAATCAAAGCAACGATGCGAACGCCGTGCTTATTGAGCGCGATTCCCTCAGAAAAATTCATGGTCTTCCCCAGGTAATCGGCCAACACCTCTGGCGCTTTTGCATCTAACCGATCCAAAAGCGTATCCCCGGCAGGGACTGAAGCGGCCATATCTTTTACGATATCTTCATCTACTTCTTGAAGCCGTAATGCCTCCTGTATGGAAACTTTTCCTTTCGGCTGTTCCTTTCCCATCACCTGCGCCAACATTGCCTTCATCTGAGCCAGTTCATCTTCTAGTTTTTGGATTTTTTCTGTATCTTCCGGATTCGATGTCGTCGCTGCTATACCAATCTGTGCCATATCTTGTACTTCATCCTTTTGCTCTTTCTCATGAACTGACGTTTCTCTCCTGGCCACCCCGTAATCAGCTGCGGGAAAAGCCTGGGCAGGCTGCATCGGCTGTACTGGTGATATATGCCCAAAATTTGGGGCAGGAATTGGCGATTCTGCCATCTTTACCCCCGTTTCCGTACCATTTGTTTTATATTGCGAGAGAACCGAGGACGGCATAACCGGCGAAGCCGGCGAAACAATATCCAAGGTACTGCCACTAGCGGCTGTCTTCGGCTTCATTGTCACATTGCGTTTTGCTCGTTTTTTCAGGGCTGCATCGTCCTGGTCTTCAATCGCTGCTGTCACTTCTACGACCTCCGTGCTATGATATCCCAAGAAACCGCCTTCCCGATATTTTTTGGTATGGAGTATGACGGCATCAGGCCCAAGTTCTTCTTTAACCTGCTGCATTGCTTCTTTCATTGTTGGTGCTTTGACTACTTTTATTTGCACTTAGATCTTCACCACCCCAAGGATCTGAATTTCGACACTCTGTTCAATCTCGGCCTGCGACAAAACAATCAATCCCGGCACAGAGCGCTCTACCAATTTGCGGAAATACAAACGAACCGCCGGGCTTGTCAGTACAATCGGCTGATAGCCCATATTGGTAAGCTTCGGCAGCTCATTATTCAGCGCATTGACAAGATTCTGCAACGAATCCGGATCCAGGCTGACATACGAACCATGATCTGTGCGCTGCACGCCGCCAGCAATACGATTCTCCAAAGCAGGATCCAAGGTAATGCAAGGCAGGGTTCCATTTTGCACATTCTGCTGCGTAATTTGACGAGCCATTGCATGTCGAACATACTCGGTAAGAATTTCTGTATCTTTGGTAGCCCGGGCATAATCAGACAAGACCTCAAGAATGGTCGCCATATCACGAATCGAGATGCGCTCACGCAGCAAATTGGCCAAAACCTTCTGGATTTCGCCTACACTCATGAGATCTGGTACGACTTCGTCCACCAACGCCTGATTGGATTTCTTGAGATTGTCGATAAGATTCTGGGTTTCCTGACGTCCCAGGATTTCATCAGCATGCTGCTTGATGACCTCCGTTAAATGTGTTGCCAGAACCGACACCGCATCGACTACGGTATACCCATTGAGTTCGGCCTGTTCGCGTTCGTTCTCAGGAATCCAGAGTGCCGGCAAGCCAAAGGCTGGTTCCGTTGTCTCAATACCAGGAACCTCTTCAAATACTGTACCAGAGTTCATCGCCAAATAATGGTCTAACATCAACTCGCCCTTTGCAATTTCAATTCCCTTTAGCTTAATAATATAGGCATTGGGCTTGATCTGAATGTTATCGCGAATGCGAATCGTCGGCACGACAAGTCCAAGTTCTAACGCACACTGACGGCGAATCATAACGATACGGTCGAGCAAGTCACCACCCTGTCCAGTGTCAACCAGCGGAATCAACGAGTAACCGATCTCCAATTCCATCGGATCTACCTGAAGTAAGGAAACAATGTTTTCCGGCGTCGTCGCCTTCTTCTTTTCCTGTACCTTTTTTTCTTCCTTCTGCGTTTCTGCCTTCACCTCAGTTCCCTGTCGTAAGAGCCGGCCAATAAACAAGCAGGCAATCGACAAAGTCAAAAACGGAATTCCCGGCAAACCAGGAATAACGGCAAAGAACAATAAGACTCCCGTCAAAATGAAAAAGATACGATCATTGCGGAACAGCTGTCCCACCATATCACTGCCGATGTTGCCTTCGGCACCAGCGCGTGTGACAATAAGACCAGTTGCCGTCGAAATCAGCAATGCCGGAATCTGGCTGACCAAGCCCTCACCTACGGTCAGCAGCGTATACGTCTGTAATGCCTGCGCAGCATCCAGATTCCGCTGCATCATGCCAATGATAAAACCACCGGCAATATTGATGAACATGATGAGAATTGCCGCAATGGCATCACCTTTTACAAACTTGGAAGCACCGTCCATCGCGCCAAAGAAATCTGCCTCATGCTGAATCTTCTCGCGCCGAATCTTAGCCTCGGCATCAGTAATTGCGCCCTGATTGAGATCCGCGTCAATCGACATCTGTTTACCTGGCATAGCATCGAGGGTGAATCGTGCCGATACCTCTGCGACACGCTCCGAACCCTTCGTGATAACGATAAAGTTGATGGCAACCAAGATAACGAACATGATAAAACCGACAACCGGATTACCACCGACAACGAAGTTACCAAATGCCGTAATAACTTCACCGGCATAACCATCCAACAGGATGAGTCGCGTAGATGAAATGTTGAGTGCCAACCGGAATAATGTCGTGATAAGCAACAAGGATGGGAATATCGATAAGTCCAATGCCTCCTTGTTATAAATAACTGCCATCACCAACAGCAAAGCGATCGTGATGTTCAAGCAAATCAACATATCCAGCAGCAGCGTCGGCAGCGGAATAATCATCATGACAACGATCGTAATGATAGCCACCGCGATCATTACGTCACTGTATTTTTGAATAAAACTGCCCTGTCCAAAGACATTGGAAGGTGCAGCTGCCTGTGGTGCAGCCATAAACGACTCTCCTTATATCAAATCAACTGAAAAACAAATGGTATACGTTACGCCCTGCGGCGATGTTTCAGACGGTATACATACGCTAGCACTTCGGCTACCGCTTGATAAAGCTCCGAAGGAACCATATCGCCCACTTCAGCTCCTGCATAAAGGGCACGAGCCAACGGACGATTCTCGACAATTGGTACCTTGGCATCCCGGGCAATCTCCTTGATCCGCTTCGCCACGAGATCCTGCCCCTTCGCTACAATAACGGGAGCAACCATCCCCTTTTTATATTGCAGTGCTACCGCAAAGTGGGTCGGGTTCGTGACAATGACATCTGCCTTGGGAACTTCTTGCATCATACGACTCATAGCCATCTGACGTTGCTTTTGCTTTATCTTTCCCTTAATCTGCGGGTCGCCTTCGGTCTGTTTCATTTCGTCTTTTACTTCCTGCTTGGTCATTTTAAGATCTTGAGTTGTCTGCCATTTCTGGTAACCATAATCTAAAATACCCAGAACAATAATAACACCAATAACCTGAAACGCCATCTTAAAGACAATGTTAGCAACCTGTCCCAGACTAGTGGCCAAATCGAAATAAATGAACTGTGGCATAGCCAGCAGCTGTTCGGATAAAAAACGAACCAAAAAATAACCGATGATAGCGATCTTGAACAACGACTTCACCAGCTCTACCAACGAGCGCTTGGAAAAAATACGGCCAAATCCGTTGATGGGATTAAGTTTATCCGGCTTAAAACCAATGGATTCCGTATTGAAATTCAGGCCAACCTGAAAGACATTGACAGCCAAACCGACGAGCAAAATCGCAAACATAATCGGCAAAGCCGTTTGCGCCATCAATTCAATGATCCCAATGAATATGCGAACGATATTTTCTGTATCTACCGGCTGATTGGGATGGGTAAACACATAGGTCGTATAGGCGGCAATCGCATGGTAAATATGTTCCCATAACACCTTGATAACGAAAAAGCCAACCAACAAAACAAAGGCAGTGTTGAGTTCTGTACTTCGACCAACCTGGCCCTTTTTCTTCGCGTCTGCCCGCTTCTTGGAAGTCGGTTCCTCCGTTTTATCGCCAGCAAAGCGCTGAAGATCAAACACTAAGGGACTTCTACTGCAATGCCTGTAATGCAATTGTGATATTTCCATACATTTCATTGAACAGCACATCCAGGAATAACACATAAAAAGGCAGTACCATCGATAAAATAAGAATACCAACAGTAAGCTGCATCGGAATACCAACAACAAAGATGTTCATCTGCGGCATTGTACGAGCCAGAATTCCCAGCCCTACATTTGTCAGCAAGATTGCAAATGTCACCGGCATGGCAATCTTCATGCCCGTCAGGAATATGCCTGTAGTGAAATTTGCAATAATCATCGGCAACGATAAGGAAGGTTCCATGGTCAGCAACGGAACCATCTTAAAACTTTCAAACAAGGCATCAATGAGCATATGATGTCCATTTACTACTAAGAACACAATGACGGTTAAATTATAAAGAAAACTTCCGATAAGCGGCATCTGCTGACCGGAAGTTGGATCCATTACATTTACAATGGCAAAACCGACCTGCATATCCATTACCTTGCCGGCCATCGTAATTGCCGCAAAGGAAATATAAGCCACAAAACCAATAAGCCAGCCGATAAACAGCTCGGATAAAACCGCAAAGGAATAGGCCCATATTGATGCCGGTGCATGAATATCCGAAAAATTATCGATTACCGGAAACAATACAATAGCAAAGGCCAAAGATGCCGCGGCACGAAAATACACAGGGATATTCAGACTGCCAAAGAACGGAGAAATAACAAATATCCCACTGACCCGGGTCATCAGAAGCATAAAAACTGCTGCATGCCCCTCTAAAAGATCATAGAAATCCATTATTCACTCCTTCAGCCAATATAGGATGGCAAATTGACCAAAACATTTGTCAAATATTCCACCATAATACGAAGCATCCATGGACCAAATATCAAAATAGCCACAAAAACAGCAATGATTTTAGGAATAAAAGCCAGTGTCTGCTCCTGAATGGAAGTCGTTGCCTGAAACACACTGACCAAGAGACCGACAATCAAGCCTAGCCCAAGCATAGGAGCAGACACCAGCATGACAATAAACAAGGCCTCCTGTCCAAGCTGGACCACCAGATCTCCCGACATTGCAACAAACCTCCTCATCCATCTCCTCAGCTACTTAAAGCTGACAATAAGAGATTTAATCAATAAATGCCAGCCATCCACCATGACAAACAGCAAAATTTTAAACGGCAGTGATATCATAACTGGTGGCAGCATCATCATGCCCATGGACATCAAGGTACTTGCTACAATCATATCAATGACGATAAACGGCACATAAATCATAAAGCCAATTTGGAATGCCGTTTTGAGCTCACTGATGATAAAGGCCGGAATCAACGTAAACGTTGAGACATCTTCCGGTCCATCGGGGCGCTCAGCATCGGATAAATTGACAAACAGCGCTAAGTCCGATTCACGTGTCTGCTTGAACATGAACTCGCGGATTGGCGCCGCCACATTGTCCAACGCCTCTTCCTGGGTAATTTGCCCAGCCATATAGGGTTGAAGTCCATTTTCATTTGCCTGTCCCCAGTAAGGAGCCATGATATAAAAAGTCAAAAACAATGACAAAGCAATTACCACCTGATTCGGTGGTACATTCTGCGTTGACAGTGCATTGCGCAGGAAGCCAATGACAACGACAATCCGTACAAATGATGTCGTCATGATCAGGATTCCCGGTGCTAATGTCAATATCGTCAGCAGAGCCATAACCTGCAGCGTCACAGCGACGTCCTGCGGTTTGTTCGACGAACCCACATCCACATTGACTGCAGGAATCAAAGGCGCTGCCAAAGCGTCATTGGTCATAAAAATCAGGAGAAACAAACCTCCCAACAGGATAAAAACATCCCGACGTTTCAAGCGCCTACAACCCCTTCTTGTTTCTTTTCGTACATTCGAATCAACCATACCGTTACTTGCGGAAAATCGGTGGAACCTTCTGGACAAAGTCCGAAAGCGCACCGAATTGCTGCGAAAACATCTCCGGAACTTTTAAGCCTTTCTGCTCCTCACGATGAAGACGATCAATCTCATCCATGTCGGTAATTTCGGTCAAAAGCGTTATCGAATGCTCAGTAACCCCCAGCATGAACACACGCCCCGCCATCTCCATAATACATACGGAACGATTGGGCCCTAACGGTAAATGCGACAAGATCTTTCCGCCATACCCCATTTTCTGTTGGGCAAAATGACCACCGAGAAAACGAGCAGCAAAATAAGCCAGCCCTACCACAAAAATAAATATGGCAAAAAGGCTGACCAAATAAGCAATTGTCGACCACCAGGAAATCGACGATGGCTTGGGGTCGGTATTCTCATATCCGGACAGATACCCGCCCTTGGCTGCTTCTTCAGCAGCCAAGGCAGGATCCATCAGAAACAGAGTTACCAGTATCCCCACGGCACACGTCAATAGAATATATTTTCTCTCCATTAGCCTACTGCTTTACGGACAGCCTCCAGAACACGGTCTGCCTGAAACGGCTTTACAATAAAGTCACGGGCACCGGCCTGAATTGCTTCAATAACCATTGCCTGCTGGCCCATGGCGCTGCACATAACAATCTTGGCATTCGGGTCAACTTTTTTAATCTCTTTAACCGCACTGATGCCATCCATCTCCGGCATCGTGATATCCATGGTAACAAGATCTGGTTTAAGCTCCTGATATTTCTCCAGAGCTTTCATCCCATTCTCAGCTTCGCCAACAACTTCATAGCCATTCTTCGAGAGAATGTCCTTAACCATCATTCTCATGAATGCCGCATCGTCAACGACCAAAACTCGTACTGCCATGTTTCATCTCTCCTCATCTTTAAAGAAATCATTCGACTTGGTTCAACTTTAACTTAATTATATAAGAAAGTCCATTGGTAGGCAAGAGCACGTGTCCGCCTATCTCCAGCTTCTCAGTGGATTACTGGAGTTTTGCAGCTCGCTCTGCCGGACTTGCTATCTCGGTAATACGAACGCCAAAGTTCTCATCGATAACGACAACTTCGCCCTTCGCCAGGAATTTCCCGTTAACCTGAATGTCCACTGGCTCGCCAGCTAACTTCTCGAGCTCTACGATTGAACCGTTCGTAAGCTCGAGAATTTCCTTGATTGATTTTTTCGTGCGTCCCAACTCAACCGTTACGGAAAGCGGCACATCCAGGATCAAGCCGATATTCGCGTCATTGACCTGAACGGGCTGCATGTTAAGCGGCGTGAACTGCGCCGACTGAACCGGGACATTTGTTGCCACATGCGGCTGCATTGCCATGCCATAACCAGCGGCAGGAGCCGCTGCCATTGGCGGTGGCGCAGCAGCCGGTGCAGCTGGCGCTGGCGCTGGTGCCGCAGCAGCCGCTGGAGCTGGAGCTGGTGCTGGTGCTGGTGCTGGTGCTGGTGCCGGTGCAGGAGCTGGCTCTGGCTCTTCCTCTGCCGAACCATTTGTCAGCGACTCAACCATTTCCTTTGCCACCGATACCGGAAGAATCTGCATAATTTCGCTATCAATCAGCCCATCTACTTCCATGCGGAAAGATGTGCGAACCACCGGCTCATCCTTGCCGACCAGTTCCGTAACCTTATCTTCACTGCCAAAATCAATCAAGTTGACTTTGGGCGGAGAAATGTCGATTTTCTTATTGAACATCGTAGAAAGCGACGTTGCCACGGTGCCCATCATCTGGTTCATCGACTCACCGACAGCACTCATTGCGATTTCATTGATTTCTGTATCGGGATTCGTGCCGTCGCCACCCATCATAAGGTCTGCGATGATTGCCGCATCCTGTGCTTGAATAGCCAGAACATTATTGCCATCTATACCAATCGTATATCCGACCTCAACAATGAGGTACGGCATTGGATACTGCTCTTGAATGATACTCATGGTCGCAACAGACACCGTAGGTGTCGTAATGCTTACCTTGTGTCCCAGTAATACTGAAAGGGTTGTTGCAGCACTCCCCATCGATATATTACCGATTTCCCCTAACGCATCTTTTTCGACATCTGTGAGTACATCATCGAGCTGAGATGAACTACTGTCTGCGGCAGGTTCAGCTGCTGCCTCCGACTCTCCCGCGGGGGCTGCATCGCCTGCGTCCGGTATAGCACCGCCGTTCAGCAGGGCGTCAATCTCCTCTTGCGAGATCATATCGTCACTCATCAGTATCTTCATCTCCTTCGTTAATTATTTTTGTAATCTGTACTGCCATTTTCTTTCCGGATGTGCCCGGCCGGCAATAGAATTTTGGCTTATGCCCCACCATGCAGAGCAAGTTATCATCCACCTTAGCATCCATTTGCAAGACATCACCAAACCCAAGCGTCAAGAACTCGTTTATCGTGATATCGACACTGCCCAATTGGACAACGAATGGCACCTCAGTGCGCTCAATCTTTTTCTGCAGTATTTTGACCTGTTCCGGGTCATCATCCTTCGATACCGATGAAGCCACCCAGAAGGTTGTGGTCAGCTTGGACATGACTGGTTCCAATACAAGATATGGAATACATATATTCATCATGCCCTCAACCTCGCCAACCTTCATTTGAATCGTGACGATAACAACCATGTCGCTTGGCGGCACGATCTGGGTAAACTGAGGATTAGACTCTGTTGCTTCCAAACTAGGACGGAACTCCACCACATTAGACCAAGCCTCTTTTAAATGCCCCATCGCAGTATCGATAAAGCGTTTCATAACGACTTCTTCTATTTCTGTCAGGACGCGGGGCTTGATTCCCGTCTTGCCCTCACCACCAAAAACACGGTCAATGAAAGCAAAGGCAATTTCCGTATTGACTTCCAGGATGATGTTTCCCTTAAGCGGTGGAACTGCCAGAATGCTGATAACCGATGGATTGGCTAGTGATTGAACGAACTCCTGATAAGTGAGCTGTTCAACCGATGCCACCTCAACATTTACCAAAGTACGCAAATGCGTAGACAAATAGGTATTCAACAATCTGGAAAAACTCTCATGAAGCATGAACAAGGTTCGAATCTGATCCTTGGAGAACTTGTCCGGCCGCTTGAAATCATAGGTCTTTATTTTCTTTTGTTCTTCATCTGCTTTGACTTCTTCTGCGGATACTGTTCCGTCTGACAGTGCTGAAAGCAGTTTATCTATCTCAGATTGGGATAGTACGTCATCTGCCAACCTTCGTCCTCCTTCCTGCTATGCTTTTCTCATCTTACTGGAGCAGGAAGCTTGTGATATATACATCGTAGACCGACCCTGCGCCGAGCTTCGTATTGAGTTCATCTTTGATTTTCTTTTTTAGCTCGTCCTGTTTCGTCGCATCAAACTCATCGAGTTTAGCGCTTCTGAGGATCTGCATCGTGGTATCAAGGATTTTCGTCTCAGCCATCGGCTGGAGCTTTCCTTCAAGGATATTGTCCTTCTTGCCAGGGTTCATCTCAAGAACAATACCTGCCTTTAAGAACTTCCCTGCTTTCTGGCCACCAACGTTGACCATGATTCCCTCTTTTGCATCTCCCAGTTTGATGAAAACTCCCGGATCATGATGCTCACTGACTGACTCCGTGGCAGTATCCTTCATCATCTTTGTAGTAATAACAAACGAGATACCTGCTGCCAGTACAAGACCCACCAGAACCAGAATTACCACCAAGATAATCGGTGATTTTTTCTTTTTTTCTTCTGGCGCAGCTTCTGTTTCCTTTTGTTCGTCTGCCATCTGATACTCCTCCCATAAAAAGCTACTTTCTCATTATACCAAGAGTTTATAATTTGTCTACATCAAAATTGATGCAAGGCACGGCGATATTTCATAACTCTACGCACGATTTCATCCATTGGCTCATCGACAATGAATTTTTTGCCGTTTGTCAAAGTGACAACAGTATCTGGCGTTTCCTCTATTGTCTCTATTATTTCGGCGTTCAGTACAAATTCTCCTTTTTTATTTGTACGGGAATTAAATTTTGTGAGTTTAATCATGAACGATCCATCTCCTTGCCTTTCTGCAATACATCTTCATTCTCTTAATTTTCGTCACGCATCCCTATTTTCCCTTTTATTTTTTTCTCTTTCTCTAAAAATCCTGCAATATTTTTCAGGAAACACTAATTAATGAACAAAGGCCGATGTATTTTCATACATCAGCCTTTACCTAAACCCCTTCGTTATCAGCGTTTCATATTGATCATCGTCTCAAGCATCTCATCGCCGACCGTGATAATCTTGGAATTGGACTGGAACCCACGCTGGGTAACAATCATATCTGAGAATTCGTTGGCGATATCGACATTGGACATCTCAAGTGCCGACGGTGTAATCGTAACACCCAGATCAGCAGCCGTTTTGATATTTGCCGTACCGGAGTTGTTGGACTCCTGATACAGGCTGTTACCGGTCTTCAGCAGACCAGAAGCATTCGTAAACTGTGCCACCGCGACCTGTGCCTCAGCCTGCTTGACACCATTGGTATAAGTCCCCGTGATGATGCCTGAGCTGTCAACCGAAACACTAGAAAGCGTGCCTGCCGCATTTCCATCAGCCTTGCCGTTGATCGTACTATTGCCAGCATACTGAGTAAGTGAATCCATAACCAGCGTAATGCTCTGCGAGGCCTGCGCACCATTTTGCAGCGTCAAGTCAACACTGCTGGAACCGCTGTCCAGTTTACCATCCGTTGTAAACTGGAGGATCGTATCCGGCATCGTGATAACCGTTTCACTACCATCGTCTTCTTTAATCGTAGCCTTACCCGAACCATCCGTTGCTACCGATACCGTCCACTGATTCCCTGTCGTACTATCGGTTTTCGTCTTCGTGAAGTAGACCGGAATGCTGTGTGCATTGCCCAACGTATCATAAGCCGTCAGCGTCGTCGTTACCGGCAGGCTGTTGCCAACTTTATATTTTCCCGACGTTTCAGTAACTTTCGATCCATCACTCATCGTAAGCGTAATGGGGCTGGCAGAAGATGCCTCCGATTCCGACACATACGTTTTGGTGATTTTACTGATTGTCGTCTCTACACTGATTGAGGAAATAGTCAATGGCGGCGTCGCCGTACCATAAGTATCGCCTACTTTAAACGAGCCTGTCGATACGGTTGCCGTCGTACCATCGCTTAACGTCAAGGTTGCCGTCTGACCGGTAGTCAGCGTTGCCGTTCCATCAGCAGCTGTTGCATAGCTAGCTACCTTATAGCTGCCTCCCACGATATACGAGCCCGACTGCAGATTGGCCGGATTCGTTCCGTCTGCCGTCGTAAGGGTAACCGGACCTTCCTGCGTTGCTGATACACTTCCCTGCGAAGCATTATCATAATCTTTTGTGCTCGTAACCTGACTCCCGCCACCACTGATGGATTTAATCGTCAGCGCTGCTGCATTGAGGTTGTTCGCATAAGTCGCAATGCTCGAAGCTGCTGCTGCCATACTCTTACCCGCAGGAATCTGGATATTGCCAGCCGCACCAGAAGTATTAATGGTACCATTTTCGCCCATCCAGCCCTGTACAAACAAACCAGAACCTGGCAGAACGTAGTTGCCCTCTGCATCAAATTCAAAAGCACCATCACGCGTATAATAACGCTGATTTCCGCTATTTACCACAAAGAGACCATTGCCGGAAAGACAGAGATCGGTGTTCTTGCCGGTAGACTGTACCGAACCATCCGTAAAAATCATATCAATGGATGCTACTCCAGTACCAAGTCCAATCTGCTTCGGGTTTGTACCACCGAGATTGCCATTGGGCGAAGACGCCCCTGTCAGCGTCTGGGACAGGGTATCGGCAAAAGTCGTACGACTGGATTTAAAACCGGTCGTATTTACATTGGCTATATTGTTGCCAATGGTATCCATACGAGTCTGATGAGATTTAAGTCCGGATACACCGGAAAAAAGCGAACGCATCATAATGAATTACTTCCTTTCCTTACATTGAAAGTTATCGTTATTCATTGATAATGCAATCCTAGGCAGCATCTGTCATTCAGCTGCCTGAAGTCTCCGTTAGGTCCAACTTCAAAGAATTGCTGCACTATCAATATTTGTTATTATATTTTCATTTCCACGCGTGCCGTCCATGGCTGTTATCACGGTCCGATTCGTCACACTGACGACCAGCGCCACATCTTTCATGTAGACGAGCGATTCCCGTGCTCCCTTTTGAGCCAGTTTATCAACGGTATCATCAAGTTTTGCTAAATCTGTATCACTGAGATTGATATTCCGTTCTTGCAGCCGATTCCATGCATGGTGAGAAAAACTCACTTTCTTTTGTACCTCACTGAGGATATCTCCGAATGTGATATTTCCACAACCATGCTGAATCTTCTGCTTGCCGGCTGTTATTGGACTTAGGGAGTGGATAGGCTGCGTGTTGAAGTATATCCTTGAATCAGCCATCGTCCGATTCCTCCCATTCAAAATGCCTTGAATTATTTGCTATCCTGAATTCCCTCGCCGATGCGGGTGATATCCCCAATAGCGACCTTATAAATCTTATTTCCGCTCTTCGCAATGACCGTCGGCGAGCCATCCGAAATGCTCACGCCGGAAACCTTGCCCTCAAGCTTCGTTGTCGTCTTCGTCTCTTTACCATCAGCGTCCGTAGAAGTTGTCGTAACTGCCCACTGAACATCCTGACCGATCATGCTGCTTAACTGACCCACCAGAACCGAAGTATCGATGTTGCTAACCAAGTTCGACACATTTTTGAGTCCATCCGATACATTGGTCATCTGCTCCAATGCCGAGAACTGTGCCAGCTGTGCAAGGTACTCACCATTATCCTGCGGATCGAGTGGATCCTGATATTTCATCTGGGTAACCAAAAGCTGCAGAAATGCATCTTTTCCCAATGCGGAATTATCCGTCTTTTGCGCAGACTGCGATGCGTTATAGGCATCAACGGTCATCGTCACCCCATCTTTGGTAACAGTGTTGAGTACGTTTGACATAGTAATTCACTTCCTATCTTTAAATGCGATAATCTACGCCATCCGTAGCGTTCGTCTCTGTTCCCTGAAGAGCTGCTGCTGAAAGGTTACCTGCCTCATCGGCGTAATCTTCTGCATCCATGGAAAGGATTCGGACATTGCCGCTATGATTTCCCTGCTGATTCTGCCACGCCTGCTGTCCCTGGTCTTGCGGAAGTTGTCCATCCGCCAGTCCAGCATAAACTTCCACGCTGTCCACTTTAAGTCCCTGATTGTTTAACTCCTGACGGAGCTGAACAAGCGAATTTTCGATAATCGCACGAACTTGCGCGTTATCGCTGTGGAACGATGCGTTGACGGAACCATTCTGCGTGACCGAAACCTTCAGCGTGAGTTCACCCAGATGTTCCGGATTCAGTTTGATTACCATTTGCGTGTCCGCTGCCCGGCGAATCAAACGAGCCTGGTCAACGATCTGTCGCGGAATATCAAAGTCTGTCTGCGGCTGCTGCACTTCCTGTACCCCCGTTGACGCTGCCGGTCCCGTAAGGTTTTCCTGCAGTTGCTGTTGGAAAGCACTTACGTGTTGTTGGTTCCCATTGACAGGAGTCTGCACCTGCGGCTTATCGCCGACAGCTTCCTCAGCCAGCTGCTGAACCTTCTCGCCACCATCAGCCACATTTATCTCAACAGCTTCCTGCTGTTTTCCCTGCTGATTTTGCGAATTCTGTGGATTCTGCTCTCCCTGCTGCCTCATCGCCTGTTTTGCATCCAGGTGAATCGGTTCCGCAACGGCTTCGTTTTCCACCGAAACGGTTACATCCTGAATAAGTTCCGATACCGGCTTCGAATCCTTTTCCGCAGAGACTAGCGGCGAAACGGCCAGTCCCTGTTGTGGCATACGCATTTCGTCAGCTGCCAAATTCTCGACGGCCGCTGCCTTTAGATTCGGCTGCTTCGTCAAGCTTTCCAAAACCGATGCATTATCCGGCAAAGGTAACGGCTGCTGTCCTCCCTGCTTAACGCTAAGGAGCTGTGCTTCCAGATTAGTTGCTGGCTGCATCGGCTTAGCGGCTGCCGTTTCCATATGATCTGTTTGAATCTGCTCTGCGGGCTTGCTTTTCAGCTGCTGTCCCGAGAGCATTGCCAAAAAGTCCCGATTCTTAAGCCCCTCTTCTTTCGATTGTGGGATAAGGCTCTGCAACTCTATTGCTGGTGGCTCCTGCGTCGGTACAGGGCTCATCAGCTCCGCCTGACCTTCTTCCGTAAAGTCCAGTTTCACGCCGTCTGTATCCAACTGCGTTATCGCCTGTTCTCCCTGTTCCGGCGATGCAACGGCCAACTGTTGACTTGCCACAATCACTGCTGCCAGCGGATCTTTTGGCGCATCCTCCATGACGTCACCATTATCTGCTGAGCTTGCCCGCGAATCATCAGAGGCTTCCTTTGCTATGGCATCCTGAACATCCTTGTCAATTTTCTCTAATGCCTCACCGAAAGAATCTTTTCTGGCCTCTTTCCCAGCAGCTATGACATTCTTCTTTCCCTGCACATTCGATGCAGCACCAGCCTGTGGCACAACAGCCATCAAATTCTTTGTCTCCACATATTTCACCTCCTTACATAGTATCTATCGTTGAGAAACTGCAATCTCTTAAATTAAATTTCGCTATAAACAAAAAAAATCCTTCCTTTTACAAGGAAGGATCACTATTTATGGATTATTTCCCTCGGAATTTTCCCCGTTCGCTTTATTCTGCTGTTCTTCCAACATCTTGCGGACATCTTCTTCCGTATTCATTTTCTTTTGAGTTCCCTCGTACATGATTTGTGTCAAACGAGCGGTTTTCGATGCTTCAAATTCAGACATAACTTTTGCCGCATTTCCCTCGTCCATACGCTGAAGAATCGCAATACAAAGATCGTCATCCAAGGCATCCATCGCCTCAGCAGCATCACGCGGCTTCATTTCATTATACAGCCGTGCCAATTTGGATACGCGTTTTTTTTCAGCTGCCTCACGTTCCTTCATTTGCTTCTCAATTTCCTTCTTGGAAATCGTTATCTTCTTGGACTGTTTCTGGTCATCTTTACTTGGTTTGACATCTTCCACCGGCGTATTTTCCATTTCATTTTGGGACGGAGCCGGTTTTACGAAATACTGACCAATTACTGGTAATTTGTAAAGGCCCAGTTTCTCATTGGCTTCCTGCGTATCAAATAGCCGCAGATAGATGCCCAGAACAAAGCCACCGATAATAAGTACCAGCAACAGGAAGAGCATCAACAGCAGCTTTGCTATTTTCTTTCCTTTTTTCTTTGGCTGTTCATCTGCCATTGTATTACCTGCCTTTATCTATAATTTTGCTGTGTCTCTACCATCAATCAACGATAGATATCCAGCACCTTGTTAACGTAATTCTGTGTCTCCCGATAGGGAGGAATTCCACCATAATTCTTTACCGCGTTCGGCCCCGCATTATAAGCAGCTACCGCCTTGCGGATATCTCCATCAAACGTATCCAACATCTGGCGAAGGTACTTGGCACCACCCTCAATATTGGATTTCTTGTCGTAGGGGTTTACTCCCAACGCAGCTGCCGTATCCGGCATAAGCTGCATGACACCAATTGCCCCTGCCGAAGAAGTTTCATTCTGATTGCCACCAGATTCCACTTCCGCTACAGCCGCTATCAGCTTCGGGTCAACATTATATTTACGCGCCGCCTCATCAATCATCGCAGATAAACTCTGATCCGCCAATGGCAGACTTTGATTTACCGAATACGATGGATACGATTTTTTCGCCGACGGCGATACATAATTCTGAACCTTGCCACTCGAAGTTATCGGGGCATACGGCGTTACCGCCTGATTTTTCTTTGCCGGTGTGATTGCCATAGGGGCAGACTGTGCCTTTTCCGCTTGCTCAGTCTTCTGCATTTCCTTCTTGAGAGTCTTCTGAAAATCCATCCCCGGAACACCCCTTGGCATTCCGAATCGCTCTTGAAGTTGTGCAATCCGGGCTTGTACAGCTCTTACCCCTGATAAGTTTATCATAAAGCTTCCCCCGCTTTCCTTCTCATGGTCAACTGCAGGCCAATCTCATCGAGCATCTTCTGCTCTTCCTGCATCGCCTCTTCCCTGTATTCCTGAAGCCGTTTCTCCTTCAACTGCTCAATGCTCTTCAGATAACTCATGACATCCATGAGTTCCTTCAGCTTCTTCTGCCGTTCGTTGCGCATCTGCAAAAGGATTCCCTGCTGCATTTCAATCTGCTCCCGCTTCCAGGCGAAAAAACTGTTAAAGGTCATCAGCCGTCCTACGGTCACTTTCGTGCCCTCCGTAGAAAGGGCCTCATACTCCTGCTGCCCCTGCTGCATTTCCTTTAATAATCCATCCAAAGCCTCACGAGCCTCTTCTACCTTTCGGGAGGCTTCTGCAAAAGCAACTTCCGCATCTTCTTTTTTCATGCGGGTGACCTTCAACAGCGTTTCCAGTTGGAATTTGAACTTCTTCATTCATCTCACCCGGATATTCCTATCAGCTTATTCTCAGTATCTTCGTATGTATCTACCTCAAAGATTCCTTGGCATAAGAACTCGTTGATGGAATCGATCTTGGCAATCGCTTCATCGATTTTGGCACTCGATCCCTTAACATAAGCACCGATGTGAATCAAATCTTCTGCATCGCGATATACAGCCATCAACTGTCGCATCTGCTGAGCAGCCTTCAAATGTTCTGGCGATACGACTTCATTCATGACACGACTGACACTGGGCATAATATCAATTGCCGGGAAATGATTCTGCGCAGCAATATTACGGCTTAAAACAATATGCCCATCCAATATACTTCGAACAGCATCGGCAATCGGTTCATTCATATCATCGCCATCAACCAGGACCGTGTATATTCCCGTAATTGATCCCCGTTCGCTGGTCCCCGCTCGTTCCAAGAGCCGCGGCAGCATAGCAAATACCGATGGCGTATAACCACGGGTAGCCGGTGGCTCCCCAATGGTAAGCCCTACTTCACGCTGAGCCATGGCAAAACGCGTTACGGAATCCATCATCAAAATGACTTTTCGGCCCTGATCACGGAAATATTCCGCGATTGCCGTAGCCGTCATAGCCCCTTTGATACGTACTAACGCCGGCTGGTCGGAAGTAGCTACTACAACTACCGAACGCTTCATTCCTTCTTCCCCAAGGTCACGCTCAATAAAGTCTCGAACCTCACGACCACGCTCACCTACCAAGGCGATAACACTAATATCTGCCTCTGTGTTGCGGGCTATCATGGATAGCAGCGTGGATTTTCCGACACCCGAACCAGCCATAATGCCGATTCGCTGTCCTTCCCCCATCGTGATCAGACCATCAATAGCCCGGACTCCCACATAGAGATTCTCGTGAATACGTGGGCGGCTAAGTGGCGCGGGTGGGTCTGCCTGCAACGGATATTCCTCCCGGCAGAGCAGCGGCCCTTTATCATCCATGGGATTTCCCAGGCCATCCAATACTCTTCCCAACAGTTCCGGCCCTACCTTGACGTTCAACATTTTCTGGGCCGATACCACTTCGCAGCCAGGGCCAATGCCCTGCATTTCGCCGACAGGCATTAACATGACATAACCTTCCCGGAAGCCTACCACTTCCGCCGGAATAGGAGCCACCTCTGCCAGTCGCGAATGAACGTAACAAAGCTCACCAACACTAACCGTCGGACCTTGAGACTCAATAACTAGTCCGATTACCTGCGTAACCTTCCCCGTCAATTTCATAGATGGGCAGGTTCTTACCGCCTCAGTAAATTTCGTAATATTCAATTGGAAGCTTTTGCCGTTCTCTTCACTCATAGCATTACATCCCGTACCGCTTGTTTCAAAAGTTCTATCCTTGTTGCCAGGCGGGCATCGACGCTGCCATTCGGCGTCTCGATAAGACAATCTCCTGGCTTCAAGCTTTCATCTGACGTAACAGTCAGCACAGCATCACCATAAGTTAAAATTGTCCGGAACTCATCACGAGCCATTAACACCAAATCATAACTATCTGGTGGCACATGGACAATGAGTTCTTTTTGATTTTTAACTTTCAAAATGGCATCCTTGACCATTGGCAGTACAACCTGCGGCACATCAATAAAATGCTGTGGAAGCACCTTGTCGACAACACTCATCGCAATGGTTATCACATCCTGTTCTGCCTGCTGCACATAATCACGCGAAGCCTTGTGCGCATCAGACAGCGTTTTTTCTGCCTTGGCATTTGCCTGGCGGATGATATCTGCCATCTCTTCGCGTACCTTTTGTTCTCCTTCAGCATGACCAGCCTCATAGCCTTCTCTACGACCTTCCTGCTGTGCCTGCTCCTTGCGTGCATCAATCTCCTGCTGTGCTTCTGCCAACAGTCGTTCGCGCTCCGCCTGTGCCTCCTGTTTGATGATCTCGGCGTTTATCTTGGCGTCTTTAAGCATTTCTGAGGCCCGCTGCTCTTTCCGAGCAATTTCAGCCATTATATGGGCGCGGGCCTCATCGTCCATCGTCATATCTGCCACAGACTCCTGTTTAGGTGGCTCCGGCGTATCGATAAAATGAGGGTTATCTTTCCATACAGCGGCTTTAATAACCTTAGACAATCATCTCGTCTCCCTGTCCACGCGAAACAACAATCTCGCCCTTGTCCTCCAATGTGCGGATGACATTGACGACCTTCTGCTGTGCTTCTTCGACATCGCGGATCTTGACTGGACCCATGAATTCGATTTCCTCACGCAGCATGTCGGCAGCACGTTTCGACATATTCTTGTAGACCTTGTCGGCGACTTCCTGCGGCGTAGCCTTGAGAGCCAGCGACAAATCTTTC
This sequence comes from Selenomonas sp. ND2010, assembly GCF_000702005.1. Taxonomy (GTDB): domain Bacteria; phylum Bacillota; class Negativicutes; order Selenomonadales; family Selenomonadaceae; genus Selenomonas_A. Next base: position 27,322 of record NZ_JNKI01000009.1, on the reverse strand, counting down.
GTATCCACTTCGCGGAGTACCATCTGCAGCGAACGATCGTCGAGCTGAACAATATCCTCGAAGACGAACATGAGCCGCTTGATTTCTTCGGCGAGCTCTGGATTGTCCACTTCGAGCGTTTCGATAATGGATTTCTCGGTCGTGCGATCGACACGGTTGAGTACCTCGACGATAGCCTTGACACCACCAGCAGAAGTGAAATCCTGCGTAACCAGCGTCGAGAGCTTGCGTTCCAATACGCGCTCGACTTCGCGAATAATATCCGGAGAGGTACGATCCATTTGCGCGATTCGTTTTGCAACATCAGCCTGTGCATCCGGAGACAACGAACCAAGTACGGTTGCCGCCTGATCCGGATCCAAATACGCCATGATGAGCGCAATCGTCTGCGGATGTTCGTTCTGGATAAAGTTCATAAGCTGTGATGGATCGGTCTTGCGCAGGAAGTCGAACGGACGAACCTGCAAGCTCGTCGTGAGGCGATTGATAATGTCCATCGCCTTTTCGGACCCCAATGCCTTTTCGAGGACATTCTGTGCATACTCCAAGCCACCGCTGGATATATAATCTTTGGCCATTGCCATCTGGTAAAACTCACTGATTACCGCAGCCTTCTGCTCAGCGCTTACCTGTTTGTGGTTGGCAATCTCCAGTGTTATTTTTTCAATTTCTTCATCATCAAGATGTTGGAACAACTTAGCCGAATACTCAGGGCCAAGTGCTATGAACAGTATCGCAACTTTCTCCTGATTGGAAAGTTCCGGCTCACTGTCTCCATACATATCAAATGCCATTTATTCATCCTCCGAAAGCCAAGTCTTGATAAGCATAGCCACTTCGGCCGGCTTCTGATCGATGAGCTGCTGCAATGTCTGCTTCTCGGTAAGATGACGTTGTTCCTCTTCGGTAAGCTCTTCTTCGCCAACTTCTCCAGCATCCACGCGTTCTGCCCTCTCTGCTGCCAAACGTGCCTTTTCCTCCTCTTCGAGACGTTTCTGCTCTTCGAGTGCGGCCAGTTCTTGCTGTTTCTTGCGGCGGCGCATCATGATGACACCGGCAATCAGTGCCAGAACTAAGAGCACTGCAGCAATCTGCATGTAAAAAATACGGTCTTCACGGTCCTTGGCTGCCTGCTCTTCTGCCGCACGGCGATCTCGAAGTTCCGTGCTAAATGGAAGCGGCTCGACAGAAATCGTATCACCACGATCCTGATTGATGCCCGCTGCACTGCTTACCGTACGCATGATGCTATCCTGCTGCGTTGCATTGACATCATCATTGACCAGTACAGCTACATTCAAGCGGCGAATCGATCCCGGTGCAGCCACGACCTTCGATTTTTCTTCATTGATCTCGTAGTTTTTCGTCGATTCCTTTTTGGAATACTCTGCATTAGAATTTCCATTCTGTGCAACATACCCCGGAACATTCGACTGAACGCCAGCAGCTCCTCCCGGCTGAGTAGAAGTGCCGTTATAAGATTCACTGACATCCTGCTGACTGCGAATGATACCAGAATCATCTACTACCGGTGTGAAGGTCTGTTTATCCGTCGTGCGATCGTCGAAATCAAGCTCAACATTTACGCGAGCAAAAGCACGGCCTTCGCCAAGGGACTGATCCAAGAGAGTCTGGATGCTCTTTTGAATATTATCCTGAACCTTCTTGGTCATATCGAGCTGCGTCATGGTCTTTGCCCCAACGCTGTTTTCTTCATTTTCATCCGGGTCGTTGAGAATCTTGCCTGTATCATCAACAATTGTAATATTTTCCGGCTTTAGACCCTGAATACTGTTGGCAGCCAGATTGACAATTCCCTTGATTTCCTTTTTACTGAGTTCAGCCTGCGGCTTGAGACGAAGCATAATCGATGCCGTCGCCGGTTTTTCATTTTTCTTGTAAAGGCTGTCTTCCGGAAGAACGATATGAACACGGGCTTTTTCCACTGCTTCGATTTGCTCAATCGTCCGAGTAAGTTCTCCCTGCAACGCCTGAAGGAAATTGACCTTGTTCTGGAATTCCGTAACGCCGAGTTTACTGTCATCGAAAATTTCAAAGCCCTTATTTCCCCGTGGCAAGCCCTGAGAAGCCAAATCCAAACGAGCATCATGAACATTCTTAGACGGAACCAGGATAGTTGTCCCCTGTTTCGTTTCCTGCACTTCGTAATTGATTTTTGATTCTTTTAATTTAGCCGCTACTTCACCGGCATCCTTTGCTTCCATATTGGTAAACAGAGGAACCATATCCGGTTTATTGCCATACCAGGCACTCAGGCCAATGATAGCAACGAGAATAGCCAAAGCGGACCCCAGCATAATATAGCGCTGGCGTTTGCTGAACCTGGCCCACAGGTTCTTATACCGCTCTTTCCAATCTCCCATGATCTCAATCCCTTCAAGTCAATTCTTTCTAAATCTGCTATAAAAATTATACCTGCATCCGCATGATTTCCTGATAAGCTGAAATCGCACGATTCCGAAGCTGAAGGGTGAGCTGCAGGGCAATGTCAGCCTTTTGGCTGGCAATAACCACCTGTGCAACATCATCAATCTGTCCAGCTGCCAGCAGTGCATTCTGCCGGTCCGAATCCAGCTGGAGTTCGTTGGTTTTCTTCAACGCATCCTTCAAATACTCTCCAAAGCCTTTTACTTCTTCTTTGGGCTGGGTCTCTCCTAAATGACTATTGGCGTGCATCGACACCGGTGTCATCTGCAATGCTTGTATATCCATAGCTCTGTCCTTTCAAAAGCCGATATCCTATAAATTCCTGCTTACTTGCTGCCCATCTCTAATGCCTTTGTTACCATGGACTTCGCAGCATTAATGGTAGTCGTATTCGCCTCGTAAGCACGTGAAGCTGTAATCATATCAACCATTTCGGCTACGATATTGACATTTGGCCGTTCCACATACCCCTGCGCATTCGCATCAGGATGTCCGAAGGGTCATATACCAGTGGCCCCTGCGTGTCATCCGTGCCAATGCTCACAGCACGAACGCCATCTCCAGCTTCTAATTTATTGACCGAACGCTGCAAAAAACTAGAAAAACTATTTCCCGATTTTGCACGCGGCTCAAAAACCACATAACGGCGGTGATATGCACCGCCTTCCTGAGTTCTTGTTGTATTGGCATTCGCGATATTATTGGAAATAACATCCATGCGAAGACGCTCAGCTGTAAGTCCCGACGCTGCTGCATCGATTCCCAAGAACATGCTCATAAAGTTTCTCCTCTATCTCCCATCATCAGCTCTGACCGCTGGTGATAACATTTTTCATCTTCGTCATAAAGCTCCCCAACTCTGTGGACATGGCATTGTAATAGAGCTGGTTCTTGGCAAGACTTGCCATCTCGATATCGATATCGACGTTGTTGTTATCTACACGCATAGTTGTCGTGCCGTCCTCTTCGATTACCGCATGAACCTTTCCTGGCATTGCCATAGGCAGATGGCGGTCATGGGTACGTACCATCTGTACGCGTCTGCTGCTATCTCCCAGATGCATTTCCTTCGCCAGCAAGTCTTCAAAATTTACCGCACTTCTCTTAAAGTTCGGCGTATTGACATTAGCGATATTATTACTGATGACTTCATGGCGCAAATTGGCAGCCTGTAGGCCACGGCCCAGATAGTCGAAGTTCGGCGAATTCATGATTTGTTCCAGCATTCCAGAATCACATCCTCTCTCGGATTTTAGCACCCGTTCATAGTTACCTTTTATTTATTTTCTACATAACCCCTGCAACTCCTTCAAATTTTATCATTTTTTTCTTCTTTTTAGAAGGGTCCTATTTCATTTTTTTGCCAAAAAAAGAAGGCTAATACAATTTGTACCAGCCTTCAACCGAAAAGTTAATCTTTCAATTTCTGAACTTCATCCAAGAGATATTCATTAAGGACTTTTATATAAGTTCCCTTCATACCCAGCGATTTTGAGGTAATCACACCAGCCGACTCAAATTTCCGCAGCGCATTGACAATGACGGAACGCGTAATCCGGACTTTGTCGGCAATTTTCGATGCTACGAGATAACCTTCCGTGTCCTGAAGTGCCGACAAGATTGCAATAGCAGCTTTACGCTCTGAGAACGAAAGCGTATTGAGTGCAATCTGAACCGTTGCCTTTTTACGTGCCTCGATTTCGATCTTCTCCGCATGGTCACGGAGCATCTCCATACCGACAACTGTTGCACCATACTCACAAAGGAGCAAATCATCATCGGTAAATTCCTCATCGTATTTTGCCACAATAAGCGTACCAATTCGTTCACCGACACCGTAAATCGGGACAATCGTCGTATTCTTGCCATTGAACATACATTTCGTATTTTCTTCGTATGCGCACATGCCTGTCTTCGAACGCAGATTTGCATTTGTCTCATCCATGCGGATAAGCCAGTTTACATAGTGCTTAGGAAACTCTCCCTGATTGATGACTTTATCTACCATCAAATCGCACTCAAAATCATCGACAAAGGCGTAGCCGAAAATTTTTCCTTTGCGGTTGGTAATGTAAACATTTGCCCCGAGTACATTGCTGAGAACACGGGAAATGCCGTCGTACTCAACATTTTCCGAACGCTGGAGCAGACGGTTAATTTTTCTTGTTTTTTCCAGTAATGATGCCATTTAGATTTTCTCCTTTTCAAAATATTCCGATACACAATATCCGTTCCATAAAGCAACCATCGCATTGTTAAGGCTATTTTATCACATTTTTCAAAATAATCATAGATGCTGAACAATATTTTTAATTAAATTTTCGAAATATTCCCCTACGCAAGAAACTAAGGACCTGAGTCTCAGGTCCTTAGTTTCTTGAACCATATCCGTTACAAGATAAACTGGGAAAGATCCCGGTTCACTACGATATCCGAAAGCTGCTTATCCACATACGCAGCATCGATAACAACCTGTTTCTCCTCAAGTTCTGGTGCGGAAAAGCTTATCTCCTCCAGCAGTTTTTCCAGCAAGGTGTGCAACCGGCGAGCGCCGATATCCTCGGCCTGTTCATTGACATCACAAGCCAGTTGCGCCAATCGGGAAATCGCATCCGGTGCAAAAGACAGATTCACACCCTCGGTCTCCAGGAGCGCTTCATATTGCTTGAGCAATGCATTGCGTGGTTCGATAAGTATCTTTTCAAAATCCTCCTTGCGCAGGGATTTAAGTTCCACACGAATCGGAAAACGCCCCTGCAGTTCCGGAATGAGATCCGATGGCTTTGCCATATGGAAAGCCCCCGCAGCAATAAAAAGCACATGATCCGTCTTTAACGGGCCGTATTTCGTCATAACGGTTGAACCCTCAACGATTGGCAATATATCCCGCTGAACGCCTTCACGGGACACATCAGCTCCTGAGGAATTTCCCTTGACAGCAACTTTATCAATTTCATCCAGAAAAACGATACCGCTGTGCTCCGCAACTTTTATCGCCTCATCCGCAACCGCCTCCATATCAATCAAGCGGTTCGCTTCTTCCTGCGTAAAAATTTTTCTTGCCTGTTCCACAGTCACCTTGCGTTTTTTATGGCGTTTGGGCATGAGATTGCCAATCATATCCTGAAGGTTATCGCCCATGCCTTCAAGACTTGAACCAGCAAACATGCCAACCATTGGCTTGCCAGATTCTTCGACATCGATTTCAATGATTTCCTGTTCGAGCTCGCCATTTTCCAGACGCTTGCGAACCCATTCTCTTCCCGCCTGATACTTCGGCTCCGGCTCGGTCTCTTCTTTTGTCTCTTCCTCGACTCCGAAAAGTCTTCCGAGCGGATTTTGGGATTTCTTTTGTTCCGGCACAAAAACATCGAGGATCCGTTCCTCAGCCAATTCCGTTGCCTTTTCCTGGACCTCTTCGATGCGCTGCTGGCGAACCATCCTTACCGCAGTCTCAGCCAAATCCCGGATCATCGATTCAACATCACGCCCCACATAACCCACTTCGGTAAATTTGGTCGCCTCCACCTTTATGAATGGAGCCCGAACTAATTTGGCCAGACGGCGGGCTATTTCCGTTTTGCCCACACCGGTAGAGCCAATCATCAGGATGTTCTTGGGAATGACTTCTTCCTTCATATCCGCTGCCAGTTGTCGGCTTCGCCAACGATTGCGCAGGGCAATTGCTACCGAGCGCTTAGCCTCATCTTGTCCAACGATGTATTTATTGAGTTCTTCCACGATCTGACGCGGAGTCTGTTCATTTACACCAATTTCTTCCATTAGTCCAGTTCCTCCACCTTGATGTTGTGATTCGTGTAGACGCAGATATCTGCGGCAATCGACAACGCTTCCTTCGCAATCTCACCAGCACTCATGTCCGTATGTTTGACCATTGCTCTACCTGCGGATAACGCATAAAAACCACCAGAACCAATCGCCGCCACATCGCCATCCGGCTCGATTACTTCACCATTTCCGGATAACATCAGCATCGTATCCTGATCTGCTACCAAAAGCAACGCTTCCAATTTGCGAAGCACCTTATCCGTCCGCCATTCTTTTGCCAATTCCACAGCTGCACGCTGTAAATTGCCATTATACGACTCCAGCTTTGCCTCGAATTTCTCAAATAACGTAAAAGCATCGGCTACCGAACCGGCAAAGCCAGCCAGAATCTTATTGTGATATAGACGACGTACCTTGCGGGCATTCGCCTTCATGATGGTATGTTCCCCAAAGGTAACCTGACCATCCCCTGCAATGGCTATTTTCCCGTTTTTTCGAACCGCACAGATTGTGGTTGCATGAAATTGTGTCTCCATGGCATTACTCTCCAATCTTATCCTTAAACATTTCAATCGCGTTCAAAGCCCGTTCTGCCAGACGCTGTTTTTTTAGTTTTTTGTCTTTAATGTATTTGCCGTTTTCATTGCGCATATCAATTTCCGGCAGGATGCCAAAATTCACGTTCATGGGCTGGAAATGCTTGGCCTCACTAGTCGTGATATAGTGACATAGTGCGCCATGGCAGGTTTCCTCGGGGAATACCAGCGGTTCTTTCCCCATGGCCAGGCGCGCGGCATTGATGCCGGCAATGAGCCCTGACGATGCCGACTCGATATAGCCCTCGACTCCGGTCATCTGACCGGCAAAGAGCAGTGCATCTTCTCCACGGAGCTGCAGCGTCGGCCGCATATGCTTAGGGGAATTCAAGAACGTATTGCGGTGCATAACACCATAGCGCAGAAATTCCGCATGCTCTAGGCCCGGAATCATGCCAAACACCCGACGCTGTTCCGGCCATTTCAGATGGGTCTGAAACCCGACGATGTTGTAGAGTGTCGCACTGGCATTATCCTGACGAAGCTGAACGACAGCATGCGGCCGGACGCCCGTCTCCGGATGTTCCAACCCGACCGGCTTGAGTGGACCGTATAGCAAGGTATCCTTTCCCCGGCTAGCCATAACTTCCACCGGCATGCAGCCCTCAAAAAATTTTTCTTTCTCAAAATCTTTTGTTGGTGCCTTTTCCGCATTTACCAACTCCGTCCAGAATGACTCATATTCTTCCTTTGTCATTGGACAGTTGATATAAGCCGCCTCACCTTTTCCATAACGGGAGGCTCGATAAGCTTTGCTCATATCTACAGAATCGATACTGACAATCGGTGCCGCGGCATCATAGAAATACAACGAATCGTTTCCAGTACGAGCAGCCACATCTTCGGCTAATTTCCCATCGGTCAACGGACCGCTGGCCACGACCGTTATTGCATCTTCCCATAACGGAATACGCTCCAACTCTTCATGGATAACAGTAATTCGCGGATGCTCCGACACCTTTTTCGTCACATAGTCGCTAAAACCATGACGATCAACAGCCAAAGCCCCACCAGCAGGAACCTTCGTGGCATCCGCTGCCTCCATAATAATCGAATGGAGCCGGCGCATTTCTTCTTTTAGAACACCTACGGCATTCTCCAAGCCTGCGCCACGCAGCGAATTGCTGCAAACTAATTCGGCAAAGCCTGCTGTCTTATGCGCCGGCGTCGATTTGACCGGACGCATTTCATAGAGGGTTACCTCTGCACCAAGTTCTGCTGCCTGCCAGGCTGCTTCAGAGCCAGCCAGACCAGCTCCTATGATGATAACTTTTTTCATTCCTTTTTCTTTTCCTCTTTTGCAGCCTTGGCTGCCTTCTCTGCATCACGAGCCTTTTTGGCTTCTGCCCGCTGACGCATCTTATCCAATTCCTTATTAATGGGGTGGTCAATACGGGTCTCACACGCATCATTGCTACAATAAAGCAAGGCCCGCCCATTTTTATAGTGATGTTTAAGCATAAATGCACCGCACTTCGGACAAGTCTCTTTTTGCGGCTGATCCCAAGTCGTATAATCACACTCCGGATAATTCTTGCAACCATAAAAATTCCGGCCACGACGAGTTTTTCGCTCTACGATAGGACCGCCGCATTTCGGGCATTTAACCCCTGTATCCACCAGCAGCGGTTTGGTATTGCGGCAATCCGGGAATCCCGGACAAGCCAAGAACTTGCCGAATCTTCCCTGCTTTACCACCATCATACGACCACAGAGTTCACATTTCACATCCGATACTTCTACCGGGAGTTCAACATGACCGATAGCTTCGTCGGCTTTTTCCAAAGTTGTCTCAAACGGACCATAAAACTCCCGCAGCAGATTGTTCTTCTCCACTTTTCCTTCGGCAATTTCATCGAGCTCATTTTCCAAATTGGCCGTAAATTTTACATCAACAATATTTTTAAAATACTCTTCGAGCATATCCACTACGACAAACCCTAACTCCGTAGGCTGAAAATGCTTATCGATACGCTGCACGTAACCACGCGCCTGTATCGTCTCAATAATTGGCGCATAGGTACTCGGACGTCCGATTTCTTTTTCCTCCAACGTCTTTACCAGCGATGCATCATTATAGCGCGGTGGCGGTTCCGTGAAATGCTGCTGCGGAAGCGTTTTCGCCGTAGTCAAAACATCGCCTTCCGCCAGTTCCGGAAGAACAACATCTTTTTCCTTTTTGGTGGAATCCGCCCCAGCATAAACGGCTGTAAAGCCGGCAAACTTCAATTTAGAGCCCGCAGCTCGTACCGTATAACGTTCTCCCGCCTTGATGGAAATACTCATCGTATCGTAAACAGCCGCTGTCATTTGACTTGCCGTGAACCGCTGCCAAATCAACGTATATAATTTGAGCTGGTCTTTATTAAGGAATTTTTCAATTGTCTCCGGCGTCAGCGTAACATTTGTCGGCCGAATTGCCTCATGAGCATCCTGTGCCTTTTTCCCCGCGGAGTATACATTCGGTTTGGGTGGAACAAATTCCTCACCAAACTGCTCGCCAATAAAGGCCCGAGCATCATTCTGTGCTAAGTCAGAAAGACGCGTCGAATCCGTACGCATGTAAGTGATTAGACCTGTTGCGCCATGACGGCCCAATTCTATTCCTTCATAGAGCTGCTGTGCCAGCATCATCGTCTTGCGCGAGGTAAAGCCAAGCTTACGCGCGGCGTCCTGCTGAAGAGAACTCGTCGTAAACGGCGCCGATGGCTTGCGGCGGCGCTCACTCTTCTTCACGGCAGCTACCTTGAGCTCTTGCTTATTAAAATCAAGGAGCAGTTCCTTGGTTTCTCGTTCGTTATGAAGATCCAGTTTTTTGCCATCTACCTGCGTGAGTTCTGCATCGAACATCGCCGATTTCTCTTTGCGCAGCTTCAATCCAACGGTCCAATATTCCACAGAATCAAAGGCCTGAATTTCTTTTTCCCGGTCGCAAATGAGTTTTACTGTAACCGACTGCACGCGTCCTGCCGACAAGCCCTTACGAACCTTTCGCCAAAGAAGCGGTGACAGTTTATACCCCACAATACGGTCCAGCATGCGTCTTGCCTGCTGAGCATCCACCTGATCAATATTGATGGACCGGGGATGCTTAACCGCATCCTGAATGGCTGGCTTCGTGATTTCGTTAAATACAATCCGGCAGTCTTTCTCTGGATCTAAACCTAAAATATAGGAAAGATGCCAGGCAATTGCCTCTCCCTCACGATCCGGGTCGCTTGCTAAATATACTTTATCCGCATTCTTAGCATCCTTTTTCAGCGCTTTGATGAGATCGCCTTTGCCGCGAATATTTATGTATTTGGGCTCAAAATCATTGTCGACATCAATACCGAACTGACTTTTCGGCAAATCGCGCAAATGCCCCATCGAGGCACGTACCATATATTTGCGCCCAAGATATTTTTCAATCGTCTTAGCCTTAGCGGGCGACTCTACGATGACCAAGGTCTTCTTGACTTTGGATTTTGCTTTCGCCTTTGCTTTTGTCTTGGTTTTCGTTGCGGCTGCAGTCAAACCATCACTCCCTCTCAGCACGCCTATACGCATGCAGCTCATTCTCTATAACAAGGCCCTTAAGCTCCATTTGCAGGAGCAAAAAAGCCAGATTCGACATTTCTCCGTCTGGCAGACTATCAAAAATTTCGTCAATAGTCAACGGATGTTCAAAAGACAAAACCTGCCAAATCTGCCGTTCCTCCGGCGTGAATTGCCGTTTCATCTTTGCTTTTGGTGGCGCAGCTAACCCGTATTCCACGAGGACATCCACTGGTTCTTGTACCAGCTTTGCGCCCTGTTGAATCAAATGATTGCAGCCCTGACTAGTCGTTGAATAGATACTGCCAGGAATCGCAAACACATCTCTGCCCTCTGAGAGCGATAACTCTGCTGTAATCAACGACCCAGAGTGCCTGGCGGCTTCCACGACCAGCGTTCCCTGCGACAATCCGCTTATTATGCGATTTCGTGCTGGAAAGAAAATCGGCAGTGGGATAGTTCCCGGACCATATTCAGACAGAACCACACCACCTCTTTCTGGTATCTCCTGCAGAAGCCGCTTGTTTTCCGCTGGATAGGCAACATCTACCCCGCAGCCAAGAACCGCCACCGTTCTGCCAGTTTTCAGTGCTCCTTTATGCGAGGCCGTATCAATTCCTCTAGCGGCCCCACTGACTACTGTCAGTCCAGCCGCCGCCAATTGCTTTCCAAATTCCAAAGCAGTGCTCTCCCCATAAGGAGTAAAGCGTCTTGCCCCTACCATAGCGACTCTGACAGCCTCTGGCTGCAATTGTCCACGATAGTAGAAAACCACTGGCGGATCGAAAATTTCCTTCAATATATTAGGATAATTTCCCTGCGTTATGGAACAAAGGCTTATCCCCAGTCTCTGACATTGCTCAGCCAGCTGCTCCGGCAAAAGTTGATTCTCTTTTCGGAACCTCAACAAGTTCTGCACCTGTTGGGACGACAAACCTCCTACCAAATACAAAGCTTCTCGCGGAGCTTGCCAAATGGCAGCTGCGGAAGGAAACTTCCCAAGCAGTTTTTGAATATTCCGGCTCCCTAAACCGCGGCAGCGAGCTAACGCCGCCAGATAATAGTTATCCTCGGATTTCATTTTATCGCCATCCTTAGACCTATACATTTGTTTATCTTAGCGAAAATTTATGTTGAATGCAACACTTTCCCCAACAATTTCATAAAATTTTTAAGTAGTTGTATCGAAAAGCAAACAGCATAAAAGGCCACCAGCCACTCTTCGGCTGATGGCCCAACAGGTCCCCTTTATCCCTGAACCCGAGTTGTTTCGACTTCTACATAATCGATAGGACCAGAAATAGGCACAGACGGTTTGCGAATCCGCGCCGTTACCGTACGGAAATGCGGATATTTCGCCAGCAATTTATCCCCAATATGAGCGGACAATGCGCCTAACATCTGGAAGCGTTTATTCTCCGTTACATCTTTGACAATATCATAAATGGCCGCTGGGTCAACACCGTCTTTGACATCATCGGTTTCAGCCATGCGATCATCTTTTGTCTCGATCTCAATGTCAACATAGAATTTTTGTCCCTGCTCGCGCTCATACTCATAAACACCATGAAAACCATAAAACATCATATTGTGGATTCTAACCTTTGCCATCGTAGTCACTCCTCATTCTTAAATGATACCATTTTTTACATCTTGCAACTTACAAAAGTTCTCATTGCTCCTGCTTACCTTATTTCGTGACCCTTGACAAAAATCCTGCCTGTTTCCTGAATATTTCCGAATATTTCTAAGTTATTGCGTAAAAAGTTCATCCCAAAATGCATAAGCAACCATCAAAAAAATCAACAGCAGCAAAAACAAATCGCCCATCCCGTCACCTCCAACACATAAATCAATAAAAAAATTGGAGAGGTCTACACCTCTCCCAAAAGACTGGTCATAATTACATTACCCGGCGTGCGCCAATGTAGCAGGAACCCCAATAAGAGCTATCCAGCGACGCTACACTGACACCGCGGCTCGACGACGCATTAATGAACTTGCGGTCACCGAGATAGATGCCGACATGGGAAGCCCCCGGTTCATACGTCGAAAAGAATACCAGGTCACCCGGCATGAGTTCGCTGTCAGAAACATACGAACCAGCCTCATACTGGACATCTGCCGTACGCGGCAGCGAAATACCAGCATGTGCAAAGACATACTGTACATAGCCAGAGCAGTCAAAGCCATTCGGAGTCGTGCCCCCGAATACATACGGAACGCCAAGATACTGCATCGACTCATCGATAACCGTACGCTTGATGTAGTTGGAACCATGCGATACTGCCGGCATCGTCTTGCCGAGCAGTGCCGTATAAGTCGTGGAACCGACCTGTCCATCTGCATTCATTCCGTGCGAACTCTGGAATGCCTTTACAGCCTCAGCCGTGGCCGGACCGAAGTCACCATCAGCTGATACATCGTAGCCGAGACGGACCAATTGCCCCTGGATCTCTGCTACATCGGTGCCCTGATCACCTACGCGAAATGCCGAAGCACCGCATACGGAAAACCAGCACATAAGGATCATGGATAGCGCAAACACGCGCATTGCTTTACTCAAAAAGCCAACTCCTCTCTCTATTCGCCTACGAGGTTAGCTGCCGGGCTCGGGTAGAGAAGACCACCCGCTTCAGTATCATGCTGCCATGAGTCTGACGTTCGCCCCAAAAAATCTGGTTCCCCCGCTCCTGGGCTGGATTCGGCTTATTCTTATGTAAGAACCCAATATATATAATACGGCAAATACCGCATTATTCCTTCTTGTTACTAATGTTTTTCTTAGTTATTCTTAATTGTACTTATTCTTTCAGTTCTTTTTCAGAAAGCTGTCAAACATGAAAATTGGCTGTCATCACTGACAGCCACAATATTCATCTCACGTTGCTATAAGCAATCAATAAGCCGAGTTTTGTTCCGCTTGCGCGGCGACAATCATTTATCTAGGCACGACAGTTACCTGCCGGCTCAAGCGACTCAACCCGGAAGGTTCCGCGGGCCGCATCATCCCTTCCCTATTTGGTCTTGCTCCGTGTGGGGTTTACCCAAGCCAGCCAGTCACCTGACTGCTGGTGCGCTCTTACCGCACCTTTCCACCCTTACCTGACACGCAGGCGGTCTAAATCTCTATGGCACTATCCCTAAGGTCACCCTCGCTGGACGTTATCCAGCACACTGCCCTATGGAGCCCGGACTTTCCTCATCTGCCTTCAAGAGGCAGCCGCGATTGTCTTGACAACTTATATCAACGTGGCACATTATAGCACATTTAGCACGTATTTGTCAAATCAGGTACTAATCAACCGCTTGCACCATATTTTTAATTGTTTTATAATGAATTAAGGACATTTGCCCTTTTCGTATTTCTTATTTTTTTTTATAATTGTCCTATAAGTTTTAACTTTTCAGAATTGATTTTGAGAAAGAAGGAAAACATCATGGCTACACCTCACATTGGCGCAGAAAAAGGCGATATCGCAGAGCGCATCCTGCTGCCGGGCGACCCGCTTCGTGCAAAATTCATTGCGGAGAATTTCCTCGAGAACCCCAAACAGTATACTTCGGTCCGCAACATCCTCGGTTTCACGGGCACCTACAAAGGCGTACCAGTTTCCGTTCAGGGAACTGGTATGGGCATTCCGTCCATTTCCATTTACACCCATGAGCTCATTCACTCGTTCGGTGTCAAGAAGCTGTTCCGCGTCGGAACCTGCGGCGGTATGCACCCGGATGTCAAACTTCGTGACGTGTTGATTGCTCAGGGCGCCAGCACGGATTCCTCCATTATTAAGAATATTTTTGGCGGTTCCATCAACTACGCACCGCTGGCAGATTTTGACCTTCTCTCGAAGGCTGTGGAAAACACGAAGAAGCTGAATCTGCATGCTACGGTCGGCAACATCATCTCGGTAGACCGTTTCTACGACGATGAAATCGACAGCGCGAAACTCCGCAAATACGGGGTTCTGGCCGTTGAGATGGAAGCTGCAGCACTCTACACGCTGGCAGCAGAAGCCCATGTTCAGGCTCTCGCACTCTTCACGGTCAGCGACCATCTGCTGACGGGCGAAGCTTGTACGGCTGAGGAACGTCAGACTTCCTTCAATGACATGATTAAAATTGCCCTTGAAACGGCAATTGAAGACTAAGCCTTCAGACTTTCTATTTCATAAAAAGGACCGCTATTCGCCAATGCGAATAGCGGTCCTTTTGCATCAAGCGTTCTGTAAAAACGCTGTATATCCCTTGCAGACTTCATACACGTCTACCTTGCTGGTTGCTTCCCAAGGAGCATGCATACTCATGACGCCCACGCCGCTGTCAATGACCTGCATCCCATAGAGGCTCATGATATAAGCAATGGTTCCGCCACCGCCCAAATCGACCTTACCCAGTTCTGCCAGCTGATAATGAACGTTATGGTCATCCATGATTCGACGAAGCTCTGCCAAATACTCCGCATTCGCATCATTGGACCCCGACTTGCCACGTGCACCAGTGAACTTATTGAACACCATCCCCTTACCCAGATAGGAGACATTTTTCTTATCGTAAGCACTAGCATACAAGGCATCATATGCACTCGATACATCCGAGGAGAGCATTTTGCAATTTGCTAGCGTACGACGCAAAGCAAGATCACTATAAGAACCGCTGGCATTTAACAGCTCGGCTACCACATTCTCAAAGAAACGGGACTGCATTCCCGTTGCACCTACACTGCCGATTTCTTCTTTATCCACCAGCAGGCAGCAGGCCGTGCGACGCATTTTACCGGTAGCCAACATTGCCACCAAGGATGTATAGGCACAAACGCGGTCATCCTGGCCGTATGCTAACGTCATACTGCGGTCAAAGCCCAATTCCCGAGCCTTTCCTGCTGGAACCAAAGCCAACTCCGCAGAACGAAAGTCCTCTTCCTCGATATCATACTTATCCTTGATAAGCTTCAAGACACCTTCTTTTACCGATTCCTTATCCTCCTTTTGCAGCGGATAATTTCCCACGAGGATATCGAGATCTTCTCCTTCCACAACTTTCGCAGCATTTTTTTTCATTTGCTCCTGGGAAAGATGAATCAAAAGATCCGTAACACAGAACACAGGGTCTGACTCATCCTCACCAATGCAAATGTCAATTACGCGTCCATCCTTCTTGGCCACCACACCATGAAGCGCCAACGGTTGGGTAACCCACTGATACTTCTTTATGCCACCATAATAATGCGTGTCAAGGTAGGCCAGTCCGCCGTCCTCATAAAGCGGATTCTGCTTCACATCCAAGCGGCAGGTATCAATATGCGCCCCGAGGATGTTCATGCCCTGTTCCAGTGGCTCTTCACCAATATTGAACAGCACCAGCGCCTTCTTCATGTTGACTGCATACACCTTATCACCGGCTGAAAGCGTTTCTCCTTTTTTTACCACCTCAAAGAGATCCCGGTAACCAGCAGCTTCTGCCTGCTTTACGGCTTCGATCACGCTTTCGCGTTCCGTTTTGCATTTGCTTAAAAATTCGCGATACCCTTTGTTGAGTTCTTCCAGCTCTAGTTTTTCGTTTTCGCTGTATTGACTCCATATCGATTTTTTTTCTTCTGCCATACTATTACTCCCTTTGCTTCACGCATCGTTGCCAAACGATCCTTAAAAGAATTCATCAATTATATCTAAAAAATCCTGTCGCGATTCTGCTTTATTGAATCTGTCCCGCAGCACGGCCCCATGGGTTATTCCCCTGGTATACCAGGTTGCATGCTTGCGCATCTCACGCGGCCCGACATAATCGCCCTTGTACTTGAGCAGCAAATCGAGATGGCGGATAATCACTTCCGCCCGTTCCTTCATCGTCGGCCCCAATAGCATCTCACCGGTCCGCCAATAATGCGTAAGCTGTTTGAATATCCAAGGATTGCCCTGCGCTGCTCGTCCCACCATCACACCATCTGCATGGGTAATTTCCAGGATTTTCTTGAGGTCATTGCAGCTGCGCACATCGCCATTGGCGATGACGGGTATTTTGACACTTTGCTTTACCCTTGCGATAATCTCCCAATCTGCATTGTCCCGATAAAACTGCTCCCGGGTGCGGCCATGAACCGCAATCGCATCAACGCCTGCCTCTTCCGCAAGCTTTGCCATTTCCAAGACATTGACATGCTCATCATCCCAGCCTTTGCGCATCTTGACCGTAAACGGCATCTTAACAGCCTTGCGAATAGCGGACATAATGGCAAATGCCTTCTGCGGGTCGCGCATCAGCGCCGATCCTTCTCCATTCTTGACAATCTTGGGAGCTGGACATCCCATATTGAAATCGAGAATATCCGCCGTGCCAAAATCCTCAACGTATTTAGCTGCCTCAGCCGCCATCTCCGGCGTATTGGCAAAAATCTGCATGGCAATCGGACGCTCCGCCAGCTCAGTCTTTAACATCTCCAGCGTGCGTTCATTGCGGAAGTGAATTCCCTGGCTGCTGACCATTTCCGCATAACAAAGTGGACACCCCATATCATGCGCGATAATTCGATAAGCGGTATCCGTTACCCCTGCCATAGGAGCCAGAAATACCGGCACTTCAAAATGGAAGGATCCGATATTCATGCTCATACTTCTGTCTCCTTCTGCAAATGGTCAGCACTTCGCCCCTCACGGCGATCCGCATTGCGCTCATAGAGCGCCTGCAGACCTGTAAGTGTGAGGAAATGGTCCACTCTATCAATGGTAGACGATTCTTTGGCAATCATACGGGAAAGTCCTCCCGTGGCAATCACCTTCATCTCCTTGCCATATTCCCCTTTGATGCGGCGCACGATTTCATCAATCTGGCCGACATAGCCGAAAATAATGCCCGCCTGCATGCCCTGAATGGTATTGCGGCAAATAATCTGCTTGGGTGGTACCAACTCAATACGTGGCAGCTGCGCTGCCCGTTGGAACAAGGCATCCGCACTTGTACCGATTCCCGGCGCAATAACGCCACCTAGGAAATCCCCCTCATCGCCAACCACATCAAAAGTAGTTGCCGTACCAATGTCGATGACAATCAAGGGCCCGCCGTATTGCTCATAAGCACCGACAACATTGACAATTCGGTCGGCACCAATTGCCCGTGGATTTTCATAGTGCAGCTTAATCCCTGTCTTGATTCCCGGTCCTACTACGAGTGGACGAATATGAAAATAGCGCTCACACATTTTCACCATGGGAACCACCAACGGCGGTACCACCGAAGAAATGATGATTGCGTGGATATCCGTCATGCGGATTCCCTGATAATTAAACAACTCATTCATGAGCATCCCGTACTCGTCACCGGTCTTTTGCCGATCCGTCGAAATACGCCAATGTTTGACCAGCTTCTTGCCTTCATAAGTTCCCATGACAATATTGCTGTTGCCAATATCAAAAACTAATAACAAAAGGGTTCCTCCTCCAATCATGCAGACCAGACTGCATGGTCTTCTCCTACTTTCGGGGCCGAATGGATACATCGCCTGCCAACACGCGGTGACGGCCATCCTCCGCATCCACCAGCAGTGCTCCATCTTCGTCGATGTCTACTGCAGTCCCCACATATTCTTCGCCATCACGAACCCCGATTACGCGAACCTCCTGCCCCAACGTAACCGAATACTTCCGCCAGGCATCCATAACCGGTCCAAAGCCCTTGGCCAATACTTCATCGTAGAGTTTATCCATAGCTTCCAACAATACCTGGAAGAATTTCACTCGTGGGATTTTCTCGCCATGATTGACCACCTGCAGGGAAGTCGCTTTGTCCCGAATATCTTCAGGAAAATCCTCTGGCAGGATATTCACATTTATCCCCGTTCCGATGACGACATAATTGATGCGGTCCATTTCCGCACTCATTTCCGTCAGGATTCCCACCATTTTCCTGTTTTCAAACAGAATGTCATTGGGCCATTTGATTCCAGCCGCAAGGCCAAATTTCTCCATCGCCATGGCCACAGCTACGGCCGCCATTAAGGTACACTTCGGCGCCTCTTGCGGCATAAAGGGCGGGCGCAGGATTACCGAAAACCAGATTCCCTTTCCTGCCGGTGAAAAGAATTTGCGCTCCAACCGGCCCTTACCACCAGTCTGCTGTTCCGTAACCACAATTGTGCCATCCAACGCACCATCAGCTGCCAATTGCTTCGCCCAGGTATTGGTTGAATCCAATATTTCCTTAAAGTGAATATCACGTCCGATGCATCGTGTCTTGAGCCCATGCCGGATTTCATTCGGCAAAAGCCGATCCGGCGCCTCACGAAGGGAATATCCGCTCCGCGAATGGCTGACGATTTCATAGCCTTCCTCGCGAAGCTCCCGAATATGCTTCCATATCGCCGTTCGTGATACACCGAGACGGTTTGCCATCTCTTCTCCAGAAATATACTGCGCACCAGCACGGCGTAAAATATCAAGAATCTCAGTCCGCAATGGAAATCCTCCTTTGCTCCATTTCACACCTGTTAATTATACAACGAAAATATCCATTAAAAAAGACCTTCTGTTACAGAAGGTCTTTTCCAAATTCGCCTTAGCGATCATAATGGGTGACATTGAATTTTGGTTCTGCTTTGTCTTCTTTCCCAACATCCGTTTTTTCATCTGCCGCCGTCTCTTTTGTTTCCTCGTTTCCCTTGTCAGCAGCATCCGTCTCCGTCTGCTGCTCCCCCTCCTCAATCGGAGCTGGGTCAAAGAAAGACCAATCGTCCTTCTTCTTTTCAAAGTCCAACGGATCCGTCGACTTTTTCTCGTCGTCATCGGCCAGCTTACCAGTCGTCAACAACTCTTCCAGCTGTTTAGCCGTCAGCGTCTCACGCTCAATAAGTGCCTGCGCAATGAGTTCGAGTTTGTCACGGTTTTCTGTAATGAGTACACGGCACGCCTCATAGGCTTCTTCCAAATATTTGCGGACTTCTTTATCAATCTCACTGGCAACCTCTTCCGAGTAATTGCGCTCATGATTGATGTCTCTGCCCAGGAATACCTGATGATTCTGGCTTTCGCCATAAGCCACCGGACCCAGGACATCACTCATGCCATATTGCATGACCATGCCACGGACCATACGGGTTGCCTGCTGGATGTCCTGGGAAGCGCCCGTACTGATTTCCTTCAGTACGATTTCTTCCGCTACACGGCCACCCATAGCCACCTTGAGGCGATCCAGCAGCTCAGATTTCGTTGCGTAGTTGCGATCTTCCTTGGGAAGCATCAGTGTATAACCACCAGCACGACCACGCGGAATGATCGTAACCTTATGAACGGGGTCTGCATGTTTAAGCAGCATACCCACCAGAGTATGACCGCCTTCGTGATAAGCCGTCAAGCGTTTCTCTTCATCGTTCATGATATGAGACTTGCGTTCCGGGCCTGCCATTACGCGCTCGATAGCCTCTTCAAGTTCCTGCATGAAAATCTTTTTCTTGTCCCGGCGTGCAGCCAACAGTGCTGCCTCATTGACCAGGTTACTGAGATCCGCACCGGTAAAGCCAGGCGTACGGCGAGCGAGAATATCAAGATCTGCATCCTCATCCACCGGTTTTCCCTTGGTATGGACCTTGAGAATCGCCAGGCGCCCGCGTACATCCGGTTTATCGACAACAATCTGCCGATCGAAACGGCCCGGACGCAAAAGTGCAGGGTCTAAGATATCCGGACGGTTCGTTGCCGCAATGATGATGATGCCTTCATTGGCAGCAAAGCCATCCATCTCGACGAGCAACTGATTCAGGGTCTGCTCGCGTTCGTCATGACCACCGCCGACACCAGCGCCACGCTGACGTCCCACCGCATCAATCTCATCGATAAACACAATGCACGGCGCATTTTTCTTCGCCTGATCGAACAGATCACGAACACGGGAAGCACCGACACCGACAAACATCTCCACGAAATCCGAACCGGAAATCGAGAAGAACGGTACTCCAGCTTCACCAGCTACAGCACGAGCCAGCAAAGTCTTACCAGTACCCGGAGGGCCAAAGAGCAGAACCCCTTTCGGAATACGGGCTCCGAGGTCATTATACTTCTTCGGATGTTTGAGGAATTCAACAACTTCTTCCAGTTCCTGCTTCGCCTCATCAGCACCAGCAACGTCTTTAAAGTTTACCTTAATTTTGTCCGCACCACTCATACGAGCACGACTCTTACCAAAGGACATCACGCGGCCACCGCCGCCCTGGGTCTGCTGCATGATAAAGAACCATACTCCCACCAACAGGAGAATCGGCAGCACCGATGAGAACATCGTGGACCACCATGGCGGCTCCGGCGGATTCTCGGCGGCAATCTCGACATTCTTGCTGCTGAGCTTCTGATAGAGCTGCGGGTCATTGTTCGGGGCATCCGGTGTGATGGTCGTGAACTCCGTACCATCAGAAAGTTTTCCGCGGATCGTATTCTGAATGATTACGACCTTTGATACTTCACCGTTATCCACCTGTTGCAGGAATTGCGTATACTCGATTTCCTGCTTGGTTGTGTTCTTTGTTGAAAAATAGTCGATAATAGAAATTGCGACCAGGATAATCAACAGGTAGAACCCTACATTTCGTAGAAACTTATTCAATCCATTGCCCTCCCTTTCCGGGAGCTTTTAAAAGGCTCCTGCGGATTTATTTGTTTGGCATACTCAGGCGTAAATCTCCGGCTTTAAAACGCCGATGTACGGCAGATTGCGATATACCTCCGCATAATCCAAGCCATAACCAACCAGGAACTCATCTGGTACTTCAAAGCCGCAGTAATCAATATTGACATCCACGACACGGCGGGATGGCTTCGAAAGCAGCGAACAAAGTTTGACGCTTTTGGGTTTGCGCTCTTTGAAATACTTCATGAGGTAATTCATGGTCGTACCCGAGTCTATTATATCTTCAATAATGATGAGGTGTTTTCCTTCTACATCATAGTCAAGATCTTTTAAAATTTTAACTGTGCCGCTAGTAGACGTGCCATTTCCATAGCTCGACGCGATCATAAAGTCAAAATGAACCGGCAAATCAATCTGACGAACAAGGTCCGTATAGAACATAACAGCACCTTTAAGAATGCCGACGCAAAAAATCTCCTCTTTGACATCCTTATAGTCTTCCGTAATCTGGCGGCCGAGCTCCGCAATCTTAGCCTGAAGCGTCTCCTCCGAATATACTACCTTCTCGATATCGTCGTTCATCATGATAAATGTTCCTCTCTTCTTTGAATCTTGAGATATAAGAATTTCTTCTTACCTGTTGTATCTATATCCACCGGACACCGTGTACTGCGCCGATGGCCCACAACCCATAATATTTCGTGACCGGCAGCTATGAGTGGCAGCCCGTCGCGCGCTTCCTGGGGAATCTTATCGTCAATCAGCAACCGCTTGAGTTTCTTGCGGCCTCCCGAAAGCTGGATTACATCGCCAGCTTCCCGCCGGCGGATGACCAAAGGTTCTGGCAAATCCTTGGGGCAGAGGTAATACTCAAGCGGTCCCGTGACTGCAGGCAGCTTCTCTAACCAAGCAGCCTCACAACTATAACTTCCCCAAACTGTCCTGCCGGGAATCTGAAGCGGTACCGCTGACAGCTTTTCTTCCGGATCAACGGCTGCCTGGGGCTGACCTCTTAACCGCCCATAGGCAATGCGCACCAGCCAGCCTCCTGGCAGTTCTAACCGGCTCCCTGTCCTATTTTCGAGACAAAGCCGACGCACCTCTTCTGCCTGCACAAAGCTCAAATCACAACCACTGCCCGTAAGACAATGCCAATACTTGCGGACAGCGCCGCGCTGCAAAGCCAACGGCAATTGGGCAAAGTGCTTCACCAGCAGTGTCACACCATTCTGCCACTCCACCATGGGGCTTTTCCACACGGCATCTACCTGCGCCTTGATATAATCATTTTCGGCAGCAGCAACCTCTGCCAATTGGCACAAGGCCTTCGAAAGCTCTGGATTATATTCCCGCTGCAAATTAGGAATCGTGCGCAACCGCAATAAATTCCGCGTGCAATCCAACTGTTGATTGGTACTATCTTCACGCGGCGACAAATGCATCTTGGCACACCACTGACGAATTTCCTGTTTCGTCACCCCCAAAAGCGGTCGAAGGATATGTCCATCTTCTCCACTCTTAGGACGCATGGCAGCCAAGCCGGCCGGTCCCGTTCCCCGCAGGACACGCATGAGCACGGTTTCTGCCTGATCATCGGCATGATGCGCTACCGCTAAGAACTCTAGCGACAATTCCTGCCGGATATTTTCCAGAAACAGATACCGCAGCTTACGGGCTGCTGTTTCCAACGACAGCCCTGTTTCCGCCGCATACGCTGGCACATCTCCATGCCCCAACCGAAAGGGAATTCCATGCAGCTGACAAAAGGACTGTACAAAAGCCGCGTCCTCTTGGGATTCCACGCCGCGGATGCCATGCTCATAATGAGCCGCCACCACCCGCAGCTGATACCGTCCGCGAAGCTGCCACAACAGCATCAGCAAAGCCAGGGAATCCGCACCGCCAGAACAAGCCACGAGAATTCCCGCCCCTTGCGGCAGCAGGTTATGCTGCTGGCAGAACCTTTCCACCTTTTCCATCATAACCCGATCACCAAGCTTTCTGCAACAAAACGAACAAAAGCACCCTTATGCAGAGTGCTTTGAAATCACCAATGTACTGTCGCACGATTAATCCGAACGACGGGAACCACGTCCTCCGCGTTTTGAATCCGTCTTACGGCGCAAGTCCGTCAAACGCTCGTCGCTATCTTTGAGAAAGCGGGAAAGCTTGTCCTCAAAGGATGCATTGGAATTGTTAAACCGATTCGGTTTCCGAAAATCACGTGGTGCCCGCGAACGCATTGGACGGGCGGAAGAATCACTCGCAGCAGCAGCATGTGGTTTAACTACATGTTCCTCCGGCTTCTTCTCCTGGAGCTGTTTGATGGAAAGTGCAATCTTGCCCTTCTCATCAATCGTCAATACCTTGACTTTAACTTTATCTTTTTCTGTGAGAAAGTCATGGACATCTTTTACATAAACATCTGCGACTTCTGAAATGTGGACAAGACCATTCTTGCCTTCCGGCAATTCAATGAATGCGCCAAAGTTTGTGATGCCAGTTACGACACCCTCGACCACACTGCCAACTTCAATGGACAAATTAATTCTTCCTCCTTAATGTAGTAAAGAATACACGAATTATTATAACCTTGACCATAGAATAGTGTCAAGGCAGATAACACTCATTTCCGGCTTCCGGTAGTATACGGAAGCTCCCCAGCGCGCGTCATGCCCAACTCCTCCCGGGCAATCTTTTCAATATACCCTAACTCATTGAGTTTTTCTTTTTCCTGCCGCAGGGCTTCATTTTCTTTCTGAGCGGCTAACAACCTTGCCTCAGCTGCCGCCTGATCCCTGCTAACCTGACTGAGATACACCTGTTGAGATATCAGAATGGAGACAAAATAACCTACAATGATGACCAGCAAAAGGAAAAACCAACTGACACGATATTTTTTCGGCCTTTTCCTGTTATTCATCATTATCCCTCCTTCTGAAAAAATCTCAATCCTCTTAATGATAACGGCAAACTTTATGAGATGCAAGCCAATTGCCAATTATTTTTCCGACCATTGGAAATAATTCGTAGCAGCCAAGCGGCGAAACGTGGAATTACAATGTTTGCAATGAAAATGATCTTTGACATTTTCCATATCAGGAACACCGTCCACCAACCGGACAGCCTGTCCCTCCACAAAATCCATCATCTCACCACAGCGTGGACATACACATTGATTATTGCGGTCACGCTTCAGCTCCATCGGCTGCAGGTCACCGGTTTTTACAATCTTCTTCGCTTTCTTTTTCCGCGGAAGATCATATTCATTATAAAATCCAGATCCCAAAAGTTCCTGAAAATAAATCCCACAATGATCGCATTCATATTTCGGCAAAATCGAACTCATATCCGCTCTACCGTCGACAATCTGCACGGCCTTACCATCGACAAAGCGCAATTTGCCCTTGCATTTGGGACAGATATACTGATTGTTGTCGTCCTTCATTAATTGAAATACGGCCATTTCTATCACCAATTCCTTCTACAGCTGATTAATCCCCTCCAGCTGTCCGCAGACTGTTGATATAGTATTCCTCGTTACAATACCAAAAACCTGCTAACATCTTGAAATTATTTTTTTCCTGTCAGCATCGTTACGATGCACTGCGCAATTTCCGCAGCCGCAGCCGGTTTAGCACATTCCTTTGCCCTGGCTGACATACTCTCCAGACAATCCCCTGTCAAGAGTTCCTGCACAGCCGGTGCTAATTTTTCTCCCGGATGCAGCCAAACAGCTGCGCCATGCCTTGTTGCATAAACCGCATTTTCGGTCTCTGGACCGGGAATCGGATCATGCAGCAGCATCGGCAGTCCCAGTACGAAAGCTTCGCTGATTGTCAAAGCTCCAGGTTTCGTAATCAAAAGATCCGCCGCCCCCATGAGCTCATGCGCTTTGTCGGTAAATCCCCACGCTTTCACCAGATGATGATATTGCTTGGTACTCTTGCGAATCTCTTCTAGCAAGCGCTCATTGCGTCCAGCAATCACCAACAAAGTAAGTGGCTGTGAAATTTTGTCGAGTTCCAACAGCGTTTCCTTTATCCCTCCTAATCCGAGTCCTCCTCCCATCAAGAGGATTACCGGATTATTTTGCGGCAGTCCGTAAGAATCTCGCAAAGCCGTTTTCCCCGGCAGCTCCTGAAGTGACGCTGCGACCGGAATTCCTGCGGCATGCAGACTTGCCTGCGAAAACTCTTTTTCAATCATTTCCTGACGCATGGCCTCCGTTGCCATAAAATACGCCTCAACCCGCGGATACAACCAAATCTGATGCAGGGAATAGTCCGTCATAACCACGACCAACGGCAGCTTAGTATCGTGCCGTTTTTTCCATAACGAGACCGCCCCTTCTGGAAACGGGTGCGTACAAATCACTATATCCGGAACTGCTTCTCGGATAATCCGTTTCACCACCGGTTGCATGACGACCGCAAAGGCACTCTGAGCTAACGAACCGCCCGAAGCTCCTCCAGATACCTTGTAAAAAACATCATAAAGGTTCGGCACAAAATCCAGCATAATCAAATAAATTTTCTTCATGAGCCAATGAAGCCAGGACGTCTGGCGTGACATGAAGTCTACCGTAGTGATATCTGCCTGAGGCAGCATCCCCCGAAGCTCCTTTTCGATAGCTTCCGCTGCCTTGATATGTCCCGAACCGATTGATGCTGTCAATAACAAAATCTTGAATGCTTTCGTACTTCTCCCTCCTCTCTGCATAAAAATACATACTCGCCTATTGTACCATATTTCAAGCAGTCAATCCACCATCCACCCCCCAAATTGCTCCAGTTACAAATGAGGCTTCCGCCGATGCCAAAAAAAGAATCAATGCGGCCGCTTCCTCCGGAGTGCCAATACGTCCCAGCGGATAAACTGACGCCATCTGCCGCAAAGCTTCTTCGCGGTCCAGCGCCCCTTGCAACTGTTTTTCTGTCAGCGGAGTTAAAATATCCCCCGGTGCAATGGCATTAACCCTTACCCCAAAGCCCGCCAATTCCAAGGCCAGTGCTCTCGTGAACATGACGACAGCCCCCTTGCTGGCACAATACGCAGAACAATAATAGTTTCCATGAACCCCAGCATCCGAGGCAACATTTACAATATTCCCTCGCGACGCTTTCAAGGCTGCCACCGCCGCTTGACAAAGATAATATGTTCCCTTCACGTTGGTACTAAGAACTTGTTCCAGGCACTCATCCGTCATATCCTCAATGGCGCCCTCCACATAAATCCCTGCCGAATTGACCAATACATCGAGTCTCCCCCAAAGCTTCAAAACCTCTGCCACGGCTTGATCACAAGCTGCATGATGGCTGACATCACAGGGGAGGAACAAACCATCTTCTCCTGCCTCCAATTCCCGCAGTGCTTCTTCGCCACGGCTTTTTGACCGCCCCAGCAACGCTACGCGAAATCCCCGTTTCAAAAAGCCCTTTGCTGCGGACAATCCAATCCCCGACGTTCCGCCCGAAATCATCACTACTTTCTTCGCCATCTGACGTTCCATCAGACCCCCACTCCTTTCTCGTTCCAGCAATCATCATAAAAAAAGCCGGGTCCCCCACGGAACCCGGTGCATTGCCATCAAAATCTTTTACTTATCCATTGACTGCATCTTTCAATGCTTTCCCTGCCTTAAAACCAGGATTTTTCGATGCCGGAATCACGATATCTTCCCCTGTACGTGGATTACGTCCCTTGCGAGCGGGACGCTCTTTTACCTCGAAGGTACCAAAACCAATCATCTGGACTTTGTCCCCTGAAGTCAAGGCCTCCTGAATGCTCTCAAACAGTGCATTCACTGCTTTTTCCGCATCTTTTTTCGTCATACCGGTTTTTTCGGCAACACCAGCTACCAATTCAGTTTTATTCACAGTTGCAGCCCCCTTAAAAAATACCTTTTCCCAGGCTCTAGCAAATGCCATGCACATTCATCGGCCTGCTAATAGTGAATGTAACAGAAAAGCAAATAAAAATCAAGGGCTTTCGCGAAAAAACGCGAAAATGTAGTGACCCCATAAAGTTAGACCTTACCGGTAGTAGCAATTATTTGCGGCTACCGGTTTTTATGCTGCGGCATGACGTAAACGATAATCTACTGGGCTGAGCCACCCCAGCTTGGCTTTGATTCTGTGCTTATTGTAGTATGTGATGTAATGCCGTATAGCTCGTTCAAGTTCTTCGAAGCTGTGATAGGTATGCCCATAATAGATTTCCTGTTTTAGCAGGCCAAAGAAATTTTCCATCACGCTATTATCCAGACAGGTGCCTTTGCGAGACATACTTTGAAAAATTCGTTCTTCCTTTAATCGGCCTACATAGCTGCCCATTTGGTAAGC
>NZ_JNKI01000008.1 GCF_000702005.1 Selenomonas sp. ND2010 | reverse complement strand
GTCGCTACCCAGAAACTCGGGGAGCAGAAAGCCGGAGCTGCCAGCTACAACATCAACGATAACAGCACCGTCCAGAGCATCCGTGCGCAGATTGTCGCGAAGGAAGTCGAACTCGTCGGTCTGCGGCAGAAATATACCGACAATCATCCGTCCGTTATCGCAGCGCAGCGTCAGCTGACTCAGCTGAGTCAGTCGTTATCCGATGAAGTCGGTGCCGTCGTGAACTCCAACGCCGCCAGCCTCAACAGCGCTCAGATGGAACTGTTAAAGAACCAGGCGGTAGCTCAGGCACAGGCTAGTGCTGCCAGCGCCAGCGAAGCGGCCATTAAGGCGAAAAAAGCCGAGAAAGAAACAGAAATCTCGCAGCTGCCAGAAGCCGTCATGGACTACATCAAACTCGAAAGCGACGCGAAAATCAAACAGCAAATCTACACCAGTCTCGTCCAGCAGTGCGAACAGGATAAAATCCAGGAAGCCATGGAGAGCATGGACATCCAAATCATTGATGAGGCAAATCTCCCCGATGAAGATAAGCCGGCGGCACCTAGAAAGAAACTAATCACAGCGATTGGCTTTGTTATCGGCTGTTTGATTAGCTTTGGCTATGGACTGATTTGTTATAAACGAGAAGAGGTTTGACGTGTTGGCTTATCTACGACAAATACGAGACAAACTAAAATTGCTGTTAATCGATGCCATAATCCTGGCCGTGATGCCATTAGTAGCATTGTTGCTTCGTTTCGAAGGTGTCGTTCCCGCTGCGGAGTTTGATACGTTTCGGGTATGCTTGCCATGGATGGTGTTGATTTCACTGGCCATCTTTTATTTCTATGGGATGTATCACCGCATTTGGCACTATGCGCGCATTCGTGATCTCATTGCGATAATTGGTGCCATAACCCTATCACAGGCTATTGTCTTTTTGATTATATCCATGGCGGCGATTCCCGTGCCGCGCAGTGTCATCATCTTAACCTGGGTGCTTACGATTTGTGCCGTGGGAGCCAGCCGTCTGGCCTATAAAGTCAATTTGGACTTGGTCACAGAATCCAAAGGGGATAGAAAAAATCTCCTCATCGTTGGTGCTGGCGATGCTGGCGCCATGCTGGTGCGTGAACTGGAACAAAAAATGACCGCATCTATCTGCATCGTTGGTTTCGTTGACGATGATGTGAAGAAACAAAAGGGGCGACTCGCTGGTTTTCCGATACTCGGGACCATAAGTGAAATCCCCAAAGTAGTACAAGAACACAAAATCGACAAAATCGTTATCGCCATACCCTCGGCGGATGGTGATACCATCCGCCATATTGCGATGCAATGCCGCAAGACGGGGGCAAAAGTCCGTATCATGCCAGGAATCTACGAAATGATGACCGACGAAGTCGGCATGGGGGAGATGCGCGAAATCCGGTTGGAAGACTTGCTTCGCCGTGATCCGATTCATCTCGACTTTGCCAAGATAACGAACTACATCGCCGGCAAAACCGTATTGATTACCGGTGCTGGCGGTTCCATTGGCTCGGAAATCTCCCGCCAGATCAGCCGCGTAGGAGCGAAAGAGATTATCCTCCTCGGCCGTGGGGAAAACAGCATCTATGAAATCCATCAGGAATTAAAGCAAAAATTCCCGGAGCAGACCTACCATACGGTAATCGCAAATATCACGGACAAAGACCGCATGGCACGAATCTTTAAACGTTTCCATCCGGAAGTCGTGTTTCATGCAGCGGCCCATAAACACGTCCCGCTTATGGAAATCCAGCCGGACGAAGCGGTCCGGAACAACGTCTTTGGTACGAAAAACGTGGCAGAACTCGCGGATGAAAACCACGCCGAAATTTTCGTATTGATTTCCACGGATAAAGCCGTAAATCCGACAAGCGTCATGGGCGCAACGAAACGTACCGCCGAACTTGTGCTGCAGGAAATCAATCAGCACAGTCCAACGAAATTTGTCACGGTAAGATTCGGCAACGTTCTCGGCAGTCGTGGCAGTGTCGTGCCGCTGTTTGAAAAACAGATTGCCGCTGGCGGCCCGGTAACCGTTACTCATAAAGAAATGACAAGATTCTTCATGACCATTCCGGAAGCTGTACAGCTCGTACTTCAAGCTGGTAGTCAGGCCGAAGGCGGCGAAGTTTTTCTGTTTGACATGGGCAAACCCGTGAAAATCAAAGATATGGCCGAAGACCTCATAAGACTTCACGGCCTCGTTCCAGGCGAAGACATCCAGATTATCTATACGGGGCTGCGTCCAGGAGAGAAACTTTACGAAGAACTCCTTACCAACGAAGAAGGTACGACTAGTACCAAACACAAGAAGATTTTTAGGGCACAGATTCAGCCGTTGGATGAATCTGATCTTGAGCAAAGCCTGAAAACGTTGCAAGAAACCACAGATAAGCAGGTGATCCTGCAAACCCTAAAACACATGATACCGACCTACAAAAGCAAACAGCTGGAATCCTAAAAAAGCCTCCCCCTAAGGGGGAGGGAGACCGCGAAGCGGTGGAAGGGGTTCCAGCACGAAAGGTAAGAAAGAAGGCTTTTTACGAATGTCAACCAATAAAATATGGCTATCCTCCCCCACGATGCATGGTGACGAGCAGAAGTGGGTAGACGAAGCCATCCGCACCAATTGGGTATCTACCGTCGGTGCAAACATAAATGCAATCGAAGAACAAATCGCCGAATACGTCGGCTGTAAGTACGCCGTAGCTTTATCGGCAGGTACCGCCGCATTGCATCTTGCAACAAAATTGGCTGGAGAAAAACTATACGGTCAGGCAAAACCGAATGCAGGCACCCTGCAAGGGCATAAAGTTTTCTGTTCAGACGTCACTTTTGATGCCAGCATCAATCCCGTAGCCTACGAAGATGGTGATGCTGTATTCATTGACACAGAATATGATACCTGGAATATGTGTCCCGAAGCTTTGGAGAAAGCATTTGATATTTATCCAGAAGTAAAACTCGTGATTGTTGCACACTTGTATGGTACCCCTGGCAAGATGCAGCAGATAAAGGAAATTTGTGACAAACACGGGGCCTTGATCGTTGAAGATGCTGCTGAATCCTTGGGCGCAAAATACAAACTCAATGGCGAGTGGGTAGAAACCGGTAATATAGGCGATTTCAATGCCATCAGCTTCAATGGCAACAAAATTATCACGGGATCTTCTGGCGGTATGTTCCTTACCAACAGTAAGGAGGATGCCGACAAGGTAAGAAAATGGTCCACCCAAAGTCGTGAAGCTGCCCCATGGTACCAGCATGAGGAAATCGGCTACAACTATCGTATGAGCAACATCATTGCTGGCATCATTCGTGGACAGATTCCCTATTTGGACGAGCATATCGCCCAGAAAAAAGCAATTTATGAGCGGTATGAAAAAGGTCTTGCCGATTTACCGGTTAAGATGAATCCTTACGACAGGAAAAACAGCCAGCCTAATTTTTGGCTATCTTGCATGATTATCGACAAAGAAGCCATGGCCCCTCAGGTCAGAGGCGAGCAAGAGTATCTCTACAAACATGAAAGTGGCAAAAGCTCGCCACAGGAAATTCTGGATGCCATAGCATCTATAAATGCAGAGGGGCGTCCGATTTGGAAGCCCATGCATATGCAGCCGATTTATCGGACAAATGCGTTTATCACGAAAGAAGGAAATGGGCGAGGGAATAGCAATGCCTATATTGCAGGCAAAAGTGTAGATGTGGGTGCAAATATATTTCAACGTGGCTTATGTTTGCCAAGTGACAATAAAATGACTGTTGAACAGCAGGAGCGGATTATTGAAATCATACATAAGTGTTTTGAGTAGGAGAAGAGCATGTACGCAAAATATATAAAGAGAATAATGGATTTTATTCTCTCGTTGAGCGCAATAGTGGTTTTGTCGCCATTGCTTATGTCACTTACAATAATTGGCGGAATAAAGATGAAGGGCAATCCTTTCTTTACTCAGGAAAGACCTGGACGGCGTGAGAAGGTGTTCAAGCTTATAAAGTTTAGAACAATGACGAATGCGAAGGATAAGGACGGAACCCTATTACCCGATGAAGTAAGACTTAACGGATATGGTAAGTTCCTGAGAAGTACAAGTCTTGACGAACTCCCTGAACTGTTCAATATCTGTAAAGGAGATATGAGCATTATTGGTCCGAGACCTTTGCTTGTTCAGTATCTTCCATACTATACAGAAATAGAAAAACATCGCCACGATGTAAGACCAGGACTTTCGGGGCTTGCACAGGTGAATGGAAGGAACCTTGTAAAGTGGGATCAACGGCTTGCAATGGATGTTGAGTATGTAAATAATATTACCTTTATGGGGGATGTTCAAATTATTTTTAAGACAATCAAAAAAGTGTTCGCGAAAGAAGATATTGCTACAGATACATTAACAGTGGAGCCTTATCTTGATGAGGAAAGAAAGGTAAAGGTAAGTATATGACAGGATTATCCATAAAAACCCCTTATTTTCTGATTGACAAAACAGGTCTTGATTCTGGATTGCAGAAACTTAAGGATGCTCTACAGAACGCATGGCCGAATTATATTATTGGGTATTCATATAAAACTAATTCACTTCCATGGGTTATTAACTACTTCAAAAAAAACAACTGCTATGCAGAGGTGGTTTCTGATGATGAATATGAGCTGGCTAAGTCAATTGGCATTGATAATAAAAATGTGATTTATAACGGTATAGCGAAAAGTAAAAAAAGTTTTCTTGAAGCAGTACGGAATCATGCAATTGTGAATATCGATTCGGAATATGAAATTGATTGGTTGGATGATCTCGCGTATCAGGACAGAGTGCAGGGAGAAAAATATGAAGTCGGTATTAGAGTTAACTTTGACCTCGAAGCGTATTGTCCTGGTCAGACTCAATGTGGTGAAGATGGCGAACGCTTCGGTTTTTGCTATGAAAATGGTGAGCTTCAACGGGCAATAGATAAGATTGAAAATAAGGGAATTCATGTGACGGGACTTCACTTACACAAAAGTTCTAAAACAAGGATGCCTGATATATATGAATCTATTGCAAAAGTGGCAGTAGAGATAACTGGAAAGTATGATTTGAGCTTGTCGTATATAGACATCGGTGGAGGTTTCTTTGGAGGACTTGAAACGAAACCTCAGTTTCCTGAGTACTTTAATATGGTTGCAGGCATTCTCGCTGAACAGTTTGATTCTGATAATACAGTATTGATTGTTGAGCCAGGTATGGCCTTGATTGGCTCAGCGGTTGATTATATTACATCAGTTGTTGATGTAAAAAAAACTATGAGAAATACATTTGTAATTACTGATGGAAGTAGAACACAGATAGATCCATTGATGACGAAAAGTGAATATTTCTACGATCTTATTATGCAGAATGAAAATAGAAAAAATAATACTCGGCAGATTGTATCTGGTTTTACATGTATGGAGCATGACAGATTATTTGAATTGAACGATGGTTTGGAACTTCAGCCTGGTGATCAGATCGTCTATCACAAGGTAGGAGCATATACCATGTGCCTAGCTCCTTTGTTTATAAAATGGTATCCGGATGTGTATGTTAAAGATGGAGCGTTAATCAACAAAGTTCGTAACAGATGGACTGATAGTAATTACAAGAGTGGGAGTATCGCCGAATGAATATACTGATTTTATCTGCTGGAACAAGAAGTAAAATTGTCCAGTATTTTAAAAGAACATTTGATGGAATTGGAACGGTGGTTGCTGCAGACGCAAGCAAACTTGCTCCGGCTATCTATGAGGCTGATAAATACTATATCGTGCCATTAATAAGTGAAGAAGGATATATAGAAAAGATCTTGGATATCTGTGATAAAGAACAGATTAATGGAGTTTTAAGCCTTATTGATCCAGAATTAAGTCTTCTTGCGGCCAATGAAAAGCGATTTAGAGAGATGGGGGTAACAATCATAGGCAGTTCTTATGAGCTTTGCGAGATGGCCTTGGATAAAATGAAGATGTATGAGTGGTTACAATCTCACGGGTACAATTGCGCAAGGTCTTGGATGGATAAAAATGATTTTTATAAAGCAATTGAAAATGGTGAGGTTTCTTATCCGGTATTTGTAAAACCATATCGTGGTTCAGCGTCGATTAGCATATCGAAAGTCTATGATAAGGAAACTGTTGATATATTATTTGCGCATGAAGATGATTTAATGATTCAGGAGTTTTTGAATGGGCAAGAAATTGGTGCAGATGTATACATTGATTTGATATCTGGTGAAGTTGTTTCAATTTTTGCCAAGAAGAAACTTAAAATGCGTGCTGG
Organism: Selenomonas sp. ND2010; assembly: GCF_000702005.1. Taxonomy (GTDB): domain Bacteria; phylum Bacillota; class Negativicutes; order Selenomonadales; family Selenomonadaceae; genus Selenomonas_A. Next base: position 99,202 of record NZ_JNKI01000008.1, on the reverse strand, counting down.
TGAAACTGATAAAGCGGTTAGTTTTAAGGACGAAAAATTATTTGAGCTAATTGAGAAATTTGTTTTAGAAGTTGGATATAGGGGACAAATTGATATTGATATTTTTGAAATAGACGGAGAATATTATATCAGTGAAGTGAATCCTAGATTCGGAGGTGGTTATCCACATGCATATGAGTCTGGAATTGACCATATGATAATGATTTTAAATAATTTAAGAGGTGTTTCAAATTGTAAGGGGATAGGTGGATATGATGAAGGAATTGTTATGATGAAGTACAGTGATTTGAAAATTATTGATAAAGCCTGATTGTTGGTCGGAAGGAAAATTGAATGTTAGCGCTAAAATTTATTTGGTTGATATCAATATTAGTTATCTTTTGGGCGATGGTTGGATATCCTGTATCATTGATAGTTTTAAATAAAATTTTTAGAAAAGATAATAAAAAGGATGATACGCTTGAGCCAACGGTTACCATAATGGTTGTTGCTCACGACGAAGAGAGGGTTATTGCTGAAAAGTTACAAAATTTGTTAGATATAGATTATCCTACAGAAAAGTTGGAATTTTTGATTGCCTCTGACTTTTCGACAGATAAAACAAATGAAATTGTTGAAGAATTTATTGCAACCCATTCAGAGCGTCGCATTCGAATACACAAGTCGATAAATCATTATGGAAAGACAAATGCACAAGATGAAGCACAGAAACTATGTGATACAGAAATACTTGTAATGACTGATGCAAATGCTATTTTTGAGTCGAGTGCAGTTAGGGAGTTGGTATCATACTTTACAGATCAAGATATTGCTTATGTATCGGGACAACTTAGATATATAAACACAGAAGAGAATCAAACAGCAAACTTAGAAGGCTTTTATTGGAAGCTTGACTTGATGTGTAGGAGTATCGAGAGTAAATTTCAGACTATCACAGCTGGTAATGGGGCAATTTATGCCGTAAGAAATAGTAATTATGAAAAGATACCGTCCATAGAATGTCATGATTCTTATTTTCCCATTGTCTATGCGTTGAAGAAGAAGAGGGCGATTTACAATCCAAATGCAATAGCTTACGAAAAAGCTGGTGAAGTTAACGAGGATGAGTTTAAACGAAAAGTTCGAATGAATAGAACTATTTTGAGAGGAATTTGTCCAGATATACGGGTGTTTAATGTGTTGGAATATCGATGGTTTTCGTACTTTTATTTTGGCCATCGAACTTGTCGCTACTCACTTTGGTTTATGCATTTATTAGTTTTTATAATAAATATTCCACTGTCGATTTGGGGAGGTTGGCTTTGGAAGATAATATTTGGATTTCAGCTTATTTTTTATGCGATAGCAACACTAGGTTGGATTACAAGAAGTAGTAATAAATTTGTGAAGATTGTTACATATTATTGCATGACAGTTATAGCACAGTGGAAAGGTGTTATTAATTGTGTAACAGGGAAATCGAAACCAGTGTGGGAAAAGGCAGAGAGTACTAGATGAATCGTAAAGAAGGGATGGTATCGATTATAACGCCGACACACAATTGCGGTAAATATATAAAAGAAACTATTGAAGCAGTACGAAATCAAAATATTCCAAGTAAGGAATGATAATTGTTGGTGATTGCTTATCGGATAATACCAAAGAAATAGTAGATAACTACAAACAATAAGATTCTAGAACAAAATGTAGATTGAGAAATGATTCCATTTCTAGCAATAAATGGTAGTTGTAAAATATACGTGGCAGTTATAAAAATATATAGATTGAAATAAAATGAATTGAGGGGATAATAATGTTTTCTATATATGTTAGTTCATACGATGGCGCATTTGATTTATGGAAACCGTTTTTTGATATTTTTTATTCGTATTGGGATGATTGTGCTTATCCTGTTTTTCTTATTAATAATAATCTTTCTTTTGATTATAGCAGTATTCATAATCCGGAAAGAAAACCTTTGGTTATAAATACGGGGGAAGAAATTAATTGGTTTCATAGATCTATAGAATCATTGAAAAAAATTGAAAGTGATTATGTCTTGTTTATGTTGGAGGATTATTATCTAAGCAAAAAACAGGATAATCAGAACTATGAGGATATAATTGAGTTTATGAAAAATAATGATGCTTGGTATTATCAACTATCATTAAAAAGGGGAGTTAATGGCGGTGATGTTGTACCTGTATGCAATAGCCTTAATTATCCAATAAGTTTACAACCGGCTATATGGAATAGAGTGAAACTTATAACAGTAATGGAAAAAATTAATGGAAAAAGTCCTTGGGATTTTGAACGATATTTTAAAATGAAATATAAAGATGGCAATGGTGAAGAGATAAAAGGTGCGTATTATGATACGCGAGATATTCTTGGTTATAAGAATGGTGTTCTAAGAGGAAACTGGATACCATCTACAATTATGTTTTATAAAGACAAAGGAATAAATATAAGCTTAGGAAATAGACCAATACTATCAAAGTGGAAAGAGTTTAAATTTAATTGTGCTGTAAATATTAGCCATAAATTAAATAATAAAGAAAAAGAATTTGCCAAGAGGATTTTATCAAAATTAGGTATTAGTTATTTAGGGTGATGTTAATGAGTAGTATATTTAAAGATAAAATTTTGCTTATTACAGGTGGAACTGGTAGCTTTGGTAATGCAGTTCTTAAACGGTTTTTGGATACTGACATAAAACAAATTAGGATTTTTTCGCGGGATGAACTTAAACAAGATGATATGAGGCATAAATATGAAGCCAAAAGACCTGATACGTGTGATAAAATCCGATATTATATAGGCGATGTTAAAGATATTGATTCGGTTCGCAATGCCATGCATGGTGTGGACTATATTTTTCATGCAGCGGCATTAAAACAAGTTCCATCGTGTGAATTTTTTCCTATTGAAGCTGTAAAAACAAATGTATTAGGAACAGAAAATGTCTTAACTGCTGCTATTGAAGAGAAGGTTAAACGCGTTATATGCCTTTCTACGGATAAAGCAGCATATCCTGTTAATGCAATGGGAACGTCAAAAGCTATGATGGAAAAAGTGATTGTGGCCAAAAGCAGAACAACTAATACTACTAAAATTTGTTGTACAAGATATGGAAATGTAATGTATAGTCGTGGTAGCGTTTTACCACTGTGGGTTAGTCAAATGAAAAAAGGAGCACCGTTGACATTAACAAACAAAGATATGACTCGATTCATAATGTCATTAGATGAAGCGGTTGATTTGGTTTTGTTTGCTTTCGAAAATGGTGAGAATGGAGATATATTGGTGCAAAAAGCGCCTGCAACGAGTATTGGGGTGTTGGCTGATGCTTTAAAAGCAATTTTTTCGTATGATATTCCCAATAAAATCATAGGGATACGACATGGTGAAAAAAATTACGAAACATTATTGACCGATGAAGAATGCTTTAGAGCTATTGATATGGGAGATTTTTATCGTGTGCCATGTGATAAAAGGGATTTAAATTATGATAAGTACATTGATAGTGGTACAGAAAGGAGTGGCCTAATTCAGTTTAATAGTAATAATACTAGATTGCTTACTGTAGAAGAGACAATGGAAAAATTATTGACCTTAGATGAGATTAAAGATGAGGTTAAATGTTGGAAGCATAAAAGTTAAGAGGCGCTTATGAAGGTACTTATTACTGGATATGATGGATTCGTTGGAAAAAATTTAATTAATACCTTAAAACGAAAACATAGTGTAGATGAATTGTTGTTATATAATCGAAAAAATTCATTTGACGATTTAAATCTATTTTGTAATCAAGCGGATGTGGTTTTTCATTTAGCAGCTGCTGTTAGGCCTAAAGCAAGAAATGGTTATGATGATAATATTGAGCTCACTAATCGTTTGATTGATTGCCTCGCAAAGAATGAAAATAAATGTCCTATTATGTTTGCATCATCAATTCAAGCCAAGGATAATAATCCATATGGGATTTCGAAAAGATCAGAGGAATCGAATTTGATCTCCTATGGTGTGAAGAATGATCTAAATATATATATATTTAGATTCCCTAACTTGTTTGGTAAAATGAGTAAACCTAATTATACAAGCGTTATATCGACTTTTTGTTACAACACTATAATGGGAATGCCAATTACTATTAATGATTCAGGGACTATGATAAACTTTGCATTTGTTGAAGATGTGCTCGATGAAGTTACGGATATAGTTTTAGATAAAAAACAAAAAAGTGCTGATTATATAGAGTTTGATGATTGCTATTTGGTTGGGTTAGGTGAGCTGGCTTATTATATGCAAACATTAAAAAATAATACATTTCCACAGATTGATAGGAAAGATGATTTTTATTTAAAGCTGAAACAAACATATAATTGGTATTTAAAAAATTATAAAATGTTTAACAACTTATCATGTAAGGGATAATTGATATGGTCGGAATAGTGATTTTGAATTATAATACTTGGAATGATTCTATAAAGTGTATTGAGTCGATTGTTTCGCTGACTACTGTTCCATATAAGATTTATTTGGTTGATAACTGTTCTGATATCAAACCGGGAAATGAGTGCTTGAAATATTTATGTGATTATAATGTGGAATTAATATATAGTGATGCAAATTTGGGATATGCAGCTGGTAATAATTTAGGATTACGCAAGGCCTATAATGATGGGTGTAGTGGATTTATTATTACGAATAGCGATGTAGTGTTGTTGAATGATTGTATAACCAAAATGGTGAAATATACTGAGAATATATTAGATGTTGGTATTGTGGGTCCTCTCATATATGATAAAAACAAGAATTTTCAGCCTATTTACATGCTATCGAGATTGAACGCAATGGGTAAAGTAAAAAATATGATGTTAAAGACACCGTTACGAGTGTTTTTGACAAAGTTCCAAGATTCATTTATTAAATATGATATCCCTGATAGGTCGTTGCGTGTATTCAGTGTAAGTGGATGTTTTTTTTATATTACAAAAAAATGCTACGAAAAGGTTTTTCCGTTTGATGAAAATACTTTTTTGTATGAAGAAGAATACATATTAGGATGTAGATTGGAGAACGAGAATATTGCGGCATGTATTATACCAGATGCTAGCATAATGCATATGGAATCATCGTCTATTGGTGCTATGAGTGATTTTTCATATACATGCTTGATGAAAAGTGAGGAATATTATCTTAAAGAGTATATACATGAATCACTTTTTATGAGATATATTGTTAAAATTTTGAGAAAAATCATATGGAGGTTGTTTTATAAAAAAAGATAATAATTGTAGTTATAATTTTGTGTTTGTTGTTTGTTAATGTAGTATTATAACAACTTTATCCAAGAAAAGGAAATAGATTGATGTTGATATTATATTTTCTGATAGTTATTGCTGGATTTCTGTTGCCAAAATCAAAAACGATTGTTTCGGCACAGATGATTATATGTAGTATCATTTTTATATTTAATACAGATAATCCTGATTATTTGGGGTATGTTGGGACTTACGAGAGCGTTAAATACGGTGGAGAGTTTAATCAGTATTTTCAGTTATATGCACCATTATATAAATTTCTGGTTTTTACTTGTGAATACTTGGATATGAGCTTTAATATGTTTCGTGCAGTGGTTTTTTTTAGCTGCATGTTATTAATGATTTCAACAGTGAAAAAAATTACCAATAATGTTGGTTTCGTTATGTCTATGTATATGATTTTTCCATTTGTAATGGATTGTATTCAAATCAGGAATTTTATTGGTGCAGCAGTATCAGTTTATGGATTTAGATTTTTAATAGATGCTGAAAATTCACAGAATAAAAATGCTGTTAAATTTGCTGTTACTATTGTTGTTGCAAGCTTATTTCATTACACAATGATAGCATATTTGATATATTTAATGAAGTTTTTGAAAGGGAAAATGTTTTCTTTAGCATATATTGTAGGGATGATTGGTGCTTGCTTATTGGCATTTGTCCTTCAGTACTATATAAAAATAGTTGAGTTATCATATTTAGAAACAACGGTTAGTGTTGAAACGTTTATGTTTATGTCCGGCTTAACAATTTTGGTCATCTATATTATATATAAATATAGGGAAAGGTTGGATGCTTTGAATATAAGTGAGGATGGGGAAACGGGAATATACAGTATACTGAAAATTTCGTTTATATTTATTCCGATGCTAATTTTTCACTTTGATTTGTACAGATATATACGTAATGTTTTGATTGTTTTTTCTTGTTATGCAGGCGATTACTTTGAGAAAATAAGAACTCCTAAAGGAGCTATTCTTTTGTCAAAGGTAATATTGTTTAGCGTGTTTATATTATGTTATGGATTACTATTGTGGAGGAGTGCATATTATTCTTATGACATTTCTTTGCTTGACAAATTATTGAATAGTATAGAATTCGTTTGGTGAAAATAGTATGAAATCTTTAAAGATAAATGCCACACTCAATGTGATTCAAAATATATGTAAAATTATCTTTCCGTTAGTAACTATACCTTATGTGTGTCGAGTTTTGGAAGCTTCTAATTTCGGGAAGGTATCATTCGGAAATTCGGTTGTTAGATATTTTATTTTGTTAGCTGCATTAGGGATTCCTGCTTATGCTCAGCGTGAAGCTTCTGCTTTTAGAGATGATAAAAATCGTATATCTCGGTTCTCAAATCAAGTTTTTTCGATTAGTGTATATTCAACTATTGCATCGTATACTTTCTTGTTTATAGCCTTGTTCTCGTCCTCAAAACTTAGTGATTATGCAATACTTATAATATTGCAAAGTGCGACAATCATACTTATTACACTAGGTGCTGATTGGATTAATGTTGTGTATGAAGACTATTTTTATCTGACGGTGCGTTATATAATATTTCAACTTATATCTATAATTTTGTTGTTTATGTTTGTTAATACAGCAAACGATTATTATATATATGCAATAATAAATATAATTGCTACAGCGGGGGGGGATGTCTTAAATATATTCTATATTCGAAAATATGTAAATCTTAAGTTAGTACCATTTAACGAAACGATTGAGCATTTTAAACCTATAATGATTTTGTTTTGCGTTTCTATGACTACCGTTATTTATATTAATTCGGATATTACAATTTTAGGATTTTACTTGTCAGATGATGATGTGGGTGTTTATACAATAGCTTCGAATATATACTCTGTGGTTAAGCAGGTGATCAGTGCAGTGATTGTAGTTAGCTTGCCACGATTGGCTTATTATTTGGGACATGATGATAATGAAGCGTATATGAAGCTAGCATTAAAGGTCTTAAATACATTAATTATTATATCGGTTCCATTGATCTGTTGGTTGATAATATTTAGTTCGGATATATTGCAGCTTTTAGGTGGATATGAATATATAAGAGGACAGCAATCATTAATAATTCTTTCTGTGGGGCTCCTTTTTGCCGTATTAGCTGGTTTTTATGCCAATGGATATCTTCTTTTGCATAAAAAAGATAAAATATTTCTTATGGCGACTACAATAAGTGCAGCTTTGAATATTGGATTAAATCTTTTTTTGATACCTTTTATAGGTATTGTTGGAGCAGCTATAACAACTTTGATTGCTGAGTTTGTTATGACTTTTATTTCATTTAGAGAAGCAATGAAAAAATATCGATTGGTTGTTGGGAGAAGTGAGCTTTTTTCTGCTATTATCGGAGGGGGGATTTTTCTCTTAATGTCTATTGCTGTTAAGAGTGTTAATGTTGATTCAATGCTTAATATGTTTGTATCCTTATTTATAGCTTTGCCTTTGTATTTTTGGTTTTTGAAATGCATGAACAATCCTTTTGCTAATAGCTTATGGATTATGCTTGTAAGTGTATGGAAGAAGGGTATAGGTGTTGTTAGAATTTTGTATAGGTGATTTTATAATTTGATATTATAGTGGCCATAATAATGAAATACAATAATAGTTAATATATGGAGAAGGGGAGTAGTGTGTGTTGAAAATCGCTATCGCAGGTACAGGTTATGTTGGCTTGTCTAATGGTATTTTGCTTGCACAATATAATGAGGTTGTGGCGTTGGATATTGTGCCGGAAAAGGTGGACATGTTGAATCAGAGGCAGTCACCGATTGTGGATGGGGATGTTTCAGAATTCCTTGCGCATAAGGAGCTGAACTTTCGGGCCACTTTGGACGCTCGAGAAGCGATTGAGGGGGCGGAGTTTGTTATTATTTCTACGCCGACTAACTATGACCCGGATAAGAACTTCTTTGATACCTCCTCGGTAGAGTCAGTAATTGAGGAAGTGTTGGATATTAATCCGCAGGCCGTAATGGTGATAAAGTCTACTGTTCCTGTGGGTTACACGGAGCAGATGAAAAAGCAATATAAGACCGATAATATTATTTTCTCACCAGAGTTTCTGCGGGAAGGAAAGGCGCTGCACGACAATCTCTATCCATCCCGAATTATCGTCGGAGAACAATCGGAACGCGCAAAGGTATTTGCAAGATTGTTGGCAGAAGGTGCGGTGAAGGAGAAGATTCCCACGCTGTTCACAGGTTCCACAGAAGCAGAGGCAATTAAGCTCTTTGCGAATACGTGCCTGGCTTTACGGGTGGCGTACTTCAATGAACTCGATTCCTATGCAGAGGCCCGTGGTCTCGATACGGCAGAGATTATCCGTGGTGTCAGCCTTGATCCTCGCATTGGTGATTTTTACAATAATCCATCTTTTGGCTATGGTGGTTATTGTTTGCCGAAAGATACAAAGCAGCTATTAGCTAACTATCGGGATGTTCCCCAAAATCTCATTGGGGCAGTGGTAGAAGCAAATCGTACTCGTAAGGATTTTATTGCCGATTCGATTATTGCAAAGAAGCCGAAGGTAGTAGGGATTTATCGTCTGACTATGAAGACGGCATCGGATAATTTCCGAGCCAGTGCTATTCAGGGCATCATGAAACGTATCAAGGCCAAGGGAATTCCCTGCATTGTTTATGAGCCGACACTCAAGGAAGATAACTTCTTCCGGTCTGAAGTTGTCAATGATTTGGAAGACTTTAAGAACCGAAGTGATGTGATTGTGGCCAACCGTTGGAATGATGCCTTGGAAGATGTACGGGAAAAGGTGTTTACCCGGGATATTTTTAGCCGGGATTGATTTAGCCTTCCCCACTGGGGAAGGTGGTGCGTAGCGCTCGGATGAGGTGAATAAATTGGCAAAATACAAAGAGTTTGATAATAGCAAGAAAGTATTGGTGACTGGCGGAGTTGGTTTTATCGGTTTCCACTTGTCAAAACGATTGCTGGAGCTTGGTGCAGAAGTAGTGGGGTTTGATAATTGTAACGATTACTATGATGTTTCGTTGAAGGAAAGTCGACTGGAGATTTTGCAGCAGTATCCGCTGTATGAGTTTATTAAAGGCGATTTGGCGGATGAGTCAAATGTTCAGGCATTATTTGACAAGTCAAAGCCGGATATTGTGGTGAATCTAGGGGAACAGGCTGGTGTGCGGTATAGCATTGACCATCCGCGCAGCTATATTGATTCCAATGTGATTGGGTTCTTCAATATATTGGAAGCTTGTCGCCACAATCCGGTGGAGCATCTGTTGTTTGCATCTAGTTCCTCGGTGTACGGTAATCAGGAGAAGACGCCTTTTAGCACCACAGATAATGTGGATCATCCCATCAGCCTCTATGCGGCAACGAAAAAATCCAATGAGTTGATGGCCTACACATACAGTCATCTATATAACATTCCGGCAACGGGATTGCGGTTCTTTACGGTGTACGGGCCGTATGGACGCCCCGATATGGCCTATTTTAAATTTGCTAATCTGATTCGCGAGGGTAAACCCATCAAGATTTACAACAATGGCGATATGCTGCGGGATTTCACCTATGTGGATGATATTGTCGCGGGCATTGAGCATATGCTATGTAATCCGCCGAAAGCTAATAAGGATGGCGATCAGTATAAAATTTACAATATTGGCAACAACAGTCCAGTGAAGTTGATGGATTTTATTGAGATGTTGGAAAAAGCCTTGGGAAAAACGGCGGCGAAGGAATATCTTCCTATGCAGCCTGGTGATGTGTATCAGACTTATGCCGATGTCAGTGAATTGGAGCGAGATTTTGATTTTAGGCCTAAGACGACAATCGCGGAAGGGCTAGGAAAATTTGCTCGGTGGTATTGTGATTTTTTCAGTGTAATAGGGTGATTATATGTTTGTGGTAAAAAAGAATTCTGAGATGACCAATAAGACGTTTCGTTTGCCGGTGGATTTGGTAGAGCGTCTCACGGAGGTGGCGAAGTCTCAGAACGTGTCGGTCAATAATCTGGTGCAGCAGTGCTGTGAATATGCACTTGGCGAGATGGCTGGTGAAGAGCGTTCTGCTAGTGGACGAAAAAAATAATGAAAAAGGGAACCACGTTGTGAGCAGTGGTTCCCTTTTTTCATTATGGGGCGGATTTTTATAGTTTTTTGGCGAGGTCGGCTATTTGCTCGGCAGATAGACTGGTGTACTTCATGATTTTGTTGATGTCCATGTTATCACGTAACATGTCAATAGCAATGGTCTCTTGGGCGGTTCGTTCTCCTTCAGCTAAGCCCTGCTGGATACCCTGCTGGATACCCTGCTGGAGACCTTGTTGGATTCCTTGTTGGATACCCTCTTGAATGCCCTGTTTTAATCCCTGTTTGATACCTTCTTCGTGGCCTTGTTTAAAGCCTTCGGCAAGATTTGCTTTGAGGTCGCTATTATAATCCCAGATGGCAGATTCGCGGGCAATATATTCTCGGTAGGCATCATCATCCATGATATAGCGGTCAGATGCTTGCATGGCATCTTTGATAGCGGTATTCTTCATTGCAAGTTCCTCCTTTTGGTTTTCATCGAGTTTATTGGCGAAAAAAGCCAGCCATTTTTCGATGCGATCCATAGATTGGATGGGTTTGTCCTTGTATTTTGGTATTTCGAGAAAGTGAATTTCAAGATCGCTGGTTAGGCGATGATGTGTCTCTGGATTGTATAGAATGTAGGCGGCATGTGGATTATCCTGAGGTAGAAAACTGTAGCGCAGGATGTTGATGGAGATGGCAGGTTTCAATGTGCCGTAATCGTCACCGGTGTGGAGAGAGTCAAAGTGTAGATACATATGTGACCAATAGAAAAGCGTACGTTTTTCCATATTGCGACGATTGACAACCTGCATTTCGATATCGATACGGCTGCCGTCGTTTAGAATGCCGAAGATATCAAGTCGGCCAAGTTTTTCGGTCTGTTTGTCGGGAGAGAGCTCCGTATTGTGGAATTGCAGATCGACAAATGCGTCATTACCGTCACGACCGAGAATATCATTTATGAGTTGCAAGGTGATATTTTTGCGCTCTTCTCGCCCAAAGACAAATTTGAACAGTAAATCGTTGGTGGGGTCATAGGAACGCACGGTAGGTACATGACTCTGCTTCATGGGTATCCTTCCTTTCTTATATTATAAAGAATGATGAATATCTCTGCAAGATACAGAGATATAGCAACTTTAAAACATATATTCTCCACACATATATTCTATCATAGTGAGAACATAAATTCTATATTATGTGCATGTATACATGCTTAAATGGCTGAGTGATGAGGAGGTCGGTCAAGGGGATTCGGTGTGTTGGTAGTGGGAGTTCCGATTGTAGCCGCATCATCCTTTTCCCACAGAATAGCGGGATTATTACCGCGGAATATTGCCGCAAGCAGAGCTTTTGTAGTAGCCGGTAATCTATGCAGACGAAACGCCAGTTTAGGTGCTGAATGAAAAGGACAAATCCTGAATTACTGGGAAATTTTCCCCCTTGGAGTGAAGAAGTTCAGTAGAATTGCAAATAAAAAGAGCTTGACCATCTATACCGTGGTCAGGCTCTTTCCATTATTGATAACTTCGGATGATTTAGCGCTTACGTGTATTCGTGCTTTAGGGTGTTGAGAGTATTTGACGAATTCCGCTTCTATGGATTATTTGGAATGCAGAGAAAGTTCTTCGACTTCTTCACGCGAGAGATTGACGAGTTCGATGATTTCCTCAATGGATTTGTTCTTTGCTAACATTCGTTTAGCGGTACGAAGATCAGCATTTCGTTCTCCTTCGGCGCGACCCTCGGCGCGGCCCTCGGCGCGGCCATCATCATGGGCTTCACGCATTTTCATTTCGTAGGTCATATAACTCACCCTTTCCTCGTGGTTGGTTTTTGTTTCAGTGATGCAGGCATCGATTTCTTTTGTGAAATCATTAGCTGCAGGTAGTCCATTCATATAGTCAAGGAATGCACGTACATCTGGAGAGATGTCGTTGGCAGTACCTTTACTGCTGAGAAATATCTTGGTGGCACCGTCGTTCAGTTCAAGGTTTTTATCTTCGATGCAGATATTGCGGAATGTATAGATGTGACGGTTCCGGTCGAAGAGTTCAAAGGGACAAAGAAAGATGATAATGGAGGAGCGAAGCTCCTTGTACAAAGCCCCCCTGGCTAAGGAATCAACATCAATCATGGACTGGTAGTATCTGGTACGCTGGGCAAGTTCTTGGTCGCCGTAATCGCGTACTTGCATCTCGATATCATAAATCGTTTCATCACCCTCAACGTAAACATCGAGACGTATGCCTTTGCTGTCGTATTTCAGCTTTAACGATTTTTCTTCTTCTAGATAGTTGATGTCTCGGATTTTGATGTTGAGAATTTTTTCGATGAGCCGTTTGCAGAATCGCTTGTGGCGCATGACGAGTTTAAACATGTAGTCATCGATGATGGTAAGTTCTTCCCAAGGTTTAATCTCACGACGATAAGCAGACATGGCAGATACTCCTCTCTTATATTATAAAGAATGATGAATTTCTCTGCAATATGCAACGAAAGATTAACTAAACATATATTCTCCACACATATATTCTATCATAGTAGGAACATAAATTCTATATTATGTGCATGTATACATGCGTAAAAAAACTGTGTGGTGAGGCGGTCGGTCAAGGGATTCGGTGTGTTGGTAGTGGGATTTTCGATTGGTAAAGGCAGGAGTTTTTATCGAGGCAGGCGAATTAAGGGATAGATATTTTTGCCGAAAATGTATGAGGGGAGTTTTAGGATGCAGGAGATAGCGGAGAAAACCTTGAACAACGGAAAGGCCAACAAGCTGCTGCGGCTGCTGGCGGAGAAATATCCCAATAAGCAGGCCGTCTACGAGAAACTTGTGTATCTTCAGTCACGGTTGTCGCTTCCTAAGGGCAGCGAGCATTTTATGAGTGATTTACATGGCGAGTACGAATCGTTTTTTCATATTTTAAACAATTGCTCGGGGATTATTCATGAGAAAGTGGATTATGTTTTTGGCGATCGGCTTACGCCGGAGGAGAAGGCGGAGTTCTGTACGCTGATTTATTATCCGAAAGAAAAGCTGGAGCAGGTCACGGCGTTGCATCAAAATACACCGGCATGGTATCGGCGCAATTTGGCACAATTACTGGAACTGTCGCAGGTCATGAGTTATAAGTATCCGGCGTCTCGGGTAAATGGATTTATTCCGGACCGCTATGCTTCGGTAATCTTTGAATTGATGAATACCCATCCGGCGGTGGATAGCGCGCAGCGTGTCTATTATAATCGGTTGCTGAGCACCATTGTTCAGATTGACAGCGGGGCAGATTTTATCGAGGCCTTTACGGTGCTTATCAAGCGTTTGGCGGTGGATCGGCTGCACATTGTCGGGGATTTTTATGACCGTGGCAATCGGCCGGATGCGATCTTGAACCTGTTGATGGAATATCCGTCGGTTGATATCCAATGGGGCAATCATGATGTTCTGTGGATGGGGGCGGCGCTGGGCAGTGAAGTTTGTATTGCTGGCGTAGTACGCAATTCGCTTCGCTACAACAATACCGATGTGCTTGAGCGGGGGTATGGCATCAGCTTGCGCTCGCTGTCGACGTTTGCTTCGCGGCTCTATCCCGATGAAAATCCCATCAAGGCGGCGGAGCGGGCGATGACTATCATCATGTTCAAGCTCGAAGGCCAGCTCATCCGCCGCAATCCGGATTTTCAGATGGAGAGCCGGCTGCTTCTCGATAAGATTGATTTTCGGGTTTCGGCGGTTACGCTGGGGGATGGCAAACGGTATGAATTGGAAAATGCCTATTTCCCGACGATTGATGAGAATACTAGCGATCCGTATGTGCTCACGGAAAAAGAGCAGGAAGTAGTTGCTGATCTCAAATCGTATTTTGTGGAGAGCTTGATGCTCAAGCGGCATGTGGATTATCTGTATCAGAAGGGGAGTATTTATACCCGTTTTAATGGCAATCTGCTGTTTCATGGTTGTGTACCGATGAATGAAGATGGCAGTTTGCGGACCATTCGATATGGCGGTCAGGAATACAGGGGGCGTCAGTGGTTTGATTTTTGCGAGAAAATGGCGCGCGCTGCCTGGCTTCATGGGGATGAGACGGCGAAGGACTTTATGTATTTTCTGTGGTGTGGCCGTATATCGCCGGTGTCCGGACGGGAGTTTAAGACGTTTGAACGGGCGATGATTGCGGATGAAAGCACTTGGGTGGAACCGTCCGATCCGTATTACCGCTATATCGATAAGGCGTCAGTCTGTGAGAAAATCCTGGCGGAATTTCATTTGGAACCCAAACGCGGCCATATCATCAATGGACATGTCCCTGTAAAGGTACGCAAGGGAGAGACACCGGTGAAGGCTGGTGGCAAAGCAATTATCATCGATGGCGGTTTTTGTAAGGCGTATCACAAGAAAACGGGGATTTCTGGTTTTACGTTGATTTCGAATTCACGGGGCCTGAGGCTGCTGGAACATCAGAAGATACCCGATGTCCGGGAGGCGCTGCGGGAAAATCGGGACATCGAGTCGGTTTCGGAGACCGTGGAGCTACAGTCGTATCGGACTACCGTGGGGGATTCGGATGAAGGTCGGGCAATCAAAGAGGAAATCAGCGATCTCTATAAGCTGTTATTGGCTTATCAGAATGGTTTGCTGAAATAACCAATAGATATTTTTCGTGTTGGCAGGAAGTGGCCGAAAAGTGTCGAAGTATTACAAAGCGGGAAAAAGATTTTACGCAACTATATTGCGGACTCTTTACCCGTGGAAAGCCTTAATGTGTATTGTAGTTTGGCGGGAGGCGGTTTTATGGCAAAACGGTTCTTTATTTGCAAGCTGTGCGGCAATATTGTCGGTGTAGTGAAAGAAGGCGGTGGAAAGCTTTCGTGCTGCGGTCAGGCGATGACAGAGCTTACGGCAAATACCACCGATGCGGCGCAGGAAAAACATGTGCCGGTAATCACGGTAGCCGGAGATTCGGTAAAGGTGTCGGTGGGCAGTGTTACGCATCCGATGACGCCGGAACACTTCATTGAGTGGATTCATCTGGAAACGAAACAGGGAGCACAGATGGCACATCTTACTCCGGATGATGCGCCGGAGTTTGTGTTCAACCTGGCAGATGGAGATGAAGCAGTGGCAGCTTATGCCTATTGCAATCTGCATGGCCTGTGGAAAGCAGAAGTGTGACGAGTTAGGAGGATATTGCTATGAGTAAATACGCGGGAACTCAGACGGAGAAAAATCTGCAGGCGGCTTTTGCCGGAGAATCGCAGGCACGCAATAAATATACTTTTTTTGCTTCGGTGGCAAAGAAAGATGGTTCGGAGCAGATTGCCGAGTTGTTTTTGAAAACAGCTGCCAATGAGTCCTATCATGCGAAGATGTGGCTCCGGGAATTGGAAGGAATCGGCAATACGGAAGAAAATCTCGAAGATGCCGCTAATGGCGAAAACTATGAGTGGACGGATATGTACAAAGGTTTTGCGGAAACGGCGGAACAGGAAGGGTTCCCCGAGCTTGCCAAGAAATTCCGTATGGTTGGCGAGATTGAAAAGCATCATGAAGAACGCTATCGCAAGCTGCTGCAAAATGTCAAAAACGGCGAAGTGTTTAAGAAAGGGGAAGTAAAGGTATGGGAGTGCCGCAATTGCGGTCATATTGTGGTTGGCATGCAGGCGCCGAAGCTCTGTCCGGTATGCCAGCATCCCCAGACTTATTTTGAGATTCAGGGGGATAACTTCTGAAGCGTTTCGTGAAAAATGCGGACCGGGTCAATGTTTGGCCTGGTCCGCATTTTTATTGGCGGTTGGGATTGATTTTGGCGGTGAGATTCGTCAGGATGTCGAGGAATTCGCAGGTGAGGCGGGAGGGACGAGTGGATTTGGGGAGGATATAGCCGATTTCCATATAGTCATCGACAGCTAGCGGCCGGGCTACGATATTGGAACCGTTGAGCTCTTCGCTGATGCTGCCGCTGCAGATGGTGTAGCCGTTGAGGCCGATTACCATATTGAACAGGGTGGCGCGGTCGCAGACGATCAGTTCTTTGTCACAGTCTTCGGTGCTTAGGATTTCCTCGGAAAAGTAAAAGGAGTTATGACTGCCTTGTTCGTAGGAAAGCCGCGGAAATGGTTTTAGGTCGGCGAGGGTGACGCAGTCTTTTTGCGCAAGCGGACTGTTTTTGCCGACAAAGACATGTGGACTGGCGGTAAAGAGCGGCGTAAAGGTGAGCTGATTGTCTTTTAGTGTTTTGGTGATGATGGAACGATTGAATTTGTTGCGATACAGGATACCGGCCTCACTGCGCATGTGAGCGACATCGTCGATGATTTCATAGGTCTGGGTTTCCCGCATGTGGAATTCGTATTTGCTGCCTTGGAATTGGCGGATGAGTTCGACAAAGGCTTCGACGACGAAGGAATAATGCTGGGAGGAAATGCAAAAATGCTGACGGATTGGCGCTTTGCCGGTGTAGCGCTCGTGCATGAGGTCGGCTTGTTCTAACACCTGGCGGGCATAGCCTAATAGTTCATCCCCGGCAGGGGTCACTTCAATGCCTTTATTCGAACGAGAAAAGATGGTGATGCCGTATTCTTCTTCCAGGGAATGGATGGCAGCGGTGAGGCTGGGCTGGGCGATGAAGAGTTTTTTGGCGGCTTCGGTGATGTTTCCTGTCTCGGCGACAGTGACGGCGTAGCGGAGTTGTTTGAGTGTCATGATGATCTCCTGGTTAAAAGTTTTTGCTGTAATTATAACATAGACCATAGAAAATAACTATGGCATTCTGACAGTTTTTCGTATTGTACAGAATCTCAAGAATTCCTTAAGATAGGGATATGCGAGTTAAGAATATGAACGAAAGAAAGGAAGATTGTTATGAATAAAATACAGACGCCATGCCGCTACGATTTTGTGGGGAGCTTTTTGCGTCCGGAAAAATTAAAACAGGCGCGGGCACAGTTCAAAGCGGGAAAAATCAGTCAGCAGGAGCTTGATGCGGTGACGGATGAAGCGGTGGCACAGGTGGTGACAAAACAGAAGGCGGCAGGCTTTTCGGTGATTACCGATGGGGAGTTCCGCCGGTCATACTGGCATTTGGATTTCATGTGGGGCTTTGAAGGGGTGGCGCATAAAGCTGGTGGCGGAGTCCAATTCAACGGAGAGGTTGCAGAGCTCGAAGATACCTGGCTCGTGGGCAAGGTGCGCGCGAAACAGCATCCTTTTGTGGAGTATTTCAAGTTTCTCAAATCGTTTGAGGATGAGCAGACGGTGGCAAAATATACGATTCCGGCACCGGCGCAGATGTTTCAGCAGTTTATCATTCCGCAGAATATCGAATCGACGCGCAAAATTTATCCGGATAACGAGTCGCTTATCCAGGATATTGGGGAGGCCTATCAGCAGGTCATCCGTCAGTTCTACGAGGCGGGGTGCCGTAATCTGCAGTTTGATGACTGTACCTGGGGAGCTGTGGTGGGCGATGCTGCCCAGCAGCGTTATCAGGCGCTGGGGCTGGATTTAGAGGATGTCAAAGCGCAGCTCTTGGCGGTGAACAATCTGGCGTTAGCAGCGAAACCGTCGGATATGGTTATCAATTCGCATATTTGCCGCGGAAATTATCATTCGACCTTCTTTACCAGCGGCCCGTATGATTCGGTAGCGGATTACGTTTTTGCCGAGGAAAAGGTCGATGCGCTCTATCTGGAGTATGACGATGAGCGGTCTGGCGGCTTTGCACCGCTGGCTAAGGTATCGCCGGATAAAAAAGTGGTACTCGGACTTATCACGACGAAAAAGCCCGAGCTTGAAGATAAGGAAGCCGTTATCGCCAGAATCCATGAGGCAGCGAAATATATCCCCTTGGAGCGGCTGTGCCTAAGTCCTCAGTGTGGATTTGCCTCCTGTGAAATCGGCAATAAACTGACGGAAGCGCAGCAGTGGGCAAAGCTGGCACTGGTTAAAGAGATTGCGCAGGAGGTGTGGGGCGAATAACCCTTGACAAATACATTTGTCTAAAGCATGTATACGATATTCCTAGTAAAGGTTTTCTTGTTTTTATTTTTGCAGTATGATATAATCTTATCTTAATAAAACATCTGTGGGATTTATGGCGGTTTTGTTACGATGTAAATGAAACGTGATGCCTCATGCTGCTGATGGACAATTTCTTACGATGCGGATAATTTGCCTTAAGCATAGGAGCATTTAAATCCGGGTTGCGATCGCGCAACTCGGATTTTGTTGTAAAGGGATCATTTACTTTTATCAAGCAACTAAATGACAGCATTAGTTACAGCAGGTAGAAACGGTCCAAGGAGACTGTTTTTATAAATACTATTACAAAAAGGAGCAAGAGAAATGGGAATTAGACAAAAGTTTTTCGTGTTGGCTGGTATCGTAGGTGCGCTGATGGCGATAGTGTCCATCTCCGGGTATTTTTTGGCAAGCGCGGATTTGGAGCAGAGCGTCGATAACGAACTGCGGGCGGTAGTGGCCAAAGAGGTGTCCGATATGGATGGCTGGCTCATGGCGAAGCAGTCGTCAACGGCGCATACGGCCAATATCATGACGGCCTATAATGGGGACAAGGCCAGCATGCAGACGAATGCCGCGCTGCAGTCGGCATCGTCGGAGGCCGATGTCATGGGGGTCACGCTCGGCATGGAGGATAAGTATTTCGCTTCCTCGACGGGCGGCAATCTGACCGGTCAAAAAGACCCGACGCAACGTCCGTGGTATCAGCAGGCCAAGAAGGACGACAAGGTGGAATTCACCGATGCGTATGTCGATGCCATCACGAATAAGCTCATCATCTCGGCCATTGCGCCGGTTAAGGCCAACGGGCAGTTTATCGGTGCGGTCTGCAACGATATTTCGCTTGATGCACTCGATGAGCAGGTAAAGAATATCGAGTACCATGGCGAAGGCCAGGGCATCATCTTAGAGAAGACGGGCAACATCCTCGCGACGGCCGGCCTTGGCAAACCTATGCAGAATTTTGCTGAGGTCGATGGCTTTGGAGAGCACTTCAAGGAAATGCAGGGGAAGGAATCCGGTTACTTTACGACGAGCAGTGATGGTAATGATATCGTGTTTGCCTATGCGAAGGTGCCTTCGACGGAATGGCTGATCGGCATTGCGGTGCCGGAGGATTTTGTATTTGCAGCGCTCAAGCATATGCGTTGGGTATTTGGTCTTTTGACGCTCGTTGGTTTTGCGCTGATGATGTTTGTCTGCCAGTATTTTGCCCAGAAAATCACGCGTCCGATTTTGGGACTCAACGAGCATGCGGTTCAGCTGGCTGATGGCAATCTGCGCATGGCCGACCTGCCGGTGGAAAGTACCGATGAAATCGGTCAGCTCACGCAGGCCTTTAACACCATGAACAAGAATATCCGCAATCTCATCCAGAAGATGAGCTCGGCCGCGGAGCAGGTGGCAGCCTCCTCGGAGGAGCTCACGGCCAGTGCACAGCAGTCGGCTGAGGCTGCTAATAGTGTAGCGGTATCGGTAGGCGATGTGGCCCAGGGCGTCAGCGATCAGGCCGTCAGCGTGGATAATGCCAAAAATGTCGTCGAGGAAGTCGTCGGCCATATCGACGATGTGGCCAAGGGCATGGAGCATGTCAATGCGCGTACCAATGAGACGAATGAGACGGCTGCGGCGGGCAGCCAGCTCATGCAGGATGCCATGGACAAGATGGTCCAGATTGAAAAGGCTTCGCAGGAATCGGCAGCTATTGTCGCCCAGCTCGGCAAGAACAGCGAGCAGATTGGCAAGATTGTCGAAACGATTTCAGCGATTGCCGAGCAGACGAATCTCTTGGCGCTCAATGCGGCCATCGAGGCGGCGCGGGCCGGCGAGCAGGGCCGCGGCTTTACCGTGGTAGCTGAGGAAGTTCGCAAACTGGCGGCCGAATCTCAGGAGGCGGCCGAAGATATCAAGCGCCATATCACGACGATTCAGAGCGACACGAACCAGGCCGTTGGCTCGATGGAGTCGAGCACGGAGCAGATCAAGCTCGGTACCGATGCGATTCGCGAGGTCGGCGAACAGTTTGGCCACATTATCGCGAAAGTCCATGACATCAAAGATGAGGTTGAGGCCATGAACCTGCGCGTGCATAAGGTTTCCAACGGCGCCAGCTCGATTGTCGGTACGATGGAGGAAATCGACGCGGTCAGCAGCAAGACGGCTGCCCATACGCAGACGATTTCGGCCGCAACGGAAGAACAGTCGGCCTCGACGGAGGAGATTGCCTCGGCTTCGCAGTCGCTGGCCAATATGGCGACGGAGCTGCAGGATGCGACGGCGAAGTTCAAATTCTAAGGCCGAGATATTCTATTGATAGAAAGGATAAAGGCGTGCTATAATAGGACATGAGATTTGTCTTTGAGGCGGGGAGCATTTCCCCACCGGCGGTATAGCCCGCGAGCCCTTGGGAGCATGATCCGGTGAGATTCCGGAGCCGACCGTATAGTCGGGACGAGAAAAGGCATGTTGTTTTTGCATGCAGTCTAAGCCAGCGAGAAGAGGAATCTTTTCGCTGGCTTTTTAAGTCTCAATCACAAACCTAAGATGAAGGAATCTGAGGTGATACGATTGCAGGATGAAGATTTTATGCGCGTGGCGCTGCAGATGGCCCGCAATGCGGAGGGGCGCACCTCGCCGAATCCGCTGGTCGGGGCCGTGATTGTCCGCGATGGCCGCATCGTAGCGGCCGGCTGGCATCGCAAGGCTGGTACGCCCCATGCAGAGGTTCATGCGCTGAACATGGCTGGCGATTTGGCCCAGGGCGCAACGCTCTATGTGACGCTGGAGCCTTGTGCCCACTATGGCCGCACAGGCCCTTGTGCCAAGGCCGTGGCCGAGGCGGGCATCGCCCGCGTCGTCATCGCGATGCGCGACCCCAACCCCCTGGTGGCTGGCAAGGGTATCAAGATTTTGGAAGATGCCGGCGTTGAAGTTACCTGTGGCGTGCTCGAAGCGGAGGCTATCGCGTTAAATGAGGTCTTCCTCAAATGGATTACGGCGAAGATGCCCTTTGTGGTGCTCAAGACCGCGATGACACTTGACGGCAAGATTGCAACGGCGGCTGGCGAGTCCCAGTGGATTACGAACGAGACTTCGCGGCGCCGCGTCCATGAGCTGCGTGATATCTACGATGGCATTCTCGCTGGCATCGGCACGGTGCTGAAGGACGATCCGAGCCTTACGACGCGGATTCCAGGCCGTACGGGCAAAAATGCCATCCGCATCATCGTCGACAGCAAGGCGCGCACGCCGCTTACGGCTAAGGTCGTGACCGACGGTGCGGCACCGACGATCGTGGCGGTGACGGAGCAGGCACCCAAAGAGCGCGTGCAGGCGCTGAAGGAAGCTGGCGTCGAAATCCTGGTGGCAGGCAGTGGCGAACACGTTGATTTGCAACTGCTTTTGGCAAAACTTGGCGAGCGGGAAATCTGCTCGGTATTTGTCGAGGGCGGCGGCCGCGTGAATTTCTCCCTGCTTGAGGCAGGTCTGGTAGACAAAGTCCAGGCGTTTATTGCGCCCAAACTTATCGGCGGGCGCGAGGCGCTCACGCCGGTGGAGGGCGAGGGCTTTGCCAAGCTTTCGGATGCGGTAGAGCTTACGCGCGTGACGACGGAGCCGCTGAATGGAGATATTTTGCTCACGGGCTATGTGGTAAGGAGATGAGACGTTGTTTACGGGAATCATTGAAGAGGTCGGCCATATCCGGCAGCTTGGCGGCGGTAAGCTTGCCATTGACTGCCAGAAGGTGGTCGGCGATGTTGCCTTAGGCGACAGCATCGCGGTAAATGGCGTCTGCCTTACGGTGACCTCGTTTGACAAGAACCATTTCACGGCGGATGTCATGCCCGAGACTGTGCGGCGTACGTCGCTCGCGGAGCTTAAAAAAGGCAGTCCTGTGAATCTGGAGCGAGCGCTTACGCTCGCCAGCCGTTTGGGCGGTCATATTGTCAGCGGCCATATCGATGGCACGGGGGAAATCGTTGCCTTCCAAGAGGAAGGCAACGCTATCCTGATGAAGATCGCGGCGGGGCCGGAACTTCTGCGCTATGTCGTGGAGAAGGGCTCCGTGGCCCTCGATGGCATCAGCTTGACGGTGGCAGCCGTGACGAATAAGGATTTTACGGTCAGCCTTATCCCGCATACCCGCGAGGTCACGAACCTTGGCAGTAAGAAGGCGGGCAGTACGATTAATATTGAAACCGATGTGCTCGGCAAATACGTGGAAAAGATGCTGGGCGGCAGCCAAGCACAGCCCAGCGCTGGCGGACTTTCGCGGGCGTTCTTGCTCGAGAACGGTTTTTGAATGAAGGAGAAAGATTATGGCAGATTTTGCAACAGTAGAGCAAGCCATTGAAGATATCAAGAATGGCAAAATGGTAGTGGTCGTCGACGATGAGGACCGCGAAAACGAAGGCGACCTCATCGTCGCCGCAGCGACGGTTACGCCCGAAGATGTCAACTTTATGGCTAAATATGCCAAGGGCCTCATCTGCACGCCGATTGACGGCAAGCGTCTCGATGAGCTCAATATCGGCCAGATGGTCGTCAACAACACCGACAACCATGAGACGGCGTTTACGGTTTCGATTGACGCTCATGAGACGGATACGGGCATCTCGGCCTATGAACGCTGCCTGACGATTCGCAAGCTCCTCGATCCGAAGGCGCGTCCGTCAGATTTCCGCCGTCCGGGCCATGTGTTCCCGCTGCGGGCGGTCGAGGGCGGCGTCCTGCGCCGTGCCGGCCATACGGAGACGACGACGGACTTGGCACGGCTGGCTGGTTTTTATCCCGCAGGCCTTTGCTGCGAAATCATGGACGACGATGGACACATGATGCGTACGCCGAAACTCATCGAGTTTGCCAAGGAGCATGGCTTGCATATGATTACGGTGCAGGCGCTCATCGAGTACCGCAAACGCACGGAGTCCTTTGTCGAGCAGGTCGCTGATGTTGACTTCCCGAGCAAGTTCGGTCATTTCCGCATCAAGTCCTACGAGAGCAAGCTCGATGGCAAATGTCATCTGGCCATCGTCAAGGGCGACGTCAAGGGCAAGAAAGACGTGCTCGTGCGCGTTCACTCCGAGTGCCTGACGGGCGATGCCTTGGGCTCGATGCGCTGCGATTGCGGCGATCAGCTCCATGCGGCGCTGGAGAAAATCGAAAAGGCTGGCGAGGGCGTCGTACTCTACATGCGCCAGGAAGGCCGCGGCATTGGCCTCGCGAACAAGATGCGGGCTTATGCGCTGCAGGATAAGGGCCGCGATACGGTCGAGGCCAATGTCGAGCTGGGTTTTGCGCCGGATCTTCGCGATTACGGCATTGGTGCGCAGATTTTGGCGGACCTGGGGCTTACCAGCATCCGGCTGATGACGAACAACCCGGCTAAGCGTGCCGGCCTTGAAGGCTATGGCCTCAAGATTACCGAGCGCGTGCCGCTGATGATTCATGCCAATAAATTCGACAAGAACTATCTGACGGTCAAAAAAGTGAAGATGGGGCATCTCTTGAACGAAGAGACGTTGAAGTAAGAGGAATACAGGAGGTAATAAATCATGGCAAATGTAATGGAAGGTTTTATTACGGGCAAAGGGCTCAAATTCGGCATCGTCGTAGCCCGTTTCAATGAGTTCATCACGAGCAAGCTGTTGAGCGGTGCGCTCGATACGCTGCATCGTCATGAGGCAAAGGATGACGATATTGACGTTGCTTGGGTTCCGGGCGCGTTTGAGATTCCGGTCGTCGCCAAGAAGATGGCTGAAAGTGGCAAATACGATGCCGTCATCTGTCTGGGCGCTGTTATCCGTGGTTCGACGACGCATTACGACTATGTCTGCAACGAGGTGTCCAAGGGAACGGCGCAGGTTGGCATGCAGACGGGCGTGCCGACGATTTTCGGCGTCGTGACGACGGAGAACATCGAGCAGGCTGTCGAGCGCGCTGGCACGAAGGCTGGCAACAAGGGCGTCGACAGCGCTATGGCAGCTATGGAAATGGCAAACCTGCTCAAGAAAATCGGTTAATCGCGTTTAGGAAAGAAGCTGTTTACGATGAAAATTGGTATTATCAGTGACACCCATGGTCATGAGGGTGCTTGGCAGACGGCCTTTGATAAGGCGTTCCACGATGCGGATATGATCCTGCATGCGGGCGATGTGCTCTATCATGGCCCGCGCAACCCGATGAAGGCCGATTACAATCCGGCAGGGCTCGTAGCAAAAATCAACAGCTGCCCGGTGCCGGTCGTTATTGCCAAAGGCAACTGCGACTCGTCTGTCGATGCCAGCTGTCTGGAACTTCCCGTGCAGGCACCTTATGCCTATGTGGTTTATGAGGGACTGCGCATTATCGTGACGCATGGTGACAGCGTCATGACCGATGAAGAAAAGGACAAGATGGCAGCTCATCTGAAGGCCGACCTCTTCATCAGCGGCCATATCCATACAACGGTGCTCGAAAAGCGTGGCCAGACGGTGTTCTTGAATCCGGGCTCGGCGGCGCTCTCCAAGCGCGAAGATGGCCGTAACACCTATGCGGTGCTCGAAGATCGCACGATTCGGATTTTCGATATCGATACCGATGAAGTATTGATGCAGTATACGATGTAAATACGAAGTCTTCCCCTTTGGGGAAGGCTTTTCGCTTGTATTTCGGTTCTAGAAAGGATATAGAGAATGAAAGACCATTTAGTAAAAGCAACGGCGGAGGGCGTGCGCATCTATGCGGCAGTCACGACGGACCTTGTCAATGAGGCAATCCGCCGTCATGATTGTTATCCGGTAGCGGCGGCTGCTCTTGGCCGCACGATGACGGCGGCGCTGTTGATGGCGGCCAACCTCAAGAACAAAGAAGCGCTGACGATAAAATTCGATGGCGATGGCCCGCTCGGAAAAGTCACGGCGGATGCAACGCCTGAGGGCTTTGTGCGTGGCTATATCGATGAGCCGCATGTCAATCTGCCGCTCAACAGTCTCGGCAAGATCGATGTGGGCGGTGGTGTTGGCAAGGGCATGGTGTCGGTTACGCGCTTTACGGGGCTCAAGAACCCGATTACGGGCAGCACGGAAATCACCGATGGCGAGATTGCCGATGACCTCACGAAGTATCTCTACGTCTCCGAGCAGACGCCGTCGAGTGTTGGCCTGGGCGTGCTCGTAAATCCTGACTTTAAGTGTATTGGAGCCGGCGGCTTCATCATCCAGCCGCTGCCCGATGCCACCGACGAATGCATCGATAAGCTTGAGGCCAATCTGCGCACGGTGAACTCTGTTTCGCATATGGTCGAGCGCGGCCTCGATGCCAAAGGAATCATCGCTGAGCTTTTGCAGGGCTTTGATGTCAACTACATGACGACGACGGACTTGGCCTTTAAATGCCAGTGCTCGAAGGAGCGCATCAGTGAGGTGCTCTTGAGCCTGGGCAAAAACGATTTGCAGACGCTCGTCGACGATGGTCATGCCGAAGTCTGCTGCCATTTCTGCAATGAGAAATACGAGTTTTCGGGCGAGGAACTGCAGGCAATCTTTGACGAGTCCGAAAAGCGCCGGAAGTAATGACCGAGGAAATCTTTCCGTTTGCCGGACAGGTGATATACCTTAAACGCAAGCGAATCAAAAACATGTATCTGCGGGTGCAAAAGCCTGCTGGCCGCATTGAGGTAACCGCGCCTATGCGCATGAAGCGTGAACGCATTACCGAGTTTTTGGGTAAGCACTGGTCGTGGGTCGAAAAAAAACAGCAGGCCATCCGGGAAAAGGCGGAGACGCAAAAATTGACCCGTCAATATCAGACGGGCGATAAAATTCCGCTTTGGGGTGTCTATTATGATCTCGTGGTGCGCGATTCGGCTGGTCGTCAGGCTTCGGTGGTTTGCAGGGATACACGGATTGTCCTCACGGTTCCTGCCTATGCGACGGTGGAACAGCGGCGCGAAATCGTCAATGGGCTTTACCGCCGTCAGCTGGAACAGGCGATTCCAAAGCTTTTGCCTCGCTGCGAAGCTATCGTTGGCAAAAAAGCCGCCGAATGCCGTATCCGCAACATGAAGACGCGCTGGGGGACTTGCAATATCGTGAAGGCTCGCGTCTGGCTCAATCTGCAGCTGGCGAAGTATAAGCCGGAGGCACTAAAGTACGTTATGCTGCATGAATTAACGCACCTCTGGGTGCATAATCACGGCCCGGCCTTCAAGGCAAGGATGGATGTGTATTGTCCGGATTGGCGGCGGATTCGGCAGGAGCTGAATCAGTTCGCAGATTTTGCCTAATTTATACTACTAAAGTGGTAGAAAAATAATTACGCCTACTACCGATGAATTGTAAAGCCGAAAAAGTTTCATTATAATAGAGGAGCCGTCGGAATGGATTATGAGGGATGAATGGTTCCTGGTACGTTTGAGGAACGATTCTCCGATGGTTGCTATGAGGCTTGGGGAAGCTGATTGGTATAGGGGATTATATGTTTTTGGGGCGAGCCTTGAGGGGCTCGCTTCTTTCATTTGTACGAAAGAGGACGGATGACCCGAACGGATGCAAGGATTTTCGTTATAGCAAAATGGGAATAATGAGGGTATAATGAAGTGAGAAAAAGAGATGAGAGAGGCAAGGGATATGCTTTATTTGGATGAAAATGAATGCCACGTGATGACTATGGCTGTGCTGAAGTGTTATGAGGCCAGCGTAGATGAATATCGGCTGACTGTGTTTGAAGCGTTGGAAAGCTTGGTCCCGTTTGCTTGTGGTGTTTCCTTTATCATGCTGAATGAAGCTGATGATAAACGTCATGTGAAGCCCATTAGCTACAAGTGGAGCCCAGACGCACCGAGTTTTGAGGAAATGTCAGCCAAAGCGATCCGCTTAGGGAAATCCTATCCCTACCGGTCGCTGGAGTGGCGCAAGGAGTCGTTGGTGTTCCGCGATACCGATGTGTTAAGCGAAGAATTCCTGCAGAGTTCGGATTTTTATCAGCAGGTGCGGAAGCCGATTGGTATGCATTACAGTTGCAAGTTATGGCTGGTAAAAAACAATCTGCTGCTCGGAAAATTCGGGCTGCTGCGTCCCAAAGAAATGGGGAATTTCACGGACTTAGAGCTGATGAAGCTTCGCTGTATTGAGCCGCATGTCGCCCAGCGTTTATATCAGTTTCATCCACAGAATGACGAGAATCAGCGAATCCGGATGGTGTTAAAACAGCGGTTTGGGCTGACGGAACGGGAAATTCAAATCGCAGGATTGTTGTGCCGTGGTTGGTCGAATCGCCAGATCAGTGAGCGCGTGAACAGTGCAGAGAGCACCGTCAAGAAGCACGTCTATGTTATCTGCAAGAAGATGAATGTGCCCAATCGCGCTTCGGTGATGTGCCGCTGCGTATTGGAAGGTGTGATGCCCCAAAGCATTTGATTGGCTTTGGGCATCACGCCTTTTTTATAAAAAATAAAGAAAGCGAAAGAGACGAGCTCTTTCGCTTTCTTTATGATATATCAGCTTTTGATATTATGCGCAAATTAGAGGGCACGCTGAACCTTACCGGAACGCAGGCAGCGCGTGCAGACGTTGACGCGTTTGACCTCGCCGTCAACAACAGCGCGGACACGCTGGATGTTCGGTTTCCAAGCACGTTTCGTCTTCAGGTGGGAATGGCTGACGTTGTTACCAGACAGCTGACCCTTTGCACAAACTTCGCAAACACTTGCCATGTGTTACACCTCCTTAACGTAGGAGCATAGTTACCCCTAACAACACAATACAAGTATTCTAGCATAAATTCTAGCAGGTTGCAAGTAGAAAACCTTGACAGGCGAGAATTATTTGATAATTTTTTCAAGCTGATCGAGACAATGCGAGAATTTCTTGAAAGTGATGGCAAAAGGCTCGCGGCTCGTCATATCGACGCCGGCGTTTTGCAGCAGCTTGATGGAGTAGTCGCTGCCGCCGCTGGCCAGGAAGCCAAGATAAGCCTGCTGGGCGGATTCTCCCTGGGTGCGGACTTTCTCGGAGAGCGTCATGGCGGCCGCATAGCCAGTCGCGTACTGGTAGACGTAGAACGGACGGTAGAAGTGCGGGATGCGCGACCACTCGGCGCGCAGCTCGTCGTCGAGCACGACGCCTTCGCCGTAATACTTGCGGTTGAGGTCCATCCAGATTCCTTCGAGCTTGTTGGCGGTCAAAGCCTCGCCTGCTTCGACGGCTTCGTGCGTGAGTTTTTCAAACTCGGCAAAGAGCACCTGACGGAAGACCGTCGTGCGAATCTGCTCGAGATAAAGGTTTAGATAATAGAGGCGGTCCTTTTCATCCGCATGCTTCAGCATGTATTCGAGCAGCAGGTTTTCGTTGGTGGTGGAGGCGACCTCAGCGCAGAAAATCGTGTATTCGGAGTTCGTGTATTCCTGATTCTTGGCGCTGTAGAAGCTGTGCATGCTGTGGCCCATCTCGTGGGCCAGCGTCGAGACGGCATCGTAGGTATCGTGCCAGCTCATGAGCACGAAGGGGTGCACGCCATAGACGCCCCAGGAGTAGGCGCCGCTGCGTTTGCCTTCGTTTTCCAGGCGGTCCACCCAGCCGCCATCAAGGCCGGCAAAGAGATCGGTGAGATATTGCTGGCCCAGCGGTGCCAGGGCTTCTTTCAGGAGGGAGCGGGCCTCTTCGTAGGTGTATGGCGTTTTCGGTTTTTCGACGACGGGCACATAGAGGTCATACATATGGAGCTCACTTACGCCGAGGAGTTTTTTCTTGAGTTCCATGTAGCGATGGAGTTCGGGCAGGAACTCATGGGTGACGTTTATGGTCTGTTCGTAGACGCTTACGGGAATATTGCCGGCATCGAGGGCGGCTTCGAGCATCGAAGGGTATTGGCGCGTGGTGCTGAGGAACTGGCTGGCCTTGACCGAGGAGCTGTAGAGGCTCGCAAAGGTATTGCGGTAGGAAAGATAGGTGGTGAAGAGCTTATGGAACGCATCAGCGCGGACTTTGCCGTCTTTCGAGCGGATAAACTGCATATAGCGGCTTTCGGAGAGCGTCGTTAGCTTGCCATCTTCGCCGAGTGTATCGGGAAACTTCATGTCGGCGTTGGTCATGACCGTGTAGGTGTTGCGGGCGGTTGCGCGAATCTCGCCGGTACGGGCAAGGAAGGCTTCCTGCTCCGTGGTCAGCACGTGCTTTTTGCTGCGCAGCAGATTGTGGAAGCGGAACTGGTATTTTTTCAGCCCCGGCAATTTCTCGGTCATGGTGTGCAGTGTTTCTTCGGGCAGGGTTAGAAGCTCCGGCTCGATGAAGGCGCAGGCTGCCGATGCCTGGTCAAGAAGCGGCAAACAGCTGGCGGTATCGGCCTGGTATTCCTGGTTGGCCGTATCGGTATCGGCCTGCATGCGCGCATAGGCAAAGACGGCGCTGAGGCTGATCTCCATTGTGTCGACTGCGGTCAGGCAGGCGAGCAACTGCTCGGGGTCCGCAAGCTTTCCGGCAAACTGCTGGATTTCGCGCAGTTCGCCTGCAATGGCGTCACGGGCCTTTTGCCAGTCCGCACGCGTGGCGAAAATATCATGAAGGTGCCATTTTGCCGTTTCGGGAATATCTTCACGGCGGAGAAGTTTATTTTGACTTGTCATAATATCGTCCTCTCTATTAGAAAGTTGTTCTCAATTATTATAACACATACCAAGCGCAACCGTAATGTGGTAGAATAAGTAGACATTATGGTTACGGGTTATTCATATCGTGAGGAGAATCGTTTTGACAGAAAAAATTCTATGGCTGGGCATCAATGCCAAGTATTCGCATACGTCGCTTTCCATTCGTTATTTGCGCGAAGCCGTGCCAGGCTCGCGGATTTTGGAGCTTACCATCAACCATCAGCTGCTGGCTATGCTCGGCGAAATCTATGAGCAGCAGCCCAAGGTGCTCGGGATTTCGTGCTATATCTGGAACATCGAGGTCGTAAAGCGGCTGTTAAAGCTGCTGCCGGCCGCGCTTCCCGATACGGTCATCATCTGCGGCGGGCCGGAAGTTTCCTATGGCACGGCGGACTTTATGCGGGAATTTCCGATGGTCGACTATGTCATGCGTGGCGAGGCCGAGGAGTCAATCCGCGCGCTGACAAGTCAGCTTTTGACTGGTCAATTTGACCGGTCAAAAGTCAATGCGGCGCTTGACGCGTCAGAAATCCGCGGCATTGCCTGGCGCGGCGCCGATGGCGTAATCCATGAAGGCCATGATGTGACGGTCGCCGATCTTGCCGCCGTGCCCTTTGCCTATCGCGCGGAGGAGATGGCCGATATTCGCGAGCGCATTCTCTACTACGAGACGTCACGCGGCTGTCCGTTTTCGTGTGCTTACTGTCTGTCCTGCGCGACGGCGGGTGTGCGCTATCTGCCACTTGCGCGCGTCTTTTCCGAACTGGACTTTTTCGTCCAGCATGACGTGCGGCAGGTCAAGTTCGTCGACCGCACGTTCAATGCCAAGAAGGCGCATTTCCTGCCTATCTTAAAATATCTTTTGGCCCTGCCGGCCTCGTGCCGCACGAATTTCCATTTTGAGGTGGCGATCGACTATCTCGATGAAGAGGTGCTGACGGTACTGAGCCAGCTGCCGAAAGGCCGCGTGCAGCTCGAAATCGGCATCCAGTCGACGAATGAGCAGACGCTCAAAGCCGTTTCGCGCGTCAATCACTGGGAGGACATTAAGGCCCATATCCAGCGCATCATGAGCTTCCATAATATGCATCTGCATGTCGACCTCATCATCGGTCTGCCGGGGGAGGGCATGGCATCGTTCCATCGTTCCTTTAACGATGTCTACGAATTGCAGACGGACATGCTGCAGCTCGGTTTCCTGAAATTCCTCAAGGGGGCGTCGATGATGAATCTCGTAACGCCCTATGGCTATCAGTATATGCCGATGGCGCCCTATGAAGTGCTCGTGACCGATGCGCTGAGTTATGGGGAGATTCGCTGGTTCCATAGCTTTGAGATGGTCTTTGAACTCTATTATAACGCGGGACGTTGCCGGCAGACGGCTAATTATTTGATTCGCGAGGCCGAGCAGGGCGATGCCTTTGCCTTCTGGCAGAAACTTACCGATTGGTGGGAAGAAAAGGGCTTCCATAAGATTGGCCATAGCACGAAGAATCTCTACGGCTATCTGCGGGATTTTGCGTTGGCAGCGTATGACCTGCCGGCGGAGATCTTGGACAATCTCCTGCGCTATGATGCCCTGCTCGCCGATGGTGGCAAGATCCGTCCCGAGAACCTCGATTGGAATCGCCTGAAATATCAGGACATCACCGCAGATTTCTGGAAAGGTGCCCCAAGCCGCGTACGTACCTATCTGCCGGGCTACGAATTTACCAACTGGCGCGAGGTCAATAAGAAATACCATATCGAAGTCTTTGCCTATAATATGATGTTGACAAGTCAAAAATTGACATGTCAGCCGACGGCTTTGCTGTTTGACTACACCGCAGACGATCCGGTCTGCCAGTTGATTGAGTTGGAGATTGGCACTGATGCACAAGATAGTGTATAAGAAAGTATATAAGATAATATATAAGATAGCGAGCAAAAAGGCTGTGATTGTCAAAAATGTAGTTCGGGTATCCGAAATTTAGGTACAGGAAATGAATGGAGTAATCGAATATGGAAC
This sequence comes from Selenomonas sp. ND2010, assembly GCF_000702005.1. Taxonomy (GTDB): domain Bacteria; phylum Bacillota; class Negativicutes; order Selenomonadales; family Selenomonadaceae; genus Selenomonas_A. Next base: position 67,161 of record NZ_JNKI01000008.1, on the reverse strand, counting down.
ATGAGATATATAAAACGTTTTCGGATTATTTGAAAAAACGTTATGGGGAAAAGGTTTATAAGCTGCCGGTGGCGCTCCCCGTTACGTGTCCGAATCGCATGGGCGAATGTGGCAATGGCGGTGCTGGCTGCACATTCTGCGGATCGATTGGCGCCGGCTATGAGAACCTGCCGGCAGATATGACGATTACCGCGCAGATTGCGGCCAATAAGGCACATATCATCCCGAAGTACAAGGCGAAGAAATTCATTCCGTATTTCCAGAATTTCAGCAATACCTATGCACCGCTGGAGACGTTGCGGAGCTGGGTGCAGGAGGCAGGCGCTGGTGAAGACATCGTGGCGATTTATATTGCGACGCGGCCGGACTGCGTCAGCGATGAGTATTTGGCGATGCTGCGTGAGGAAGCGGATAAACTTGGCGTTGATATCTGCGTGGAACTGGGCTTGCAGAGTGTCAACTATCGGTCGCTGCAGAAAATCAACCGTGGACATACTTTGGGCGAGTTTATCGATGCAATTCTTCGCATCAAGGCGCATGGCTTGCAGTCGTGTGCGCATCTGATTTTGAATCTTCCGTGGGATACGATGACCGATGTGGTGGAGGATGCCAAGATCTTATCAGCGCTTGGCGTGGATCAGGTCAAACTGCATGCACTTTACATCGTCAAGGGTACGGAGATGGCACGTCAGTATGAAGCGGGGGAGCTTACGCTTATTTCGCGCGAGGAATACGAGGCGCGCGTCATCACGTTCCTGGAGTATTTGTCACCGCATATTGTCCTTCAGCGCATCATCGGCCGGGCGCCTGAGACGAATACGCTGTTTTCGAATTGGCATACGGGCTGGTGGAAGATTCGTGACAATATTACGGATACAATGGCAGCAAATGGCCAGTATCAGGGTCGTCTTTGCCACTATCTCAATGGCCCCGCCGTGAGAAAGTTTTTGTCCGACTAAGAAGGATATTGCCCCTTAAATGTCTAATACCACAGTATTAACGATAAATTGTACGGTTTTTACTGTGAAAGGGGCGATACTATGCGGGTATGGATTGAGCGGATTGGGCCTTTGGGAGAAAATGAACTTTATGCCTTCGGGCCGTCCTGGCAAGATGTGACAGGACGGGTGGAGCTGGATGCGCTAGGAAATGGAATCATTCGTCGCAAGCATGAGGCATTTTCAGAGGCGCAATTGGCTGTCATCGCTGACCAGATTGACGGGTGGATCCGTGATTTGGGCAGCTGTCAGCTATCCTGCATCAATGCGCCGGATAAAGAAAGCGGGGAACCGGAACGGCGTTGCCGCTGGAAACCGCGGGCGGCAGATCTAAGACCTTTGGAGCTCCCTATGCGCTCTATGGAAATCACACCGAAGCTTGAGGATTGGCCGGCTGGCGAACAATGGTTGTAAAGGTAGAACACCTCTTGGGAGATTTTTCCTAGGAGGTGTTCTTTTCGTCGTGAGGAAGTTATGCTATAATGCGTAAAGTAAGTTTGTAGTACCTTGAAGATTAGGAGTAGTGTTATCGAATGAATGTTTTTCAAAGCCTGGGCAGAAAGAACCACATTGCGGGGTTGGATGCACTTCGCGCGTTGGCTATTGTCGGCGTCACGCTTTTTCATATGTTTCCGGACACGGTAAAGGGCGGCTATTTGGGTGTGTCCCTTTTCTTTGTGTTGACGGGCTTTTTGCTGGCTTTCACGAGCGTGAGAAGCTGGGAGAATGGTTCGTTTCACGTGCTGAGGTATTATGGAAAGCGGATAAAGCGCATTTATCCGTCCCTTTTGATTATGATGCTCACGACGATTGGAATCTTCCATTTCCTGGTACCGGATGTTATTGCGGCAATCCGTCCCGAGGTGGAGTCGGTACTCTTGGGATATAACAACTGGTGGCAGATTGATCAGAATGCGGATTATTTCACCCGCATGGCCAATGCGTCCCCGTTTACCCATTTATGGTTTTTGGGCATCGAGCTTCAGTATTATCTGATATGGCCGGTATTGTTCTTGGTCTATGTTCTCTGGGCCAATGTGTTTGGCAAACGGAGCGGAGCGGTGTTTTTCGCGCTGCTGGGCTTGGCAGCGGCTGTGCTTATGCCGTTTCAGTATGAGCCGGGGATGGATGTCACGCGCCTTTATTATGGAACGGATACCCGCGTATATGCGCTGCTTTTGGGCTCCGCACTTGGTTTTTGGCGTGGGGGAATGAAGCCGGCGGGGTTGCAGTTCCGTTCGACTGGTGGTTACAGCTGGTTAAAATATCTGGCCTTTGCCGGGATTCTCATGGTAGCGTTTCCTGCGTTTGCGTTGATGGATGGACAAGCGGCTTCGACCTATCAGTGGGGAATGCTGCTGATGACGCTGCTGTTCTGCTGGTTGATTCATTTGGTGGCAGATGACCGGCTGGAGCTTGGTCGTGGTTTGGATATGCCGTTATTGCGCTGGATTGGTCGCCACAGCTACGGGATTTTTCTTTGGCAGTACCCGGTAATCTTTTTGTTTAATCGATTGGGCTGGACCAAATGGCCGGAGTATTGGGCACTGGAATTGGCGGCGATTTTGCTGCTGACGATTTGGTCGGATGCTATCGTAGACTTTTTGCTGAAGCGTAAGCGGCCGGCTGTTGGCAGTTCGTTTATCGCAGCGCAGTGCGTATTTTTCTTGATTGTCACTACGCCGGGGGTTGCGCTTATGGGCTATGGCGGTTATGGGATTGTCGCGTCATCGAATCAAAAGACGTCGGAGCTCAAGGCAAAGCTCGAAGCACAGAAAGCGGCGCAGGCGGAGGCCAATGCCCGTGCGGCTGCTGAGGCTGCGGAGCTGGCGAAAAAGCAGAAAGAAGATCAGGCTAAACTGGTGACCCAGCAATTGACTGGGGTGGCCTGCATCGGCGACTCGGTATTGCTCGGCGCTTCTGGGGATGTGCGCAAGGCGCTCCCAGGGGCAATTGTGGATGGTGAAGTATCCCGTTATGTAGGCGGCGGTATCCCTGTGGCGCAGAGCTTAGCGGCGCAGGGGCAGTTAGGCAATGTCGTTGTCATCGCGTTGGGAACTAATGGCCCGATTGCCGGACAGGCGCGTTATGAGGAGCAGACGAAGGAACTGCTCAAGATTTTAGGAACAGAGCGTAAAATTTTCTGGGTTAATATCTATGGACCAAACCTCACTTGGCAGGACACCAACAATGCGTATCTGCAAAAGGTTGCCACCGAGCATCCCAATGTTACTGTGGTTGATTGGTATGCAGAAGTATCCAAGCATCCCGAATGGTTGTCCGCTGATGGCATCCACCCGAATGATGCAGGCTGTGCTGCCTATGCCCGCATCATTCGGGAGTGCATGGAGCGGACGCTGACTGCTCAGATGGCAAAATAAAAGTCAACAGAGTATTCTGACAAAAAACTTGCTTTTCTTCGAAAGAACATTTATACTGATGGTAGATAGAGGGATAGATGTTCGATAGGAGGAAGCTAAAATGAAGAAGGCATTTGTCGTAGTGATGGCTGTCTTGTTCATTAGCCTTGGGGGAATGAACGCCGAAGCAGCCGAGAAGAACTGGAATCTCGTGGAAGTGACTGTTACGGTTAAAAGCGGCGATACGCTGGAGAGTATCGCGCGAGAATATATGAAGAAAAATACCTATGGGCCCCGGGAAATTCATGAATTCATCGATGGCATCCGGGAACTCAATGAATGGTTGCTGAAACGGGATATTCGTACGGGAGATACGTTGCGTATTAACTATTGGGAAAAACGAAACTAAAAAGGATTTGGGACGAAAAGGCCCCGGCCCTGCGAAGTGTTCGCAGGGCTGATATGCTCCCTATTAGGTAGACAGAAGAAATAATAAAACTGTCTGCTTGATAGGGAGCATTTTATGTACAAGAAGAGATTATCACCCGAAGAGAAAATCCACTTCATTGAAAAGTATAAACGTGGAGAGGGCAGTTATGCCTCCATAGCCGCGGATGCAGGTATTGACAGAAGATCCTTCAGGCAATGGGTTCGTAACTATGATGCTTGTGGCCCGGATGTATTCTTCAAACGACATCATCAGCGCTATTCTGTTGAGTTTAAGGAAACTGCTATCCACGATTATCTTTCTGGCGTGGATTCACAAGATGCTATATGCCGAAAATACGGACTTCGTTCGCGGAGACAGCTACAAGACTGGATTATGAAGTATAATAGTCACGAGGAACTTAAACCATCCGGTATAGGAGGGAGCACCATCGTGACTAAAGGCAGAAAAACTACATTTGATGAACGGGTATCCATTGTGGAGGATTGCATTGCAAATGGCCGTGATTATGCTTTGGCGGCGGAGAAATTCGATGTTTCTTACCAGCAGGTCTATACCTGGGTCAGGAAGTATGACCAAAAGGGAATCGAAGGCCTCAAGGACGGCAGAGGCCGCAGAAAGCCTGAGTCTGAGATGAACGAGCTGGAACGGCTCAGATATGAAAACCGCATGCAGAAGGCTCAGTTGCTACAAAAGCAGATGGAGATAGATTTTCTAAAAAAACTCGAGGAATTGGAAAGGAGGTGATACTAGACAGAACTCGTAATACGGCTACCTACCGGGCGATACTGGAGCTCAGCAGTATCTGTAAGGATTATCCAGTCAAGGCGTTATGCAGGTTGGGCTGTGTAACCAGGGCTGCGTATTACAAATGGCTTCACAGGAAGTTGGGACAAAACGAAGAAACGAACCAGAAGCTTGCTGCCCTGGCAGAATCAATCCATAAGGAGCATCCAGATATGGGCTACCGAAGGATTCGAGATAAGATTGAGCATGACCATGGCCTGCATGCTAATGACAAGCGTATCCTGCGCATATGCCGCAAGAAGAGACTGCACTCCGTAATAAAAGGACGTCACAACTGTTGCACCAGGCCTGCTGTTGATCCATACTATACAGCAGAGAATGTACTCAACAGGGATTTCCATGCAGATAAATACAACCAGAAATGGGTTACGGATGTGACCGAATTCAAGTACTTTCCTGAATACGGAACCGTTAAAAAGGTATATCTGAGTGCCATCCTTGACCTCTGTGATCGCCGGCCTGTTGCCTATGTTATTGGTGACAGCAACAATAACCAGTTGGTATTCCAAACCTTTGACAAAGCTCTTGAAGCCAATCCAGGAGCACATCCCTTGTTTCATAGTGACCGTGGCTTTCAGTACACCAATAAGTTGTTCCGCGCCAAAATTGAACAGGCCGGTATGACACAAAGCATGTCCCGTGTAGCACATTGCCTAGACAATGGCCCCATGGAAGGCTTCTGGGGTATCTTGAAGCGCGAGATGTACTACAGACGCAGATTTACTTCTCGGCAAGAGTTGGTTGAGTCAATTGAGGAATATATAAGATATTACACTTATGACAGACCACAGCGTCATTTAGGCATACGAACCCCAAGTGAGTACCACGAAAAACTGGTTGGAGCTGCATGAAAAAAGCTGCTCGCATTAGTTGCGAGCAGCAATGAATATTTTTATTTTTTTACCTGTCCACTTGACGGGGAGCACACCAGGCCGGGGTCTTTTTTATCGTTTGTTATTTGGCAACTTTTACGTTGTAACCATAGATGGTCTTCCAGTCGTCGCGCATGGATACTGGAATCCAGCCATTCTTCTGGCAGTCTGCTTTCATCTTGTCGGCTTTTTTGATGTTGCCGAGATCGTCTTCGAGGTCATCACAGCAGAGCGAGAAGGCCAGTGCCTTATATTTGTTCTTGCTGATGGTGTAGTTGAACATGGAAGCATCACCAGAGCTGTTGCCGAAGGCGAGAACCGGCTGGCGGCCGATTTCGCGGGCAATGTTGGATACTTTGTTCATCTTGACGTCTTTTAGGACGAACTGTCCGCGTACCAGCGTGTCTTTATCTTTATCGTAGACGTATTCCAGGCCGTCCGTATTGCCCTGACCGGATGCGAGGGTCATGATGTCCGTGCCGATGAAGTGGTCGCGTTTGATTGGCAGTACGCCATCCATCAAAACACGCTGGGCGTCACGGTCGGAGCCGGATACAATCCAGATATCAAAATCATTTTCCTTGAGGTAAGAGACGACTTCTGCCATCGGCAGATAGAACTCTTCGCCGCGTTTGAGATTCGTCAATCCTTCAGCTGGCGTTTCCATGAATTTCTTGACGAAGGCGTTGTACTCGTCCTGCGTCATGCCAGCAAATACGGAAGCCTGGGATTTTGCCTCTTTGCCTTCCATATCCTCGGGAATTGACTGATTTTCAATTGCCTTTTTTACGACCTGCGCATATTCACGGTCTTCTTTGGAGGGGGTGTAGGTTGGATCGTTAAGTGCGCGCTCGAGGTACATCATCCACTCAAAATAGCAAGGGGTGCGTTCGCCGAGCAGCGTGCCATCCATATCGAAGACAGCAATGCGATCCTCTTCTGGGATGTAGTTTTTGCTCTTCTTGTTGGTTACATCTTTGACATAGCTCGTGAGAGCCTTGAAGGAAGCAGAATCTTTATTCCAATACTGGAAGTTGCTTCCGTTTTCCTTCACACTGATTTTGGCAATTTCGGCACGAGTGGCGGCCTCAACGTCCATGCTCAGGCCAGTGCCTACGATGAAGCTCATAGCCATCAGTGCTGCACAAAGTTTTTTCTTGTTCATAGAATTTCCCCTTTCTTAAAAAACGCTCAAGAATTACCAATGTGTAATATTAGAGTGTCCCTATTCCCCCTGCTTTTTTATATTCGCTTAGGGAGGGGGAATTCCTTCTATTTAGCCATAGAAAATTGCGAAAATGGATAACGATTGTGTAATCCTGTAACATGAAATTTGCAGGCTCGACAGGTGGTTTTTCCTTTGCTGTCGAAATGTATCGTCAGGAAAGACAATCCCATTCATATCGGTGGAGGCCGGTATGAGGTCAAAGGAGGCATTGCTATGTGTGACCACGAAACGTTGGAAAGAAGACTAAATGAGTTCCTGTCTGAGCGGCATTTTGAGGAGTGGATTCCGAAATCGCGGATTGAGAACTTGGAGACAGGGCTTCGGACTTTTGCGCATGAATTGGCTTTTGCCCTGGATGCAACAGAGACGGAGGAACATCCCTTGGAAAAAGCGGCGGTAGCTGCGGATACGGTCGATGAAATCATAAGGGGACAGTTGCGGGGGAGAACTCCAAAGGCCTTTGCCGCGCTGGCGGATGAGACTAAGGCGCTGCTTTGGGCTGAGACCAGTTTGTTGGATGAGCTGATGCCTCGTGGCCGCCAGATTTCGCCCAATTGGCTGGAGAAAAAACTCTATCCGGAGTGCGGGCGAAATGCCGCTCTTTAGGTGGTGGATGATAACTGAAACTTATAGTAGTGCCCTCATAAATCGGAGGATGGAATCGGATTTATGAGGGCATTTTTGGCGGCAAAAGGCTATTTTTATCAGATTTTTAGCAAAAGTGCATAAACATTTAATAAATCCGGTCTATCCTATAAAAGGATTTTTGCGGTTGAAAATTCAACTGCCGGTATGCCATAAGGGCGGAAAGAGGGATGTTTATGGATGATAAGAATGAGCAGCTTCAGCAGGAAGCGGCACGGCTGGCCTTAAAAGTTAAGGCTGAGGAAGAGGAAACGGCGGAAGTTTCCGCAAAGTCGAGCGGAGGTTCAGGAATATTGCGTGGCTTGGGCAAAGGCATCGTTTACTTGATGTTGGCTGCGCTGATGGTTTATGTAATCAAGCCCATGTATTATGAATATATCGATGCCTCGGCTGCGCAGGAAATGACAGATGCTGAAAGACAAGAGTCTATGGGTCTGCCGCTGAAAATGTCCAAGCCACCTAAGGGGAAGCGCGGCGCTTGGAGCCGGGAAGAACTTCGTTGGATGGCGTTTATGGATATCAAAATTGACGAAGTAAAAGCCTGCGTGAATAAACGAAATGAGAAGGGGACGCAGGAATACAATAATATGGCAAGAGATTATAATGAGCGTTGCCGAGAGTATCGCTATCATGAAGAGGATTTGCAGGCTGTTCGCAAGGAAGTAGATAAATACAGCGAGCAAATTAAACAGAAGACGAGAGAAGAAGTACAAGCCAAAGGCTGGGATAAACCGGATAAAAAATAAAACAATAAAAAAATAAAAATAATGTTTGACAAATAAAATACTCGGTGCTATACTAATATTCGTTGATGACGCACGTAAGTGTCATTTTGCCGGAATGGCGGAATTGGCAGACGCAGCAGACTCAAAATCTGCCGTTGGCAACAACGTGCCGGTTCAAGTCCGGCTTCCGGCACCATTAGTGCTATCAAGGCCTCGCGATGTTTTCGCGGGGTCTTTTTTCGTGCGTTTTTGGGATGCTTGTATGGCCAATGTATGGCCAATTTGTTTTTGACCGTTTTAGCGGGGCAGATTATTCTACCCTGAAACGGTCTTTTTTTGTAGGTGCTTTTTGGGGAATCTCAGTATCTTTGCCGAAGATTTCATCCATGCCGTTTTCGAGCCAGCAGCTGATTTCGTGTTGTTGTTCGTCGTCCAGATGGGTATAAATATCCATAGTTATTTGAATGCTGGAGTGGCCGAGTTGGTTTTGGATGTCTTTGAGGTCGAAGGTACGATTTTTTTTCATCCGGCTGGCCATGTCGTGCCTTAGCATGTGGAACGTGGTAGCAATTCCGAGTTTTCGACGAATGTTTGCATAATAGGAGCTGAATGAGCTTGGGTTTATAGGATTGCCGTCGTTTTTGGTAAAGATGAAGCCTTGGTCATTATACGCAGGCATCATAAGCCGTTGTTCTAGTTGCTTTTTGCGGTAGATCATGATTTCGCGGCAGTAGTCTGGGGGCAGTGGCAGGATGCGGTTGCCTTCGCTGGTTTTTGTGTTTCCCAAGAGTACGGGGCGCGGTTGGCGTGGGGCGATATTTGTTCCTAGGTACAGCGCATGCTGGATGTGCAGGCTGCCACTGGTTGGATTGCCACTGGTGTCTTTGTGAATCGTCAGGTCGGACCAATGCAGGCCAAGGACTTCACTGAGACGTGCGCCGGTTACAAATTCGGTGAGCAGTATCCAGCGCCAACCATAGTAGCGGGAGCTGGGATATTCGATGAGCTTTCGCCAGGCTTCGGCGGTTGGTTTGGCAAATTTACGTTTGGCTGGTTTTTTCGGCAGTTCCAAGTCTTCGGCCGGCGATTCTTTTATCAGGTGGCTTTTGACCGCCCGACGGAATGCGGCCTTCATGATGGTGCGGAATAGCTGCGCGGTGCGATAGTGCAAGCCGAGCCGCCGGAAAATAATTTCCTGCAGGTCGATGTCCGTGAGTTTGTCTAGTTTGATGTTGCCGACTTCTTCATTCGCGATGGTGATGATACGTCGGTATAACTGTTGTGTGTTGCCGCGGATTTTGGGCTTGGAAAACACTTCATACCATTTGAGGAGCCAGTCCCTGGTGGTCATGATATCGGCGTCAATATGCGTAACAACGGCATATTTTGCCTTCAGTTCCTCCAGGGCTTGCAGGGCTTCTGCCTTTGTGTTTTTGTAGCTGACTTTTTTTATGGCACGGCCGGTACGTGGATTGGTTCCCATGCGTATCTGGGCAACCCATTTGCCACGGCTTTGCCAGTAATAAATCGTGCCTTCGTGATCTGCGCGTTTGCGGTTGCTGTTTTTCTTTGTGGTTGTCATTTCCTTCACTCCTTCTGACGGATGATCCGTCGTGAGTTCCGGAAAGGTTGTATGTGGATAACGTTGTGGATATTTTGTGGATAGCTGGTGTATAAACTGTGGATAGCTATCTTTCTGGCCCGTGTTGCGGGCGTGGTTGCAGATTTGTTTGCGGTTTGTTTGCGGCTTTATTATGTCCGCAGGGGTTGTCCCGTCTTAGGACGGGCGCAGTTTGGCGGCTGTCCTAAGATATAGAAGAAGACGAGATAAAGATTTTATTTAGTAGTGGACGTTTATTTTTTCCGGCTGTTGTGGCCAAGCATTGAGGCGATGACCTGCTCGATGGCGTTTTTCTCGTTTTCGTCCAATTGACGGATACGAGAGAGGAGCACTTCGGCAGCGTCTTCGGCTTTGACCCCGAGCAGGTAGTCGGTGGTGGTGTGGAATACCTGGGCAAGTACCGGCAGGCGGTCGATGCTTGGCAGCGAGCGGCCTTGTTCCCAGTTGCCGTAGACGGTGGCAGTGACTTCGCAGGCACTGGCGACTTCGCTTTGGGTAAGCCGGTGTTCTTCGCGCAGGCGGTGCAGCCTGATGTTGAATGGTTCCTGACCGGTCAAATTTTTGTTATGAACTGTCACGTTGTAAACCCTCCTTTCTATGTCTTATTTTATCACATTTTCGCAATATATGCGAGAGTTTACGAAGAAAACTGTATAAAATACTAGACAATCCGAAGGAAGCGATATATAATACAAGTAGATTTTGCGAGTTGACTTGTCAAAATGTGTAATATCTACAGGTTTATTAGAAAAGAAAGAGAGGAGGATTAAATACATTTGACCAGTCAAAATGTACAGGTGTTATTGGTTTTTGTTCAGGGAAGGTTGTGTGGATTTTGCAGGAACAGAAAATTTTGCTTACGGTCAAGGAGTTTGCGGCGGTGTCGGGGCTCGGGGAGACTTGTATCCGCCAGCTGTCACATGTGGAGGGGTTCCCGGCTATTCGCAATGGCATCAAGATTTTGATTCACCGGCGGGCGGCCGATGCGTGGCTGGCGGAGCAGGCCAAGGGGATGGCGGGCAGCCTGCCAGGTGTTGCCCCGTCATCCCGTCCCCACTGATGGACAGCGTAGGCGGCTGGATTTCAGAGATACGTTTTTTTTACAAGCGTCAGACCCTGTATCCGTTGTCGCCGCATGCGCAGGCTTTGTGGGGCTGGCTGATGTGGCGGGCCAATGAGGTGTTTTGGCAGTTTCCGTTGCGGCTGTCGCTCTCAGAGATTGCGGGCGGGACGCGGATGAGTGTGTCGATGGTAAAAAAGGCGCGTCATGAGCTGGTCGAAGGCGGTTATCTGCTGCATGAAAAGTACGGTGGCCGCAATATGGCCGGCTATTGTCTGCTGTCCTGCATCCGCCCAGGGACGTTGGTGATGCCAAAGGCGCAGAAGGGAGGCCGTCAAGAGTTAGCGCAGGCGGGGGCGGGAATGGTTCATTAAGATTTCGGATTTTTGCTGATGACAACGACGTAAAGAGGAAAGAAGGCCCTGCTATGTGCATGGGGTTACATGGAGATTGTAGGAAATATCGGGGAGCTGATGCGATGGAATGCCTGATCCTTGACTGGTTGCGGCAGGCCCCCGAGGTGCTCACGAAGGTTTCCGGGCAGGAGGAGCTGCCGGTGATCGAGCTTACGGATGAGGGGGCCATGCTGCATGGTATTTGTCTGGCCGCCGTGACGGAAGCGGAAAAGGGGGAAAACTGAATGGAGAAAGAAAAGCTGGTTTGTGTCCGGCTGGATAATGTCCAGCGGCTCATCATCGGGGCGGTGCTTGTACAAAGCGACCCCTATGGACAGCTGACGCGCAAGTGGTATCGGCTGCAGGAGAAGCTAAAGCGGCAGTTGCAATCTGAAACATCGGCAAGGATTCTGGTACCGGCACGGCTTACCGAGCCCTGCGGGGTGCCAGATCTTTCCGGCGGTGATATTGTGGTGCTTTGCCAAGCACTGGCCGTGCATGGACAGGCGGGATTGGCGGCTCTATGGCAGGGGATTTATGCGGCCATTGAGTGGGATTATGCCGCGGAGCTGTCTTTATATGATGGGGAAATTGACTTGTCAACGATTGCGGGCCGGAATTGCTTGCTGCGCAACGTCCGCCGGATGGAGCGGCTGCACAGCCTGCCGGCGGATGGGCAGGCTGGCGGCAGGCCGTTGCCGGTAATGGCAGTGTTTCATAGTGAAACATATAGCGATAATTACAAAAATAATGTGCCGCATTGAAACATGGCGGACGTTTCGGAAAGGGGGAGGTTATATGGAATTATCGCGGAAGGCGGCCTTGCTTTTGGCTTATCTGCAAAAGACGGGCGGCGGTTCTCTGGACGAGTGGCGGGTGCGCGATCGTACGGGGCTCAGTCATGGCAGTATCGTTGCCGCGCGGCGGGAGCTGGTGGCGGCGGGGCTGGTGACGCTTTCGAAATCCTGCCGCCATTTTGTCTATGCGTTGACCGGTCAAGGGCAATCCCTGCCGGAAACGGCGGAGGCGGCAGCGGATAAGCCGCCCGCTGCGCCGGCAGAATCGTTATCGCCTGCGGTATCTTCTGGGGCTTTGCGGCAGGCAGAGGAGCTTTCTGTGGAGACAGTACAGGAGGCAGAGGCAAAACATGCACCGCGGGGCGGCGACTGTTTCTTTGCTTCGCCGATGCCCCATGTGGCAGGGACGTTCTTTGACTTTGACGAGTGGACGGATGCGCTGATGAACGCACTCGGGGACTGCCTCGATATCAGCGAAAGCCTCGTGGAGGAGGGCACGTATACCGTCTATTCCCATGATTTTGAGAGTGAGGACACCTATCATACGGAAACGACAAGTGAGGGCTTTATCGTGAACTGAGGGGGAAGAATATGCGTGTGTTTATCAATCCCGGCCATGCGCTGGGCGGAAATCCCGACCCTGGCTGCGTGAATCCCGCCATTCATCTGCGGGAGTGCGATCTGGCCATAACCTATGGCAGCCTTTGCGGTAAATATCTGGAGGCGGCAGGCTGTGAGGTACGGCTTCTGCAGAGCCATAATCTGGCCGGTGAAAGTCCGGGCTATCCCTGTGTCTGTGATGCGGCCAACGCCTGGGCAGCCGACGTGTTCCTCTCCATCCACGTCAACGCGGGCGGCGGTCGCGGGGCGGAAACCTATTGCTATAATCTTGGCGGTAAAGGCGAACGGCTGGCTCACTGTATCCAGAAGCAGCTCGTAGCCGCCATCCAGCCCATCGACCAAGGCTACCGTGACCGCGGCGTTTACGAGCACCCGACCTTCTGTGTGCTAAGGAATACCAACATGCCCGCCGTCCTCGTCGAAACGGGCTTTATCGACAGCGACGATGTGAGCGTGCTGACGCTGCACGGCGATGAAATCACAAGGGCGCTGGCTAGAGGGGTTACGGATTACTGGCAGGGGAGTAGTTAAAAGAAAAGCAGCCGGGGTGAACGTATCGGTCAATCCGGCTGCTTTTCTTGGTTATTTCTTGTTTTTAGGCCGTTTTTGAAAAGGCGTGATTTTTACATCTAAAACATTATATACGGTCTGATTTTGCAAGTAGCGATAATTTGTTGTGCAAAAAAACGACATAGGAACGTATTGATTATCCTGTGCATCACGGCCAAGTTCCTTTACAAGGAATAGATATAGATATTCCAGTCCCTCCTGGCTGTACATCAGATAATCCGCCTCAATCAGGGTGCCTGCACGTTTGGGATTGAATTGGATGATGATTTTTCGGTTGCGCAGATTTTGGATGATTTGCACAACCCGTGCGAAGTCGTGGATGCGTTCTTCTATGTCGGCAAAAATATTGCTTTTTGTAAGGTATTCCCAGGTTATTTCGCCGCACTTTATTTTGTTATACAGTGCGGCAGGCTTTGCGCCGTTAATTTTCGCAAGATCTTTAAGTTTCGTGATTCCTAAAAGATGCGGGAAGTTTGCCTTTTTGAATACAAGGTGCAGGATGCGCTTGTCCTCGTTTTTGGCAATTGTGATATAGAAATCCTTATTCAGTAATCGTTCGTATATAGTAAGGGCTGCGGTTAAAGCGTCCAACGTGTATCCTCCAAAGAAAAATGCCTAGAGCCGGATAGCTCTAGGCAATCAAATCATGTTGGCATTTTTCTTTTCAGCATGCATGACATGCCTATTCAAGTTCTGGCTTAATGCACAAACCGATAGAAAGCTTCCCTTAACCACTCCCTTGACCAAGCGGCTAAGCTCATAAGCACCGGAAGGGATAGCCCTTTCCTTACTTAGAATATAGCATAGCTATCTATATGCGTCAAGTTTTTTCTAACAAACAATACGTTTGGAGGATATTTTTCTCTCCGCCTATATCAGCATGGGCGCTGCGCGATGGGGGACGGATTACTGGCAGGGGGAGTGGAGAAAAAGAGGCTATGAAATAACATGGCAAAAAGGCGATTCGCAGACCCTTGTGTCAGTGAATCGCCTTTTATTAGGGGCTGTGCATCTTTAAAGCCCATCAAAATGATACTTATTTTTTCTTATTAACACTGGTGATAGTTGTGCGCCCATTTTGAGGATGATGATCGCTAAATTTCTGTCGAGCTTCGCTGGTGGAGTTTGCTGTAACGGTTGCATTTCCGCGGCTGGTAGAAGAACCGTTTTTAATAGTGAAACCAACATTGTACTGATTAGCCATAGAATATCCCTCCAATCAACTATACAACTTAGTCTATATTACTAATCTAATTGTATAATGGGGGGGGACATTGTCAATGCATTATAAAAAATCCTTTCTCAGAAGTTTCTCTTTTAGCACCTCAAGCTTTAGGCGCTAGGATAAATCACGAAATCTGTTGCATTTGACCGGTCAACTCGGTAAACTGACCTTAGAAACGAAATATTGAAGCATTGCGGAATGCTGACCTTTGGATTTTGGTATCTGGCGCGAGGCGCTTGATATATATGGTTGTCATTCCGCAACGAAGCCGCGCGGGGTGACGACCGGGCGGCTTTGTTGCGTTTCTGAAGGAGGTTTTATCATGGAAGCCAAGAGAGAAGATCAGACTTGTGCGCTGAAGCTCAAATACGTTAAGGGGCAGAACTCGGCAGGCAAGGATGTCTATGCGGTGGTGACGTTCCCGCATGTGAATCCGGAGGTAACGGATGCGGATATGTACGAGACGGCTGTCCTTATGGGGCGGCTGCAGGCGCGCAGTCTCCATGCGATTGTCCGCGAGGATAGTGCGTCGCTTATTCCTCAGGGTTGAGCGTAAAGGAGGAGTATTATTATGAAAAAAACGCTTATTGTCAGATTCAACCGTCTCGATGGAAAAAAGGCGGAGCTGGTATTTGCCAATCCGCGTGATGACATCACGCCTGCGGAAATTCATGAACTGGTGGAAAAGATTACTTCCAAGAAGTTCTTCATCATCAGTGGCATGCCGCTGGTGTCTTTGGATATCGCAATCGTCCGCACGGTTGAGGATGAGGCAATCGTCGGCTGATGGATGCTGCCATGGAGCAGACGATCCTGACGGCGATATCGGCCGTGGGGTTCCCGATTGTGGTGACGTTCTACCTCTTGACCCGTTTCCAACGGTCGATGGATAATCTGACGGACAAGATCGGGGAGCTCATCAAGGAACTCCAGCGGCATTAGCCAAAGTTACTGCCATTCTCATAATCCCATTCCCTGCACGCGGGCGGCTGACAAGTCAATTTTTGACAAGTCAGCCGCCCGCTGTTTGTTTTCTTTGCGCGGATTTTCTGAGAAGTGATATTGCTATTATTCTAGCTCTAGAATATAATAATATTGAGAGTTTATGGACAAAGGAGAACATCTATGACCTTTATATCTGCAAAAGAAGCTGCCGCTAAATGGGGGATTTCCCATCGGCGGGTTTCGACTTTATGTGCGGAAAATCGTATACAGAATGCGGAAATGGTGGGAAATGTGTGGATTATTCCTGCTGATGCCGAAAAGCCGCAGGATGCGCGGAGCCTGCGTTATGTGGAACAGCCGCAGCCGGGCGTGAAGCCTTTTTTGAAATGGGCGGGCGGCAAAGGTCAGCTTTTGGCGGAGATTTCCACTTATTATCCTTTTGATGATGGTCAGTTCACAAAGTATGCCGAGCCTTTTGTGGGCGGCGGTGCCGTTCTGTTTGATGTGCTGAATAAATTTGACCTTGAAGCCGTTTACATCAGCGATGTGAACCGGGAACTGATTGGTACCTACAAGTCCATCAAGGAGAACGTGGATGAGCTGATTGTCCGTCTGCAGGAGTATCAGGCGGCTTATCTGCCGGAGCTTACCGAAGGGCGCAAGGCGTATTATATGAAAATGCGTGCCCGGTTCAATGAGTTGAAGCTGGCTGGCCGCGATGCGGATCAGGTGGAACGTGCCGCCCTGCTGATCTTTTTGAACAAGACCTGCTTTAATGGCCTCTACCGCGTCAATAAAAAAGGTGCTTACAATGTGCCCATGGGGGCTTACAAGCGGCCATTGATTTGTGATGAAGAAAATTTGCGGGGCATTGCCCAGAAGCTCCAAAATGTAGAGATTGTCTGCGGCGATTACAGCAAGGCGCGGGATTTTATTGACGAGCATACCTTTGTATATTTTGATCCGCCGTACCGCCCGCTCACTGCTACGGCCAGCTTTACTTCCTACACGGCGGACTGCTTTAATGATGATGACCAGATTGCCCTTGCCAAATTCGTTGACGAAATGGCGGCCAAGGGTGCTAAAGGCGTGATAAGCTATCCGGATCAGGATGATCCCAAAGGCAAGCGTCGTCTGTTAAAGTGTTTTGAGAAAAAATGACCAAAGGAGAACCGGCATGGATATACGCATGGACGCCTCTTTGGGCGCTTCCTACCATAGCCTGCAACAGCAAGCCCGGGTAATAACGGAGGCATGGGCCGCTGACAACATGTATTGCGTAATGTGCGGTGCCCCCCATTTGGAACCACTGCAAAATAATAAGCCCGTGGCGGATTTGCTTTGCCCTAGCTGCCGAAATGTTTTCGAATTGAAAAGCCATAATGGCCCCTTTGGCGGGATAATTGCGGATGGTGCTTATGATACCATGATGGCCCGGCTTATGGACGACCACAATCCGCATTTGTTTGTTATGGAATACAACCGTTCGGAATACATGGTCGAAAATCTTTGGGTTATCCCCAAATACTTTTTTACGGCAGAAGTCATCATCAAGCGGAAGCCACTTGGCCCCAACGCCCGCCGTGCAGGCTGGACAGGTTGCAATATTGCATGGAAAAATATTCCTTCCCAGGGGAAAATCCCTGTCATTCAGCAAAGAGAAGTTCTCGATCCGCAGTGTGTATGCCAGAAAGTTTCCGCTACATCTGAGCTGGCCACCAGTAAAATCACCGCCCGGGGTTGGTTGATGGATGTGCTTTACTGTTTGGAACAGCTGGGCAAAGAGGAGTTTTCCCTTCAGGATGTATATGGTTTTACCGCTTATTTGCAGGAACGTCATCGGGAAAACCACAATGTTCAACCCAAAATCCGTCAGCAGCTGCAAATTTTGCGTGATAAAGGTTATGTAGAATTTTTAGGCCGAGGCGAATATAGATGGAAATAAGGCGTATGCTGTGATAGAATAGAACAAGCATTTATTGATGAGGACTACACTGTGCATTTTATAGGAAAAATCGACAAAAACATTTACGCCTGCGTTACCGAGGATATTACCACGGATGAGGTAATCATTACGGATGAACGGATTGGGCATATTGAAGACCACCATCCGGGAGAATACGAAAATATTGCACCTTTTTTGGGCGAGGCCGTCCGTTCGCCTGATTATATTCTGCGGGATAAGGCCAATACAGGGCTGATTCTGAAAATGGTGGAAGAAAACGGCAAAAGGATTCAGTTGGTTTTGCGCCTTCATACGTCCGGTGATAAGCCCGGCTACAAGAATTCCATTATTTCGGCTTGGCGGATTAGCAAGACTCGTTGGGAAAGTTATGTACGCAACAAGCATATTCTTTACAAACGGAATACAGACTGATATAATATAAGTGATGATAGAGATTCTCTGAGGTGGTAAATTTCGTTGCGACCACACGCCGATGGCATGACAGGGGTAACCCGAGGGATGCGGGAGAGGCGACGCCCGCCGGAGGATCTCTTTTATTATGCAATCAAACAATAATAAACAATAGACTATCTGACACAAAGAGAATGAAGGCCAGTTTGGAAACTGGCCTTCATTTTTTTACAAAAAATCAATAAAACAGAGACTTTTCGGGAGTTATTCAGCAAGGAACGCACAAAGATTGAGGCAGGATAAAACAATACTTGCATGGATCAGGGATCTTATGCTATATTATTCAATACAAAACGATCTGAAATGATCGAAAATAATAAATCTGGAGGATCTGCCTTGAATAATACTGTAGCTTTAGTGCCTGCACCTAAAATGAAAAAGATAAAAAAATGGGAACCGGAGGAATTTGAACTTAGAATGACCACCCATTGGACGTTTCCCAAGCGCGGTGATTGGGCTACCCATGACGCCAAGTGGCGGGGAAACTGGTCGCCCTATATTCCCCGCAATATCATGCTGCGCTACTCCAAGGAAGGCGATTGCGTTCTTGACCAGTTCGCCGGTGGCGGCACCACGCTTGTCGAGGCCAAGTTATTGAACCGCAATATTATTGGCGTGGATGTAAACGATGTTGCCCTTGAACGCTGCCGGGAAAAAACGGACTTCGAGCATGAAGGAGCCAATGGTAAGGTCTACCTGAAAAAAGGCGATGCCCGTAATCTTTCCTTTATTCCCGACGAACACGTCGATCTTATCTGCACGCACCCTCCCTATGCGGATATTATCAAGTACAGCGAGGATATAGAAGAAGATCTCTCCCGCTTGAAAATAGCTGACTTTTTGGAAGAAATGAAAAAAGTCGCCGGGGAATGCTACCGCGTACTCAAAAAGGATAAATTCTGCGCCATTCTAATGGGCGATACCCGCAAAAAAGGCTGCATGGTGCCCATGTCATTTGACGTGATGAAGATTTTTGAGGAAGTTGGCTTCACATTGAAGGAACTGATTATCAAGGAACAGCATAATTGCCGGGCCACTGGCTATTGGAAAACCAACAGCGTGAAATATAATTTCCTGCTGATCGCCCATGAATATCTATTTGTGTTTCGGAAGTAATTTGGTCAAAATTGATTGGAGGATATAAAATGAGTCATAGTGGGCAACCCACTATGACTCATTTTATATCCAGTATTATGCTATGCTTCTCTACCTCAGGACATCAACCCGCCGCCACCAGATTCTTCGGTGGCATAGGTTCTTTCCCAGCCAGTTTGACCAATAATGCTGAAATGCTGATGGATTTTGGCGCTTGTAAGGAACGCTTGCCATTTTGATCACATAACGCACGGAAAGGACATTCGAAAAAATTAGGGTTAGCTAAGTGCTTTTGATAGAAGGTGGTTTGTTCTATGGCAATATGTCCATCTGGATGTGTACATGGCAAAACATTGCGATGTATGCATGGCGTTTTTAAGATTGGAACAGCACCCCGCTGGTTTCTAGGAAGAGCTTTTCTTTTTGCGGTACTTTCTTCCTTACAAATAGGGCAAAGCTTTATATTAGAAGAAAGGCTGGAAAAATGATGGTCTTCTGCACATTCATATAGATAAAGGCTATTTTTACAGAATTCTTTCCCGACAGTATTATAAATAAAATAATCCAGTAATACAGGGCTTTCCAAACATTCTTCTTTAGGATAATTGGCACACCAAATTTCCCAGACACGTTTCCATGCTTCGGCTACTATCTTATCTACTTCATCATATTGATAGCTGAACATATCCATAAAACTAGAAAGCAGTGGAATGGAAGATTTTACAATACCGGTTCGCATTGCTACCTGCATGGTATTAATATCGCTGGGGACGTTGATTTGCTCAATGCCGGTAACATTATCCCATACGCCATGCACATACATGTCTCGGATAAACATATTGGCTTTCTTTTCCTTAAAACCTGTGCCTCGTTCATTTATTAAAGCATTTTTCAATGCAACCAAATCACGATTGTATAAATCTATAAGCTGATATGGTGTAGTATTTTTGGATAAAACAAAATTTGCGATACTCTTAGCGAAAGTGATTCGTTTGTCAGTTTGGGAAAGCGAAGAAACATTGATGGCATTCAAAAATTGTTGTGGATTATTGCTAATGCTTTTTAAGTTGAATATATCAGGGGTTCTTTTGTATATTGCAGCTAATTCTGCGAAACTTCTGGAGCCACGAAAATCCTGGTTAGCTGTCAAAAAACGTACATGACAGACTTCTTCATCACTAAGGCCGCAACGATCATATACATAACCAAAGGCTTTGCCACTGGTGCGTATAAATACACTATGAAGAACATCTGCTACTAAGGTACAGGATGATTCATCAATTTGAAGGTTTAAAATTTCTTTATGGTGTTTGTGCCAATACTTGTGAAAATCGGAAATATACGCTCGATTTTTGGCCAGTTCATAAGTTGTCCCAATACCATCATGTGTATTGTAAAGAAAACGATTGAGTTCTTTTACCGTCTGACGAGCTAGGTTAATATTCTCATCGACGTTGCCTTGTGCAGCGATAGATGCTATAGCTTCGATAAAGTCTTTTAGTTCACTCATGTAGGAATCCACCTTATACTGATAATACTTAAGTATACTCTTATAAACAAAAGATATCAATAAAAGGGGGAGGTTTACATCGAGCCATCCCTTACAGCGACGCGCCCGCCCGCCACACCCTGGCAGCTCCTCACGAGAGGCTGGGCGCGACGTGGCAGGCTGCCGCAAGATACCGCGTGCAGGCTCCAGCCTTTGTGAAGCGGCACAGCCACCTCGCGCCCAGTCGGTTCTTTCGCGGCCCTCAAACTGCGATGGCGCACCACGTCCGCTGCGCTCCCGTCGTGCGGTGCTGCTCAAAACTTCGTGCCAGGAGTGCGCCCGCCGCGCCTCAGTCCTCGGTCAGCCACCGTCCGTCGGCAGGTTTTGACCGGTCAATTTGACATGTCAACAGCGAAGCATGACCCGGGGAGAGAGCAGCCGGACGGCTTAAGCTCCCCTGCGGATTCCGTCGCGGCTTACGCAAGGCCCGCCGTCTTGCATGCCTTCCAATAACTGCTTTACGGCTATCGGAACTAACCCTCCCGCAAGCGGGCCCCTCCCGTGCAGGGCACGGGGCTTTAGTTCCGATAGCCACAGTTATTGAAAAGCATGCGCGTTCGCGATACTCCTGCCAGTGGCCGCATCCGGCTCCCGTAGCGGGCTCGTCCCTGAGCCCGCCCAAACTGCTCGGCATGGCCATAGGTATACGCAACTAGCAAGGCTGGCAGGCAAGTCTCCCCACAAGCGTCGCGGCAGGACACGCCATAAACCTCCTTCCGCTGCAGTCTGCCCGTGCAGCCCTCCGCTTCACTCGGCTGATGGCGGCTCCTGCCGTCCTTTGACAAGTCAAATCTGACCGGTCAAAGCGTCATAGTGCTCGGGTGGACAGCTTTGCTGTCCACTTCGCCCAAGACGCCGCAAGTGCAGCTCCTCATAAGTGACGCACGAAGAGGGGCGGGGACGGCCTGGCGATGGCCTTGCGTTTGGCGCTCGGGGCCTCAGTTGCCTGCCATGACGGGTGCTCAGGTCTTCGCACTATTTCCGCCATGGTAGGCAGCTTCGACCCACTCGGCCGGCTCCAGTCCCTCGCCAGCCCGTCCCCGCGCACCGCTCCAACAGGTCACGGGTGTCCATGTCCTTGGGTGGACAGCTGCGCCGTCCACGTCGTCCATCGACACCGCGCATCCCTGCGCCGGAAAGGCTCGCATCCGGCTCGCCACGAAAAAAGAGACTGCCGAAGCAGTCTCAAAATAGTATTCCTATTTAATTATCGCTACTATCTCGCAGCACTCGCTGGACGGTGGAGGTGCTGCATTTAAGCTCCTTGGCAATCTGACGGATCGACATGCCTTGGTTGCGGTAGTAGATGATGTCCTTATGCAGATTCACATTCGTCTTAGGCCCGCGTTTGGCGAACTGGGCGCGGCGGATGGCCTCGGCATATTCGGCGGCATTGCGTTCTTTTTGGTCTTCGATGATGAACTGGGTCTTTTCCCTCAGCAGTTGCTCGACTTCCATTTTCTCGGCCTTTAATTGCTGATACTGTTCTTCGCGAGCTTTATGTATCCCTTGGAGGTGGGCATATTTTGATTCGACCTCGGCCAGTCTTCGTCTGAGCTCGGTGTTCTCCTGCTGCAGCATGTCCACTAAGGATGCGGTGTGGTTGCTGTCTGCTACCTGTCTCATGGTGGCCTCCTTTTGTGTATCTGTAATTAAATATCGCTACACTTATAATATACTATATCGGCAGTCAAAAGACAAGTAAAACCTGTAGCGAAAATAAATTATCGCTACAGGTTAGTTGATTTTGAATAATTTACTGTTTGACAATACAACCTTTCCGAAACAGCAAAAATGTATGGCCAATGTATGGCCAATCCTTCTTCAAACTATAGAAAGTGTTATGAATTTATACTAGCCAAGAGTAGAAAAAATTTGAAGCTACTGACCTTTATCAAGAGATATGAACTTATAAAAATGTAGGCTGTAGTCTCAAAATCTGCCGTTGGCAACAACGTGCCGGTTCAAGTCCGGCTTCCGGCACCATTAGTGCTATCAAGGCCTCGTGATGTTTTCGCGGGGTCTTTTTTTGTGTGTTTTTTTGGTGTTTGTAGAGCCAAAGTAGAGCCACGAGATTTTTTTGTTGACCGTTCTGGGCATAGGTCTTATTGCCTATTATGCGGTATCGGTGAGCTCGCACCGGGGGATGAAGGACAGATGCGGCAAATAGGAGTTATTTTCCAAGCCATGCAGGCCGTGAAGATGGCACTGGCGGAACTGCCCCAGCGCTGCATGTTCAGTTCGGATGCTCCCTATGGCTAGCCGCTGCTTGCCCGCCAGTTGGTGGAATACATGAGCCCGTCGCCGGCAATCGCCGCGGCCGTATTGGGAGAAAACACTCAACGCGTATTGAACTTAATAGGATAGCCAGCTGCTGGCCAAACGGGAAAGCCTCACGGTAAGCGTGGGGCTTTTCTTAATGAGACGCTAATGGGAGACTAGGTACGCTTTAAGTTTTGTAAGGTATCATAAATGAAAATAAGCTGAAAAGAAGGGTGGGAAAGATGGACAAGAAGAGGAAAAAGTGGTTGAGGAATATTGGTGTGATTATGCTGGTTCTTTATGAAGTACTTCCCGGAAATCTGCTTTGGCGGACCGAGGTCGAGATGACAGCAGCGGATGATTTTTTTCTATGTTATCCCGTGGCCGAGACGATGCGTGACGGACGGACATTTTCGTTTTATTTGCCTGTGCAGCCAGATAAGAAACAGCCGGCAGCGGCTGCGCCGTATGTGAGCTTGAGCGAGTTTGAGGCGGCAGCGGACGGATATCAGATACGGATTTTGCATGGCGTATTAGAAACAGCAGCGCCTGCGCCTCGTTTTGATTTGGCCGGATTCCGGCAGGCATTTTCTCAGGCAGCGGGCAATTTTGACGTACAGGGCGAGGGCCTTCGCTTAGCGGGCAACAAGCCGCTGCATATCATCGAGGGTGTGGATGGAAACGACCGCAAGGAATACTTAGGCTTTCAAGCGGGACGGGATGTCTGGCTCTTTTATTTTCAATGTGCCGAGGATGATGATATGGCTAAGGCTATGCTGGAAAGGGCTATTGAAAGCATAGCCATAAATTGATGGGGAAGGTGAAACATACGCGTATATTTATTCTTGCTTGTTTGCTTTGGGGCATGGCTTGTCTCAAGTATGCTGTTTTCCCCGAGGTGTTCTGGCCATCGTCTTGTCTGGCCGTAAATGATACCAGCCAGATAGAGATGCAAGTACCGCGGGAACTGAAAGCACTTCCAGGGGAAGATGAGGACTGTAAGGTTTGGCAAGCGAAATGCAACCGCTTTTTTGTCGATGCCCATTTGCAGCCATGGGGCGATGAACCTGTTGAGCTGGTGGCTGACCCTACACCGCCGGAGCGCGTGTATAAGACGTTGGCACGCTATAAGGTCAAGGATGTGGTGCTGAAGGAAGCGGACTTGATGGCGATAGATGGCCGCCCGGTCTGGCGATATGAGTTTACAGGCCAAAAGGATGGCAAGGCCTATGAAATCGTGGCAGCTTCCTATCCCATTGCTCATAACAGCTATATCGTGACGTATTTCTATCATGCTGGCAGTGAGGCGGCGCGGGATGACGTGCTGCGCAGTATCAAAAGCCTGCAAGTCACTGACCGGAAAGCAAAGGGGGAGAACAAGCAAACGTAATGAAACGGATAGAAAAAATGGCAGCGGCGTTGGCCGTGCTCCTGCTGCTGGTGCAGTGATTTGGGTGTTAGGAGCATTGCTTGTCAATCGTAGCCGGTTGAAGGCCATGATTATCTGGCCATGCCGCAGGAATATAATACAGGACGGAAAACAAAGAAGACTGACCGGTCAATTGACTGGTCAGTCTTCTTTGTTTTGGGGCAGGGGCGGCATGAGCATCTGCAAGCATTCGAGCAGGTAGTCGGACTGGGCGGACTGGGCGGACTGGGCGATACCGGTCTTGCACCATAGGGCAAAATGCTCGCAGTTGTTGAGCAGCAGGCTATAGCCGTGTTCGCCGAGTTTGCTGCGGGCACGCGTGACGGTTTCCTGCGGCGAGAAAAGTTCGACATCGCCGCCTGCCAGATGATGTACCAGCCAGTCGAATAGTGCAGTTCCTGCTGGTGTCAGTTGTTTTTCTGATCGTGTCCTTTCGGCGCAAGACCGCAGTCATCGATGGTGACTTTGTTGCGGCCCTGGCGTTTGGATTGGTAGAGGGCGTTGTCGGCGCGGGAGTAGAGGCTGGTGAAGGTATCCTGGGGGTGGGAGATGGTGCCGCCGACGCTCATGGTGACCGGGTGTTCCTGCGTGCCATAGTGGATGGACGAAGGTACTGTGTCACAGATGCGTTCGCAAAGCTTTTCGGCGTAGTCTTTGGATGGGATATTGGGAAGGTACAGGCAGAATTCATCGCCCCCCATGCGGCCGATGATATCCGTATGGCGGATATGCTCACGAAGAATCTGTACGATGTCCTGCAGGACTTTATCCCCGGCCTGATGGCCGGAGGAATCGTTGATGGTCTTAAAATAATCGATATCCAGCATGATGAAGGCACTGGGAATCCCTTTTTTTAGGGCGATTTGAATGAGGTCGTGAATGGCACCGCGGTTATAGACGCCGGTTAACTGATCGGTGGCCGCTTTTTGCTCCAGTTGCTGCTCTTTTACGGTGTTGGCGGTAATGTCAGAGAAAAATCCTGTGATGCGCAAAACTTTGCGATGGTTTTTGTCATAAAATTTATGGCTGTTGACGCAGTAGAAGCAAGTCCGATTGTTGGTATAGGTAAGGCAAAGCTCCTGGGTGACGTCGTTTTTCTGTATCGCCTGCGCGAGGAAATGAAGACCAAGTTTTTCCAGCGGGGTATTCAGCTGCTTGCCAGCGGTACGGAATGCTGGAATAGACTCAGGCAGATGCAATACCGAGGCACAGCTGGGGGAAAGGTGCATTTTGTCGTTTATCGGGTCATAGTCAAATACGAAGAATCCGGCCGTGTGACTCATCCATAGGAAAAAATCCCATTGGTTCATCCGGCGGTGATGCTCCCGATAGAGAAGTCCAGATAAAATGAGTGCAATTATTGTTAGAAATATAGTGGCTTCAATCATAGGGTTCATAATCCTTTTCCTTTTACAGTCTAAGCTGTGCAAACCGTATTTTTATTTGATTTTCATGATAGCATAATTTGGTGGGAGAGTAAATAAATTCAAGCGGGCAAAAGTCAAGACTTTTTCTTGGATTTTTATCGTGCTATACTCTAAACCATGTTGAATGTGTCAGCTTTAGGGGAAAGCTGATGGTGGAAAAGAAGTTGGTAAAGGAGATTTGTGATGACGGTAGTGACACAAGGAAAGGAACTTGCTTGCATCGATAAGCTCGGAACAATGTGTGCGATGAGTCATTGGACCGATGACCAATTGCAGGATGTGTTGGATTTGTTGCGGGATTATGGGCAGAGCTGCGAGCAGGATGGTTTTGCGGCTGGATATGAAGCGGCTTTGAATGATGCTGTCGCTGCGGCGGAACGCACGGCTATGGGCTGAAAACTGACGAATTTTAGAAAAATAATTGACTATTACAAGATAATTCGCTATAATACGCTTGTTATTAAAGTGAAAGGGGACAAACTCACTATGGCAAAAGAAGTACTTAGCAAATCCGCACTGGTAGATAAAGTTGCAGAAGCAGCTGGTGTTTCCAAAAAAGACACGAAAGCTGTTGTTGATGCACTGCTTGAAACGGTAAAAGAGAGCGTTAAAGCTGACGCTGAGATCCGTCTCATCGGCTTTGGTACGTTCAAAAAAGCTCATCGCAATGCACGTCAGGGCCGCAACCCGCAGACGGGCGCTACGATCGAGATCGCTGCTAGCGATAGCCTGGCATTCAAATCCAGCGTTAAATACTAATTTTTATTAGTAGAACAAGGAAAGGGCATGACATGTTGTCATGTCCTTTTTGCGTGGCAGGATTCCCTGTTGGCAGGGATGTGGGGATTTTCGTAGAATTTTCCAAGGGATAAGAATTTGATTTAGGGAAGGAAGCAGGTTGAAAAAGTCACAGATTATAATCGCGGCGGTCATCCTCTATTTGATTATTCTGGTCATGGGAGGCGCTGCCTACTATGCCTACAGCATTCAGCATGAGGCGCGGCAGGCTCGGATTGAGCAGGAAGCTGACGATGCGGCGGCAGAGCGCAAGACCGCCCAGGAGAAGGCGGTAACGCAGGAAAAGGAAACGGAAGAAGAGTCCAAGAAAGAACAGGCATCAAAACGGTCTGACTCGATGGAAGTCGAGACGCGGGGCGGGGTGGATTATTATAAGCATCCCTGGCCGGTAAAACCGTCCAGTGGTGTTTATCTGCGTCCGTTTGTCGCGGAGCGGAACGGCGTCTGCGTATTCAAGAACGATATCTATTACTTTTATGAAATTACCGATTCCGAGCAGACGGCCTGGATCTTTGGCGATCGGTTGGCAATCCATGCCGGCGGCCAGACCACGACTTTGGAGCTGGATCCGTCAAAACTCCACAAGCACATGGCGTCAGATGCGACTTGGCTGTCGGAGAATTACGTGATGAATGCGGATAAAAAGACGCTGGAGGCATATCGCCGTATGGCAAAGTCCGATTCGGCGTATATCGTTTATTATAAGGTGGGCGGCAAGCAGCGCCGGCACGATTTAAGCGCCAAGGAATTGCAGTGGATTCGCGAGATGGTAGAGCTTTATGATACGCTCACGCAGCCATGACCGTGGGCTGATTGCGCGCAGTTTGACAGATACGAGGAAATCGAGTAATCTATTAGAAGTATTTTGTTTTATTTTTCTAGGAGGGATTTTTTCCATGAAAAAGACAGCTCTGCTGACGCTGGGCGCTCTGATGATGAGCTCCGCTGCGGTTATGGCTGCTCCGATTAATCAGATGGCTGCCAATGAGACGGCTATCGGTGTAGGTACGAATGAGTCCTACATTGAGCACAAAGTGACGAATAAGATGACGGTTGGCTATCAGTACGCAGACCGTGACCAGTATGGCGATCATAGAGATGCTTATCTCCAGTACGATATCGTTGGTTCTGAAGTCAAGGTAATCGGCGGCTATCGCTGGAATCTGCCGGGAGACAAAGATCAGGCTTTTGGTGGTGTAGCAGTAAGCACGCCGAAGGTTCTGGGCTTTGAGGCTTATGCTTCCTATGTTGCTGGCAAGGATTTCAATGAAACGACGGTTGGTGTCAACAAGAATCTGCTGTTCAATGTTGATGTCAACATCAATTATCATAACTTCAAACCGGAATACGGCAAACGTGAAAACGGCGTTGGCGCTGGTTTGACGGTTAAGTTCTAATTGGCGTTTTGAACACGAAAAGACCGCAGGGAATTTCCCTGCGGTTTCTTTGTGTCTGGATTTTAAGCCTGAGCGTCAAATAATGGCAGCGGCTCCAGGAAGATGATGTCATCACGGGAGGATGCATCGCCTTCAGCGAGCACGCAGGCCTGACCGATGACTTTGCCACCGGCTTTTTCCGTCAGCTCCGTCAGAGCTTTCATCGAACCGCCAGTGCTGATGACATCGTCAAGCAGCAGCACGTTTTTGCCTTTGAGTCGGTCGACATCGATACCGTCAAGGCAAAGCTTCTGTACGCCTTTTGTCGTGATGGAAATATCCTCGACCCAGATGGCGTTTTCCATATAAGCTTTAACGGATTTGCGAGCTACGATGTAACGGGCCATGCCCAGTTCGCGGGCAAGGTCTGCGGCGAGGGGGATGCCCTTCGTCTCTGCCGTCAGGATAACATCCGTTTCTGGCGGAATCTTCTTGGCCAGTGCTTTGGCACAAGCCAGCGTCAATTCCTGGTCGCCAAGCATGATAAAGCCGGCAATGGCCAGTTTATCCGTGACGTTCAAGATTGGCAGGGAGCGTTTGCAGCCCGCTACTGTTAATTCATAAAATCTATTAGCCATAGTACACCTCTCTCAACTAATACGGAACTATTATACGCTCTTTGCATCTAATGTGCAAATTTTAATGTAGGAATTCAAAAATCTGACGATAAAAATTCAATTTTATATTGTGTATCTTGCAGGATTGTACTAAAATATTTCCATAAGACCCTATGGGGCTTAAATTTATAAAAAAGGTCGTGTTAATGTGTTATGAAGAGTTTCAGACTCACCGAAAAGGAAATGAACAAGATGGCAGAGCGGATTCCGACGCCTTTTCTCGTCGCATCGCTGGATAAAGTTGAGGAGAACTACCAGTTCATGCGCAAGCACTTGCCGAGTGCTGGTGTCTATTATGCGATGAAGGCGAATCCGACGCCGGAAATCCTCAGGCTGCTGGCTAGTCTTGGCTCCCACTTTGATGTGGCTTCGGCCGGCGAGATGGAAGCGCTGGCGAATCTTGGCATCGATGGCTCGCGCATGATTTACGCAAACCCCGTCAAGGATTTGCGTGGTTTGCAGGCCGCCGCTGTCTATGGTGTGCGCCGGTTCACGTTTGACGACGTGACGGAAATCGACAAGATGGCCAAGTATGTGCCGGGTGCAGACGTGCTGGTGCGCATCCAGGTGCGCAATAACAAGGCACTGGTCGATCTCAATACGAAGTTCGGCGCGCCGATGGATGAGGCCCTTGACCTGTTGGAGAAGGCAGAGAAAGCTGGCCTGCATGCGATGGGCATCTGCTTCCATGTCGGCAGCCAGTCGCTATCGACAGCCGCGTATGAGGAGGCCTTGCTCTTAGTTCGTAATCTTTTCGATGAGGCGGAAGCTCGTGGCATGCACCTTACCGACCTCGATATAGGCGGCGGTTTCCCAGTGCCCGATGCCGATGGGCTGACCGTTGATTTGGCGGCCATGATGGAAGCCATCAACCGCCAGATTGACCGCTTGTTCCCGGATACGGCCGTATGGACGGAACCGGGGCGCTACATGTGTGGCACGGCGGTAAATCTCGTAACTTCGGTTATCGGTACGAAAGACCGTGCGGGTACGCCATGGTATATCCTCGACGAGGGGATCTATGGCTGCTTCTCGGGCATTATGTATGATCATTGGACCTATCCACTCCACTGCTTTGGCAAGGGTGAGAAGAAGCCTTCGGTGTTTGCCGGCCCGAGCTGCGATGGCATCGATGTGCTCTATCGCGACTTTATGGCGCCAGCGCTCCATGTTGGGGATAAGTTGCTCGTAACGGAGATGGGTTCCTATACGAGCGTCAGCGCGACGCGCTTTAACGGTTTCTATCTGGCACCGACGGTCATCTTTGAAGACCAGCCAGAGTATGAGGCGCGCCAGAGCAATAGTAACGACAATGATGCCGAGGCAGCTGTCTGACTTTGACATTTGACAAGTCAAAATAGCAGCGGTATAGAAAGGAAGAACTACAGAATGGAATTAGCAGAAATCGAGCATATGCTGCTGCATGCCCTGACGGAAGAATCCGTCGGCGAAAAACTTGACGGTGCCAAATCCCAGCAGGAAGTATACGAGGCACTCCAAACACTTCCGTACTTCACGCTGACGATGGAAGAATTCCAGCAGGGGATCATGGCTCTGAAGGATCAGCAGGCGGAAGTTCATGAGCGGGAACAAGAAGAATAAGAAAAAGAGATAAAGCGGAATGAAAAAGCACCCCTGTCGGGCAAGTTTGCCTGGCAGGGGTGCTTTTAGCATATGAGTTCCACTTGGGTACCAGCTTCAAGACGGTTGCTCTCTGTGTTTGCGTCTATGCCATCTTCTCCGGTCTGGGCGTTATCAGCTGGTTCGTTTGGGCACTTCCTGGCGAAATGCTCCAGACTTGGCTGCTTTCCTTTTTGTGCGTGAAGGCAGGAGAAGAAAGCAGGCGCATGGAACTATTATTTAGAACGAAAAGGAGTGATTTTGGATGAAATTAAGAAAAATCTATACGTTGTGGCTGGTGACTTTATTTTGCTTGCTTCCACTAAGCATGGCGCAGGCAGGACATTTGGAAGATATTGCTGCGCGAGGGACAATCCGCGTGGGGACAACCGGGGACTATATCCCCATGTCATACCGCAATCCTCAGACGGGGGAGTATGAAGGCATTGATGCGGAATTGACAAAGATTATAGCGGATTCGCTCGGAGTACAGATTGAGTATGTACCGACTTCTTGGCCAGCACTTACGCAGGATACTTTGGCAGGAAAGTTTGATATTGCTCTTTGTGGGATTTCACGTAATTTTGTACGTGCCAGAACGATGGCGATGTCCGATGCCTATGGAGAAGGTGTCTTTGGAAAAACCATTTTATGCCGCAAAAAGGATGCCAAGCGGTTTACGAGCCTGGCCGCCATCAATCAGCCTGGCGTTCGCATTATGATTAATCCTGGTGGTACCAATGAAAAATTTGCGCGGGCAAACCTTACCCAGGCTCAGTTGATTGTTAATCCGGACAATGCCGGGATACCACAGCAAATCGCAGAAGGTAATGCAGATATTATGATTACCGAAACGGTTGAAGCAGCTCGTTACGTGGAAAAGGATAGTCGACTCGCAGCTCCGTTGATTCATGAGCCATTTACCCGTCATTCCTGTGGGATCCTCATGCAAAAAGGGGATCAGGAGTTTTTAAATTATATCAATTTTGTACTGGCAGAGCTTAAGATGGATGGAACGATGGCTAAGCTTGAGGCGAAATATTTGCGTTTTTAGTTTGGCGAAACAAAGATCAGGCGATTGGTTGATCGCTTGGTCTTTTTTTTGTATAGAAGGATATTTCATGTGAGGCGAAATTGGTATTTTTGCAGCACTAATCGCAGGGGGGAGCTTTAGCAGCTATGCGGAAGCCTATGATTCGGATAGCGTAGACTTCAAGGGCAGACATTTTATTGATTTTGCCTTCTTTGATACCGAGGAAAGCATGTTACCACTAGTTGACAAATCAGGGGTTACCTATGTAGATAAGGGGAACACGCTGGCTTTGTCCAAATTTGCAGCTACGGAAGACAAGGATTTTTGGAATCTTCGCCTGATCGATCAGAATGGAAATCATAGCAAGCCCGGTATGATGATTGTGACTACGGAAGGGTTTAATCGCTTAAAAGAAAAGAATCCTAGCCTTAAGGAATTGGACTGCTTTATTGTAGATTTGGGGTATGATTTCGACCGCTTTATGAAGGGCACGGGGGCAGTGGGCATCAGGGGAGATGGCGAAGGGAATACGATAAAGGTTCCTGCGGCAATGCGGCGAATCCTGACGGAACGCCATACGCCGCCACGGGGATGCTTTCGATGACCGCCTGTGGAATGAAAATTGGCGGGGAGGGGTGTTCCTAAGTTATCAGTTCACCGGCCTTGGGGCAGCGTCTTGTGGTGGTAGTGCTTATGATACGCGCCTTGGTCTTTACGCAGGTTATGACGGTAAGACCTATACTTTGCGGAATGCTCAGGATAAGACCCATTTTACCATGTCTTTATTGGGCAAAATGAATTTGCCAAGGGTTGGTTCCTGAATGGCGAAGTCCAGCTCCAGAAAGGTGCTCACGATAAGGATGTTTCTGCATCTATCCAGTTTAAACGGGTGTGGTAAAAACGAAAAAACCAAGCGGTCGACGACTCGCTTGGTTTTTCGTTTCTTTTGTGTTTAGAGATTTTTCTCTGTCAGTACCAGGTCGATGGCGTTCAGTACGTCGTCGACGTTTTCTTTGGTGATGACAAGTGGCGGCTGGAAGGCCATGACATTGCGGCCAACACCGTTTTTGCCGATGATGAAGCCGCGGTCTTTGAGGGTCTCTAAGACATCGTCAAGGATTTCGGGGGCTTCGCTGCCATCGGCATGGATGAATTCCGCGCCGTCCATGAGGCCGAGGCCACGGACATCGCCGATGACGGGGTGTTTTTTCTGCAGTTCGCGCAGGCCAGCGCGCAGCTGCTCGCCGCGCTCCTGGGCATTCTGGGCGAGCTTGTGCTCTTCGATATAGTCGAGAACGGCTAGTGCGGCTTCGGAGGAAACTGGGTTGCCGCCGAGCGTCGAAGCACCTGGGCGCGTATAGGTATCAGCGACTTTACTACTTGCGATAAAGGCCGAAATCGGCGTGCCGTTGCCGAGGGCTTTGGCCATGCACATGATGTCGGGGACGACGTCGTAGTTTTCGATGGCAAAGAGCTTACCGGTGCGGGCAAAGCCTGTCTGGACTTCGTCGATGATGAGCAGCGTGTTGTATTTCTCGAGGATTTCCTTGACGCGCTTGAAGTAGCCTTTCGGCGGTACAACGCAGCCAGCGTTGCCCTGAATCGTCTCGGCGATGAAGGCACCCGGGTGGCCAGATGTCGCCGTCTTGATGAGGTCTTCGATGGCATTGGCGCAAGCGTAGTCGCATTCCGGGAATTTCTTGTTCATCGGGCAGCGATAGCAGTTTGGGTTCGGGGCAAAGTGGATGCCGCCGACAGGCGTCGGCGCGGTGCGCCACATCGTAAGGCCCGTTACGCTCATGCCGAGTTTCGTGCGGCCGTGAAGGCCCTGGCGCAGGGCGATGATTTCGCTGTTGCCACTGTAGACTTCGGCGAGCAGCAGTGCCCCTTCGGTGGCCTCCGAGCCCGTGGAGCAGAAGAAGGATTTCTGCAGGTCGCCCGGCGTTACTGCGGCGAGTTTTTCGGCGAGGTTGACGAAGTTTTCGGTCAGGTAGATGTTGCAGACGTGCTGGAGTTTATCGACCTGTTCTTTGATTTTCGCGGTAATTTCGGGATTGCAGTGGCCGCAGTTCATGACGGATACGCCAGCGTACATGTCGAGATACTTTTTGCCGTTGCTGTCCCAGAGGTACTGCATCGAGCCTTTGACCATCTGCTGCGGATTCGAGTAGAAGTGGGCCAGGCATGGCATGATGTATTTCTTTTTCTTTTCGATGATGGCCTCAGGGCCAATGTAGTGCTTTTCTTCCATTTTTTGTATCCTTTCCGAATACACCCTTCGGCATATCACTACCGAAGGGTGTTGTTGTAAAAACGATGTTAGATGGAGTTACGGCTCTGGCGGAAGCGGAAGGTACCAAGACCAAGTTCACGCGGGCCCTGCTGGAGCTCGGCGAGTTTTGACTGGTCAATTTCCTGGCCGCTCGCCAGTGCGTCAAGCGCTTCGCGATAGAGTTTTGTGACTTTGCCTGTAAACTCTGGCGTGTAGTCCTGCGCCTCGATACGGTAGGAGGCGATGCCGTTGAATTTATTAAGATACGGATAGAGGCAGAGATCCTTGGCAAAGTAAATGTGGTTGCGGCCAAACTGATCGATGCGGATGGAATGTTTCTCCTTGGCATTGTCGAGCAGCGCATAACGGCGGTCGAGAACCTCCGGATTGTCGAGCTCGCTATAATGCGGCAGGGACATGCCCGGGATATTGTGGTCGCAAATCATGGATTCGTAGGAGCCATGAACGATTGTCTCAATTGGAAGCTCAGAGCTTTCCACGATTTCGCGCAACTGCTCGAAGGAAAGTTCCAGGGAAGAGCAGGCCATGACGAGGCTGTTTTCCTTGAGGAATTTTGCAGCCAGATGGTTAAAGAGGTTAAACGAGACATCGGCCTGGATCGGCAGTTTCGTGTACTGCTTGGCAAGTTTCAGCGAGCCAAGGTTGCTGACCATGATGCCGTCAGCGGCCAGCTCTGGACGGGAAGCAATCGCCGTCAGGAACTGCTCGAGTTCGCCACACTCACGGCGCATGGTTGTGCGCGGCGTGTTGATGACGACCTTGGCCTTGCCCTTGGCATAGGCGATGATGTCTGCGTATTCGGAAAGCGTCCAGGGACGGAATGGGCGGAAGGCTTCACCGCCAACGTAGATGACATCAGCGCCGTTATCGACAGCTGCCTTGGCGGAATCGATGGTATTGACGCGGACGCTCAGCGTGCGGTGCGCGTCGTTTTCTTTGTTGATGTCGCGCTCTTTTTTGAGGATTTCATCCTGGAAGCCGGCTTCTTTGACGGCGTCACTGAAGAAGCGCGGTTCGCGCTCGCCGGTCATGCCGATATCCTGTTTCGTCGGGGAGCCGAAGGCAAAGGTCGTCGTAAAGTCGCGGGCACGGTTCTCATAGAGGCTCTTCCAGCCTTCTTCATCAACTTTATAGCCCATCGGATCGGCGATATAGGCATCGATGGCTTTGCGGTACGTGGATACGATGCGGCGGATAAACGGTGCCGGGCGCATGCGGCCTTCAATCTTGAAGGAGAAGACGCCAGCCTGGATAAGCTGCGGAATCGAGCGGTACATGCACATGTCCTTGAGCGCAAGCTTGTAAGCGCCGTCGCTGTCTTTGTCGAGGACTTCCCCCGTCTGCTCGTCGATGAGCGAGTAGGCCCAGCGGCAGGGTTTGAGGCAGCGGCCGCGGTTGCCGCTCTGGCCAAAGATGACACCAGAGTGGATGCACTGGCCGCTTTCGCTCATGCACATATCGCCATGCATGAAATACTCGACCTCGATGCCCGTGCGCTCGCGGAACAGGCTGAGTTCGGAGAGCGTCATCTCACGGCCGACGACGATGCGCGTGATGCCATACTCTTTGAGTTTTTCAATGGCGTGCTCATTGTGCGTATTCATCATGACCGATGTGTGAATGGGGATGTCGATACCCATCTCATGTACGAGCTCGAGGACCGCAAAGTCCTGTACGAGCAGGGCATCTGGTTTGATTTCGTTGAGGTAGGCAAGGTACTCGCGCAGCGCCGGAACTTCTTCGTCGCTGATGAGGTTGTTGAGCGTGATGTAGAGTTTGACATCGTGCTCGTGCGTGTAAGCGATGGCTTTCTTGAGCATCTCGTCATCGAAGTTGAAATCGCCCTCGTGCATGCGCATATTGAAGTGCTTGCCGCCGAGGTAGCAGGCGTCGGCACCAGATTCAACACCAGCTACGAGTGCATCCCAAGTGCCCGCTGGTGCCAAAAGTTCAACAGATTTACGATTCAAAATCATAATAGGTAAATTACTCCTTTAAAAAAAATAAATGATATCTATATATGATAGTCCTAATTCATAAGTATAACAGGAAAAGGAAAGAGCTTCAATATATAAGAAAGGATAAAGCATAAATGTCTGGAAAAAGAAAACAAGCCTCTGCCGATGGGGCAGAAGCTTGTGGGGATAGAAAGGACAAGTTTTAGCTGATGGTGCCGGTTAGGCTGATGTCCTGACCGCTGATGGGTTTCCATTCGGTATTGTCGGTATAGTGGAGGTAGATGACTTTGGCGCGAAATTTTTGACCGTTGTCAAAGCCATGAAGCGTCCAGACTACGGTGCTTTTCAGAGTTTCGCCTGGTGCAATGGGAACGTCGCCGCTGCCGTGGTAACAGGAAGCATCGTTGGTACTGCTTTTTACCAAAGTCCCGTTGCTGTCGAACGCATATACAACGATACGGTATCTATCAATGGTCTTTTCGGCATCGGTGTTGCGAATGTCCAGATGCAGTTTGGGTTCGCCCCAAGAGCTTTTTTGGATTCGAATGCCATCCAGGGATATTTGGGGTGTGTTGGACGCTGATTGCGACTCTTTGGCGGGCTTAGGTGCTTGTTTTTGCTGCTGCTGTTCTTCTGCGGCTGGCTGAGCTCCAGACTGTGCGGCAAGTTTTCGGTTGTGGACTTGGATGGAGCCGAAGATGAGAACGATGACAAGCAGGATAGCGAGAATGATTTTGGAGGATATGGAAGGTGAGCTGCTGGGCAGAGGGACTTTGCGAATTGGATTATCCGTAATTGGGGTCCCACACTTTTTGCAAAAGTGGGCATTATCGGGGAGCTGCTCACCACAATTTTTACAGAACATAACGAAACACTCCTTATAAAATAGAATCCATAGTTAAACGTAGCACTTTAGATTAAAAATAACCCTTGAAAAACCTTAAAAGTTTTTTGGAAAAAGGCAGAAAGGGCAAATTCTTGCCAAAATGTCCGTGAAAAACATTGGTTAACCCAAAAGAAAACAATAAGTTGACGATAGGAGCAAAGGTGTTTATAATGAAACATGTTTGCAGGAGGCAATTATGGAACAAAATCATTTTCGTGAACTGGCGCGGTCGTTGTCCTGTTTGCAAGGCGGGCGATTTGCTGGTGCAGTTATCATGCGAGCGGATTGGCAGGTGACGGATGGTGAAAGGGAACCGTCGCCTGGGTTACAGGTGTTAAAGGATCGGCATGGACTCTTTATGGTGCGCTGTGTGGTTGACAACGAAGTGCTTAGCGTAACGATGCTATTAGGTCGTCAAGCGGAAAACTCGTTTGACCAGTCAAGTTTGACAAGTCAATGGACCGGTCAAACGGACTGGTCTATTGACTTGTCAACTTGGCGGGTAGCAGCGACGGATATCCTGGCGTTTACGGCTGATGTAGGGGATACGAATTGGATTCATCAAGGGGAACGGCCGGTTATCCCCGGCTTGCTGCTCATGGAGAAACTTCTGGCCAAGTGTCCGGCTGCAACAAGACAGTTGTCGCTGCGGTTTTATCATGCGATGTTTGCCGGTGCCGTTTCGATTGACTGGCGGACGGGAAAATTTTTTCAGCGGGAGAGAATGACAGCGGCTTTCCATTGGCAGTAAGTAGGCTTTATTTTGGAATTTCTATAAAGGCAGGTTTTTGAGATGCAGAAAGATACAAGTATGATGTTGACAGAAGAGAAATTTACGGTGCGGCAGATGACGAAAATGGCACTTTGCCTAGCGTTCTGCTGCGTTTCCGCTTTTATTTCGTTTCCTTTGCCGTTTACGCCAGGTTTGGTGACGGCGCTGACCATTGCACTTACGGTGACGGCGCTGGTTCTGCCACCGAAACTGACATTTGTGACAATTGCGGCGTACGTGTTTTTAGGAGCAATTGGTTTGCCGGTGTTCCCCGGCGGCATGGGCGGCTTGGGGCGTCTGTTAGGCCCGACGGGTGGTTTTTATTTTGGCTGGCCGTTTGTCTGCCTGCTCGTCAGCCTGCTCAAGGGAAAGGCGATTTCGTTTCGCCGTTATGCATGGGTAGCAGTGATTGTTGGTGTGCCGCTTACTTATGTCGGCGGTTTGATTTCGATGATGCTTGTCATGAAGGTTGGCCTTTGGCAGGGGCTCATCATGGCCGTGTTTCCGTTCATTCCCGGCGATATTATGAAGGCACTTTTGGCAGCGTTTATCGGTGTGCGCGTCAATAAGATGCTTGAGAATCTTTGAGCATGAAAGAGGTATACGTACTGGCTGCCCTGCGGACGCCAATCGTCGGGAAGAATGGACGATTTAAGACGATACGTCCCGAGGTGTTTGGCGCTGAGGTGGTAACGTCGCTGCTGCAGCGGTGTGAACTAACGACCGTTGATGGCATTTTGGGCGGCAATGCCGTGGGAACAGGAGGGAACATCACACGGCTCATGGCGTTATTAGCGGGGCTGCCTGATGTGGTTCCAGCTTGCACGATCGATATGCAATGTGCGTCGGCAGCTGCCGCACTGTCGTTGGCGTACGCGAAAGTGGCTAGTGGGCAAGGGGAGATATGGCTCGCGGGCGGCATGGAAAGTTCGTCGCTGCAGCCACTGCGGCGGTACGCGATGGCAGATGAACGCTATGGATTGGCGCCAAATGGCGATGGGGTGTACTATACGGCGCAGTTTGCACCCGGTGATATGAAGCCCGATACGATGCTTCGCGGTGCGGAGCGCGTAGCAGAGGCGGAAGGGATAACGCGCGCGCAGTTGGAAAAATGGGTGCTGCGCTCGCATGCGCGGGCAGCAGCTGCTGCAAAGGCAGGTGTCCTGAAGGATGTGATTGTGCCGATTCAAGGGTGGTCACAGGATGATGGCATTCGTCCGCGCATGAATCAGTGCCTGCTCGATCGTTTGCCACTGCTTTTGGGAGCGGGCACGACGCTTACGGCAGGGTCTGCCTGCTGTATCAATGATGGAGCAGCCTTTGCCGTGTTGGCTTCGGGGGATTATGTGCGGCGGCGGGGGATAAGGCCGCTGGCGCGTATCGTGGGAACGGCATCGGTGGGAGGGAGTCCCGACCAAAGTCCGCGCGGGGCGATGCGCACGGCCGATGTTTTGCTCGGGCGGTTGGGGTGGCGCTATGAGGCGTTACAGGCCATCGAGTTTAACGAGGCCTTTGCGGTCATTGATGTGCTGTTCGAGCGCGCGCATCCAGATTGTGTGGCAAGGTATAACCGTTTGGGCGGAGCTTTGGCCTATGGCCATCCGTACGGGGCATCGGGGGCGATTTTGCTGGTGCATCTTATCAAGTCGCTGCAGACAGTTGGCGGTGGTAGGGGGATATTGTCGATTGCCGGTGCTGGCGGCATGGGCGAAGCGATTGCATTGGAGCTGGTAAAATGAATTATTATGAGTTGCTGCAAAAATGGGTGACAAGTCAGCCGGAGAAACTGTTTCTGATCGTGGATGAATCGAAATGGAGTTATCAAAGGTTTGGGGCGGTGGTTAAGCACTTGGTCGGTCAAATGTCAGAACACCTAGTAAAGCAACTGACTGGGGCAGATGTTTTACTGTTAGCGGATACGTTTGCTGGCCAATTGGCGGGCTTTCTAGCTTTGCAGGCGGTACAGGCACGACCGATTCTGCTGCATCATGGACTGTCAGAACGTGAGGTGCAGGATATCCTGCAGGACAATCACTTGCAAGGCTTGTTGAAGATTAGCGGCTCCATGGACCCGTCTGAGTTTACTCTGTCTTTTGAACCGATGGCACAGGATGCGTTCCAACATGAAGCGTTGGATATTTTGGGGGTGCTCAGTTCTGGTTCGACTGGGACGCCAAAGGTCATGTATCGCACGTATGAGAGCTGGGCGGGTTTTTTCCCTGTGCAGAATCCGATTTTTCATGTGAGTCAGGAGACGCGATTGTTTTTGCAGGGGAGTTTGAGCTTTACGGGCAATCTCAATTCGCTGCTCGCGGTCCTCTATGAAGGGGGCAGTCTTATCACAAGTGAGACGATGCACTGCCGCCGCTGGGGAAAGCTTATGCAAAAATGGGCCGTGGACGTGATTTACCTGATTCCTACGAAACTGCAACTGCTTTCGGCTGCGCTGAAGGAGTCTTTGCCACAGGTGCAGTCACTGTTTACGGGATCGCAGCTGCTGACTGCGCGCAATATCCGCGATTTGCAGCGGCTTTTGCCGCAGGCAGAACTCATCCTCTACTATGGGGCAAGTGAGCTCAATTATATCACCTATGCAATTTGTAACGAGGCTGGTCGTGACAGCCGCAATCTTGGACGGCCGTTCCCAGGAATTGGCGTAACGGTACACGATGGCCTTATCTATGTCGATACACCTTACCATGTGAGCGGCGTGAAGATTCCCTTTTCGGTCAAGGATACGGGGTATCTGAATGAAAAAGGGGAGTTGATTTTTGAAGGGCGTCGTGATGCTTGGGTGAATAAAGGCGGTGTCAAAATTAGTACACTGCGGTTGGAAAATAATCTGCAGGCGATAGCTGGTATCCGCGAAGCGGTGGTGTTGCCCTGTGCCGATAAATTGCGCGGCAGTACGCTGGCGGCTTTTATTGTTCCGGATGAGGGTGCTGAGGAGTCTGCTTTGCGGCGGGAAATTCGAAGGTCGTTAAAGCCAGTTGAGATTCCCAGCGTCCTTTGTTTCCTGACAAAAATGCCGTTAAATGACCGCGGTAAGGTAAATCGTCGTACATTGCGGGAAAAATTGGAAAATTATTTGACAATAAGCGAAAACAATAGTAAAATAAGTGTCAGTTAAAAAAGAATATTGCGATTGGATCAGGTGTCGAAAGACTTAATAGGGAAGCCGGTAAAGTCCGGCGCGGTCCCGCCACTGTAACAGGGAGCGACTTTGCAAGATATGTCACTGGAGAGGGAGAAAGCCTCTTTGGGAAGGCGCAGAGGAGCGATGAACTGGAGCCAGGAGAACTGCCTGATTGACGATCACCGTTTGACCTGCGAGCGATGGGGATGGGGATCTTGGACGATTTGGTTTAGAAAGAGTCAGGCTTTTACCTGACCGTTAGAACTGAATGTTTTTCAAGATGAGCCCGTTTCCGCAAGCCGCAGGAAATGGGCTCATTGTGGTATGTATTCTCGCTGTTCTTGACTTTAGGCGAAAGGTTTTTCCTCATGGAATCTTCTGTGGGGAGAAAATTGCTCATACATTTCATTCAGTTCTATGTATTGGCTGCCTTTGTTGCAGCAAGGGTCTCGATTTGTGGAAGGATCGAGACCCTTCTTTTTTTGCCTGGGCGGATGAAATGGAGCATATATTATTCTACCTTTAAAGGGGGAAATGTATATGAGTAATGAAACAAAGACACAGACAGAGTCGGAACTCGACCTGCAGGCTATCTTGAAGAAAGCCGAGCAGCAGACCGAGTTCCCCGATGTACCGCTCGACGAGTTTACGCCGCCGACGTATGAGGAGTGGAAGGAGAACTGTATTACGCTCCTGAAGGGAGCACCCTTTGAAAAGAAGATGTTCACGAAAACCTACGAGGGCATAACGTTTGACCCGATGTACTTCCGCAATACGACCGAGGAAATCCTTCCACGCACGTCTTTCCCCGGCATGGATGATTTCCTGCGCGGCTCGCGTCCCAATGGCTATATCAAGTCGCCCTGGGGGATTGCGCAGGCCTGCGACGAGACGATGCCGGCAGAGAACAATGAGCTGTTAAAATACGAGCGGGAAAAAGGCTCGACGATTTATCATATCAAACTTGACCAGTCAACATTGACCGGTCAGGATGCGCGTCAGGCAGAAAAGCCGGGCGATGAGGGCTGCAGCCTGACGACGCTGGATGATTTGCATGTACTGCTCGATGGACTGAAACTTGACGAGCATCCGCTGTATATCTATGCGGGGCAGACGGCACTGCCGCTGCTTTCGATGGTGGCGGCGGTGCGCCGGGCATCGGGCAAGGATATGCAGGCGGTTCGCGGCTTTATCGGTGCTGACCCGATTGGCGAGCTGGCGGAGCGCGGTACGCTTGCGGCAACGCTCAGCGACCGCTATGATGAGCTGGCGGAGTGTGCGAAATGGGCTATCGCCAATGCGCCGGAGCTGCGCACGATTATGGTCCGCAGCGATGTCTACAGCCGCGGCGGTGCCAATGATATCCAGGAGGCATCCTATACGATTGACACGGCAGTCACTTATCTGCGGGAGCTGCAAAAACGGGGCCTTTCGATTGATGAGGCGGCCAGCCAGATCATGTTCGGTTTTTCGATGGGGGCCAATTTCTTCCTGCAGATTGCGAAGCTCCGCGCGATGCGGCCCATCTGGGCGCAGATCATCGCGGCCTTTGGCGGCAGTACCGAGTCCCAGCGCATGCATGTCCATGCCCGGCCGGCATTGTTCTTCAAGACGGTCTATGATCCCTATGTCAATATGCTGCGCAACACGACAGAAATCTTTTCGGGGGTTGTCGGCGGTATCGATTCGTTTGAGAATGCACCGTTTGATGAGCCGATTCGCAAGGGCGACGTGTTCTCGCGCCGCATTGCGCGTAACGTGCAGATTATCCTGCAGGAAGAGTTCGGTCTCTTGCAGCCAATCGATCCGGCCGGTGGTTCGTGGGCGGTGGAGTCGCTGACGAAACAGGTCAAGGAAAAGATCTGGGAGGCCTTCCAGACGGTGGAGGGTGCAGGCGGTATTGTCGAGGCGCTGAAGGCTGGCAAGCCGCAGCAGGCCATCGGCGAGGTGCTGGCTGAGCGGTTCAAGAATGCCGAGCTCAGGCGCGACCGCATTGTCGGTAACAATATGTACCCGAATATGACGGAGAAACTTCTCGACCCGCGCACCGAGGATTGGGCCGAAAATAAAAAAGCGCGTACCGAGGCCATCGAAGCGTATCTGGCCGATATCGACGGCAAGTATCGCGCGGAGAAACTCGCGGCCCTGTCGAAAGCCCAAACAGACCGGGTGACGGCAGCTATCGCGGCTGCCGAGGCTGGGGCAACTCTGCCGGAGCTTTGGGCAGCACTGCCAAAGACTGATGAGGTGCCAAGTGTCGAGAAAATCACGCCGCACCGCTGGAGTGAACGCTTTGAGGCCCTGCGTCACCGCACGGAAAAATACGCAGCCGACAAGGGGGATAACGTGCGCATTTTCCTGGCGAATATGGGGCCGATTCCGCAGCATAAGGCAAGGGCGGACTTTACCACAGGCTTTTTGCAGGTCGGGGCTTTTGAGGTCTTGCGCAACGATGGTTTCAAGACGACCGATGAAGCGGCGGCCGCCGCAGCCGAGTCCGGGGCGGATGCCGTGGTCATCTGTTCGACCGATGCGACCTATCCGGAAATCGTTCCCGATTTAGCACCAAAACTTCATAAGGCGCTGCCAGCGGCTACGGTCTATCTGGCCGGTGCCGCACCGAAAGAATTGCTCGAAACGTACAACGCGGCGGGCATTGACGATTACATTTCGGTACGGGCCAATTGTTACAAAATCCTGCAGTTCCTGCAGCAGAAGAAAGGAATGATGGCATAATGGCAGCGTTCAAGAATCCGGATTTTACGAGCATGAATCTGCGGGAGGCACCGCAGCACACGAAAGAAGAATGGCAGAAACTCTTTGAACAGCAGGTCAGCGCCAGCTATGACGAAATGACGGCGCGCACGATGGAGCATATTCCGGTCAAGCCCTTTTACAACCACGAGGAATACGACCACATGAATCATCTCGATTTTGCCAGTGGCATTCCGCCCTGCCTGCGCGGGCCGTATTCGACGATGTACGTGTTCCGTCCCTGGACGGTCCGCCAGTATGCGGGCTTTTCGACGGCGGAGGAATCCAATGCGTTCTACCGCCGCAACTTGGCCGCCGGACAGAAGGGCCTCTCGATTGCCTTCGATTTGCCGACCCATCGCGGTTATGATGCCGATAATCCGCGCGTGCTCGGCGATGTTGGCAAAGCCGGCGTTTCGGTCTGCTCGATGCTCGATATGAACATCCTGTTTTCGGGCATTCCGCTCGACCAGATGTCGGTATCGATGACGATGAACGGTGCGGTGCTGCCAATCCTCGCGTTTTATATCCAGTCGGGTATCGAGCAGGGGGTTGACAAGTCAATCATGGCCGGCACCATCCAGAACGATATCCTCAAGGAATTTATGGTACGCAACACCTATATCTATCCGCCGGACATGTCCATGCGCATCATCGGCGATATCTTCGAATATACGACGAAGAACATGCCGAAGTTCAACAGCATTTCGATTTCGGGCTACCACATGCAGGAAGCTGGAGCAACGGCCGATATCGAGCTTGGCTACACGCTGGCCGATGGCCTCGAGTACCTGCGCACCGGCATCAATGCCGGGCTGGCGGTCGATGCCTTTGCAAAGCGCCTGTCGTTCTTCTGGGCGATTGGCAAGAACTACTTTATGGAAGTGGCCAAGATGCGCGCGGCGCGTGTACTCTGGGCCAAGATTGTCAAATCCTTTGGTGCCGAGAATCCAAAATCGATGGCGCTGCGCACGCACTGCCAGACCTCTGGCTGGTCGCTGACGGCGCAGGACCCGTTCAACAACATTTCACGTACCTGCATGGAGGCTATGGGCGCGGCGCTCGGTCATACCCAGTCGCTGCATACCAACGCGCTGGATGAGGCCATCGCCCTGCCGACGGACTTCTCGGCGCGCATTGCCCGCAATACCCAGCTCTACATCCAGGATGAGACGCGCGTCTGCAAGATCATCGATCCGTGGGGAGGCTCTTACTATGTCGAGGCTTTGACCAATGAAATCATCCGCCGGGCCTGGGCCCATATCCAGGAGGTCGAGTCGCTGGGCGGCATGGCCAAGGCCATCAGCACGGGGCTGCCGAAGATGCGCATCGAGGAGGCCGCGGCCCGCCGGCAGGCCAGAATCGACTCGGGCAATGAGACCATCGTCGGACTCAACAAATACCGTCTCGACAAGGAAGATCCGCTCGAAATCCTCGCGATTGACAATACAGCCGTACGTCAGGCGCAGATCGAGCGGCTCGAAAAATGCCGCCGCGAGCGCAACGACGACGATGTGCGCCGTGCGCTCGAGGCCATCACGAAGGCGGCGGACAGCCGCGACAACGGCAACTTGCTCGAATGCGCTGTCGAGGCCGCGCGCGTGCGCTGTACGCTCGGCGAGATTTCCGATGCGGTCGAGAAGGTTTCGGGACGCTATCAGGCGGTTATCCATACGATTTCGGGCGTTTACTCGTCGGAATTCACGAATAAGAGCGCACTCGACAAGGCGCGTCATATGGCTGATGAGTTCGAGGAGCTCACGGGCCGCCGGCCGCGTATCTTTGTGGCCAAGATGGGCCAGGATGGCCATGACCGCGGCCAGAAAGTCATTGCGTCAAGCTTTGCCGATATGG
Source organism: Selenomonas sp. ND2010 (assembly GCF_000702005.1). Taxonomy (GTDB): domain Bacteria; phylum Bacillota; class Negativicutes; order Selenomonadales; family Selenomonadaceae; genus Selenomonas_A. Next base: position 22,509 of record NZ_JNKI01000008.1, on the reverse strand, counting down.
GCTGGGATGTCGATGTCGGGCCGCTGTTCCAGACGCCGGAAGAGACCGCCCAGGATGCTGTCGATAACGATGTGCACATGGTCGGCTTCAGCTCGCTGGCAGCGGGGCACAATACGCTCTTGCCGCAGCTCGTCGAGGAGCTCAAGAAACTCGGCCGCGAGGATATCATGGTCGCCATCGGCGGCGTAATCCCCGTGCAGGATTACGATTTCCTCTACGAGCATGGGGCAGTGGCCATCTTTGCGCCGGGCACGAACATCCCGGAGGCTGGCTGCAAGCTGCTGACGCTGCTCATCGACCGGGCGAAAGAAGAGCTCGCAGAAGCATAGGGAGGTAATACGCATGGCACAGAAATATTCGGTCAGCAAACCGAGCTGGGTGCCAGAAGAAAAGGATGAGAAATTTGCCTGCTCGGTCATGGGCGGCATCGAAGGCATCAAGGATACGACCGTCGGCAATATCAATCCGGCCATCCAAAGCGGCAGGCTAAAGCCCAAGCGGCGCATGGTGCTGACCGAGGAGGAATATGTCGAGGGCGTAGCAAACGGCGACCGCATGACGCTTTCGCGGGCCATTACGCTGATTGAAAGCAACAGTCCACGGCATTTTAAAAAGGCGCAGCGCGTGCTCCAGCGGCTCCTGCCGCGTACAGGCAAGGCCCTGCGCATCGGCATCACGGGCGTTCCCGGGGCCGGCAAGAGCACGATGATTGAGGCGCTGGGCAATATGCTCTGTGATGAGGGGCATCGCGTGGCCATCCTGACTGTCGACCCGACGAGTTCAGTCACCAAGGGCTCCATCCTTGGGGACAAGACGCGCATGGGAACGCTGTCGCGCCGGCCTGAGGCCTTTATCCGCCCCTCGCCGGCGGGCGGGACACTGGGGGGAGTGGCCCGCAAGAGCCGTGAGACCATGCTGATGTGTGAAGCTGCCGGGTATGACATCATCCTCATCGAGACCGTAGGCGTCGGCCAGTCAGAAACGACGGTGCGGTCGATGGTGGATTTCTTCATGCTCGTCGTGCTGACCGGCGCTGGGGATGAACTGCAAGGCATCAAGAAGGGGATTATGGAACTGGCCGATGCCATCGTCATCAACAAGGCCGATGGCGATAACCTCGTCAAGGCCAAGGTGGCCCGCGGTGAATTTGAGCGCATGATCGAATACATCCGCCCGGCTACTCCAGGCTGGCCCACCCATGCCTATCTGGCATCGGCCATCGAAAAGACCGGTCTCAAGGAACTTTGGGAGGTCATGCAGGCCTTTGAGCAGATGACCAAGAAAAGCGGTGTTTTCCAAAAGCGCCGCGATGGCCAGCTGCTCGACTGGATGCACAGCATGATCGATGAACATCTGCACAACCTGTTTCTCGAAGATCCGGTCATCAAGGGCCGGATGCCCGAGGTAAAGGACGCGGTCCTTGACGGCACGATTTCGCCGACGCAGGCAGTGGCCGAGCTCATCGGCATGTTTGATGTACAGCGGGCGGCCGCAAGGCAGGACGATTTGTTCCATCCGCGGGAAGAGAAGGGAGGCGGCCGTTAGGCATGTATACGAAAAAGATTTACTTTTCGGGGGGCGATTTCCACGAATTGCAGGCGATATTCACGGGCTTGCCCGGTGTCGTGTCCACGCGGACAGGCTACCTGACAGGAGAGGGTAACGACGATGAGGTGCATGGCATCGAAGTCGAGTACAATCCGAAAAAAGTGGATCTCTCCATGCTGATGGATATCCTGTTCGCCGTCGTGACACCATACCGTCCCGACGGCCAAGGCAAGGCGGTGGGCAAGGCTTTCCGGGCTGGTGTCTGGTACACCGATGCCGAAGACGAGCCACATCTGCAGTTTTACATGCACTTTTTGGCCAATCGCGGCAAAGCTCCGGCGGCAACAGCAGCTGGACTCACCATCAACGACCCTAACAGCAAAGCCGTGCGCAAATGCTACGCCAAAGCCACCCCGCTGAAAACTTTCCGCGAAGCCGCCGAAGAGCATCAAAACTATTTTGCCAAGCATCCCGACGCCGAATCGTTTATCGATTGGAAATCGTTTCGGGAGCAGGTGCGGTACTAGATAACGCAAAAGAGGATAAAAGAGCCGACAAGCAGAGTAGACGATTAGGCTGTATTGCTTGTCGGTTCTTTTTATGGAAAGAAATAGGAATGGGAACACGGATTTTAAATCTTGATGGCTTGTTTTGAGAATAATATAACATATAACGCAAAGTGGTTATAATGACCTTATGAATGGGGAATGTTTTTTACTATAAAATGTCGTATGAGGTCTAATAGGGAGGAATGTTGCACTTAATTTGGCAATTTATAGTGAAATCTTCTATGTAAAATCGTTTGGAAGTTTTTGGAAGAAGAGAAGGGATTTGTAGATGGATTGGAGAATTACTTCGAAGGGGGAAGATTTGAAGCGGAGGGAAGTTCGTGAATTTTTCTTTTAGAAAGGGGAGGAGTTTATGAAGAATGTTAAAAGTGTATTCTTTTTTTTGTTTGTAACGATATTTTCCACGTTATTGATTGGTTGTAAGTTGGGTGGGCTGATGGAAAATGATAAGGATTCCTCTTTAAAGGTAGCAACCTTTAAAGGGGAATCAACCGAGTTGACAGCAGGATTTCCTTTTGAGATGAGTACGAATAGCCAAAGGGAAGAAATACCAGAAGATGCCAAAGGATTTGTTACAACAATACAACGTTTTCAAGGAAATAGCCAAGACATGGTAGTTAATGTGATTTCTACAAATTACAAAAAAGAATTATTTGTAAAAATGTCAGAGAAAGAGCGGATGGAAGGGATAAAAGAAATTGTTGATGATGATATGAAGGCGATGAGAAAACAGAATAGTGTTCAAGATTTTCAAGAGAATAGACAGGAGACTACAATTCACGGAAATCCAGCGATTATCGCAATCGTAAGGTATAAGAATGCCGGAACTAGTATGGAAGGGAGATGTATGTATATTATAAAGCAGAATGAAACATGGGTGGTTATTTGTGAGTATAAAGCTTCCGATTCAACAATGAGAAATAAAGCAGAGGAAGTGCAGAAAAGTATAAGAATAAAGGAATAAAAATGTTTTTTATTCCTTTATGGACTGAGAAGTGAAATGATGATAAGTGAAGGGAAAATGCTTTGGGGGTGATGATATGATTAAATTGTTTATAAAACTTTCCACATTGATTATGGCTTTGATGTTTTCAACAGCGTCTTATGCACTGGCTGATGGGGCTCCGGCTGATTATACGGTTTGGGATAGAATGCCTGCTGAAGCTGCAGTTAATGTGAGAATAAAAATTGAGAATCCGTTAACGCTTTATGCGGCGCCTAATAGTGATAACGTAACGGGGAATATTTCTTCAGGAGAAATTGTGAATCGCATCTCTTGTGTAGTGTATACCCACCCCAATCGGCATGCCGTTCGAGTGGAAAAAACTGTGCAGGCGTATAAATATCAATCGGCATCATCTGAAAAAATAACGCTTTATCCGGGGACAATTATCTATTTGTTGCAGTACACAGGCGAGGGAACGTATCTCGGATACTGGAATGGGCAACTCCTTTGGTGGCTGGAAGGCTATAATATCAGAGGATTCAATACTGCGAATTCATATGCAGTTTGGGGAAGTTATATTGGTGAGGCAACAGATCGTTCCCTAGGTATTGATTTTTGGATGTGCCTTAGAAAGGCAGATGGAACGGTCGGCTGGGTTCATCCTAAGGAATACCCGCAAAGTACTTTCAAGTATTATTGGAAAGATTGATGTTTTTGACATGCTTCATGATGGCGATTTGCAAAATACGGCTATCTATGTTACACTTTAACGTATCGTGACGATGAAAAAGAAGAGTAGGCTTGCAGAGCATCTTTAGAGAGTTCCCGGCTGGTGGAAAGGGGACGGTGTGGTGGGTTGAAGTTCGCTTTGGAGTCTTTCGGAGGAAATGCCGGACGTAGGACTGCGTTAAAGTCATTTGAGTGAGAAATCAGGGTGGTACCGCGAATTTATGCCTTCGCCCCTCGTGCGCTGTTGCGCAAGGGGCGAAGGCTTTTTTGATAGTAGGAGGTTATTCGATGGAAGAGAAGATTGCACAGCTGAAGGCCGAAGCTGCCGCAGCCGTCAAGGGTGCTAGCGATGTGGCAGCCCTCAACGATATCCGCGTCAAATATCTGGGCAAGAAGGGCGAGTTTACCGCGATCCTGCGCGGCATGGGCAGCCTCAGCCCAGAGGAGCGTCCGAAAGTCGGCGCGATTGTCAACGCCGCCAAGGGCGAGATTGAAGCGCTCATCGGGGAGCAGAAGAAAACGCTTGAAGCTAAGGAACTCGAGGCACGTCTTGCCAGTGAGCGCATCGATGTGACGCTGCCGGGCCGCAATGTACCGATGGGGCATCTGCATCCGTTGACGCTGACACTGGAGCGCATCAAGGATATTTTCGTGCACATGGGCTTTAGCGTAGAAGAAGGTCCCGAGATTGAGCGCGACTACTTCAACTTTGAGGCGCTGAATCTGCCGAAGGATCATCCGGCCCGCGATATGCAGGATTCCTTCTATATCACGGAAGAGATTCTTATGCGTTCGCAGACGTCGCCGGTTCAGGCCCGCACAATGCAGGCTAGCGAACCGAATAAACCGATTCGCATGATTGCACCGGGCCGCGTGTATCGCCGCGATGAGTACGATGCTACGCATTCGCCGATGTTTACGCAGGTTGAGGGCCTGGTCATCGACGAGGGGATCAGCCTGGCGGACCTCAAGGGCACGCTGGAGCTGTTCCTGCATCAGATTTTCAACGAGAATGTCGGCGTCCGCTTCCGTCCGAGTTTCTTCCCATTCACGGAGCCGTCGGCTGAGGTCGATATTTCCTGTGTCATGTGCCACGGCGAAGGCTGCAAGGTCTGCAAGGGCACAGGCTGGCTTGAAATCCTCGGTGCCGGCATGGTTCATCCGCATGTCCTCGAGATGAGCGGCTACGATCCGAAGAAGGTCAGCGGTTTTGCGTTCGGCATGGGTGTTGAGCGTATCGCTATGCTGTCCTACGGCGTCGATGACCTGCGCTTGTTCTACGACAACGACATGCGTTTCCTGAGCCAGTTCTGAGATTGAGGAGGTTATACGATGCAGGTTTCCATTAAATGGCTGAACGATTACATTAAATTCAACGAGACGGCAGAAGAACTTGCCGATAAATATACGATGTCCGGCGTGCCGGTCGAAAACGTCATCCGCGCGGACGAAGGCCTTGACAAGGTCATTACGGGGCGGATTGAAAAACTCGAGGCACATCCGGATTCGGATCATCTGCAGATTTGCCAGATGAATGTGGGCGAAAAAGATCTCATCCAGATTATTACGGGTGCTCAGAATGTCAAAGAGGGCCAGATCGTGCCGGTGGCTATGATTGGCGCGCATCTGCCCAATGGCCTTCATATCAAGAAAGGCAAGCTGCGCGGCCTGCCGTCCAACGGCATGCTTTGCTCGGCCGATGAGCTCCACATGGATCTCGACAAACTGCCGGAGGAGCAGAAGAACGGCATCTACATCCTGCCGGCGGATACGCCAGTTGGCGTGCCGGCCAAAGATGTGCTGGGCCTTGACGATGTCGTGCTCGAGTTCGAGCTCACGGCCAACCGCGGCGACTGCTTCAGCGTTATGGGCCTCGTGCGCGAGGCGGCGGTACTCACGGGCAATGAGCCCCATTATCCGGAAATCAAGGTCAATGAGGACGATGAGGCCCAGGCGGCTGATATGATTAAAATCGGCATTGATGCCAAGGACCTCTGCGACCGTTTCTCGGCGCGCGTTCTGAAAAACGTCAAGATTGGCCCGTCGCCGGAGTGGATGCAGCAGCGCCTGGAGGGAGCTGGCATCCGCGCCATCAACAATGTCGTCGATGTCACGAATTTTGTCATGATCGAGCTCGGCCAGCCGATGCATGCCTACGACTATGATGAAATCAAGGGGCAGCAGCTGACGGCCCGCGTGGCTAAAGCGGGCGAGAACCTCCATACGCTCGATGATTCGTCGCGCGTGGCTAAGGGAACGGAGCTTGTCATTGCCGATGCTGAGAAGCCGGCAGGTCTCGCTGGTGTCATGGGCGGTCTCGAGACGGAAGTCACCGAGAAGACTACGACGGTTGTTCTCGAGGCAGCTTCGTTCTACGGTCCGAACATTCGCCGTACGTCACGCAGCTGCGGCCTGCATTCTGAGGCATCGGGCCGCTTCGAGCGCGGGGTCGATGTAACGAATACGCCGCGAGCTCTCGACCGTGCGGCCCAGCTCCTGCAGGAAATGGGCGCCTGCACGGTTACGAAGGGCATCGTCGATGTTTATCCGCAGCCGAAAGAGCCGGTCAAGATTGACTTCACGGCTGAGCAGATCAACAAGCGCCTGGGCACGAAGCTGGCTGGGGCTAAGATGGTCGAGATTCTCGAAAGCCTTGGCTTTGCCATCGAGGAGAAAGGCGCGGAGGTCTATACGGCTACGGTTCCGTCCTGGCGTAATGACTGCACCTATATGGAGGATCTTTCCGAGGAAGTTTCGCGCATCTATGGCTTTGATAATATCCTGTCGACGTCGCCGCGCGGCAGCATCATGCAGGGCCGTCAGAGCGATCGCCAGAACTTCATCGATAAAATCAAGCATGTGCTCGCCAGCCTTGGCATGACGGAGGAGCTGTCGTTCAGCTTCACGAGCACTGAGATGTTTGATAAGATGCAGGTGCCGGCCGATAGTCCGCTTCGCCAGGCTATCCCCATCATGAATCCGTTGACCGATGATGCACCGCTGGTCCGCACGAGCCTGCTGACGAGCATCATGGAAAATGCCGTGCGCAACTTTGCGCGCAAGAATACCGATATCCGCCTGTTCGACGTGGCGCCGGTATTCTTCCCGAAGGCCCTGCCGGTTACGGAGCTGCCCGATGAGGTCATCAAGCTGACTGGCCTTATCACGGGCCGTCGTCATCCGTTTGGCTGGAACCAGGGAAATGAGATGGTGGACTTCTACGATATGAAGGGCATCGTCGAGGAACTCTTCCAGGCGTTGTCGATTGCTGGTTATACGGTTGAGGCTGGCGAGCATTTCGCCCTGCATCCGGGCAAGACGGCCCTCTTCAAGAAGGGCCGCGAGGTAATCGCAACGGTCGGTGAGCTGCATCCGGCGGTGGCCGCGAACTTTGGCATCAAGCAGAAGGTCTATCTCTTCGAGATGGATGTCGAGACGCTGATGAAATACACGGCCAAGAATTTCCATTACGAATCGCTGCCGAAATATCCGGCTATCGCGCGGGACCTGGCCATCGTCGTCGACGAGACGGTCGCTGAAGGCGAAATCAAGGCTGTTATCGAGAAGAATGGTGGCAAATTCTTCTGCGGCGTGACGCTGTTTGATGTCTACACGGGCGAGCATGTTGCCGAGGGCAAGAAGAGCCTCGCGTTCAACCTCAAGTTCCAGTCCAAGGATAAAACGCTGACCGATGAGGAAGCCGATGCAGGCTTTAATAGCATCCTCAAAGCGGTCGAAGCGAAGTTCCACGCAGAACTTCGCGCATAAGAGGGGCATCATGGCAGAAGAAATGAAAAAACAAGCGGAACGGGTCTTGGTGGAAATCTATGGCAATACGTATCCGCTGAAAACCGATGACCCGAAGCATATGCTCCAGTTAGCAGCAGAGCTCGATAAGCGCATGAAGCAGATGGCACGGGTAGTGCGAAGTTTTGATGAACGCAAGATTGCGGTGTTGACTTGCTTGCAGCTGGCAGAAGAATATGCGAAACTCAAAAAAGATTACGATGAGTTGGTAGAGCTTATCGAGGAAAAATAATTAAGTGCCCCAAAGTCTGTAACTCCCAGATGTAACGTCTGGGAGTTTTTTCTATTCGAAATAGAAGGATTATGGTGAAAAATGTCGAAACTGTAAGATAATCCCAAGATGTGAGAGAAAAAAGGTTGTATATGATGGGAAGTAAATAACCTTTTAGGAAAAGGAGTGTTTAGTATGGGATGGATGAACAATTTAAGGGTGGCTTACAAGCTGCTGATCTTAGCGGTAGTTGCCGTCATCGGCATGAGCTTTATCGGCTGGAATGGCTACTCGGCTGTCACGAAGGCACAGCGGGATATGGAAGTGATGTATGAAGGCACGGTCAAGGGTGTCGAGGCGGTCGGCAAGGCCGGCTATGGGATCCGTTATGCCCAAGGTATGGCGGTTATTGCAACGACGGTCAAAAACAATCCGCAGCGGCTGCAGGATCTCAAGGGCAAGTATGAGGCCGGCGTCAAAACGGTAGATGACAGTATTGCTGCCTATGATGCAATCCCGCATAAAATTGCTGGCGAAGACCCAATCATGGACAAGGTCAAGAAAGATTGGGCCGCTTTGAAGACGAACCTTGGCGAAGCGGTGGCTTTAAGCATGGAAGGCAAGAACGAAGAGGCGTTGGCTCATTATGAGAAAATCGGATCGCCGCTGGCAGCAGCCTTGGGAAAGGAACTAGGTGAACTGTCAGAGCTCAACAGCAAGCATGCCGAGGAGCTCAATACGCAGAATGATATTGACTCAGCTGCGGCTGTCCGCAACACAGTTATCCAGCTGCTGGTCACGCTGATTGTACTGATTGCCTGCGCACTTTGGATCACGAAGGAAATTACGAATCCGTTGGAGAAGATGATGCTGTCACTCGAGCGTCTTGAAGGTGGCGACTTCAGCGATCATGCGCGTACGATCATGCGCGGCGATGAATTCGGCCAGATGGCGGATAAAGTGGCTTCGGTGCGCATGAATCTCAACAAACTCATGCGGAATGTCAGCACGACGGCCGAGCAGCTCGCTGCATCTTCCGAAGAGCTTACGGCAAGCTCCCATCAGTCGGCTCAGGCGTCGGAACAGGTCGCACAATCGGTTACCAATGCCGCTGGCACGGTAGCAGAGCAGCAGCAGGATGTTGGCGATACTATTGCGGCCATTGACAATACGGCTGAGGCAATCAATCGTTTGAATCAGACGGCCCAGCGGGTTTCGGATCATGCAACAGTTACGAACGATGCTGCAACCAGTGGCAATGAGTCCGTCAAAGTAGCTGTAGAACAGATTGAAAGCGTAGCTCGTATCGTAAATTCTTCGGCGGCTACGGTGGATAAACTCGGACAGAGCTCGCAGGAAATCGGTCAGATTGTCGAGGCGATTTCGGCAATTGCCGAGCAGACGAATCTCTTGGCCCTCAATGCAGCTATCGAGGCTGCCCGTGCTGGTGAACATGGCCGTGGCTTCGCCGTCGTTGCCGATGAGGTAAGAAAACTGGCGGAGGAATCCCAGGAGGCTGCGCAGCGTATTACGAGCCTTATCAACGGGATTCAGGGCGATACGGCGGAGGCAGTGCGCTCGATGCAGGAAGGCAGTCAGGCCGTCAAAGAAGGCACTCAGTCGGTCGAAGAGTTGCGGGAAAACTTCGCGCGCATTCGTGAGGCAGCACTTAGTATGGCAGAACAGGCCAAGGTGATGTCGAATGAGATCAAGTCTGTTTCGGCTGAGACGGTAGTAGTAAAAGAGAAATCCGATGGCATTTCCCGCAAGGGCGGCATGGTTGCTTCGGAGATGGAAAGTGTATCGGCTGCTTCGGAACAGCAGTCGGCATCGGCAACAGAAATTGCGGATGCCAGCACGTCGTTGGCAAATTTGGCTCAGGGATTGCAGAATTCGCTGCAGCAGTTTAAATTTTAATGAAATAGAATGAGAAAAATTCCCCTATGAGGTAGGAAGAAAACGGATATGCTCCCCCTATGAGAGACAGTAAAAATAAAACTGTCATCATAGGGGGATTTTTTAGCAAATTTTGTTGTAAATTTAAGAAAGGAATAATCAATGATAGGTATTATGAAAAATGGATTTGTTGATTTCATAATAAGAATATGAGGTGGAGAAAATAGTATGAAGAAATCATTACGATGTTTTGGCATCGGCGTTTTGTTGCTTACGACTACGGTTACTTCTGGTTGTACGGTGTGGGAGTCTTTTGCGATTGCACGTGCGGTGCTAACGGTGGATCGAATTGCCTCGCGGCACGATAACTTGCCGAAGAACCCGCCGCCAGTAGAAACCTATCAAAACTTTAAGACAAAAATCCTTCGTCAGCAGGACGGGAAGGGGTTGTCGATTGACTTGCCGTTCAAGTTGGACTATGTATCTCTGCCGGCGGAGGGAAATGTCAAGAGCGCAGAACGGTATTTCCATCACGAGGATCGCTGTTTTGTGGATATCTACCATGGCTCGATGGCAGACCCGGGGCAGAAGATGCCGTTTAATCTGGATAGTTTTATGAAGTCGTATCAGGAGGCCGATAAAATGCATCCAGTTCTCAAGACCTGCGAGCAGCGAACGATTAATGGCCAGGAAATGACTTATGCGTTAATCCAGTTCAATGGCTATGGGAACAAGCAAACGATGGAGTGTTTGGGTGTTTATTCCGGCAATGATTTCTGGATAATCAGTTATGGGTATAAGGAAGACGATAGCCAGGCGAAGCAAATGGTAGAACGGTCAATGAAATCCGTGAAGAGAATATAATAACGAAGCGCGTCAGACGTCATGGAGAAGATTTCTCTATGGCGTTTTTTATTAGAAGATTAGAAGGAGATTGGTTTCTTGTCACGAAGTTTACAGACGGAAAAATCCTCACAGAGAGGATTTTTGTTGAATGAGAAGCGTATGCAAAAGGAGGAGTATCTATGAAGGAATCAAGGCAGGCTGGTTTTTCGTTGCTTGGTACTATGATTGCCATGGCGATTCTGGCGATTTTGGCTACGATAGCCGTGCCCAAATTTCATTCGGCTATTGCGATGGCTAACACCACGAAGGTGAAAGCGGACCTTACCACGTTGGATTCTGCTATTGCCATTTATGCAACGCAGAAGGGGCGATGGCCAAACCAGCTGGGTGATTTATCCGATTATGTTTCGGACTTGGATAACTTAAAACCTCCCCAAGGGAAATGCCAGTTAAAAGATGGGAAGATCGTGACGATAAGTGCGGAAACTTATGAGCTGAAAAAAGAGGCCGCTGGGATAGAGCTTGATGGGGAAGATTGTCGGGCGGCTTGTGCTGGCTATACGGCAGGAGATTTTGGCAAATGATGGGAAAGGAATGGGCATTTGCTCTACTGGGGCTGTGGTTTGTCTGGCGATTAAGCGAGTTGGCCCTGCAGGATGTTCGCTGCGGTCTTTTATACGACCGGCTGGTCTTGATTGTGGCGTTGTCGGCAGTTTATCCTTGGAATCTGGGGAGAAATTCCTTGGATGATATGCTGGCGGGCGCGCTTTTGGGGGGCGGACTATTTTTGGGGATACGTTGGCTGAGCTGTGGCGGTATGGGCTGGGGCGATGTGAAACTTGCTGGGGCAATTGGACTTTGGCTGGGCGTCAAGCCGATGGTGGTGGCTGTGCTGCTGGCCTTTGGATTGGGTGGGATTGTCGCATTGGGACTGCTTCTGTGGCGAGGGTATTCCTGTTCGGCAAAACTTCCCTTTGGACCATTTTTGACGATAGGAGCTTCTTTTGCCTACTGGTTTGGCATGGATTGTTGGCAGTGGTATGAGAGATTGTTATGAATAGACAGAAGAAAAAGCAGCAGGCAGGATTGGCACTGATTGAAGTGCTGATATTGATGGCGATTATCGCGGTTTTGGGCTTGGTGGCAGTACCCCAGGCAATGCAGTTCTATCGGGAGGCGGCCATTGAATATGAGACGGAGCATTTGCTGGTAGATCTTCGGCGGACGCAGTCGTTAAATCGCCTGATCGAGGGGGCGAATCATGGGCTTTACGTCCGCGATGGTGTAGTAAAAAAGGCAGTTATCGAAGTACGCAAGGAAGATTATTGTGTAACGGTGACCAGCAGTGAAGCGGAGACAACCATGTCGCATCGTTATTTGCCACTGGTGCGGGTGAGCAGGCAATGGAATGGGACAAATGTTGACAGCGGTCCGATTGCCTTTAAGGATAATGGGGAACTAAAAAATGTCGGGCTGGGAATGATGACGTTGCTTATCTGCTGTGAAGGCTGGCCGCAGGAAGGGCGGAAAATCATGATTAGCAAAGCGGGAAGAATCCGCATGGAAAGGGTGAGCCCGTGAAGGTGGAAAAACAGCAAGGGTATATTCTTTTGGAAGTGGTAGTGCTAAGCGTTGTCGTCATGGCGATGGCGGCCAGTTTGATGCTGTTCCGGCAGGCGCAAGTGGTGATGCAGCAAGATTCGGTGCGGCTGGCCGGCGTGTTTTTGGCGCAGGAGGAATTTGCGCGCTTGGAAGGGGCGATGGATCGGGACAGGCTTCAGGAAGGGCAATACGGCTGGCTCGGTGAGGGGCAGTTGCTACGGCAGGAGAATGGTTCGTTTGCCGTCAAAGCTGAGGTTCGAGCAGAAACAGCAGCAATCTGGCGGGTACAGGTGCGGGTGGACTGGCAGGTGAGTGGCAGGTCGGGAGAACTCGTGTATGAACGACTGCTGTGCCGGCACCATCAGCAGAAAGGAACAAGATTATGAAAGCAGCAACTGGGCAGAAGGGAATTATCCTGCTGGAGACGGCCATTTCGCTGCCAATTTTGATGCTTCTGTTAACGGCAGCGGTGGCAATGCTGCTGATAAGCGTTCGGAATTACTTTCGTGTGTTGGCCGACGCGGAGCTTCACCAGGAAATGCAGATTGCCTTTACCCGAATGGTTCAGGATTTGACGGAAGCAAAATATGTTACGCCGTATTCACAAAGTCCTTTGGGCATTGAGATGCACAAGCGCTGGTATGCGCTGCGAGATTATAACGGCAGTAACGATGTATGGTCGCTTTATTGGATTGCCGAAGTGCGGGGGAGAAAGAAGTTGATTTGGGGATGGGACCGATCCGCACCGATGAGTGGGGATTATTCGCTGGCGGAGGTCGAAATCTATGAAGTCGCAGGAAAAGAAGTTGCAGACTGCCCTGGTCTATATGTACTTCAGCTTAAGGGGCGCAGTCTATTCACCAATCATTTCTATAATCTGTCGACCGCTGTGTATTTGCCGAGAGGAGAAGGGGAGGAACCGGATGTGTGAGGATAGACAGCAGGGGGCAGTTTCGCTGTTGCTGCTCTGCATGCTGATGGCTGTGATGGTTTTTTCGTTTGGCTTGTTGTATTTTATTCGAGCAGGGCAGGAGGCAAATGATCGCTATGTCTGTGAGACAAGGCTGAGGCTGGCGGCTGAGAGTCTGGTAGAGCTCGTGGCGCTGCGGATTGAAGAGAATCCGCAGATTCCTTCGCAGTGGTCGGAGGATACGGTTATGGATATTAAGCTGGTGGCTGTGAATCTGGCAGAGGTAGTGCCGCCGGAGGGAGTAGCCTGGAAAGCGGGAGGAATTAAGCGCAAGGATAAAATCTATTTGCTGGGTTATGCGAGCAACTGTAGAAATACGAAACCGTGGGAAGAATGCCGCGTGGTCAAGGGAGAAATGAAGAAAGTGGGGGAGCGGTATGTTTGGCTTGGCTGGACGCCTTAAAAAGCTCGTGTATATGACATGGCAGGATATAATTGGTGTAAAGATCCGTGACGATGGTTCGGTGTGCTTGCTGGAATTAAGAGAAGATGATGATTGGCAGGTGAAGGCGCGAATGCTGCTGCCACCGGAGAACGGTCATGACCTGTTATGGCAGGCCAAACGGATTGCTGGGAGGTTGGAGGAAGAGGGGCTTTGGGATGTCCCATTGGTGTTATTCGCAAAGACAGAGAAGGATGGCTTTTGGAACGTGCCACCGGAGGAGAACGAAATCGAGCGGAAGGAACTCGCCTATTGGGCACTGGAGGGAGAGTTAGGAAACGTTGGGGTTGATATAGAGGATTGCGCTGTTGCGGTATACGCCTGGCCGCAGGAGACGAGGCCTTGGGGCGGCGCCGTGAGCCAGGAGTATTTGATTTCGGTGCAGGAGGCCTTTGAGCAGGCAGGGATTCGTCTGCTGGATATTTTGGCTGTGCCGGAAGACGAAACCGATTATATGTATTGCGTTGGCATGAAGTGTTGGCAGAATAATTGGGGGAAGAAGTGGGGAGGTGGACTGCTGAATCAGGAACAACACGTGAATCGGTGGAAGTGGCCGGCTATGGCAGCAATCGTTGCGGGAGTCGTGCTGTTTTTGAGCGGTATCGTCATTGGCTGGGATTTTTGGATGCTGTATGTGGCGCGGCAGGAAAACTGGTCAGCAAAGCAGGAACTGACTCGTTTGACTTCGGAGCAAAATAAAATGAAGATGTTCGAACATATCCGGCAGGAAACTGCAGGGAAGGAAAAACATTTGCAGGAATTATCGGTTAAAAATATTCCGTGGTACAGCGTGTTGGTTCATTTTGGCAGCCGCACGGTGGAGGGGGTATGGCTGGAACGGCTGGAGTTTGAAGGGCGCGACAAACTTCACGTGGCAGGTCGGGCGGTAAGTTATGAGGCAGTAGCCGATTTTGTCAAAACGTTTGAGGAGGATCGGGATTTCTTTCCCCAGGGAGCGGTACTCGAATCTTCGGAGGAGGCAGAAAAAGAGAATCCGCAGTCGGAGGAGCGTATATCGTTTCAACTCAGTATAAACTTATGACGGTAAGAGGCAGGAGGAACAGGATGAATTGGATGCAGAAGGTAGAAAAGCCCATGGGGAGAGAATGGTTGCTGGCTGCTGTTGGCGTTTCACTGCTGGCTTCCGCTTTCGTTTATTTTTTTATCCATGTGCCAATGCAGGCGAAACGGGAGCAGGCGCAGGCAGAATCCCAGGCGATGCGGCAGGATTTACAGGCGATTGAAGCGTATCGGAGTGCTCATGCTTCGGAGGCATCCTATGAAAAAGATTTGCTGGCGCGGCAGGCTCGCGTCGATAAGGCTTTGCCGGATCGTTTAGAGCAGGGCGTGTTTTTAGGCAGGCTGCAGCAATTGGCATTTCAGAACAAAATCAAATTAACGCAGGTGGCTCCCAAGGTGGCGGCAGTGCGCGATGGCTTGCAGGTCATGCCCGTGGAGGTGAAATTTCGCAGCAGTTATTTTGAGCTGCTGTCCTTTTTGCGCAGTCTGCGGGATGAAGACCGCTACATTCAAGTGGCGCGGACAGCCGTGCAGGAAAAGGATGGTGCGCTCAACTGTCAGTTGGAACTGCGGATTTTTGCGGTGAAAGGGGACTCATAAGGGAACATGGGGAGGAAAAGTTTTTGATAAATGGACAGGGATTGGCGCTAGAAGGACTTGATTTATATAAAGTGATAAATTAAACTAGTAAATAAAGAAATTTGAAATCCTGCGAGGTGTATCCTGTTATGAGTATGTTACGTTTTATGACGGCCGGAGAGTCCCATGGACCCTGCCTGACCGCAATCCTCGAAGGCCTGCCAGCGGGCCTGAAACTTGATCTTGAGGTGATTAATCGCGACTTGGCGCGCCGCCAGCAGGGCTATGGCCGTGGTGGACGCATGAAAATCGAAACCGATCGAGTCGAAATTGTCTCGGGCGTACGCTTCGGTGAGACGCTGGGGGGGCCGGTGACGCTGCGCGTTATCAACAAGGATTTCGAAAATTGGCTGGACCGGATGGCGGTATTTGGCAAACCGGCCGGGGCAAAAGTTACGGCTGCAAGACCGGGACATGCGGACCTTACGGGGGTCAAGAAATACAACCGGCAGGATGTACGGGATATTCTGGAGCGTTCCAGTGCGCGGGAAACGACGATGCGCGTTGCCGTTGGTGCCGTCTGCAAGGAATTTTTGCGTGCTCTCGGCATTCAAGTCGTATCGCAGGTGACCAATATCGGCGGGGTGGAAATAGATCCGTCGAAGGTCAATCGTCATCTGCTGGGACAGGAGACGGATTCGGAGCTTAATTGTTTTGACCCGGATGCTGAAGTGAAGATGAAGGCCAAGATCGATGAAGCCAAGAAAGCCGGCGATACTTTAGGCGGTATCTTTGAGGTGATCGTCCGCGGCCTGCCCGCAGGCCTTGGCAGCCATATTCAATGGGACCGTCGACTCGATGCTAAGATTGCTAGTGCTATGATGTCGATTCAGGCGATTAAAGGCGTGGAAATCGGTGCGGGTTTCCAATGTGCAGTTTTGCCAGGCAGTCAGATTCACGATGAAGTGTTCCTCGATGAGGAGGGCGAAGTGTTCCGAAAGACGAATCGTGCTGGTGGTTTGGAGGGCGGCATGACTAATGGGGAAGAAGTGGTGGTCAAAGCGGCAATGAAGCCGATTCCGACGCTTATGACGCCGCTTCGCTCGATTGACATCGAAAGCCGAGAGGCTGTCCTTGCCTGCAAGGAGCGCAGCGACACTTGTGCGGTGTCAGCTGCTTCGGTAGTAGGTGAGGCCATGATGGCTTTTGTCATGGCTGAGGCTGTCTGTGATAAGTTCGGCTCCGATGCGCTGGTTGATGTGAAGGCATCCTTGGAGGCGTATAAGCGACGCATTGGAAAGGACTGGTAAGTCATGAAGAATGTCATACTTATCGGTTTTATGGGAACCGGCAAAACCAGCACAGGCAAGATGCTGGCCAGTAAACTTGGCTGTGCCTTTATGGATATGGATCAGAAAATTGAAGAGGAAGCCGGCATGCGCATTCCAGAAATATTTGCGCAGCAGGGGGAAGATTATTTTCGGCAGTTGGAGCGGGGGCTGGTGGAGCGGCTCTCAGCTCGGCGCAATGCGGTGATTTCCACCGGCGGCGGGACGGTCAAAAATCCAGCCAATGTGGCTTCGTTCAAAAAAAGCGGGATTATCATTTGTTTAAGTGCCAGCGTTGATGCGGTGCTGGAGCGAACGATGCGCCATGGCACTCGGCCGGTGCTCGATAGAGCCGATCAGGGAGACCGCCGCAAGGCGGTGGAAATGCTGATGGAGGAACGGAAAGATTTGTACAAGCAGGCAGACTTTACCATCGACACCAGTGAATTGTCTCCACTGCAGGTGGTGGAAACTATCGTGCGTTATCTAAAGACGAGAGGGGTATTGCATGCGTGAAGTTCGAGTCGAATTAGGCGAAAAAAGTTATAGCATCTATATTGGTTATGGACTGGATGAGAAATTTCGTTCCTTTGTACAAACCGCGTCTTTTTCGCAAAAGGCAATGGTGATTACCGATACGAATGTCGGACCGCTTTACGGCGGGAAAATTCAAAACCTGTTGCGTGAAGCTGGGCTGGAGGCAGCGCTGGTGACAGTTCCGGCTGGTGAGAGTTCCAAGAGCCTGGCCGTGGCCGAAGACCTCTATACGAAGGCAATTGAACTGGGACTTGATCGCAAGTCGCCAATTTTTGCTCTGGGGGGCGGCGTAGTCGGGGATTTAGCCGGTTTTATCGCGGCAACATATATGCGCGGCGTGCCGTTCGTGCAGCTGCCGACGAGTCTTTTGGCGCAAGTGGATTCGAGCGTGGGCGGCAAAGTGGCTGTCAATCATAAATTGGGGAAAAATTTGATTGGTGCGTTCTACCAGCCGAAGGCTGTTTTTATGGATTTAGCGTTTATGAAGACGTTGCCAAATCGTGAAATCTATACGGGGCTTGGGGAAATCATCAAGTATGGGATTATCTACGACCGCGCGTTTTTTGAATTCCTCGAACAGAATCAGGCGGATGTGTTGACTTTGACGCCAGAGGTAGTGACGCATATGATTGCGCGCTCTTGCGAAATCAAAGCAGCTGTCGTAAGCCAGGATGAACAGGAGACCGGTCTTCGCCGCATTTTGAACTTTGGCCATACGATGGCGCATGCCATAGAAAAGGAAACCGGTTATACGCGCTATAATCATGGGGAAGCGGTGGCCATCGGCATAGTTGGTGCCGCCGATATCAGTTATGAATTGGGCATGATTTCGGCCCAGGATTTTCAGCGGGTGGTGCAGCTTACACAAAACCTTCAACTGCCGGTCCAGGCGGAGGGCTGTACGGTGGATGCCATGTATGGCGATATTTTCCATGACAAGAAGACGGTGGCCGGAAAAGTCAATTGGGTTTTAATGGATTCGATTGGCTCGGTTGTCTGCCGCAATGATGTGCCGGCTGAAGTGGTAAAGAAAGCCATGGGCGCGCGGCTTAGCCAGTAATTTTTTCAGCAAAATTTAATTTTTGCGGGGTGTTGAAACGGTCTTCCTTTTATGGTAAACTATCAGAGTATATGTGGGCGGTCCTCTGAGTAAGCCGTGAGTAATCACCGAAGTAGATGCTTGCCACGAACGTCTATAGAAGGAGGAAATATACAAATGAACATTATCGAAACTTTAGAGAAAGAACAGCTCCGTTCCGACATTCCGGAGTTCGCACCTGGTGACACGGTTCGCGTTCATGCGAAAATCGTCGAGGGTTCCCGCGAGCGTATCCAGATGTTCGAGGGCGTTGTCATCTCCCGTCAGGGTACGGGCGTTCGTGAGACGTTCACGGTTCGTCGTATTTCCTACGGTGTAGGTGTTGAGCGTATGTTCCCGGTTCATTCCCCGCGCATTGAGAAGATCGACGTTGTCCGCAAGGGTATCGTTCGTCGTGCAAAACTCTATTATCTGCGCAACCTTACGGGTAAAGCTGCTCGTATCAAAGAGAAACGCTAATTGGCGTAACGGTAGGGACTGCTTTTTAGCAGTCCCTATTTGTTTGAAATTTATTATGAGGAGGATACTGTAATGAGTTCATTAGGAGAAGAGGCTAAAGATTGGATTGTTTCGATTGTCGTGGCCGTCGTGCTGGCGTTTATCATCCGCCAGTTTGTGGTCGAGCTTTATATCGTTGATGGTCCGTCGATGCGGCCAACCTTGCAGTCTCAGGAGCGCCTCGTAGTCAATAAATTCATCTATCAGTTCCGTGAGCCCCAGAAGGGCGAAATCCTGGTATTCCAGTATCCCCGTGATCCGAAGCGTGATTTCATCAAACGTGTCATCGCTACGGCGGGGGACACCGTAGAAATCAAAGATGGCCGCGTATTCGTCAACGATCAGCTCTTAAACGAGGATTATATTCTGGAGAAGACGAAGAGCGAATATCCAAAGTCTACGGTACCGAAAGGGACGATTTTCGTCATGGGCGACAACCGCAACAATTCCGAAGACAGCCGATTTGCCGATGTTGGCTTTGTTCCGCTGGACCTCATCAAGGGCAAAGCTATGATGGTCTTCTGGCCGCTTGATTCGTTTAAGGCACTTCCGTAATGGGGAGGGTGAACCAATGAAATTTATTTCTTGGAACGTCAATGGCCTGCGGGCTTGCTTGAAAAAAGGATTTATGGAGTCATTTTGCAAGCTTAATGCCGATGTATTCTGCTTGCAGGAAACCAAGATGCAGCCGGATCAGGCGATTCTCGATTTGCCAGGCTATAAGCAGTATTGGAACAGCGCTGAGAAGAAGGGTTATTCGGGCACGGCTGTTTTTACGCGCATCGAGCCGCTGGCCGTAAGCTATGGGCTCGGTATCGAAGAACATGACCATGAAGGCCGCGTGATTACGCTGGAATTTCCGGAGTTCTACTTCGTGACGGTCTATACGCCCAACTCCAAGCGGGAGCTCGAGCGTTTGGCCTATCGCATGGAATGGGAAGACGCATTTCGCGCCTATCTCTTGGAGCTGGATAAGAAAAAGCCGGTTATCGTCTGCGGCGATCTCAACGTGGCGCATACGGAGATCGACCTCAAGAATCCGAAGACCAATCATCACAATGCGGGCTTTACCGATGAAGAACGCGCCAAGTTCACGGAGCTCTTGGATGCAGGCTTTATCGATACCTTCCGCAACTTGTATCCGGAGCGCACGGGCATCTACACCTGGTGGTCGTATCTGCGCAAGGCCCGTGATACGAATGCGGGCTGGCGCATCGATTACTTTGTGGCCTCAAAGCGGCTTCAGGAGCGCATTGTCGATGCGACCATCCACAATGAAATATTTGGCAGTGACCATTGCCCGGTGGGCTTAGAGCTCAAATAAAACAAACGGGACTATTGCAGCCATAAGTGGATGTGGAGTAGGTTGCATGATAAAGGACATGTATTGAATTACAATCATTAAGGAAATATTGGGGGAAGACTGGAGTTTCTTTAATAATACGCATCTTGCAAGGGCAATGAGGAAAATTTATGGTATAAGGAGAGCATGAGCAATGAAGAAATTATTGCTGGGAATTTTTGCAGGCTTGATGCTGATGACTTTTAGTAGTCAGACTGAAGCAAGTTTATTATCGGATGGAAATGGCTGTTATTATTGGAACGGAGATCGCAATTATTTGGCCGTGGTAAGAGCACCTAATTTTGTTCGCTTTGTAAG
The DNA here is from genome assembly GCF_000702005.1 of Selenomonas sp. ND2010. Lineage (GTDB taxonomy): Bacteria > Bacillota > Negativicutes > Selenomonadales > Selenomonadaceae > Selenomonas_A. The sequence goes on along the minus strand of NZ_JNKI01000008.1, from coordinate 2,222 downwards.
AATGGATTCCTGCAGGTTCGCGACCATGGAAGATTACGGTTATCGCGCAGTTGAGGTAATTTTATCCACTGGTAGTGCTGAGGGCAACAGTGTAATATTTAACGATGTGGCTTACATACTGCCCAATGGATCAATTAAGCATGGTCTTGGCGGCGGTTGGGAACGTGTTAGTATAGGTAGTACAAATAGTGTTGTGCGCGCTATATATAATGCAGCGCGTTGAACACACTCTTCAGGAAGAATCTGAAAGGGCTGCGCTGATTAAGTTTAGAAAATCAAAGGAATGATATTTATGAGTAACGGTAAGGACAATAACAACGGTGGAATGTCATTTATTGGCGTCTTATTGGTAATTGTTCTTTGGGGGGGTTTCTTTATCAATCAGCGAGCAGAGAAAGACAACTTATCCTTTACTGCAGAAATTCAAAAAATGCTTTCTAATGAAGATGATGTAAAGAAAGCAAAAGAAGAGGCAGAAAAGGAAAAGAGAAAACAATTTGCTCGTGATGCGTTGGAGCTTGCTAAAAAAATGCCCGATAAAGATAGCGCAGCCAATGTGAAGAAAACACGCTTGGATCCCCAAAAAGCAAAATGGACATTAATAAAAGAACAAACAATTGATCAAATGACGATGATGGCTGATTGCGATTGTAATGGCAATAATATTTACATTAATGAGAATGGTAATGTAATGAATTTATTTGCAACCAGAAAATCAGGCATCGACTATGACCGGTATGGAAATAAGATGCATCTAAATACTGATGAGTATTTAGTCTTTGTTCTGGAAATTGATATCAATAATGGAAAACAACGAATAGTTGATACTTACAAATACAATAAATCCACCGGTGTAAAATCTGATGTTGGTTTTGACACCAGCAAATATGGAAAATGGGAGAATCTAAATACGAGCGCGTTCCCTAATTATTATGATTGGATAAGGGAGAACTATAATAATTTTTACAAAATAAAATCTTCATAATGGCCGCATAATCATGTCGATAACAAGAACAGCCTTATCTCCTACAAAAGAGATAAGGCTGTTCTTGTTCACAAAATGAATTTTAGTTTTTAAAGCGATGTTATATTAATTGTTAAAATGGTGGATAGCGTGCTGTTCATGATGAGAAGCTGCTATTATTTCATTGAGATTGGAATCTTTAAATAGAAAAAAATCAAGATCAATCCACTTAACTTTTCCTTCTGGCCCCGTCCGAATTTCCATATGACGGCTGTCTTTCACAGATGCAGCAACATCTTCAAAGTTTGCATAATGTGAACGATAATAATTGATTAAGTTCCATGTACAGCAGCCAGCTGGAGATATATGTTGAGGTTCACCATATGCTGCACGAACATCATCTACACTCGACCCTACGTGAATTCCTGCTGGTGTAGCTATACCGTTGTTTTCTGTTACTTCTATTTTAAATATGTAGTATTGGCCATTTATAGGACAAGCTTCAAGTTCAAATCCATTGCCATATCTAATTGTTAAATTAGGACTGCGTCTGGTTTCGGCAGGATAACGTAAATTGTCCGCAAAATCAGGTTTTCCGTATACCTGTATCAGATAGTTATAGGTGCAGAACTTACCAATCCCGCCTAAGGCCATTTCGCTGTTCGGTACTTGTTTATAGGATGAATTCATACGTTCCTGATAGTTTGAAGGATACTTTGCCTCAGCCTCAATATTGAATAAAAAACACGCTAGCAGCGATAATGTTATAATCCATAGTTTTTTCATAAGAATAGCTCCTCCTAATAAATCTCTAATCTTGTCCTTAGAATAGCATATCGATATTTGTATTGTCAACAGAGTTGATTTTGATATTATGAGAGGTGATTTCTAAGATTATTTCTCGTTATATGGTAAATATTATGACAAAAAAAGGGGCTGTTGCACGTAATGTAGAGACCCCCATAAGTTAGACCAAGGAATCTAACTTATGGGGGTCTTTTTATGGCAAAATATAGTGCAGAATTTAAATGTAAGGTAGTCCAAGAGTATTTGAATGGACATATAGGATATACTGCCTTAACAAAAAAATATGACATCCCTTCCCCAAAATGCATTCAAGAGTGGGTCGGAAAATATCGTAGAATGGGGAAAGATGGGCTTCAGCGGTCAAGAAAAAATGAAACATATTCTTTCCAATTCAAGGTAAATGCTGTAGAGTTATATTTAAGTACAGAGATTTCTTACCACGAATTGGCAC